>JBPGZF010000010.1:0-65705 GCA_052033095.1 Collinsella sp.
ATTCCGTCGCTGGCCCTGGGCGTCGTCTTCCGCCGCCCGGTTATCAAAGCCAACGACTGGATCATCGAAAAGCTGGAGTCAACCAAATTGATTTAATGCAGCGACGTAAACGCCGTCGGAACATCGAGGCCTTCCAACCCGATGCTTTAGCGTAGTGAATTGCACGGGTTGCTTGGTTGTTGTTACAGTAGCGGGGCGTGCCGGGGGTCCGGTGCGCTCCGTTTTTATTTGACCATGAGGCGGCACGCAGCCATATGCGTGCGGACACCACGCCCAGATTGAGTGCGAGGATGTTCCATGGCCCAATACGCTGCCAACGAAATCGAAAACTTGCCCGATAGCCCTGTTGCTCGCGAGGACCTGGGCGCGGGCGGCACCTTCCGTGGTGCTGGTGCTCGTTCGCCGTTGTTCTGGAAAGTTCTACTGCTTTCGGTGGCGATTATCTGGGGCTACTCCTTTACCACTATGAAGGACGCGCTCGACACCATTCCGGTGTTCGAACTGCTCTATATTCGTTTTCTTCCTGCGGCGCTGGTCATGCTTGTTATCTTTCGCAAGCGCATCGCCGCCCACCTTAACGCTCGCAATCTGATTGTTGGTCTGAGCATGGGCGCGCTCATGTGGGCAGCCTATGCCTTGCAGACGGTCGGTCTGGCTCAGACCACGGCGGGTAAGAACGCTTTTTTGACGGGCACCTATTGCATTTTGGTCCCGTTCGCGAGCTATTTCCTAAGCGGCGAAAAGCTCACTCGTTACAACTTGGGCGCCGCATTGCTCTGCCTGGCGGGCATTGGCCTGGTGGCGCTCGATAGCGTCGAGTTCAACATCGGTGATGCCATCACGCTGGGCGGTGCGGTTTTCTTTGCCATCCAGATGGCGGTGACCGCCAAGTACGGTCGCAAAATGGATATCAACGTCATTACGTTTTGGATGTTTGTGGGCAATGGCGTCTTGAGCCTTATCTCGTCGCTGTTGTTCGAGACCCAAGCGCCCACGTCCGTGTGGACGCCGAGCTTTATCGGCGTGATGGCCTTTCTCTCGGTGGGCTGCACGTGCGTGGCGCTGCTCATCCAAAACGTCGGCTTGGCGCACGTCCCGGCCTCGACGGGCTCATTGCTCCTATCGATGGAGTCCCCCTCGGGCGTGTTGTTTTCGGTGCTGCTGATGGGGGAGGCGCTCACTTCGCGTCTGCTCGCCGGCTTCGTCCTCATCTTCTTGTCGATCATCTTGAGCGAGACACATTTCGATTTTTTGCGCCGAAATAATTGAGCGCAATTGTAAACAACTTGTTGCGCCGCCCTCCTGGGGCGGCGTTTTTTATGTAACGCCCTTACAGTTATGCCTTGCACTTTAGACTATCAAAGTGTTTGCTGCACAAATAATACTGGAGGGCATCTATGGCACCAGCTCAGTCCGATTTTCAACCGCAACCAGCGCCCAAGGCCACCCAGGCAGCGCAAGCCGCTATCGGTGACGGTCTTGTTGCCGAGGCTCAAGCTTTTGCAGACAAGCTTGCTGCGTGGCGCCACGACCTGCACCAGACGCCCGAGTTGGGTAATCGCCTTCCGCAAACCTCTGCGTATATCCAGGCACGGCTGATCGAGATGGGCATCCCGTTTGCCACACTCGTCGACGGCTCCTGTGTTGTGGGCCTCATCGGTGCCGGTGCGGCCGTGGCGGCCCAGGGCAACGGTACGTGCACGGACGATCAGGCCGGCACGGTCATCATGCTGCGCGGTGACATGGATGCCCTTCCCGTCGCGGAAGAGTCGGGCGAGCCTTTCGCCTCTGTCAACGGCTGCATGCATGCTTGCGGCCACGATATGCATGCGACGGCCCTGCTTGGTGCCGCCCGCCTGCTCAAGGCTCGCGAGGCCGAGCTTGTCGATGCCAATGCCACGGTTAAGCTGCTGTTTCAGCCGGGCGAGGAAACCTTTGAGGGCGCTCGCGCTGCCATTGCCGATGGTCTTCTGCAGAACCCGCGTCCCCAGGCGGCTTTCGCCATGCATGTTAACAGCCAATCGCCGCTCGGCCTGGTGCTCTATGGGAGCCCGGCGCTTTCGGGCGTGTACGGTTTCCGCATTACACTGCAGGGCAAGGGCGGCCATGGCTCGAGCCCCGAGATCTGCATCGACCCCATCACGGCCGGCGTCCATGTGCACCTGGCACTCCAGGAGCTCATCTCCCGCGAGGTGCCGGCGGCCAAGGAGGTCGCACTTACCGTGGGTAAGTTTGCCGGCGGACAGGCGGCAAACGTCATTCCCGACACCTGCGTGCTCGAAGGAACGCTGCGCGGCTTTGACGTCGAGCTCATGGCGCATCTTAAGGCCCGCATCGCCGAGGTCGTCAACGGCGTAGCGGCAACGTATCGCACGCCGGCGACCATCGAGACGCTCTCGGATGTTCCGCCGCTCGTACTCGATGACGATATGACCCAGGCATCGCTGGGCTATGTGGGTGCGACATTGCCCAAGGCAGCTTTCCTGCCGTTGTTCCACGCCATGGCGAGCGAGGACTTTGCGCTTATCTCGAGCGAGATCCCGAGCGCGTACTTTACCGTGGGCGCCGCTGTAACCGATACGGATGAGCATTTTGCCCAGCACCATCCCAAGGCGCGCTTTAACGACGCCGAGCTGCCGCTCGGTGCCGCGGCTTATGCGGCAGTCGCTTTGGGCTATATCGCCGACCACCGGTAGCACCCAACCTTGCCTTTCAAGCCTGCGGGCATGGCCGTAAGGCCTATGCCCTTGTCTTTCAAGGCAATCTTGGGCACTACCGGCGCCCGGTGCTGGCTATTCGTTTGTTAAATAAGGAGCAGTATGTCCCAGCAGCGTAAGTTCTTCCCCGGCTGGCTCGTGGTGGCCTCTGGCTTCGTGATCATGGCCACGTGCTACACGATTTTCGTCAACTGCATGAGCCTGTTCCAGCCGCTGATTGTTAGCGACCTGGGCATTTCCCTTGCGCAGTACAACATTTCCAATGCCATCTCCACCGTGGTGAGCGTTGTGGGTTCGCTTGTGATCGGCCATGTGGCCGATAAGGTGAGTGGCCGCGTTCTGGGCTCCCTCACCGTTATCGCCACCTCTGCCGTGCTTGTCGGCATGAGCTTTGTGGGCGAGCTTTGGCAGGTCTACGTGCTCTTTGCCGTTTCGGGCTGCTTCGCCGTGGCCTCGACCCGCCTGCTCATTAGCCTCGTCACTGCCAACTGGTTTACAGCCAAGCGCGGCCTTGCTATCTCCATTGCGCTTTCGGGCTCGGGCTTTGGCGGTGCCATTCTCTCGCCGATCGTGAGCTCGCTGATCGTGAGCGTGGGTTGGCGTTCTGCCTTCTTGGTGCTTGCCGCCGTCTGCATTGTGGCGGCACTGCCCATCACGGCGTATTCCTTCCACACCAAACCTTCCGAGATTGGCCTGAAGCCGCTCGGCGAGAACCCGGGCGATCCGTCTGTTTCCACCGCGGGCGATAAGGACGAGCATACGGCCCCCGAGGTCAGCGTCGGTTGGTCGCGCATTAAGAAGAGCCCGGCATTCTGGCTGCTCGTCGTGGCATTCCTCTTTATGGGCCTTGTCAATGGCGCCATCCTGCCCAACCAGGTTACGAATATGACGAGCGTCACTGTTAACGGCGCCAAGATCGTCACGGGCGGTCACGACCCCATGTGGGCCGGTACGGTGCTTTCGGCCTATATGGTCACCGTCGTTATCGCCAAGATTTCGCTCGGCGCCATCTACGATCGCTTTGGCCTGCGCTTTGGCAACGTGTTGGGGTCCGTCGCGTGCATCGTCGCCTGCGTCGCCCTGTGCTTCCCCGCAACCGACCTCGGCCCCATCGTGGCTGCCATTAGCTTTGGTATCGGAACGTGCATGGGCACCATTACGCCCACGATCGCTGCGTCTAAGCAGTTTGGCATGGCCGACCTGGGTAAGGTCACGGGCACCATTACCTCGCTCGAGATGGTCGGTGGCACCGTGGGCGCCATCGTCTCGGGTATGCTGTTCGACGCTACGGGCTCCTTTGCGAGCACCTGGATCGTGTGCTTGGTGTGCTCCGTGGCCATGCTCGTGTTCCTGTTGGCGTCCGAGCCCATCGCTGCCAAGCTGCGCGCGAGCGTGGCGGGGGAGTAAGCACGCTGCCGCGTTTGCCGGCTCACCCAACTCTGCCCGCGGCGGTCTTGGGAGCCGAATGGATGCTCGTACCATCATTCGGTTTCCAAGGTCGCCGCAGGCCAAAGGACGATCCCTATTCCTCCGTCCCCAAGGAATCACGTGATCCGAAGGGGACGGAGGAAAAGGGATCACAAACAGCGGCGGCGCGTCTGGCCGAACGAGTCCCCATACCCTCGTTCGGTCAGACGCGCCACCGCTGTTTGTGTTTGTGCCGTATAATGACCGTTACCTATGACGCGATACAAAAGAAAGGTGTTTGCCCATGCAGGCACAGAAGGCGGAGGGAACCCGCGACCTTATCGGCGCCGAGATGCGCGCCTGGCAAAAGATGCAGCAGATTGCGGCCGGCGTGTTCGAGCCGTTTGGTTTTAAACCCATCGAGACGCCCGCGATCGAGCAGGTGGACGTGTTTGTCCACGGTATCGGCCAGTCGACCGACGTCGTGCGCAAGGAAATGTTCCGCGTGTTCAGCGGTGCCAACCTGGAGCGCGTCTTTACCGAGGGCACCGACACCAAACTCAAGCCCAAGCAGCGCCTGGCGCTTCGCCCCGAGGGCACGGCCGGCGTGGTGCGCGCTGTCGTCGAGAACAATCTGGTGCCCCAGGGCTCCACGCCGTTTAAGGCGTACTACGCCGAGGCCATGTTCCGCGGCGAGCGTCCCCAGAAGGGCCGCCTGCGCCAGTTCCACCAGGTGGGCATCGAGTGGCTCGGCGCTCCCGATCCGGCGGCAGACGCCGAGTGCATCATCATGCTCATGGAGTTTTACAAGCGCCTGGGCTTCGATCTTTCCAAGCTTCGTCTGCTCATTAACTCGATGGGCGACGCTCAGTGCCGTCCGGCTTACCGCGAGCAAGTCAAGCAGTTTATCCTCGATCACGCAGACGAGATGTGCGATGAGTGCCGCGAGCGCGCCGAGCTCAACCCGCTGCGTGCCTTTGACTGCAAGAACGACCACTGCCGCGAGATCATGGCCGAGGCTCCGCTGATGGGTGACAACCTGTGCGATGAGTGCCGCGAGCACTACGAGCAGGTCAAGCGCTATCTGGATGCCGCCGGTATCGAGTATGTCGAGGATCCCACCTTGGTGCGCGGCCTGGACTACTACACCCGTACTGTCTTTGAGGTCGAGGCCCCTGGCGCCGGCGTCGGCTCCATCGGCGGCGGCGGCCGCTACGATGGCCTGGTCGAGCTCGAGGGTGGCAAGCCCACGGCGGGCGTCGGCTTTGCTGTCGGTTTTGAGCGCGCCCTGCTGGCCCTGCAGGCCTTTGGCAGCGATTTGGGTGCCGATGAGGCCCCGTGCGTCTATGTCGCCAACGCCGGCAAGGAGCTGCGTCAGAACGTCTTTGCCATTACGCAGGAGCTTCGCGCCGCAGGTATCGTGACCGAGGCCGACTATCAGGGTCGTTCGCTCAAGGCCCAGTTTAAGCAAGCCGATAAGGTAGGCGCCAAGCTCATCTTGGTCCTGGGTGGCGACGAGCTTGCCGCCGGCAAGGTCAAAGTGCGCGACATGCAGAGCCATGACGAGGTGCTCGCCGATCTGGACAACGTCGTCGAGGCGGTTCGCGAGCGCCTGTAGCGCATCTTTTTGAGCTTCGGGCCTGCTAACGTGCCCTGCTCATGGAGAGCGATTGTTACGGGGGTGTTTCGCTTTTATGCGGAATGCCCCCGTTTACGTATGCCGCTCACCGAGAAATACGACCATTTAGGGCAAAAACCTTTGCAATGCAGAAAATACTTTTGTGTGGTAAAGCGCAATCAGTGTCGAAAGTATTTCTCAAGCGCCTATAATGAATACCGCATGTTACGTGCATAGAAGGAGGAATGGGAGGAAACGTGGCTGAGAACCTAAGCAACCAGTCTGTACCCGAAGCCGCGGCGCGTGTCGCTGCCGTGGTCAACCGCCTCGTTAACCGAATCGGCTCGAATGCCGAGTCCAGGGAGCGTCTCGCCGAGATCGAGATCCCCGAGGAGCTGCGCGACAATCTGGCGCTGTTCTTGCGCCTGGAGCGCCGTGTGCTTAGCGAGTATGATCCCGAGATCGCGGACCTGTTCGACAAGATTTTGACAGCCGAGATTGTGGTCAATGCCGGCAACCCCGGTACCTGCGCTGCCGACGAAGCCGTCGACGAGCAGGGCGTGCCCACCGCCGACGAGCCCACTGCCGTGGCATTTCGTGAGGTCGTCGATTTGATCGACAGCCTGCCGCTCGATAAGCAGCAGGTCATCGTTCGCGCCTTTACGAGCTTTTTCCATCTGGCAAACCTGTCGGAGGAGAACTACCGTGTGGCGCAGCTGCGCGAGCGCGAGGCCGGTGCGTCGACCGATACCGAGGTCGATCCTGCCAACGAGCTTACCGTTGCCTATCACCAGCTGGTGAATGAGCTGGGTGTCGAGGGTGCCAACGAGCTGCTCGACAAGCTCGAGTTCCACCCTGTCTTTACCGCACATCCCACCGAGGCCCGTCGTAAGGCCGTCGAGGGCAAGATCCGCCGTATCTCCAACCTGCTGGAGGAGCGTCCGCGTCTGGGCGGCTCCGACCTGGTGGAGAACGAGCGCCATATGCTGCAGGAGATCGACGCCCTGGTGCGTACGAGTCCCATCGCGCTCAAGAAGCCCACGCCGGTCGAGGAAGCCGATACCATCATCGACATCTTCGATAACACGCTGTTCGACGTTATCCCCGTTATCTATCGTCGTTTTGACGATTGGGTGCTGGGCGACAAGGCCGGTACTGTGCCGCCGCTGTGCCCGGCGTTCTTCCATCCCGGCAGCTGGATCGGTTCCGACCGCGACGGTAACCCCAACGTCACCGCCAAGGTGAGCCGTGAGGTCGCCGCCAAGTACTTTACGCACATGGTGCTCAAGCTCGAGGACAAGTGCCGCCACATCGGCCGCAACCTCACGCTCGAGGCTACCTACAGCAAGCCGTCGGCCGAGCTCATTAACCTGTGGAACCATCAGGTCGAGATGAGCCCTCGTTACACGGCCCGCGCCGAGCTGATCTCCGAGCACGAGCCACATCGCGCCGTCATGCTCGTCATGGCCGACCGCCTGAACGCCACCGTCCGTCGTATCACCGACACCATGTACCACAGCGCCGACGAGTTCCTGGATGACCTGCGCGTCGTCCAGCGTTCGCTGGCCGCCTGCGGTGCCGTCCGTGCTGCCTACGGCCCGGTCCAAACCATCATCTGGCAGGTCGAGTCCTTCGGCTTCCATATGGTCGAGATGGAGTTCCGTCAGCACTCCGTGGTGCATGCCCGCGCCCTTAAGGATATCCACGAGAACGGTATCCATGGCGACCTGCAGCCCATGACGCGCGAGGTCATCGATACCTTCCGCGCTATCGGCTCCATCCAAAAGCGCTACGGCAAGAAGATGGCGCACCGCTACATCATCTCGTTTACCAAGAGCGCTCAGCATGTGGCCGACGTCTTTGAGCTGGCGCACCTGTCCTTTGCACACGAGGAGGATGTCCCCGAGCTCGACGTGATCCCGTTGTTCGAGCAGCTCGAGGACCTCGAGGGCTGCGTCGACGTGCTCGATCAGATGCTTACGCTGCCCGTGGTGCAAAAGCGCCTTGCCCAGACCAACCGCCGCATGGAGGTCATGCTGGGCTATTCCGACTCTTCCAAGGATGCCGGTCCTACCACGGCCATGCTCGCGCTGCACTCCGCGCAGGAGCGCATCGCCAAGTGGGCAGAGAAGAACGATATCGACCTGGTGCTCATGCACGGTCGCGGCGGTGCCGTGGGCCGTGGCGGCGGTCCGGCCAACAAGGCCGTGCTGGCGCAGCCCAAGGGTTCGGTCAACTGCTTCTTTAAGCTCACCGAGCAGGGCGAGGTCATCTTTGCCCGTTACGGCAACCGTACGCTGGCTCAGCGCCATGTTGAGTCCGTTGCCGCCGCAACGCTTTTGCAGTCGGCCCCGAGCGTCGAGAAGACCAACACCGAGACCACGCAGAAGTTCTGGGATATGGCCGAGAAGCTCAACACTGCAAGCCACGAACGCTATCTGGACCTGCTGAACACCGAGGACTTTACACCGTGGTTCTCGACCGTGACGCCGCTGACCGAGGTCGGTCTGCTGCCGATCGGCTCGCGTCCCGCCAAGCGCGGTCTGGGCGCCAAGTCGCTCGATGACCTGCGTACCATCCCGTGGATCTTCAGCTGGAGCCAGGCGCGCATTAACCTGGCCGCTTGGTACGGTCTGGGCACCGCCTGCGAGCAGCTTGGCGATCTTGACCAGCTCAAGGCTGCCTACCAGGAGTGGCCGTTCTTCCGCACCTTTATCGACAACATCGAGATGTCGATTGCTAAGACCGATCAGCGCATCGCCAAGATGTATCTGCATCTGGGCGACCGCGATGATCTGTCCAAGAAGGTCTTTACCGAGATGCAGCTCACCCGTAAGTGGGTCCTTGCCATCGTCGGTGATGAGTGGCCGCTGCAGCGTCGTCGCGTGCTCGGCTGCGCCGTTCGCGTGCGTAACCCCTACGTCGACGCCCTGTCCATCGCCCAGGTCCGCGCCCTTCGCGAGGTGCGTATGAACCAGGACGAGATGGCCGAGGAGAAGAAGGCCGAGTACATGAGCCTGATTCTTTCGACTGTGACCGGCGTCTCGGCAGGATTGCAGAACACGGGGTAATCGATAGCCCTGTAGTCGTCCGGGCCCGCCATCAGTTTTCTTTTAGGCACGTCCTCGGACATGCAAGAAGCCCTCGCTGCGCACTTCGTGCGGCGAGGGCTTCTTGCGTCCTGCGGAGTGTGCCTAAAAGAAAACTGATGGCGGGCCCTGCGATGTCCGGTCTTCGGCGGATTACTGGCTGGGGGAATATTGGTGCGCTTCGCGCGCTTTGGATGGGGTCTGTCCCGGCGGCGCGTTTGGCGCTTCGCGCCGCGCGCCTTATCGATCGGGATTGAGATGCATGTGGTGCTTCTCGCCTTACGACTGTAGCGGCCGCGGTCCCGTTTGGGATCGCGGCCATTTTGTTGTGGGTCAAATATGAACGTTGTGTTAATGAGTCGGTGGACGGTGGTGTTTTTCGGTGAGCGGCGTATCCTTCCAACGGTTAATCTAGTGTGTCAGTTGAAAGGAAGAGGGCGCTCGTCATTGTTTGAATGTGAACTACCGTTTGACCACAAGACGTTGCATCTGGAGCTCGAGGATAAGAATTTCGCGGGTGTGATGGAAGGTCATCAAAACGAGTTTAAGACTACAAAATCGCAGGAAAAGCTGGTAGAGGAGTCACTTGCCAACCCTTATGGCTCGCCTTCGCTCGAGGAGCTTTGTGCTGGCAAGAAGGATATCGTCATCATTAGCTCCGATCATACGCGTCCCGTTCCCTCGCGTGTGACGATGCCTATTCTGCTGCATCACCTCCATTCCGCTGCGCCCGAGGCTCGAGTGCGTATTTTGGTTGCTACGGGTATGCACCGTCCGTCGACGCACGAGGAACTCGTCAACAAGTATGGCGAGGAGATTGTTGCCAACGAGGAAATCGTTATGCACGTCGCGACTGACGACAGCATGATGAAAAAGATTGGCACCCTGCCTTCTGGTGGCGAGTGCATCATCAACAAGATTGCCGCCGATTGTGACCTGCTGCTTGCCGAGGGCTTTATTGAGCCGCACTTCTTTGCCGGTTTCTCTGGTAGCCGCAAGTCTGTCCTGCCTGGCATCGCCAGCTACAAGACCATCATGTACAACCACAACGGTCAGTTTGTGAACGATTCCCATTCGCGTGCCGGCAACCTGTGCCACAACCACGTGAGCGAGGACATGTTTGCCGCTGCCGAGATGGCTCACCTTGCCTTTGTGCTTAACGTGGTGCTCAACGGCAAGCACGAGGTCATCGGCTCCTTTGCCGGCGACATTCACAAGGCGCACGAGGCCGGCTGTGAGTTCGTGAAGAGCCTTGCCGGCGTTGAGCCCGTTGAGTGCGAGATTGCCATCACCACTAACGGCGGCTACCCGCTCGACCAGAACATCTATCAGGCCGTGAAGGGCATGTGCTCTGCCGAGGCTACGCTTCCCGAGGGCGGCGTGATCATCGACGTCGCCGGTTGTGCCGACGGCCACGGTGGCGAGGGCTTCTATCACAACATCGCCGACAACGATCCGGCGGAGTTTGAGCGCGCCTGCATCGACCGTCCTAAGGACGAGACCCTGCCCGACCAGTGGACGAGCCAGATCTTTGCCCGCATCCTGGCGCATCACCCTGTGATCATGGTCACCGACCTGTGCGATCACCAGATGATCAAGGATATGCACATGACGCCGGTCAACACCCTCGATGAGGCGCTCAAGCTCGCCTTTGAGATGAAGGGTGCCGATGCCAAGGTGGCCGTCATTCCCGATGGCCTGGGCGTTGTCGTCGCTCAGCACTAGTACGCGGCCTAAACGAATCGTTTATAACCGACAAGAAAGATAAGGTTTTATGCTTACCAAACTCCTCTGCGAATTCGGCGCAACGGCCCTCATGATCATCTTTGGCGTGGGCGTGCACTGCGATACCGTGCTCAAGGGCACCAAGTATCAGGGTTCCGGCCATATGTTTGCCATCACCACTTGGTCTTTTGGCATCTCGGTCTGCCTGTTTGTCTTTGGCGGCGCCGTGTGCATGAACCCGGCTATGGTGCTTGCCCAGTGCATCGTAGGTCTGGTGCCGTGGGGCAGCTGCATCCCCTTCATGATCGCCGATATGCTCGGCGGCTTTGTGGGCGCTGTAATCGCTTGGCTTATGTACGCCGATGAGTTCAAGGCTTCCGAGGGCGTCGTCGACCCCATTGCCCAGCGCAACATCTTCTCGACCAACCCCACCACCGAGGGCACCAACTATGCCCGTAACTTCTTCTGCGAGGCTATCTGCACCTTCGTGTTCATCAGCGCCATCCTTGCTGCCGCTAGCCGCGCCGGCGAGAACGTTTTGATGCTCGCTATCTGCGTCGGTCTGATCGTTTGGGCTGTTGGCATGGGCATGGGCGGTATCACCGGCTTCGCCATGAACCAGGCTCGTGACCTTGGTCCTCGCATGGCCTATCAGGTGCTGCCGATCAAGAATAAGGCTGACAACAACTGGAAGTACGGCCTGCTCGTTCCTGGCATCGCTCCGTTTGTCGGTGCCGCTCTGGCCGCACTGTTTGTGCACGGTTTCTTGGGCATGTTCTAGTCCGAGGCTACATATTTGTCCGCTGGCCGCATGGGGTAACTTCCCAGCGCGTCCTCGGACATGAAAGAACCCCCGCTGCGCACTTCGTGCGGCGGGGGTTCTTTCGTCCTGCGGAATGCGCTGGGAAGTTACCCCATGCGGACGGCTGCGGGGTCTTTGCTGCGCTCGAGCAAGCAACCCAACATATAAATCTGAATTTAAATGGGATGGGCGCTTTGTTGCGATGGGCCTTGAGAGACGGGCGGCACTTCGGGTAGGCTCGATGCCTTGGGGTAGAGCGGTGCCTTGGGATGAGCTTCTTACTTAGTTGAAGAGGGGCTTAATGGCTGATAGGTAGTCTTTGGCTACGTCGGTCTTATCTGCCTCGAAGTTGTGCCAGGCCCACCATTGGACCATTCCTACGAAGCTTGAGGCTATGTGGTGGAGGAGGAAGCTGCGGTCCATGGTGCTGGCGGGCCCTTGGGGGCCGTTGGGGACGGTTTCGGCTGCTCGTGACATGATGGTCTTGCGGAGGCAGTCGGCGAAGACGCGTGAGCCGGCGCCGGCTACGAGGGCTCGAACGCCCTGACGGCGTTCCCAGAGGTTGTTGAGGATATGCTCGACTTGCACGAGTGGGTCGTCGAGCGGCGTACCATCGTCGTCGAGGGCGTGGGTGCAGATGTCGCTCACGAGCTCGGACAGTAGGTCGTCTTTGCTCTTAAAGAGGCCGTAGAATGTCGCGCGGCCTACGTGGGCGCGCGCGATGATGTCGCCGACGGTGATCTTGCCGTAGTCCTCTTCGCGCAGCAGCTCGGAGAACGCCGAAACGATGGCAGCGCGGCTTTTTGCCTTGCGGGCATCCATGGCTATGCGTCCGCGTGAACGAGCAGGCAGCGGAGCGTACCGGAGCAACCCTCGTAGGGGCGCTTGCCAGCGCCGTAGCCGACGGCTTCGATGCGGTAGCGTGAGGGCAGTTGGTCGGACGTACGCAGCGCGGTGACGATGGCGGCGCCCGTGGGCGTCACGAGCTCGCCGGCGACCGGTGCGGGCGTGAGGGCGATATTGCCCGCCTGGCACAGGTTGACGACAGCGGGGACGGGAATGGGCATGAGGCCGTGGGCACAGTGGATGGTGCCGTGGCCCTCGGAGAGCGACTCGACGACAATATCCTCGATGCCCAGGTCATCGAGGCAGATGGCGACAGAGCAGACGTCGACGATGGAATCGACGGCGCCTACCTCGTGGAACATGACGGTCTCGGGCGTTTTGCCGTGGGCCTTGGCCTCGGCGGCGGCGAGCGCGGTAAAGATGGCGAGCGCACGACGCTTGGCGCCATCGCTTAACTGCGAGCCGTCGATGATGGCGGTGACGTCCGCCAAAGAACGATGGTGATGGTGGTGGGCGTGATGATGGCCCTCGTGGCCATGGCCGTGGGTCTCATGATCATGCTCGTGTGTGTGCTCGTGTTCGTGTTCGTGTTCACCATGATCATGATGGTGGTGCTCATGCTCATGTGTGTGCTCGGCAGCTGCTTCGTTGCCGTAGAGCCAGGCCATGTCGTGGTCGTGGTTCTCGAGCTCCTCTGCAAGCTGGACGTCAAAGTCGCAGGCGTCGATGCCATGCTTGTTTGCACGCGTGACGGCGATCGAAAAGCCGTCGACCGGCAGCGTGGCGAGCTGTTCGCGCAGGTGCCCCTCGCTGGCGCCCAGGTCGAGCAGGGCTGCGACGGTCATATCGCCGCTGATGCCCGAGGTGCCGTCGATGATAAGCGTGTGCTGATGGTTGGACATGGAATGCTCCTTAACGGGCGCAGGGTGTGCCGGCGCTCAGATGATTGATAAGACTTGCCTGGTAGGCGGCACCGAAGCCGTTGTCGATATTGACGACCGAAACGCCGCTGGAGCAGGAGTTGAGCATGGCGAGCAGCGCGGCTACGCCACCAAAACTCGCGCCGTAGCCCACGCTGGTGGGAACGGCGATGACCGGACAGCTCACCAGACCGCCGATAACGCTCGCCAACGCGCCCTCCATGCCGGCGATGGCGATGACCACCTGCGCCTGTGCAAGTTCCTCGGCATGCGCGAGCAGGCGGTGCAGGCCGGCAACACCCACGTCGTAGAGGCGGTCGACCTCGTTGCCATAGAATTCGGCCGTCAACGCGGCTTCCTCGGCGACGGGCAAGTCGCTCGTGCCGGCGCAGGCGACGACGATGCGTCCGTTGCCGGTAGGGGAGGGCTTGCCGCCCACGAGGGCGAGCTGTGCGTCCGGGACATATCCCAGGTCGATGCCGTTGTCGAGGAGCTTCGAGGTACGGGCCGCTTTTTCGCTGTCCAGGCGCGTGACCAGGATGCGCTCCTGGCCGGCATCGCGCAGCGCCTCGATAATGGCGGCAATCTGCTCGGCGGTTTTACCGGCACCGTAGACAACCTCGCCGGCTCCCTGGCGCACCCCGCGTGAAAGATCGAGCTGTGCAAAGCCCAGGTCGGCGGTCGGCGCCGTCTGGAGGCGCGTGAGGGCGACTGCCGGGGTGACTACTCCGCCGGCAACATCGCTCAGCAATTGCTCAAGATCTCGCTTATCCATATATGTTCCCTTCGACGGCGCAAAGTCTAGCACTCAAAGGGTATGTTTCCGAACACTAAGACAAAATTGTTCGGAAACTATAGGACAGACTGATTCTCTTGTTAGAAGGATCGACTAGTCGCGCAGGATGATGTCCATGGCGAGCATCAGGTTGCGCTCATCGATGGCAAACGGGGCGGCTTCGCGCGTTTTGGGCTTGGCGCAAAACGCGATGCCCGTGCCCGCGGCCTGAATCATGGGGATGTCGTTGGCGCCGTCACCGATCGCGACGGTGTGGGCCATGTCGACACCGCACTCAACCGCCCAATCCAGCAGCTGGATGAGCTTGGATTCCTTGGTCACGATGTCTGCCGCCAGCTTACCGGTGAGCTTGCCGTCCACGACCTCTAGGCGGTTAGCCAGGCAAAAATCGATGCCCGCGGCGGCCACGATCTTGTCGGCCACCTCATGGAAGCCGCCGCTTACCACGCCGACCTTCCAGCCCTTGCTGTGCGCTGAGCGCACAAGCTCCAGCGCGCCAGGAGTAAACGTCACGCGCTCAAAGGTACGCTCGAACACACTCTCGTCCAAGCCGGCAAGCAGCCCCACGCGCTCCTCGAGCGCCTGCTTAAAGTCCAGTTCGCCGCGCATGGCGCGCTCAGTGATCTTCGCCACTTGCTCGCCTACGCCGGCCTCCTCGCCCAACAGGTCGATGACCTCCTGGTTGATGAGCGTGGAGTCGATATCCATAACAATGAGCCGTGCAGTCATGACGGGCCTTTCCAAGTGCTGTTTTATTGGGGCATATTGTCGCACGTGACGCGTGCAGACGGGTGCCGCGACGCATCAATTGTTTCGTCTCCGTCAAGTCTTTGGGCAGGAGCCACTTTTCCGCGGCACATCGACACAGGTGCGATAAGATAGAACGCCATGTCTGGCTGCGCGGTTTACGCAGGCTGGGCAAATCTGTACGACGCCGCCCGGAACGACACGGGGCGGCACAGATCCATAAAGGAGGATCACTGGTATGAGCCAGACCCGTCCCATCGATGAGCATTCCATGCACACCCGTACCTGCGGCGAGCTTCGCTTCGAGAACGTGGGCGAAGAGGTCACCCTCACCGGTTGGGTGAGTCGTCGCCGCGACCACGGCGGCCTTATCTTCTGCGACCTTCGTGACCGCGAGGGCATCACGCAGCTCACCTTCGACCCCGAGCACTCCGACGGCGATGCCTTTAAGATCGCCGAGACCATGCGTCCCGAGTGGCCCATCAAGATCCACGGCGTCGTGCGCGCTCGTGGTGAGGAGACCACCAACACCAAGCTCGCGACCGGCGAGATCGAGGTCCTGACCGACCACGCCGAGGTGCTCAACACGTCCGTCACCCCGCCGTTCCAGATCGAGGACGGCATCGAGACGAGCGAGGACACCCGCCTGCGCTATCGCTATCTGGACCTCCGTCGTCCCGAGATGATGGCCAACCTCAAGCTGCGCTCCGACTTTACCTTTGCCATTCGGGAGGCGCTGCACAACCGTGAGTTCATGGAGGTCGAGACGCCCTCCCTGTTCAAGTCCACGCCCGAGGGCGCTCGCGACTTCATCGTTCCCAGCCGTATTCAGCCGGGTAACTTCTACGCCCTGCCGCAGTCCCCGCAGCTCCTGAAGCAGCTGCTCATGGTCGGTGGCGTCGAGCGCTACTACCAGGTTGCCAAGTGCTTCCGCGACGAGGACCTGCGTGCCGACCGTCAGCCCGAGTTCACCCAGGTCGATATCGAGATGTCCTTCGTGGACCAGAACGACGTCATGAGCGCGCTCGAGGAGGTCCTGGCCGACGCCTTCGGCCGCATGGGCGTCGAGATGCCTACGCCGCTGCGTCGTATGGACTACTGGGAGGCCATGGACACCTATGGCTCCGACAAGCCCGATACCCGCTATGGCATGCACCTGGTCGACCTGACCGACATCTTCGCCAACTCCAAGTTCAAGGTCTTTGCGACTGCCGCAAACGAGGAGGGCTCTGTCGTCAAGGCCATCAACGCCAAGGGCGCCGGTGCCTGGGCACGTGCCAAGATCGATAAGCTTGCCGGCGTGGCCTCCACGTTTGGCGCCAAGGGCCTGGCCTGGATTGCTTTCCGCGAGGACGGCTCTATCAACAGCCCCATCGTCAAGTTCTTCTCGGACGAGGAGATGGCGGCTCTGCGCGAGCGCATGGATGTCGAGCCCGGCGACCTTGTGATGTTCGCCGCCGGCCCGCGCTTGCTCTCCGACGAGATCCTGGGCGGCATGCGTTCGCACATGGCCAATGCGCTCGAGATCAAGCGCGAGGGCCACGACTTCCTGTGGGTCGTCAACTTCCCGCTGTTCCACTGGGACGAGGATCGCAAGGCCTATGCTGCCGAGCACCAGCCCTTTACCCTGCCGACCGAGACCGACATCGCCAAGATCGAGGCCGACCCGTTGGCAGCCGGTTCTTGCACCTACGACTTTGTCATGGACGGCTTTGAGGCCGGCGGCGGCGGTATGCGTATCCACAACGCCGAGATGCAGATGTCCATGCTCAAGCTCCTGGGCTTTACCGAGGAGCGTGCCGAGTCTCAGTTCGGCTTCCTCATGGAGGCCCTCAAGTTTGGTGCGCCCCCGATGGGCGGTTTCGCTCTGGGCCTGGACCGCGTGTGCATGCTGCTCACCGGTTCCGACTCCATCCGCGACGTCATGGCGTTCCCCAAGACGGCCAGCGGCTCCGACCTTATGTCGGGCGCTCCGAGTGCCGTTAGCGGCGCCCAGCTCAAGGACGTCAGCCTGCGCCTGATGTAGGCGAACGGCTACATATTGCCCGCAACGAGGGAAGGACGTGGGCCTTCCCTCGTTTTTTGTGAGACGGGGGCGCGCCGGTAACGTACAATAGCTACCACGTGGCTGGGTTTTGCCGGCCGAATGTGCGATGCCGCGGGAGGGGACATGGTCGAGTTTACAAAGACGATTAAAGATCCGTTGGGATTACATGCCCGCCCGGTTGCGCTGCTCTATGACATCATTGCCAAGCATCGTAGCGACGTGTCAGTCAGTATCGGCAATCGCCACACGGATGGCCGCGATGTTATAGGGCTCATGGCACTCTGCGGCGAATGTGGCGAAGACGTCGTGTTCCGTGTTTCGGGCGTGGATGAGGCCTCCTGCGTCACGTCGATCAGAAACCTCTCGCTTTAACCTCAACAATGTGACAAAGGGGCAGTCCCCTCTGTTGCATAAATTGGTATCAATAGGCACTGCAAAGAGACGGTCTTTGCAGTGCCTTTGTTTCGTATAGGAAACTTTTTCGAAATCTGAATGGGGACCCTTTCCAAAAAGTTAACCACGTGTTAGTTTACTAAAGCGAACATAGGCGTGGTTAACTTTTACCGCGTCGATGTTGAGGACGAACTGACGTTAGGAGCCACTCATGTCTTGCGGACCGCAGATGCCGGCAATGCCGCTTTCGATGGTAAAAGCGGGCGAAACCGTGCGCGTGTCTCGTGTAAAGGGCAATGAGGATATGAAGCACCACCTCAAGGACCTCGGCTTTGTCGAGGGCAGCGAGATCCACGTGGTGAGCTCGAGTGGCGCCAATATTATCGTCACGGTGCTGGGCGCACGCTTTGGTATCGATTCCAAGGTTGCCATGCACATCATGACCGTCGGTTAGTCCACAGCGTTCTGTAAAAACTGAAAGGGGGACAAGTAAATGAAGACGTTGGGTGACGTTAAGGTGGGCGAGAGCTCTACCATCGTCAAGCTTCACGGTGAGGGCGCACTTCGCCGTCACCTCATGGACCTGGGGCTCATCAAGGGCACTTCGTTCAAGGTCGTAAAGGTTGCACCGCTCGGTGATCCGGTCGAGATCAACGTGCGCGGCTACGAGCTTTCCATCCGTAAGGAGGAGGCCGCCGTCGTCGAGGTCCAGTAAGGGATCTTTGCGCGGTTATTTCTGCAGATAAAGTTAGGTTTTTCTAACTTAATGCAGCATCTTTGAAGCACATTATCCAGCCCGCGCGGAGAAAGCAGCGCAGGCACACAAGGAAGAAGGATTGAATGGCGGATTCTCAGATCCATGTCGCGCTGGCGGGTAACCCCAACTGCGGCAAGACCACGCTTTTCAACCTGATCACCGGCGCCAACGGCTACGTTGGCAACTGGCCCGGTGTCACGGTTGAGAAAAAGGAAGCCAAGCTCCTAAGCGACAAGAACGTTACCATCACGGACCTCCCCGGCATCTACTCGCTTTCCCCCTATAGCCCCGAGGAGCAGTGCTCGCGCGATTACCTCATGAGCGGCGAGCCCGATGTCGTCGTCCAGGTGGTCGACGCCACCAACTTGGAGCGCAACCTGTACCTGGCGCTTCAGGTTATCGAGACCGGCCTGCCCGTGGTCGTCGCCCTCAACATGGCCGACTTGGTCGAGAAGAACGGCGACAAGATCGACACGGACAAGCTCTCCAAGAAGCTCGGCTGCCCGGTCATGATGATCTCGGCCCTTAAGAACAAGGGCATCAACGAGCTGTTCGAGCAGGTCAAGAAGTCCGCTGCTTCCAAGGGCCAGGTGCCGGAGCACAAGTTCGATTCCTCCATCGAGGACGTTCTGGACCACATCGAGAACAATCTGCCGGCGAGCGTTCCCGCCAACAAGCGTCGCTACTACGCCGTCAAGCTGTTCGAGCGCGACGCGGACGCCTGCAAGCTCATCAACCTCACTAAGGAGAAGGCCGCTCGCGTCGAGCAGCTGGTCGCCCAGTGCGAGCAGGATTGCGACGACGACGCCGAGTCCATCATCACCGGCGAGCGCTACGGCGTGATCGCCCACATCATCGACGAGTGCCTCACCAAGGCTCCGGCCAAGATGAGCACCTCCGAGAAGATCGACCGTGTGGTTACCAACCGTATCTTGGGCCTGCCGATCTTTGTGGTCATCATGTTCTGCGTGTACTACATTGCCGTCTCTACCTTGGGCGGCACGGTGACCGACTTCACCAACGACCAGCTCTTTGGCACCGACGGTTGGTATGTGCTCGGCCAGGGCCGCGACGCCTACGACGCAGCTGTCGAGGCTGCGGGTGACGCCGCCGACTCGGTCGACCCGGCACAGTACGGCCCCTATGTTCCGGGTATTACCACCGTGGTGCACGATGCCCTTGTGGCGGGCGGCACCGAGGACGGTGGCCTGGTCGATTCGCTGGTCTGTGACGGTATCGTCGGCGGTCTGGGCGCCATCTTCGGCTTCGTGCCGCAGATGTTCCTGCTGTTCGTGATGCTGTCTTTCTTGGAGGACTGCGGCTACATGGCCCGCGTCGCCTTCATCATGGACCGCGTGTTCCGCCGCTTTGGCCTGTCCGGCAAGTCCTTTATCCCCATGCTCGTGTCCTCGGGCTGCGGCGTCCCCGGCGTCATGGCTACCAAGACCATCGAGAACGAGAAGGACCGCCGTATGACGGTCATGACCACCACGTTTATTCCCTGTGGTGCCAAGCTGCCGATCATCGCTCTGCTCATGGGTTCCATCATCGGCGATTCTTCCACCACCGCCGCTTGGATCAGCCCGCTCTTCTACTTCCTGGGCGTCTTTGCCGTCATCGCCTCGGGCCTCATGCTCAAGAAGACCAAGCTCTTTGCCGGTCGCCCGACGCCGTTCGTTATGGAGCTTCCCGCCTATCACTTCCCGGCAATCCGCTCTTGGGCGCTGCATGTATGGGAGCGCTGCTGGGCCTTTATCAAGAAGGCCGGCACGGTCATCTTCGCCTCTACCGTCGTGGTTTGGTTCCTCTCCAACTTTGGTAGCTACAACGGTTCCTTTGGCTTCCTGCCTGCTATGGACGGCATCCCCGAGGAGTTTATGGACTACTCCGTGCTCGCCATGCTGGGCAACCTGGTCGCTTGGATCTTCGCCCCGCTCGGCTTTAGCACCTGGCAGGCCACCGCGCTGACTGTCTCTGGACTTGTCGCCAAGGAGAACGTCGTCGCCACCGCCGGCTCGCTGCTGTCCGTTGCCGACGCCGCCGAGACCGACCCGAGCCTGTGGACCGCGTTCGCCGGCATGTTCCCGACCATGGGTGCTTGCGTTGCCTTTGGTGCATTCAACCTGCTGTGCGCTCCGTGCTTTGCCGCCATGGGCACCATTCGCAATCAGATGGACTCCGGCAAGTGGACCGCGATTGCCATCGGCTACGAGTGCGCCTTCGCATGGGTGATCGGCCTGTTCATCAACCAGTTCTATAACCTGTTTGTGTTGGGCCAGTTTGGTATTTGGACGGTTGTAGCCATTGTGCTGCTGGTTGCGATGCTCTTCCAGATCTTCCGTCCCATGCCTAAGCACGCTTGGACCGACGAGGACGAGACCAACACCGCTTCCGCTGCAGTTTCCGCTTAAGTCCGAATAAGGATCAGCCCCTTTCCACGAGCCCGGGTGTCCCAGCGACACTCGGGCTTTTTGGTGAGGGAGATGTGGCGTTTCCGCAGATAAAACCGACCAAAATATACCTGTCCCTTATTGGCAGGTGGAGAATGGGGTAAAGTAAGTGATGGTTAACTAGAGGAGGCTTGCTATGGCACCTATCGATATTGTTGTACTGGCTATTATCGGTATTGCGTTTGTCGCCGTGTGCGTGCGCATTTATCGCAAGGGCACCTGCGCCGACTGCGCTCAAGGTGGCGTTTGCACAGGACATTGTTCCAACAAAAAGACCTGCGCCGCACTTAAGGGCGTGGACAAAATTGCCGAAGACTTGGGCCGCGGTATCAAGTAAGGTCCGTCATCCAAGCGCCCCGCGAGCATCCGTTCGCGGGGCGCTTTGCACATTTGGGGGCGAGCGTGGCGAGTTGAAGGGTGATTTTGGGGTATCGTTACCTGTACTGTTAATTGGCAACTTATCTATAACGGAGTAACCCCATGAGCGCTCGCGTAACCATGAAGGACATAGCCGCCGAGCTTGGCGTTTCCATCAATACCGTGCATAAGGCCCTGACGGGCAAGGCCGGCGTGAGCGAATCCGTGCGTGCCAAGGTGAATGCCAAGGCCGAGGCCATGGGTTACCACCGCAACACAAGTGCCTCGAGCCTGCGCCGCAAGGATATCAACTTGGTGTTTTGCCTGCCCCGCGCATCGCGCGAGGGGGCGTACTTTTTCCGTTACCTTTGGGAAGGCTGCAACCGCTTTGAGCAGGAGGTCATCGATCAGGGCATTACGGTTGAGCGCGTTGAATTTGGCGTGGGTGGCTACGCCGATGCGCTCGAGCAGATTGATGAGCGTCTGCAGGTGGGCGAGAAGATTGATGGCCTGCTTGCCTATGTTCCGGGCGATGACCGCGCAACCGAGCTCTTGAGGCAGATTGCCGAGGCGGGCGTGACAATCGAGCTCGTAGACGGCGACCGCCCGCACCTCGATTGCCTGGGTGCCAGTCTGGCGGACTATTCCGCGGCGGGCAGTCTTATGGCGGAGCAGGCGGCAAATCTGGTCCACGCTTCTGGGGTTGACGCCCGCGTGCTCCTGTTGGCGGGCGACCCCTATACCGATTCACACTACCTGACCGCCCGCGCCTTTCATAATTACCTGCGCGAACACGATATTCCATGGCAGGTTGAGGACCTTGCCGGCGCCCATGCGCAAGTCAAACAGCTCGAGCGCGAGCTTGAGCAGCGCTTGAGTGCGCCGGATGCTCCCGAGCTCATCTGTAGCGTTTTTGCCGTTGGTTCCGAGGTGGTCGCCGACGCGCTTGTTTCAAGCGGCAAGGCCGGCAAGGTCATGGTAATCGGCAACGACCTGTTCCCCGAGAGCGCCTTGGCCTTGCGCCGTGGCATCTTTACCAATATTGTCTATAAGGACCCGGTGAGCCTGGCCTACCGTGGCGCCAAGACCTTGGGCGAGTATCTGCTGTGGGGTAAAACTCCGGCGGAGCCCGTGCAGAAGGGTGCTGTGGAGATGGTGTTTGCCAGCAACGTCGACCGCTACTGCGAGCTTGCGGGAATTTAGCCGTTTAGTCAGGTACCCCCTCTTGCGACGTGCATTTTTTGGAGTATTCAGCAATGGCGTGTCCCGAAAGAGGTTAGGACGACTGTTTTAAGTGCCCCCGATGGCGTAATTCGCCATCGGGGGCATTTATTTATGCCGATTGGGCGCAATATGAGCATCAGATAGGGCTTCGAAGACGGTGCGTGGTGCGCTCCGATGCTGAATACTCCCAAAAATGCACGGCGGAACATGACCCACCTGGCCAAAGCGCTCAAGTTCGGTATTCGGGGACGCCTGCCAATTCGCAATATATACAAGTCACGGCTCCAGTAACCGTTGAACGGGCAAAATCGACCGTTCACCCCATGGTGGTTAGGTGAACGTTCACCTTTTAAGTCGCAATGAATTAGTATAGTGAACGTTCACCTAGAGGATAACGAGCGCATCGTGCGCCCGCTCCGCCAACAAAGGGGTTGTTTGATGAAAAACTTCATGGACGATCAGGATTTCCTGCTGAGCACCAAAACCGGTGAGGAGCTGTTCCACAACTTTGCCGAGGGCATGCCCATCGTTGACTACCACTGCCACATTTCTCCCAAGGAGATCTGGGACGACAAGCGTTTTGAGAACATCACCGAGGTTTGGCTGGGCGGTGACCACTACAAGTGGCGCCTGATGCGTGCCAACGGCGTTGACGAGCGCTTCATTACCGGCGATGCCCCTGCTCGCGAGAAGTTCCAGAAGTGGGCCGAGACCCTGGGCCGTTGCGTGGGCAACCCCGTCTTTGAGTGGAGCCACCTGGAGCTTAAGCGTTACTTTGGCTACGAGGGCGTCCTGAACGGCAAAACCGCTCAGGAGGTCTGGGACCTTGCCAACGCCAAGCTCGCCGAGGCCAGCTTTACCTGCCGCAACCTGATCAAGCAGTCCAACGTCCGCATGATCTGCACTACCGACGACCCCGCCGACAGCTTTGAGTGGCACAAGAAGATTGCCGCCGACGACAGTTTTGACGTTCAGGTCGTTCCCGCCATGCGCCCCGATGCCGCCCTGCGCATCGAGCGTGGCCAGGAGTTCGCCGACTACTGCAAGCATCTCTCCGAGGTTGCTGGCGTTGAGATCAGCGACTTCGAGGGCATGAAGGCCGCCATCTCCAAGCGCTACGACGTTGCCCACGAGCTGGGCTGCCGCGCTTCCGACCACGCGCTCGACTACGTTATGTACGTTCCGGCTACCGCCGACGAAATCGAGACTATCTTTGCCAAGGGCCTTGCCGCCGAGCCGCTTACCGAGGACGAGGTCCTCAAGTACAAGACGGCCTTCATGCAGTTTGTCGCTGGCGAGTATGTCCGCCTTGGCTGGGCCATGCAGCTGCACTTTGGCTGCAAGCGTGACAACAACCGCGCTATGTTCGCCAAGCTCGGCCCCGACACCGGCTACGACTGCATCTCCAACTACACGCCGTCCGACCAGCTGGCCGATTTCCTCAACTCCATCCAGGAGTCCACGGGTCTGCCCAAGACCATCCTGTACAGCCTGAACCCCATCGACAACACCATGATCGATACCGTGATGGGCTGCTTCCAGGAGGCTCCGACCGCCGGCAAGATCCAGAACGGCTCTGCCTGGTGGTTCAACGACAACGAGATCGGTATGCGCGAGCAGCTCACGGCTCTGGCTAACGAGGGCGTGCTGGGCAACTTTGTGGGCATGCTTACCGATTCCCGCTCCTTCCTGTCCTACCCGCGTCACGAGTACTTCCGTCGCGTGCTGTGCGGTGTGATCGGCGAGTGGGTCGAGCAGGGCAAGTATCCGGCCGACATGGAGCTGCTGGGAGCCATCGTGCGCGACATTAGCTACAACAACGCGGTCCGCTACTTTGGCTTTGACCTGGATACCGTCGAGGCCTAAACCCGCATCGAATCACACCGAACTCGGGAGCGCCGTTGCCACACGCGGCGCCCCCGTTTTGCCTGCACGCTAACAGCAATCTAAGGAGAGACATCGATGGAGAACATCAGCTACGAGACGCTCGAGAAGATCGGCTACAAGGGCTACCTGCTGCCCAAGGACGCGCCCGAGAAGGTTCTGCAGTTTGGCGAGGGCAATTTCCTGCGCGCCTTTGTCGACCGCTTCTTTGACATGGGCAACGAGGCAGTCGGCTGGAACGGTAAAGTCGTCATGGTCCAGCCCATCAGCGGTGCCTTTGGCTTTGCCGACGGCATTAACGCTCAGGATGACCTGTACACCGTGCTGGTGCGCGGCAAGGAGAACGGCAACACGGTCGACGAGTCCCGTGTGATCAGCGCCTGCAGCCGCTGCCTCAATCCGTATCGTGAGGACGACTACCGCGCCATGATGGAGGTCGCCGTCTCCGACGATTTGGAGATTATCGTCTCCAACACCACCGAGGCCGGTATCGCCTACGACCCGTCCTGCAAGGCCGACGACATGCCGCCCGCGAGCTTCCCCGCCAAGCTTGCCCAGGTGCTCCACACCCGCTGGGCCGCCGGCAAGCCGGGCGTCATCGTGCTCGCCTGCGAGCTCATCGACCATAATGGCGAGGAGCTGCTGCGCATCATGAACCAGTACGTGAGCGACTGGGGCTGGGAGGACGAGTTTGCGCAGTGGATGGCCAACGACTGCACCGTCTGCACCACGCTCGTCGACACTATCGTCCCCGGCCGCATCCGCGACCCCAAGGAGGCCGCTGCCGTGGCCGAGCGCCTGGGCTACGAGGATCCCTTCCTGGCCGTGCGCGAGCCCTTCCAGATGTGGGGCATCCAGGGCGACGAGTCGCTTGCCGAGAAGCTTCCCTTCGTAAAGGCCGGCCTGCCGGGTGTCTTTGTTACCCCCGATGTCACCCCGTACAAGAAGCGCAAGGTCCGCATCCTCAACGGTGCCCATACCGCCTTTGTCCCGGGTTCCTGGGTTGCCGGCTTTGACATCGTGCGCGATTGCATGCACGACGAGACCGTTCGCGGCTTCATGAACACCATGCTCTACGACGAGGTCATTCCGACGCTTGCCGCCGACCTGGACGTCGAGGACTGTAAGGCCTTTGCCGCCGCCGTCGAGAACCGCTTCGACAACCCGTTTATCGACCACGCGCTGCTCTCCATTTGCCTCAACTCAACCGCCAAATGGCGCGCTCGCGACCTGCCCACGCTCAAGGACTATGTTGCCGAGACCGGAAGCCTGCCCAAGTGCCTGGCGACGAGCCTCGCTACGCTCATTGCCTTCTATACGCAGGAGCTCGTTGCTCGCGAGGGCGATGGCCTGCACCTGCGCCGCGCCGACGGCACCGAGTACACCGCTCAGGACGACGCCTTCGTGCTCGACTTCTACGCCGCCCACGCCGGCGCAGACGATGTCGAGCTGGTGCACGACGTGCTCACCAACGAGCAGATGTGGGGCGAGGACCTTACGCAGATCGCCGGCCTTGAGGAGTTTGTCGTCAACGCGCTTGCCGTTGTGCGCGCTGAGGGCGCCAAGCAGGCATTTGCCAACGCCCAGGCCTAAATCCTTCTGTGCGCCCGCCGGGCAACTGGCGGGCGCCCGCTGACTTCTGCTCAACCTGTAGGGTTAGGACTCTTTGTAATGAATACTATCCAGATCAATCCGGCCGACAACGTGATCGTCGCGCTGTCGCCGCTTGCCAAGGGCACCGCCGTCGCGGTTCCCGGGGTGGGCGAGGTCGTGGCCGCGGAGGATATTCCGCAGGGCCACAAGATGGCCGTGCGCGCCATTGCGGCGGGGGAGGACGTCGTCAAGTACGGTCTTCCTATCGGCCACGTGACGGGCGACATCCAGCCCGGTCAGTGGCTTCATACGCATAACGTCAAGACCAACCTTTCGGGCGAGGTCGAGTACGCTTACAACCCGACGCATCCGGTCGTTGAACCGGTTGAGCCCGAGACCTTTATGGGTTTCCGCCGCGCTGACGGCCGCGCCGCCACGCGCAACGAGCTGTGGATCATCCCCACGGTCGGCTGCGTCAACGAGGTCGCACGTGCCATGTGCGAGCAGGCTCAGGATCTGGTCGAGGGCTCGCTGGAGGGCGTTTACTACTTCCCGCATCCCTTTGGCTGCTCGCAGACCGGTGCCGACCATGCCCAGACGCGCCGTCTGCTGGTGGCGCTCTCGCGTCACGCAAACGCTGCGGGTGTGCTGTTCCTGTCCCTCGGTTGCGAAAACTGCACGCACCAGCAGGTACTCGACGAGCTCGGTGACTTCGATCGCGAGCGCGTTCGATTCCTCGCCTGCCAGGATGTAGCCGACGAGCAGGTCGAGGGTCACAAGATCCTGTCCGAGCTTGCCGACCTGGCCAAGCAGGCCAAGCGTGAGCCCATTCCTGCCTCCGAGCTGGTCATTGGCCTTAAGTGCGGCGGCTCTGACGGTCTTTCGGGCATTACCGCCAACCCCACGATCGGTCGCGTGAGCGATATGGTCGTCGCCCGCGGCGGCACGTCGGTGCTCACCGAGGTTCCCGAGATGTTTGGCGCGGAGAGCATTCTGCTCGATCGCTGTGAGAGCCAGGACGTCTTTAACGCAGCTGCCGACATGCTCAACGGCTTTAAGGACTACTTTATCAGCCACGGGGAGGTCGTCTATGAGAACCCGAGCCCCGGCAACAAGGACGGCGGCATTACCACGCTCGAGGACAAGAGCTGCGGCTGCGTGCAAAAGGGCGGATCTGCCCCCATCGTCGACGTGCTGCCGTATGCCGGTCAGGCTACCAAGCATGGCCTGAACATGCTGTGCGGCCCGGGTAACGACATGGTATCCACCACGGCCCTGACGGCTGCCGGCTGCCACGTAATCCTGTTCTCGACCGGCCGCGGCACGCCGTTTGGCGCACCGGCGCCCACACTCAAGGTGTTCACCAACCAGCGTCTGTGCGACCACAAGGCCAACTGGATGGACTTTAACGCCGGCGTGGTCGCCACGGGCGAGCGTACGCTCGACGAGGTTGCCCACGACCTGTACCAGCTGGTGCTAGAGACGGCGAGCGGCAAGCTTACGAGTGCCGAGCGCCGCGGCTGTCACGAGATCAGCATCTGGAAGGACGGCGTCTGCCTGTAGCGGTAAATGGGTTCGCATAGGGCGCTATTGACCATGGCCCCGTCGGGAGTGTTCCCGGCGGGGCCATGTTTGTTCTGTCTGTTCGGGCGTGTCTTTCTGAGGGTACGGGAGCGGCGAAAACAATAAACGTTCACCTAATCGTCCTCAAATTTAAACCCACTCAATACCCATGTAATCGTGATTTTTTTCAAGTCAGATGTCCGTTTAACGGCAAAAAACGACCGTTCAAGGATAATATACAAGTGAACGTTCACCTATCATACGCAATCGCGCATAATCTAGCTAAACGTTCACCCTACGAGTGGGCGATATGCAGACAGACATCGGTATGGACTCCAATGTCTTGTTACAAGACAATCGAGAAAAGAGAGGGAGCTCGATGACTAACAAGATCGGTAAAAAGCGCAAGATCACATTCTGGACGCGCTTGGGCTTTGGTATGGGCGGCATGCTCAACTCCGGTGCCCTGAGCTTTACGCACAGCTACATGGTGCTGTTCCTGTCCACGGAGTGTGGTCTGTCCGCAGGCGAGGCTGCGCTGATCAGCTCGTTCGCCATCTATCTCAACGCCATTCTGTGCCCGCTCATGGGCTTTGTGGCCGATAACTTCTACGCTACTAAGATCGGCCGCATCTTTGGCCGCCGCCGTTTCTGGATCTTGCTGGCTATCCCGATGATGGTCGCCGAGCCGCTCATCTTTGTGGCTACGCCGTTTGGTTTCCCGTACTACTTTGTGTTGTACCTGATCTACAACGTCGCGTACACGTTCTGCACCGCCAACCTGTCGCCGCTTACCATCGAGATGACCGATGACTTCAAGGAGCGTACGTACCTCACCGGCTACAAGCACCTCTTTGGTAACGCCGCCGGCTTCCTGATGGCAGCACTCGTCGGCTTTGGCTTTGGCACCTTCGGCGAGACCAACCCGTTCAGCTACTTCATTATTGCTACGATTAACGCTTCGGTCATGGCAATCTCGCTGCTCTGCGTGTACCTGTCTACGTGGGAGCACACCCCCGAGGAGGTCGCTCAGGAGAAGATCGAGAGCGTCGGCGAGGGTATCAAGAAGTTTTTCATCGACGTTATCTCTACCTTCCGCAACAAGTCCTTCCGCAAGGTCCTGTATGCGCAGGTCTCCACGAAGCTCGCCGCTGCCTGCTGGTCTGCGTGCCTGTCCTTCTTCATCGTCTACTGTCTGCAGATTCCTAAGTCCTACGAGTCCGTGATGGAGATGCCCGGCAAGGTCGTCGCTATCGTCTGCACCGCCATCTGGGTCGCCCTCATGGCCAAGAAGGGCTTCCACAAGTCTTGGTACCTGGCAAACGTCGGTTGCGCCGCGTGCATCATCGCCTACAACTACTTCGCCTTTGGTCAGATCAACGGCACCTCCACGGTCGCCATCGCCATGATCGCCTACCCTATCATCTTCGCCATCTGGAAGTTCTTCTACGTTGGCTTCCAGTATCTGCCCGATGTTCTGCTCAACTACATCCCCGATGTCGATGAGCTCATCACCCTGCGTCGTCGCGAGGGCATCTACAGCTCCGCACAGCAGCTCTGCCAGCAGATCGCCCAGGCTGTTGCCGTCAACGTATGGGCTATCGTCCTTGCTGCCTCCGGCTTCATTCAGACCGCCGGCAACAGCGACGCCGTGACCCAGCCCGCCACCGTGCCTCTGTACATCTGCGGCTACATGCTCATCGGCTGCGCCGGCTTCTTCCTGCTCGCGGCCGTCCTTGCCCGCGGCATCAAGATTGACAAGGAGCAGTGCGACATCCTTTGCGACGAGATTCACCGTGTCAAGGAGGGTGGCAAGATGGCCGACGTCAAGCCCGAGGTCAAGGCGCTTTGCGAGGAGCTCTCCGGCTTTAAGTACGAGGACTGCTTCGCTCACAACAATGTTGGCTTCCAGGACGGCAGCGTAATTCCCGCCGAGTAGGGCAGGCGCATCGTCCAAACCAAAGGGCCGTGCCACCGGAGATCCACCGGCGGGTGCGGCCCTTTTTTAAAAACGAGTAGTATGAACTTCTGATTACATTTGAGGGAGAGACCCATGGAGACGAACGTTATCTGGCGCAATGCCCGCGCGGCCGTTATCGAGCTCGACGATGGCGGCTACTTTACCTGTGCCGATACGTGGGAGATCTTTGTCAACGATGAGCCCGCCGGTACCACGAATACGGTCGAGACCTATGTCGATGGCCTGACCCCCGGCAAGCGCAACCTGATCCGCTTTGTCTGCGGCGAGCGCGAGTTGAGCGTAGGCGTCACCACGCCGGCGGAGCCCTTTACCATCAACGTTCGCGACTGCGGAGCCAAGGGCGATGCCGAGCACGATGACACCACCAACATTCAGGCTGCCATCATGGCCTGCCCCAAGGGCGGGCGCGTGCTGATCCCCGCCGGCAACTACCGCATCAAGTCCCTCTTCCTTAAGAGCAATATCAACATCGAGCTTGCCGAGGGCGCGGTGCTGCTGGCCCGTCACGACCGCGCGGCGCTTGCCTACATTCCGGGCACGGTCACGGGCGACGAGGGCGCCGGGTATGCCGGCGCCGACATGCTGCCCCTGGGCCGCTGGGAAGGCGAGAGCTTTTCGACCTACTGTTCGACCTTTACGGGCCTGAGCGTGCACGACGTGTGCATCTATGGCCGCGGCGCCATCGACGGCCAGACCGATTTTGCCGAGGACAACTGGTGGAACAAGGACTTTAAGAACATCTTCCGTCCCGAGGAGGGCCGCGAGGTCGCCCGCCCGCGCATGATTTTCCTGTCCGAGTGCGAAAACGTGAGCCTTGCCGGCTTTACCGTGCGCAACAGCCCGGCGTGGAATATCCATCCCATTCTGTGCGAGCACGTCGATGCCCTGTGCCTGTCCATCGAGGGTCCCAAGAACTCCCACAACACCGACGGTTTCGATCCCGAGAGCTGCGGTTTTGTCCGCATCCTTGGCTGTCAGTTCTCGGTGGGGGACGACTGCATCGCCATCAAGAGCGGCAAACTGGGCATTGAACCCGAGCTCCGTCCCGCCACGCACGACGTGCTGATCTCGCACTGCTACATGCACGACGGCCACGGCGCCGTGGTGCTGGGATCCGAGGCCGCCGGCGGCATCAAGGACCTCACCGTGAGCAAGTGCCTCTTTGAGCGCACCGACCGCGGCCTGCGCGTCAAGACACGCCGCGGACGCGGCAAGGACGCCGTCAACGAGGGCATCACCTTTGAGCACATTCGCATGGATAAGGTGCTCACGCCCTTCGTGGTCAACTCGTTCTACTTCTGCGACAAGGACGGCAAGACCGACTACGTGCAGTCTCGCGAGGCGCTGCCCGTCGACGACCGTACGCCCGGCTTTGGCGCCACGACGTTTTGCGATATCGAGGCCACCAACTGCCATGCGGCCGCGGCCTATATCACGGGCCTTCCCGAGAGCAAGGTGACGCGCCTGACGTTCCAGGATGTCCATGTGACCTTTGCCGCCGATGCCGAGCCCTTTGTGCCGGCCATGGCCTGCGGCGTGGAGCCCATGGTGCGCCAGGGCATCATCGCGCAGAACGTGAAAGTCCTCGACCTGCAGAACGTGCGCATCGAGGGTCAGGATGGCGACGAGCTGCAGCTGCAAAACGTCGACAAGGTTATCCGCGCGTAGGGTAGTGCTCCTGCACAAGTGAATACGGCATGTTGAGGCGTGCGACGGTCGGGTCTGCCCGGCTGTCGCACGCAATCTATAGGTGCCGGTATTGCACGGTGGGTGTTCTGTGACAGAAAGCGTAATGACAGATGAGTGGTAAAGAACAGCTCTTTGAGGTATCGCTCGAACGCGAAGGCGCGTATCGCAGCATTTCGGCGGCGCTCGAGGCGGCGGAGCGGTGTGTGCCCGATGTGACCGTGCCGGTGCGCGTGCTGGTGGCGCCGGGCGAGTATCGCGAGCAGGTCGAAATTCGTCGTCCGTATGTGACGCTCGAGGGCGAGACGGCCGACAGCGTGCGTATCGTGGGAGGCCTGGGTGCCAAGATGCCTTCGGAAGATGGTAGCGGCCAGGATGGAAGACTCGGCACCTTCCGTACGTACACGGTGCTGGTCGATGCCGACGACGTGACGCTTGCGGGTCTAACAATCGAAAACAACGCTGGTGATGGGCGCGAGGTCGGCCAGGCGATTGCCCTGTATGCCGACGGCGACCGCCTGGTTGTCGATGCCTGCTGCATTAAGGGACACCAGGACACGCTCTTTTTGGGGCCGCTGCCGCCGCGCGAGGCCAAGCCGGGCGGCTTTATAGGCCCCAAGCAGTTCGCCCCGCGCCGCGTGGGGCGGCAGTATTTTCGACGTTGCCGGATCGAGGGCGATGTCGACTTTATCTTTGGCGGCGCGCGTGCCTACTTTGAGGGGTGTGAGATTCGCTCGCTCAACCGCGATATGGATGTCAACGGGTATGTAACGGCAGCCTCCACGCCTCAGGGCGAGCCGTACGGATTTGTGTTTCATGGCTGTTCGTTTACAGCCGATGAGGGCATTGCCCCCGGATCGGTCTATCTGGGTCGTCCATGGCGCGAGTGGGCCCAGACCGTTTTGCTCGAATGCTGGCTGGGCCCCCATATTTCACTCGAGGGTTGGTGGGATTGGAATAAGCCAGCGGCACATGACGGCACCCTGTATGCCGGCGGTACCCTGTTTGGCCCGGCGGGTGATACTGCCGCCTGGGTGCCGTGGGCGCATTGCCTGACCGGCCAGGATTCCGAACGCTATGCGCGTGACCGAGTGCTTGCCGGCACGGATGGTTGGGATCCCGAGGGCGGCGACGGTGATGCGGTAGAGACGGCCGGGCTATCCGCCAATGGCCGCACCGTGCACATCGAGACGTACTACGAGGACGAACCTGCGCTGCGCGCCCGACTGAAGCGCGAGGGGCGCTCGGCCGCATTTACGGGCAAGACCCCCACAGACTTTGAGGCATGGAAGGCTGCGACCAGGACTCGTCTGTACGATATTTTGGGTCTTTCGCTTATGGACCGCGCCCCGATTGAGATTCGTGAGCTCAATCGCGTGCGGGTTGCCGGCAGCATCGTGCGTACTCATGCGGTGTTGCAGGTTGAGCACGATGTGTGGATGCCGTTTTACCTGTTGGAGCCGTCCCGCCCCAAGCTTGACGAGCGGGGACTCAAGCGCTGCTATATCTGCCCGCATGGTCACCAGGGGGCGGGTGCTGCAAGCATAGCCGGCGTTGCGGGCGTGCCGGCGGTCGACGATGCCGTGCGTAAGTTCAATTACGACTACGGTCTGCGTTTGGCGCGCATGGGTTATGTGACCGTCTGCCCCGATGCGCGTGGTTGGGGATACCGTCGTGACTGGAAGGGTCAGGGCGACGACGAGAACAGCTACCTGCGCGGTACGTGTCTGAATCAAGCACGTATGGCCGAGCCGCTGGGTCTTACGGTCGCGGGCCTCAACGCCTGGGACAACATGCGCTTGATTGATTACTTGGAGACACGCGGTGACATTGCCATGGACGACCTGGGCTGCTTTGGTTTTTCGGGCGGCGGTTACATGACGTTGTACCTGTCCGCGCTCGACCCGCGCGTGCGCAAGGCGTTTGTCTCGGGCTATCTGTACGGCGTTGATGATTCGCTACTGCACCTCAACGGCAATTGCAGCTGCAATTACACGCCTGGACTCTGGCGTCTGCTCGACATGGGCGACATTGCATCGCTTGTCGCGCCACGGCCGCTCTTGGTTCAGAGCTGCGAGAAAGACCATCTCAACGGCGCCCGCGGGCTTGCGAACGTAGACGAGCAGCTCGATATCGTTCGCGACGCCTACGCGCTGCTGGGCAAGGACGAAAACCTTCTGCACGAGGTCTGCCCGGGTGGACACCACCTGGGCGTGGCGCATCTTGCCGAGGATATCGAATGGCTCGATTCGCAAGTTGCGGAATGCGCCCACGCATAGCCCCTCGGATGTTGCGAATGAACGGTATGTACCTGTATGACCGCCGGTGTGCGGGTGAGGAGAAGAATATGGAAACGAAAAACTTGAGCGAATCGACCATCTGCTGCTTTGGCGATTCGACCACCTGGGGCGATAACGGATGCGGCGGGGGAGGCAACGATATCTCCTGGACTTCGCACCTGGGTGCGCTGCTGGGCGGCGCTACGATCGAGAACTTTGGTATTAAGGGTTCGCGTATTGCCGTCAAGGCCGACCGTAGCGATTCGTTTGTCGAGCGCTTGGACGGCATCGATCACACGGCAGATATCTGCATCGTCTTTGGCGGCGTTAACGACTTTAGCCGTAACGTGCCGCTGGGAGAGCTGGGCAGCACGGACGTGCACGAGTTCTACGGTGCGCTCGACTACCTGATCCGCACCATCACGGCGCGCTCGCCTCAGGCAAAGCTGGTGTTTATGACGCCGTGCAAGACGAGCGGCAAACACGAGAAGGATATTCCGGCAAGCAACGAGGCCAACCATCTGGGCCTGACGCAAGACGCCTATGTGCGCGCGATGCTGGAGGTCTGCGATCGCTACTCGGTGCCGGTGATCGACCTGTATGCGCAAAGCGGCATCAGCCCGTTTTTGCCGGAGCACCGCGAGCTCTACATGCCGGACGGTCTGCATTACAGCCCTACCGGCTATGAGCGCCTGGCGCATCGCATTGCCGCGGCTCTCACCGCCGTTTGCCGCTAAAAGGATGCCGTTTGCGGGGATTATAGGGTTAACGTTCACCCTATAATCCCCGTTCGCGTTACACTAGGGGAAACGTTCACCCATCAATAACGTCAGAGGGGACAGCAATGGGTTGCAATCAGATTCTGGACCGTTATATCGAGCAGTTGATCGAGACCTCTACGCCTCAGGCGCCGGCCTGGAATATCGAAAAGCTTCGCGCCGGCAAGGAGAACACCTGGAATTACATTGACGGCTGCATGATCAAGGCACTCATCGAGCTGTACGAGATCACCGGCGAGCAGCGTTACCTGACCTTCGCCGACGACTATATCGACTTCTTTGTCCAGGATGACGGCACCATCAAGCATTACGATCCCCAGGAGTACAACCTCGACAACGTCAACGCGGGCAAAACCCTCTACAAACTCTATGACCTGGTGGGCAAGCCCAAGTACCGTGCCGCCATGGACACGATCTATCGCCAGCTCGAGACCCAGCCGCGTACCAAAGAGGGTGTGTTTTGGCACAAGGCCGTCTATCCCAACCAGATCTGGCTCGACGGCATGTACATGGCGCAGCCGTTCTACATGCAGTACGAGCTGAGCTTCCACAACCGCCGTGCCTGCTCGGATAGCTTCCATATGTTCCAGGTCGTGCATGACCTGATGCGCAACCCCCTCAACGGTCTGTACTATCACGCTTACGACGCGAGCCGCAAGCAGTTCTGGTGCGACCCGGTCACCGGTCTTTCGGCCAACTTCTGGCTGCGCGCCGAGGGCTGGTTTGCCATGGCGCTCATCGATACCTGGGAGCTCATGCCGCCCTCGATGTCGGCCGAGAAGGACGAGATCCGCAAGATGTTCCACGACCTGATCGACGCCATGCTGCCGTATCAGGACGAGAAGACCGGCATGTGGCACCAGGTCATCAACCTGCCCAATATCGCCCCCAACTATCTGGAGGAGTCGGGCAGCGCCATCTTTGCCAACGCCATCATGAAGGGCGTGCGCCTGGGCGTGCTGGGCGAGCGCTACTACCAGTACGGCCGCCGTGCGTTTGACGGCATCTGCGACACGTGCCTGTCCGAGCGCGACGGACAGCTGGCGCTCGACAACATCTGCCTGGTGGCGGGTCTTGGCAACACCGCGCACCGCGAGGGCACGTTTGGCTACTACATGAGCGAGCCCGTCGTCAAAAACGACGCGAAGGGCGTGGCGCCGCTGGTGCTCGCCTATATCGAGACCATGCATCATGACAAGTTGGCCGGTAAGCGCGATCCGCTCGCCCCCTCGGGCGTCTGCTCTATCGACGACCCGTTTGGCGGCTACACGCCGGGCATCAATGCGTGCAAGGAGGTCTAGGCATGGCGCAGTCGAAAGGCGCGCTGAGCGTCGGTGTGCGCCTGCACGACCTGCCCGAGGGTACGGTCGAGGAGCGCATTCGCATGGCAGGCAAACTGGGTTTCTCGTGCGTTCAGCTGCCGAGCAAAGTACTCTACAAGTCCTTTGGCATTAACCGTTCCGGCCTTACGCACGAACTCGCCGACCATCTGCGCGAGGTGCTCGACACCAACGGCGTGCAGGTGGCGGTGCTCGGCTGCTATAAAAACCTGGCAACGCCCGATCAGAATCAACTGGTGGATACCTATGCCGAGTACGAGGCGTGCCTGAGGTTCGCGCGCTGGCTTGGGGGCTGTCCGGTGGGGACCGAGACGGGGCGCCCTAACGCGCAGAACAAGATGGCCGATGACCGTTTTTCGGCCGCTGCGCTCGATACGTTTTGCAAAGGACTCGCACGCGTGTGCTCGATGGCCGAAAAGGAGGGCGGCGAGCTTCTGATCGAGCCCGGTTGGAACGAGATCGTCAATACGCCCGAGCGCTGCCGCGAGGTTCTGGAGCGCGTTTCGAGCACCGCGCTCGGCGTGATCTACGATCCGGTGTCGCTACTGCATCCCGCGATCGTCGGTGAGGCTTCCGAGCAGGTGTCGCGCATGCTGCATTTGTGCGGCAGCAAGATTCGCGTGCTGCATGCCAAGGACTACGAGATTGTAGACAACGAGGACCAGGATGGCTGGTGCGATGGCTCGGGCTCTCGTTTGGTATGCCACGGCGCCTGCACGTGCGGAAACTTTGATTTTGAGGCCATTGCCGCCTGGGCAGCCGCCGCGCGACCGGGCATTATGACCGTTATCGAGAACAGCACGCCGTCCACGGTCGAGCGCTCGCGCGACGAGCTGCTGCGCATGGGGCGCAGCGTGATGTGCGAGCACGTGATTCTGTAACGAAACAGGCTGGGCGAAAGAGATTGCCGCGGAGGTTCAAGAGGGGTACCGATGGCTATTCATATTGTTGAGGAAGCGAACCGCTGTCTTGGGTGCAAAAAGGCGTTCTGCCAGCTTAAAGGCTGCCCGGTGCAGACGCCTATTCCGCAGGTCATCGACCTGTTTAAGCGGCGCCGTCTGGAAGAGGCAGGTGAGCTGCTGTTCCAGAACAACCCCATGAGCGCGGTCTGCTCCATGATCTGCAACCATTCGGGCCAGTGCGAGGGCGCGTGCATTCAGGGCCGCAAGGGCGCACCGGTGCATTTTTCGAGTATCGAGAACTATATCTCGACGGCATATTTGGACCGTAAGGAGTGGAAGCCCGCGCCGTCGTGCGGCAAGCAGGTTGCCGTGGTCGGTTCCGGTCCTGCCGGCATTACCGTGGCCATTAAGATGGCCCAGCTGGGCTGTGCCGTCACGGTGTTTGAGCAACGCCCCGAGATCGGCGGCGTGCTGGAGTACGGCATCCCCGAGTTTCGCCTGCCCCGTGCTCTCGTGCAAAAGTACCGTCACGTGATGTGCTCGCTTGGCGTACGCGTCCGTCCCTCGACCACCATTGGCGGCGCGCTGCATATCGACGACCTGTTGCGCGACGGCTACGATGCGGTCTTTGTCGGTACCGGTACCTGGCGCGCCCGCAAGCTGGGTATTCCCGGCGAGTCGCGCGGTAACGTACTGTTTGGTATCGATTACCTGGTCGATCCCACGAGTGTGGCGATCGGTCAGAACGTGGCGGTTATCGGCGCCGGCAACGTGGCCATGGATGTTGCCCGCACGGCTCTGCGCTCGGGCGCTCGCAAGGTTACCGTGTATGCCCGATCGAGCCATATCTCGGCCATCGATGACGAGGTGGAGCTGACCGAGCTTGACGGTGCCGAGATCGTGCGCGGCAAGGCGATCTGCGCCATCGACGATAACGGTCCGGTGTTCGAGACGGCTATCTTTGACGAGGACGACAACGTGGTGGGCTACGAGGAAGAACTTGACCATGTGCCCGCCGACACGGTTGTGATTGCGGCCTCGCAAGTGCCTAAGGACAAGCTGGTGCTTACGACGGGCGGTCTGGAGACCGACCATCGCGGTCTTCTTTCGGTCGATGAGTGCGGCATGACCACCGTGCCTGGCGTCTTTGCCGCCGGCGACGTGGTCAACGGCCCGCTCACCGTGGTCCATGCTGTAGCCGGCGCCAAGCTCGCCGTCGAAGGCATGACCAGCTACCTGGGCCTCTAACCCATCCCATCCATCAGTTGCGGTGAAATACGGACTGTTTTGGCTGTCAAAGGCCTTATCTACTCCGTATTCCACCGCAACTTTTTGTGGGCTGAGTAAAAGCCGGGGGAGCGTGTACGGTCGGGTACAGCGCAGTTGCTGATACGATAAGTACGTTAGCAACTGCCGCCGAGCGGCTCAAACGAAAGGAACCCTGTATGGAGTCTTCCGCCTACCCGATGCTCTTTAGCCCGATCAAGGTCGGTACGACCGAGGTCAAGAACCGCGTCTTTATGCCGCCGGTGTCCACGAACCTGGCCGATCATGGCTATGTGACCGACGACTTGGTCGATCATTACCGTGCCCGTGCCAAGGGCGGCGTTGGCCTGATCATCACCGAGGTCGTGACGGTCGAGCCCACCTATACCTATCTACCGGGTGACATGTGCTGCTACGACGACACGTTTATCCCCGGCTGGGAAAAGCTCGCCGCGGCCGTCCACGAGTATGGCTGCAAGATCATGCCGCAGCTCTTCCACCCCGCCTACATGGCCTTTAACATTCCGGGCACGCCGCGCCTGATCGCTCCGTCCTTTGTGGGCCCGTCCTATGCCCGCGAGGCGCCGCGCCCCATCACGGTCGATGAGATCCACGAGCTCACGCATCAGTTTGGTGACGCTGCCGTGCGTATGCAGAAGGCCGGTGTCGATGGCGTCGAGGTCCATGCGGCGCATGCCCACGGTATGCTCGGCGGCTTTTTGACTCCGCTCTACAACAAGCGCACCGACGAGTACGGCGGCTCGCTCGACGCCCGCATGCGCTTCCTGCTCGAGGTCATCGCCGAGATTCGCGAGCGCTGCGGCAAGGACTTCATCATCGACGTCCGTATCTCGGGCGACGAGTACACCGATGGCGGTCTGACCCTCAACGACATGATCTACGTCTCGCGTCGCCTGGAGAAGGCCGGCGTCGACATGATCCACGTGTCGGGCGGCACTACCATCAAGCGCGGCTCCGCCATTCCCGCCGCCGGCACGCAGCAGGCCTCGCACGCCGCCTGCTCGCGCGAGATCAAGAAGCACGTCAACATTCCCGTTGCCACGGTCGGCCGCATTAACGAGGCATGGATCGCCGAGGAGCTGATCGAGGACGGCGCTGCCGACATTTGCATGATGGGCCGCGCCAATCTGTGCGATGCCGAGTTCTGCAACAAGGCTGCTGCCGGCAACGCCGACGACATCCGCCCCTGCATCGGTTGCCTGCGCTGCCTGAACGGCATCATGTTCGGCAAGCGCATCTCCTGCACCGTCAACCCGGACGTGGAGCGCGACGAGGCCGGCTATGAGCCTGCCGCCGAGGCAAAGAACGTGCTCGTTGTGGGTGCCGGTCCCGCGGGCATGGAGGCAGCCTACATTGCCGCCAAGCGCGGCCATAACGTGGTGCTCGTGGATAAGCAGGACGAGCCGGGCGGCGAGATGCGCATCGCGGCCGTTCCGCCGGCAAAGCAGGAGCTCACGCGCGTGATCAAGTATCAGTACCGTCGCCTGGCCGAGGCCGGCGTCACGTGCGTCTTTGGTACCGAGCTTTCGGCCGAGGACATCCAGCGCGACTACGCGGGCTACGAGGTTGTCCTGGCTTATGGCGCCGAACCCATCGCCCCGGCCTTTATGCAGGGCTTTAAGCAGGTCATGACGGCTGATGACCTGCTGGGCGGCAAGGCTTTCCCGGGCAAGAAGATTGTCATTGTGGGCGGCGGCACCGTTGGCTGCGAGACGGCCGATTATCTGGCCCCGCTGGTCAACGACCTGTCGCCGGCCAATCGCGATGTCACCGTTATCGAGATGACCAAGACGCTCGCCGCTAACGAGGGCGGCGCCGGTCGCGCGGTGCTCATCACGCGCATGCTCTCCAAGGGCGTCCACGTGCTGACCGAGGCTAAGGTGACCGAGATTACCGAGGATACCATCAGCTACGAGAAGGACGGTGAGGTCCACACCATCACCGGTGCCGATACGCTGGTGCTTGCCATGGGCTACCGTCCCAATACCAAGCTGGCCGATGACCTTGCCGCTGCCGGCGTTGCCACCCACGTGCTGGGCGATGCCCAGAAGTGCGGCAACATCCGTGATGCCATCGGCGACGGCTACAAGGTCGCCTGCGAGCTGTAGGCTCTTGGCAAATAGGGGAGCGGCCGCCTTGCGGTGACTCAAGCGATAGCCAATCAAATAAGGCGCCGCGACACATAGATTGTCGCGGCGCCTTTTGTCTGGCGGCTTGTTGGGGGGCGGTGCGCCCCGTGAACCTTATTACAGCCCCAAGAGCTCCTTGACCTTGGCGATGATGGCCTCGTCGGTGGCGTTGGCAAAGAAGTACTCCTGGAAGTGCTCGCCAGCGAGGGCGCCCTTCACCAGATCCTGATCGATTTCGCCCAGGACGTCGACGAGCGGACGCATGGTCACAGCGCGCACGCCGTCGAGAATCTTCTTGTTGCGCTGCTCGGGCTCAACGCGCTCGGCGGGGTAGCCGTTGCCCGAACCAAAGCCAAAGAGCTTCTCGAAGGTGTACTCGAGGTTGAGCTCCTGGCCCCAGCCGTTCTTGAGGGCGAAGGGCATGGCGACGGCATTGCCATCGTTGACCTGGGCAAAGGTGTAGGCATCCAGCGGGTCGGCAACGTGGCCGCACAGCACGCCGGGGAAGGAGTTGCAGGCGAGCATGGCGCCCTCGCCGGTGCCGCAACCGGTCACGACGTAGTCGGCAGCGCCGGAGTTGAGCAGCACGGCGGCAAGAATGCCGTTCTGCACGTAGGTGAGGGGCTTGGAGTCGGCGTCGGCATACATGCCATAGTTAAAGACGGTGTGCCCCATGGGCTCGACAACCTTCTTAAGGGCAGCCTCGATCATGGGGTTCTTGGAGTTCTGAGAATTCTCGTTGATCAGAGCAATCTTCATTTGAGTTAACCTTTCAGCTTATTTTTTCAGTTATTTGTTTCTGTGCGCGGGCGGCGGCTAATCCGACCCGCGATGAGCCATGCGGGCGGTCGGCAGTTAAGTCTGTCGCGAGTTCCGCACGCAAAGGAAAGCACTTAATGTGCTTTCCGTCTTGCGCAGGACTGTCCGAGCAGCAGACTTAACTGCCGACCGCCTCGCCCAGTTTCCTTACTGCGGCTGTTTGCCGATGTAGGCGAGAATGCCGCCGTCCACGTACAGAATGTGCCCGTTGACGAAGTTCGATGCATCGGAAGCCAAGAACACGGCGGGGCCCTTCAGGTCCTCGGGCGTGCCCCAACGGGCGGCCGGCGTCTTGGCGATGATGAACTGGTCGAACGGGTGACGGCTGCCATCGGGCTGCGTCTCGCGCAGCGGCGCGGTCTGCGGGGTAGCGATATAGCCCGGCCCAATGCCGTTGCACTGGATGTTGGCCTCGCCAAACTCGGAGCAGATGTTCTTGGTGAGCATCTTGAGTCCGCCCTTGGCGGCGGCATAGCCGGCGATGGTCTCGCGGCCCAGTTCGCTCATCATGGAGCAGATGTTGATGATCTTGCCGTGGCCCTTGGCGATCATACCGGGCAGGCAGGCCTTGGACACGATAAACGGTGCGTTGAGGTCGATGTCGACGACGCGACGGAAGTCCTCGGCGCTCATGTCGAGCATCGGGGTGCGCTGGATGACGCCGGCGTTGTTGACTAGGATGTCGGGCGTGGTGCCAAAATCGGCTTCGATCTTGGCAACGAGCTCGGCGACGACAGCCTCGTCGGTGACGTCGGCAACATAGCCGTGAGCATCAAAGCCCAGCTTGCGGTAGTGCTTCTCGGCTTCGGCAACCTTGTCGGCGTGACGGGCGTTAAAGGCAATCTTGGCGCCTGCCTCTCCGAGCGCCTCGGCAATGGCCATGCCGATGCCATAGGTGGCGCCGGTCACGAGCGCGACCTTGCCGTCCAGGCGGAAGCTGTCCATAAGATCAGACATAGCAATCCTTCCAAAAGAAACGTTCATCTATATAAGTCTTGCTTTTCGTACAAGCTCAGTATATGTGAAGTAGGGTAATAAACCCTCCCATTCTCCGAAAAATAGGTGAACGTTCACTTTTAAAAGGTAAACGGTGAACTCGCCCTGCTGTGCGGACGGCTCGATTGTCCTGATCGAGGAGGGCAAGCTCGAGAGACAAGTGGGCACGGGCTGCCCGTTGGCCCCGCGCGTAGTGCTACTTTTCAAACGCGGCGCGCGCAAAGTGCCGGGTGAACAACTTACTGGCGATGCCGGCGACGTTGCCTAAGATCAGTGCCGAGATAGCGGTGGTCACGTCTGGTCACGTCAAAGCCGCCTAAGTTGTGCATGGGTGCCAGCGGCCCTTATTTCACCGCAACTGAGGGTATGGGGGATGCGATAGTATTACGTGATGAGATTCGACAAACCGTGGGCTTCATTCGAGGGCTTTATGGAACAGCACCAGCATTATCAGAGCCTGCAAGATCAGGCATACAACGCATTGCGCTCTAAGATCATCTATGCCGAGCTCAAGCCCGGCACGCGCCTTTCGGCGATTGGTCTGGAAAAGGAGACGGGAATCGGGCGCACGCCCATTCGCGAGTCCTTTGTGCGCCTGCGCGAGCAAGAGCTGGTGGAAACGCGTCCCAAAAGCGGCACCTATGTCTCAAAAATCAGCATGGAGCGCGCCGAGAACGCCTGTTTCTTGCGCGAGAAACTCGAGAGAAGTGTGCTCATTAAATGCTGCTCTGCCGCCACGCCCGAGCAAAAGCATCGGCTCGAGCAGATTCTTGCCGAGTCCGAGTCACTCGATCATCGTGAAACGCGTCGCTTTTTCGATCTGGACAACCTGTTCCATGAGACGTGTTTTGAGATTGCCGGCCGCCACATGTTGTGGGATTGGATGAAGAGCGTCAACACGCATTTCGAGCGATACAACTGGTTGCGTATGGTGTCGCAGGATCTGGATTGGGAGCCGATTCGTCGGCAGCATCGCCGGATTCTCGAGGCCATTAAGAAGGGCGATACCGACACGGCGAGCTATCTGGCAGAGACGCATTTGCATCTAATGCCCGAGGAGCAGGGTCCGGTTATCGCCTTGCATCCCGACTACTTTGAGCTGTCCAAAGACTCGGCCATCTAATCCGTTCCCCTAATTAGTTGCGGTGAAATAGGGACTGTTTTGCGGCTTTGGCGGCGTAAGCAGTCCGTATTTCACCGCAAGTGCGGGGGTGCAATCGGGGCATGAAAAGGCTGCGGCTCCGCTTGGAGGAAAAGACCGGAAGCAAGGGTCCATTCCTCCAGACGGTGCCGCAGCTGTTTTGGTGGCTTGGCTTTTGTCGAAGTGGCTCAGCTGGGCGCGACTGCCAGCCGAGTAGGCAAAGCGGCTCGGGCGCGTGTCGCTTCCGTCACGTTCTATCAGCATACAAGACGGTTTCGGTTCTTGTTCGTGACGGAAACGGCGCGCTTCCGAGCCGCTTTAAAAGAAAGGGGGCGAGGTCTAGGGCACGCCCCCTTTCACGATAGAGAGCTAAACCTAGCCGCGGACCTTCTTGACGACGTCCATGGCCTCGCGGGCGATCTGTTCGACCTTGGAGAAGTCGCCGTCGGCGAACAGGGCGGGCTTGACCATCCAGGTGCCACCGCAGGCGATGATGGCGGAGGAGCTCAGGTACTCCTCGACGTTGGCGGTGCTCACGCCGCCGGTGGGCATAAAGCGATGGCCGACAAACGGAGCGGCGAGGGCCTTGATGGTGTTCAGGCCACCATACTGAGCCGCGGGGAAGAACTTGGTGACCTTGAGCCCCAGGTTCTCGGCGGCGGTAACCTCGGAGGGGGTCACGGTGCCGGGAAGGACGGGCAAGTCGATGTCGATGCAGTGCTTCACGACGTCCTCGTTGTAACCCGGGGAGACGATGAACTTGGCACCGGCGGCGCGGGCCTGCTCAACCTGCTCGACAGTCAGGACGGTGCCGGCGCCGACGCACATCTCGGGCTCGGCCTCAGCCATGGCGGCGATGCACTCGGCGGCGCAGGCGGTGCGGAAGGTGACCTCGGCGGACTTCATGCCAGCTGCCATAAGGGCGTGGGCGAGCGGTGCGGCGTCCTCGACCTTATCGAGCACGACGACCGGCACGATGCCCAGGGACTCAAGCGTGGTGTAGAACTGATCGAACATAGTGTTCCTTTCGATGTGAGGCGCGCACGGGCGCGTGATTGCCAAATATGCTGGTCATGAGCCGGTTTTGGATTGGTTATCGGAGGCACTGCTTGGGGTCACAAGCAATTCCAAAACCGGCTGCGCGACCAGTCGTGTAGGGAATGCCAGACAAAACCGGAATGGGACTGGTGGTTTTGTCCGACCGGAGAAATCGGGGAGCGGGTCGCAGAGGTATGGGTATGGAAAGCTGCGGCCCGCGGAATGGGGACGGCTTAGCGCGCGACGCGGGTGCCACCGTCGGCGGCGGATGCCACGGCTGCGATCTCGTCTGCGGTCACCAGGTTGGAATCGCCCTTGATGGTGAGCTTGAGGATCGAGGCCGCAATCGCGTAGTTGACGGCGTCCTGCGGATCGAAGTCATTGATGAGGGCATGGACCAGGCCGGCGTTAAAAGCGTCGCCGGCGGCAACGCCCTCGAGCACGTGCACATCGTGAGCAGGGGAGAACCAGTGCTCGCCGCTCTCTGCGTCAAAGAGCATGCCCATCCAAATGGAGCGCTCGACGCAGGAGATGTTGCGGACGACCGAGGCGACCTTCTTGCAACCGTACTCGGCGCAGATCTGACGGGCCATCTCGACGTAGGTGTCGCGCTCCTCGATGCCGTGGGCAAGGGAGCCGGAGACGCAGGTCATACCGAGGCCGGCAGGAGCGTCCTCGTCGTTGGCAATGCAGATGTCAACGAGCGGCAGGAGTTCCTTCATGGTGGCCTGCGACTTCTCGGGCGACCACATCTTGCCGCGATAGTTCACGTCGCACACGGTGGTGATGCCTTTGGCGCGGCAGGCGGTGAGGGCATCCTTGCAGGCGGCGGCCATCTCGTCGGAGACGGCGGGCGTCACGCCGGAGAAGTAGAAGACGTCGATGCCCTTGAGGATCTCGTCCCAGTCAAAGACGTCGCGCTTGGCCATGTTGATGGCAGAGTACTTGCGGTCGTAGACGCAGCCGTTGCCGCGCTGCGAGGCGCCGACCTCAAACACATAGGAGCCAAGACGGTCGCCCTGGCGCACGACGCGCGAGGTATCGACGTCGTAGACCTTCAGCGAACGCAGGGCGCACTCGCCCAGACGGTTGGCCGGGACAACGGAGACGTAAGCTGCCTTGTCACCCTGGTAGGCCAGGGAAAGCGCGGTGTTGGCTTCGGCGCCGCCGTAGCGGACATCAAACTCGGTCGCCTGCTCAATGCGCAGATGGTCTTTGGGCGAGAGCCTCATCATGATCTCGCCGAAGGTAAGAACCGTTTTACCCATGGTCGCGCAGCTCCTTCTTACTCGTGCGTACACCTTTGATATGGCGTTGGCACGGAGGTGCCAAGACGGTAGGGTGCATCTTTGCACCTCCGTGCCAACGCTTGCCGAAATCGGTTTACGAAATCGGTTTCGTTTCGAGTTGTAGTATACTCATCTACAACGTTTTGCAAGCGAGATTTTTAAAAAAATGCCTAAAATGGCTCAGACTGCCGACAATTGGGAAACGGGGTGCGCTATGGCGCAGATGAGGATTAAGGACATTGCCGCCGAGGCGGGCGTGAGCCCGGCCACGGTCTCGCGCTATCTCAACAACCGCCCCGGGCAGATGACCGAGGAAACCCGTGCTCGCATCGCGGCAGTTATCGAGCGCACCGGCTATCGTCCACGTGCCGCCGCGCGCAATCTGCGCAGCTCGCGTACCAACCTCATCGGCGTGATCTTGGCCGACATTGCTAACCCGTTCTCCAGCGCCATGCTCGAAGGGCTTTCCGCCAGCGCCGCCGCGCGCGGCTGCTCGCTCATGACGGCCATTAGCGGCAACGACCCCGCCAAGGAGGCAGAGTCGCTCACCAGACTTATCGATGCCGGCGTGGACGGCCTGGTCGTCAATACCTGCGGAGGCAACGACAAGGCGATCGCCGAGGCTGCGGGACGCCTGCCCGTCGTGCTGCTCGACCGCGATGTTGCCGACGGCGGTGTCGATCTGGTGACCTCCAACAACCGTGAGCTGGTCGCCGGCCTGGTAGACGCCTTGGCCTCTGCTGGCAGCGAGCGCCTGTGCCTGCTCACCGAGGCAAGCGATGACAGCCCCGTGCGTCGCGAGCGCGCTGAGGCCTTTGCCGGCGAGCTTTCGCGCCGCGGTCTTGCGGGCGAGGTCGTCACCCTGGCCGACGGTGGCGCCACGGGTGTCAGTCGCCTGGACGAGACCATCCGCGGCTATGCGGGTAAAAAGCTCGGCCTCATTGCCGTCAACGGTCTGGTCTTCCTGCGCCTGACCGAGGCGCTGGCACAGTTGGGACCTTCGTTGCCGGCGGGTCTCAAGATCGCAACGTTTGACGACTATCCCTGGAACCACGTGCTCTTTGGCGGTGTGACCACGGCAGCGCAGGACACTCTTACCATTGCCGAGCGCGTGGTCGAGCGCCTGTCCGAGCGCATCGACGTCGTTACCACTACGGTGGGCGACGCCGCAAAGCTCGCCCCCAAGCGCATCGAGGTCCCCGGCCACATCGAACACCGCGCCTCGACCTCGCGCTAACCATTCGTTCGTGACGGCCTGTTCGCGCACGTTTTTTGAGCGCTTGATACGCTTTAACCCTGCGGAAACATTTTTCTGCGATAGTATCTGCGATATAGACCAGTCGAAACCCGCCCGAAAGAAAGGGGAGCGACATGAACCAGCAGAACATCGATTACGTACTCCGCTCCGTAGAGCAGCGTGATATCCGCTTTGTGCGTCTGTGGTTTGTCGACATTCTCGGCCGCCTCAAGAACTTTGCCATTAGCCCCGAGGACCTCGAGGTCGCTTTTGAGGAGGGTATTGGCTTTGACGGCTCCGCCATCGAGGGCTTTGCCACGCCCGAGGAAGCCGACATGCTGGCGTTCCCCGATGCTTCGACCTTCCAGATTTTGCCGTGGCGCCCGAGCCATAACGGCGTTGCACGCGTTTTCTGCGATGTGTGCACTCCCGATCGCAAACCGTTCGCCGGCGACCCGCGCGATGCCCTGCGCCGCATGTTCCGCAAGGCCGAGAAGGCCGGCTATCTGCTCAACGTGGGCGCCGAGCTGGAGTATTACTACTTCCCCGACGAGCACACCCCCGAGCCGCTCGACAACGTGGGCTACTTCGATCTTTCGGTGAGTGATGCTGCCCGCGACCTGCGTCGCAACACGGTCCTCACGCTCGAGAAGATGTCCGTGCCCGTGGAGTACACCTTCCACGCCGCCGGTCGCTCGCAGCATGGCATGAGCCTGCGTCACGCCGAGGCCCTGAGCATGTCCGACGCTATCACCACGGCCAAACTCATCATTAAGCAGCAGGCCTACGAGAGCGGTTGCCACGCCTCCTTTATGCCCAAGCCGTTGGCGGGCGAGGACGGCAGCGCCATGTTTTTGCATCAGTCGCTGTTCGACCACGACGGCAACAACGTGTTTTGGGGCGAGGACGACGAGAAGTACCACCTCTCCGAAATCGCCAAGCACTACATGGCCGGCATCTTGGCGCACGCGCGCGAGATCAGTGCCATCACCAACCCCACGGTCAACTCGTACAAGCGCATCACCACGGGTGGCGACTCCGTGCCGCAGTACGCCACGTGGGGCCTGCGCAACCGCGCGAGTATGGTCCGCATTCCGGTCTACAAGCCCGGCAAGCCGCTGTCCACGCGCATCGAGCTGCGCAGTCCCGACCCCATGGCCAACCCGTACCTGGTCAACGCCGTCACGCTGGCGGCTGGTCTGGACGGCATCGAGCGCAAGCTGGAACTCCCGCCCGAGGCCACGGCCGAGACGCTCAAGCTTACCGACCGTCAGATGGTCGAGGCCGGCTACGCGCCGCTGCCGCGCTCGCTCAAAGAGGCGCTCGATGTGTTTGAGGACTCGCAGTTTATGAAGGATGCCCTCGGCGAGCACATTCACAGCTTCTTCCTCAAAAAGAAGCGCGACGAGTGGCATAAGTTTGAGTCTACGATCACCGAGTGGGAGATCAAGCACTACCTGGCGAACTCCTAATCGCGCTGGCTTGTTCCAGTACGATTGAGCTCATTTCTTTGGAGGCCGATATGTCCGAAAAGAGTGCCCTGTTCATGGCGCGCACGACGCGCTTCCACGAGTTTGCCCGCAGCTTGACGACTACCCTGGGTGTCGAGGTGAGCCTGGCAACCCCTGATTCGCCAACTGCGGCGCACGACTTTGACCTGCTGATCCTCGATTCCGACGGCATCCGCAGCGACCGCATCGATCAGATTGCCAAGTGGCTTGACGATCGCGGCGGTGTCCCCATGTTGGTGATCGTCGACGATGAGGCGCTCGGCACCCTGCGCCTGCCGAATCACGCGCATGCCGACTTTGTATGCCCCACGGCGACGCCCAATGAGCTCAAGGCTCGCGCGCAGCGCCTGATGGGCGAGGAGGAGACCGTCACCGCCGACGATGTGCTCAATATCGATAACCTCGAGATTAACCTGGCTACCTACCAGGTGACACTCGATAACGAGCCCATCGACCTGACGCTGATGGAGTACTCGCTGCTGAGCTTTTTGGCGACGCACCCCAACCGCGCCTACAGCCGCGAGGTGCTGCTGCACCGCGTGTGGGGCTTTGAGTACTGCGGCGGCACGCGTACCGTCGACGTGCACATTCGACGCATCCGCTCCAAGGTGGGCCCGCAGATTGCAGCGCACATCACCACCGTCCGCGGCGTGGGATATCTGTTTAAGGACTAGATTTCCACCACAAAGGGGACAGGCACCTTTGTGGTGGTTTTGCCGCAGGTGCGGGTTCCCTTCGAGTTTGCAGCAGAACTTAAGCCTTCCTAAAAGATTGCGTTCTCGTACACGTACGCCCGCATATTGGGGTACAACTCAACGTGAACAATGATGGCCCGCCACATGTTTGGCGGGCCTTTGGTTATTTGACGAAAGGATCGCAGCTATGAGCGAGAACGATTCCCAGCGTCCCCAGGACGCGGGCAACGCCGGCGAGACTCAGCAGCAGCCGCGCGTGCAGGTGGAGTCGACGCCTGCCGGTAGCAACATTCCCTACGTGCAGGCCTATGACACACAGACCGGCCAGCCGCTGGGCGGTGCGCAGGTCGTGAACAAGCACACGGTGGTCAAGACCAAGACCAAAAAGCTGCCGATCTTTATTACGACACTCGCCGGTTGCGCCTGTGGCGCCCTGCTGGTCATTGCGCTCATTATGAGCGGCACGCTCGATATCGGCGGTGGCAAGAATGCCGTGACGGCGGGTGCTTCGGGTTCATCGACGCAAAAGATCACCATCGATTCCGAGGACACTACACTGGCCGAGGCCGTTTCTGCCAAGGCCCTGCCCTCCGTCGTTTCCATCACCGCCACGTCGAGCGGCAGCCAGAATGGCTCGCTTTCGCAGTCTGCCGACGAGTCGGACAACTCGGGCAGCGTCGGTTCGGGCGTGGTGCTCGATACCGAGGGCCATATCCTCACCAACAACCACGTGGTCGATGGCTATGACCAGTACGTGGTGACCATGGACGACGGCACCACCTACGAGGCCGAGTTCGTGGGCAACGACGCTTCGAGCGACCTGGCCGTCATCAAGCTCAAGGACGCCGACGCCTCCAAGCTCACGCCGATTGAGATCGGTGATTCCTCCAAGCTCAACGTGGGCGAGTGGGTCATGGCGATCGGCTCGCCCTTCGGCAACGAACAGTCTGTCTCCACCGGTATCGTCTCGGCGCTGTATCGCTCCACGGCCATGAGCTCTACCGGCGGCAACACCATCTATGCCAACATGATCCAGACCGATGCCGCCATCAATCCGGGCAACTCCGGCGGCGCGCTCGTCAACGACAATGGCGAGCTTGTGGGTATCAACTCGCTTATCGAGAGCTACTCGGGCTCCAGCTCGGGCGTGGGTTTTGCCATTCCGGTTAACTACGCCAAGAACATTGCCGACCAGATCATCGACGGTAAGACGCCGGTGCATCCGTACATGGGCGCTACGCTTTCGAGCGTCAATGCGCTTAACGCCCGCACCAACAAGTTGAGCACCGATAGCGGCGCGTATGTGGCGAGCGTCGTTGAGGATGGTCCTGCCGCCAAGGCCGGCATTCAGGAGGGCGACGTCATCACCAAGCTGGGCGACGATGAGATTTCGAGCGCCGACGGCCTGATCATCGCGCTGCGCAGCCACGAGGTGGGCGAGAAGGTCGAGATCACGCTCATGCGCGGCAAGGAAGAGAAGAAGGTCACGGTTGAGCTGGGCTCCGACGAGGAGCTGCAGAACCAGCAGCAGAACGACAGCGCGACCGATACCGGCAACGGCGGTATTACCGACGAGCAGCTGCGCCAGTATCTGGAGGAGCTGCTTGGCCAGCAGGGTCAGGGTCAGGGCAACGGTCAGGGTTTCTAACGAACCGTATTGCACATATCGAAGCCAGAGGGGACTGTCCCGCCAACGCGGGACAGTCCCCTCTTTTCTTATTGATCCGTTGGGGACGGGGAAACGGATCATTTAGAAATGGCAAGGGCATGAGTTGATCGCGCGATCCACTCCGGTCTGGCGGCTGCCGATTCGATGCGGTTTGAAAGGGCGATTCGACCCCATTGTGACCGGTGGTACTCTAGTATCCGTTTGAAATCGAGCGAAGGAGTGCCGCAATGGAGCAATCGAGCCTGTTTGGTGACGGTGTAGATATCGATACCAAAACGCCCGCGAGCGAGGATACCGCTGCACCGGCCGATGCCCGTGCCCAGGCGGCGGCGCGTGCGGCCGAGCTGCGCCACGAGCTCGATTACCACGCCTACCGCTACTACATGCTCGATGCGCCCGAGATCACGGATGCCGCCTTCGACAAAATGCTCGTTGAGCTCCAGCAGATCGAGGCCACCTACCCCGACCTGGTGACGCCCGACAGCTATACCCAGCGCGTGGGCGGCTACGTGAGCGAGCAGTTTACGCCGGTCACGCACATGGCACGCATGTATTCCATGGACGATGCCATGGATCTGGACGAGCTCGACGCGTGGCTCCAGCGCACCGAGGATGCGCTCGGAGCCGGTAGCGTCACCTATACCTGCGAGCTTAAGATCGACGGTCTGGGCGTGGCGCTTGCCTACCAAAACGGCACCTTTGTGCGCGCGGCCACACGCGGCGACGGCACCACGGGCGAGGACGTGTCGCTCAACGTGCGTACCATCAAGGATGTGCCCATGCACCTGTCCGAGCCGGCGCTCGCCCACATGGGCGCCGACCGCGAGCGTGCCATCGAAGTACGTGGCGAGGTCTATATGCCCAAGGGCAGCTTTGTGCGTCTGAATGAAGAGGCCGATGCCGAGGGTCGCGACCCCTTCGCCAACCCGCGCAACGCCGCTGCCGGATCGTTGCGCCAGAAGGATCCCAAGGTCACGGCACGCCGCGACCTGGCCACCTTTATCTACGCCATTGCCGATACCGATCCGCTGCACGTCCACAGCCAGCGCGAATTTCTCGACTGGCTGCGCAGCGCCGGCTTCAGCGTCAACCCCAACGTGGCCCGCTGCGCCACGCCGGCTGAGGTTCACGAGTTCTGTGCCCAGGCACTTGAGCACCGCGGTGACCTGGACTACGACATCGACGGCGTAGTCGTAAAGGTCGACAGCTTCCAGCAGCAGCTCGACCTGGGCTTTACCGCTCGCGCACCGCGCTGGGCTATTGCCTTTAAGTTCCCGCCCGAGGAAAAGCAGACCGTCCTGCGCGAGATTCGCATCCAAGTGGGCCGCACCGGTGTGCTCACGCCGGTCGCCGAGTTCGACCCGGTCACGGTTGCCGGCTCTACCATCGCGCGCGCAACGCTGCACAACATCGACGAGATCCGTCGCAAAAACGTGCGCGAGGGCGATACCATCATCGTGCACAAGGCGGGCGACGTGATCCCCGAGGTCGTGGGTCCCGTGCTCGACAAGCGCCCTGCCGATTCGGCCGACTGGCACATGCCCGAGGTCTGTCCCGTGTGCGGCAGCCCCGTGGTCCACGAGGACGGCGAGGTCGCCTACCGCTGCGTCTCCATCGACTGCCCTGCGCAGCTCAAGGAGCGCCTGCTCCATTGGGTGAGCCGCGGCTGCATGGACGTCGACGGCCTGGGCGACGAGATTGTCGACAAGATGATCGCCGCCGGGCTGATCCACGATGTCGCAGACTTCTACCAGCTCACGGTCGACGACATCGCCGGCCTGGACACGGGCCGCGTGTACGCCAGCTCCAACAGCAAAAAGGGCGTCAAGAAGGGCGATCCCATTCCGGTGGGCCTCAAGACGGCCGAGAAAATCATCGCCGAGCTCAACAAGTCCAAGAGCCAGCCGCTCGGTCGCGTGCTGTTTGCCCTGGGCATCCGCCATGTGGGCAAGAGCGTGGGCGAGGTCATCGCCGAGCGATTCCTGTCGATCGACAAGCTCATCTTGGCGAGCGAAGAGGACATCGCCGAGTGTGAGGGCATCGGTCCCAAGATTGCGGCGAGCGTCAAGCAGTTCCTGGCCGTGCCCGAGAACCTCGCCGTGCTAGAGCGCCTGCGTCAGGCGGGCCTGTCGCTCGAGGTCGACTTGGGCGCCGCGCACGCGCAAGCCGCGGCCGACGCTGGCGTGGCGGGCGAGCTTGCCGACGCTCAACCACTCGCGGGTCTGACCTTCGTGCTCACCGGCACGCTCGTCAACCGTACGCGCGACGAGGCAGGCGCGGCGCTCAAGGTGCTCGGCGCCAAGGTTTCGGGTAGTGTTTCAAAGAAGACGAGCTATCTGGTCGCCGGCCCCAAAGCGGGCTCCAAGCTCACCAAGGCCGAGCAGTTGGGCGTGCCTGTATTGGATGAGGACGCACTCGAGCAGATCTTGGCTACTGGTCAGGTGCCAGAGGTGTAAGGCATCGATAGCCAAATTGAAGAACCGCCCGGAAGCACGATGCCTTCGGGGCGGTTCTTACTTTGCTGGGGAAACGGGCACCGTGATCTGCGTCACGTAGGTCTCTGGATCGTCGCTGATGATGTCATCGATAAGGGCGATCTCGCGTGAGGGACCGGCGGGTGTCAGGCCGTGCTCGCACATATAGCCGAGCAGCTGCTCGTAGCGTGGGGCTGCTTGCCCATGTGTACCGCGGAAGCTTATGGTCAGACAGCGCGCGGCGGGCCGCACCTCGACGTCGCCCACGTAATCATCGGTGTCATCGAGCAGCAGGAAGACCTCGTCGTAGCCATCAAAGTCGCCGGCGGCGAGGCGCTCGGCGCCAATCCCGACGCCCAAGTTGCCCAGAAAGACAAAGGTCTCGTGCTGGCCCTTCTGCAGTTGACGAATCTGCCACTCCAGCGCATAGGCGTCGGTAGGGTTGACGCGTTCGCGCAACACGGCGCAGCGAAGCTCGGGCGCATCGATTTCGCGGATGGTATCGAGCTCGGTGCTCAAGGCATCGTGTAGCAGAGCAAGCCGGTTGTCGATCTTGCGCGATACGCGCTCCAGCTCGCGGCGCTTGCGCTCGATGAGTTCCTGCTGCTGAGCCAGCTGCCGCTGCATGAGGTCCACATCGCGCGTGGTCACAAACTCGCGGATCTGTGCCAGCGGCAGGTCCAGAACACGCAGGTGGCTGATGGTGTTGAGGGTGGAGAGCTGCCGCGATCCGTAGTAGCGGTACCCACTCGCCGGATCGATGTGCGCCGGGTCCAGTAGGCCCATCTGCTCGTAATGGCGCAACGTGCCCACGCTCAGGTTAAACAGGCGCGCCACCTCGCCAATGCGGAGCAGGCCCTCGGTATGTTCAGTTGGCGAGTCGGCCATAGGAACGCTCCTTTCAATAGAGCCGGGGAGGGGCGCCGGGCTCGCGTTGCCCCGCTACGCCATCAGCTTGTCAAAAGCCCCGCGCCGGTTGAGCACGGTAAATGCAATCACACAGATGACCGCCGACAGAATGGACCCGCACGGCGAGGCAATGCCCATGGGAAACAACGTATCGGAATAGGCGTTCGACAGCAGCCATGCACCGGGCACGCGAATGAGCGCCACGGCCAGCACGTTGTGCGCAAAGCCGATGTAGCTCTTGCCGTATGCAGCGAAAAAGCCGCTAAAGCAAATGTGGATGCCGGCAAAAATCGCGTCGAAAATATAACTGTGCATATAGCCAGTACCGGCGGCGACCACCGCGGGGTCCTTGGCAAAAAAGCCGATAAACGCCGGTGCCACCAGCCACATCAGCACCGTGATCAGGCAACCGTACACGACCGAGATGGTCATGGCATCTTTGAGCACCTGACGCGCGCGGTCGCCCTTGCCTGCGCCGGCGTTTTGCGCCGTGAGCGCGCTGACGGTGGCACCCATGGAACTCGGCACAATGAACAAAAAGCTGATCATCTTCTCGACCAGGCCCACGGCGGCGGCGTCGACCAGGCCGCGGTGGTTGGCGATGACGGTGATAAACATAAACGCCACCTGGATGCAGCCGTCCTGCACGGCTACGGGCACACCGATCTTAAGAATGCTGCCGAGCACTTCGGGCTGGGGGCGCAGGTCGCTGCGCTTAACGTGGATGTTCGTGCGACGGCTCTTGAGCCACACGAGCGCGAGGGCCACGCTCGCCGTCTGCGCGATGACCGTGCCGAGCGCCGCGCCCACGGGGCCGAGCCCCATGTGTCCGATAAACAGAAAGTCGAGCGCGATGTTGATGATGCATGCCACGCCGATCACGTACATAGGCGAGCGCGAATCGCCCAGGCCGCGAAAGATGGCCGAAAGAATGTTGTACGCGGCGATAAAGGGAATGCCGATAAAGCAGATACGCAGGTAGGCGGCAGTTCCTTCGACCGCTTCGGCTGGCGTGCCAATGAGTGCCACAATCTGCGGACACAGTGCGAGCAGGACAGCGGCCAGCACCACCGAGACACCCATAAAAAGCGTGATGGTGTTGCCGATGGCGGTCTCGGCGCGGTCGAAGCGGCGCGAGCCCACGGCGTGGCCGACGATGACCGTCGTTCCCATGGCCAGGCCCACAAGCGTCACGGTAATGATATAGAGCGTCTGCGCGCCATTGCCCACGGCGGTGATGCCGGCGGCGCCGCTAAACTGCCCCATCATGTACAGGTCGGCCATGCCGTAGAGCATCTGCAAAAAGTACGAGAGCATATAAGGCAGGGCAAAGACCGCGATGGTCTTGAGGACATTGCCGCGTGTGAGGTCGTGTTCCATGGGCGGGGCTTTCTGGCTTAGATCGTTTACGTACCAGTGTAGTGAAAACCCTACAACGATTGTAGAGTCCAGGTTTGTGTTGGCGGCAGGGCGAAAAAGTCACGCTCGCGTTCATTTCTAATTGAATACGGACGTGCGTCCTGCGAGCATGGCGTCTGCACTAGCCTTGCAGAAATCGATTTCGGAACACTTGACACCGCCGCACGGCGCGCCATAATACGTGGGTTTGCGAACAACGTTTGATGGGGGATGAACCTGCGTGCGCAATCTCAAGATTCTGTTTTCCTATCTGGGGGCATACCGCCGCGATGCCATGCTCGGCGTGCTCTTTGTGACGGCCGAGACGGCGCTCGAGCTGTTTATCCCGGTCATCATGGCAAATATCATCGATGTGGGCGTGCCCGCGGGCGACATCAACTACATGCTGTTGCAGGGCGCGTATATGTTGGTATGCGCCGCATGTTCGCTGCTGCTTGGCTTGGGCTATGCACGCACGTCCGCCCGCGTTGCCTCGGGGCTGGGCGCTAACCTGCGCGAGGCCGAGTATCGAAAGATCCAGACGCTCGCCTTTGGCAATCTGGATAACTACGACGCCAGCTCGCTCGTCACGCGCATGACCACCGATATCACTGTTATTCAAAACGCCGTAGGTAACGGCTTCCGCCCCATGGTGCGCGGTCCCGTGACGCTTATCGTTGGCTTGGTCTATGCGTTGGTGCTGTCGCGTCCGCTTGCTACGGTATTCGCGATCATCCTGCCGGTGCTGGCGATCGTACTGGGCGTTATTACCTGCCGCGTCAGCCCGCTCTACCGCCAGCTGCAGACTTCGATGGATCACCTCAACGGCGTGGTGCAGGAGGACCTCACCGCCGTGCGCGCCGTCAAGGCGTATGTGCGCGCCGCGCACGAGGAGGCCAAGTTCGATGCCGTCAACACCGAGCTTGCGCACACGGCGACGAAGACCTTCGGCAACGCCGTGCTCAACCTGCCGGTGTTTCAGCTGTCGATGTACGTGGCGGCGCTTTCCATTCTGTGGATCGGCGGGCGCATGATCCTTGCCGGCGAGCTCGGCGTGGGCTCGCTCACGGGCTTTATGAGCTACGTGCTGCTGATCATGAACTCGCTCATGATGATCTCCAACGTGTTTTTGCTGCTCACCCGCGCACTTGCCAGCGTGGAGCGCATCTCGCGGGTGCTCGACGAGCGTTCGCTTATCCAGGCGCCCGACGCTGCCGCTGCCGTGCACGAGGTGGCCGACGGAGGCATCGAGTTTCGCGACGTGTCGTTTAAGTACCGCGCGGATGCTGCCGAGGATGTGCTCGAGCATATTGACCTTTGCATTGAGGCGGGCTCCACGGTGGGCGTGCTCGGCGGCACGGGCTCGGGCAAGAGTTCGCTTGTGCAGCTAATCGCGCGCCTGTACGACGCCACCGAAGGCGCCGTGCTCGTGGGCGGGCGCGATGTGCGCGATTACGACCTGGCCGCCCTGCGCGACGCCGTGGGTATCGTGCTGCAAAAGAACGTACTGTTTACGGGTACCGTGCGCGAGAACCTGCAGTGGGGCAATCCACAGGCGTCGGACAATGAGCTCCTCGCGGCTTGCCGCGCGGCGTGCGTGGATGAGTTCCTCGATCGCATCGGCGGCCTTGACGGCTATCTGGGCCAGGGCGGTGCCGGTGTCTCGGGCGGGCAGAAGCAGCGCCTGTGCATCGCGCGTACATTGCTCAAGCATCCGCGTGTGCTCATCTTTGACGATTCGACCAGCGCGGTCGATATGGCGACCGACGCCAAGATCCGCGAGCATATCGCTCAGATTCCCAACACGACGGTGATTGTCATTGCGCAGCGCATTGCGAGCGTCATGGATGCCGACCGCATTATTGTGTTGGACGACGGCCGCGTCCACGGCGTGGGCACGCATGAGGAGCTGCTGGCGGGCGATAGCATCTACCAGGAGATTTACGCCTCGCAGATGGAATTTGCAGGGGATGCTGGCGTCGTGGATGGCGCAAATGATCCGTTTTCCGCCGGCCCCAACGAATCAATTCAAGCCACGGAAGGGGGTGAGCGCCATGCCTAAGACATCCGCTCAGGCCCGTCCCGCCAATCTGGCGCAGACGCTTCGCCGCCTGCTCTCCTACATGGGGCATGCCAAGTTCTCGCTGCTCGCAGTGGGTGTGCTTGCCTCTGTGGCCGCCATCGCAAGCCTTGCCGGTACCTACATGGTGCGCCCCATCGTCAACGGTTTGGCAACGGGCGGCGAGGAACTGCTCGCCAGGCAGGTTATCTTTACCGCTGCCATCTACGCCGCGGGCGTGCTCTCGGCTCTGGGCTACTCACAGATTATGGTGCGCGCGGCCCAGCGCGTGGTCTCCGATATCCGCCGCGACCTGTTTGCGCACATCCAGATGCTGCCGCTGAGCTACTTCGACAGCACGCGCTCGGGTGACATCATGAGCTTCTTTACCAACGACGTCGACACCGTCTCCGAGGCGCTCAACAACAGCTTTGCCAACGTGATTCAGGCCGCCATTCAGGTTGTGGGCACCACGGCCATGCTCATCATCCTTAACTGGCAGCTCACGATTATCACGCTCGTGTGCGATGTGGCCATTGTGCTGTACGCGCGCTACTCGGGCGCGCGCTCTAAGCGTTTCTTTGCCGCCCAGCAGGCATCGCTTGGCGACTTGGACGGATATATCGAAGAGATGGTCTCGGGCCAAAAGGTCATCAAGGTCTTTAATCACGAGGCAGCGAATGTCGCCGGCTTCGCCTGCCGCAACGATGAGCTTCGCCGCACCGGCACCGCCGCCGTGAGCTATGCCAACTCCATGGTGCCCATGACCGTCGTGATTGGCTACGTCAACTATGCCATCGTCGCCGTGGCGGGCGGCATGCTCTGCATCAAGGGGCTCGCCGATGTAGGTGCGCTCGCGAGCTATCTGGTCTTTGTACGCCAGGCGGCCATGCCCATCAACCAGTTTACGCAGCTTGGCAACTTCTTGCTCAACGCGTTGGCCGGCGCCGAGCGCTTGTTTGCCGCCATGGACCTTAAGCCCGAGGTGGACGAGGGCTGCGTGGAGCTGGTGCAGACGGGCGATGCCGCGTGGGCATGGAAGATTCCCGAGGGCCAGGGCGTGGGCGCGTACGGGCACCTGCATGACGTGGCAGCCGTTGATGAGTCGGGCCGCGCGGTGGCCGCCGACGGTACCGAGCTCACGTGCGGCTTGGTCCCGCTTGCCGGCGACGTGCGCTTCCATGCCGTGGACTTTTCCTACGTGCCGGGCACCCGTGTGCTCACGGACCTCAATCTGTTTGCCAAGCCGGGGCAAAAGATCGCGTTTGTGGGCTCGACGGGCGCCGGTAAGACGACCATCACCAACCTCATCAACCGCTTCTACGAGGTCGATGACGGCGAGATCACGTACGACGGCATCGACGTCAAGCACATTGCCAAGGCCAGCCTGCGCGGGTCGCTCGGCATTGTGCTGCAGGACACGCACCTGTTTAGCGGCACCATTGCGCAGAACATCCGCTTTGGCAAGCTCGACGCGACCGACGAGGAGGTGCGCGCCGCTGCCGAGGCAGCCTGCGCCGACTCGTTTATTCGCCGCCTGCCTAGAGGCTACGACACGCCGGTCACGGCCGACGGCGCCAACCTGTCGCAGGGCCAGCGCCAGCTGCTTGCCATCGCGCGCGTGGCCGTTGCCGACCCGCCGGTGCTCATCTTGGACGAGGCCACGAGCTCTATCGACACGCGAACCGAAAAGCTCATCGAGCGCGGCATGGACCGCATCATGCGTGGCCGCACCACGTTTATGATCGCGCACCGCCTGTCCACCGTCCGCGACGCCGACGCCATCATGGTCCTCGAACACGGCCGCATCATCGAGCGCGGCACGCACGAAGAGCTGCTCGCCCAGCACGGCGAATACTGGCAGCTCGCGCATGGCTTAAAAGAGCTGGATTAACCCGTTCGAGCACGATGCTTTGAGCCCTCCGTGCCCCTCACCTAGCCTCAAACCATCACAACATTCGACGTTTTTCGCCAAAATCGAGAAAAGCATCGAATGTTGTGATGGTTTTTCTACCACTCGATCGGGTGGAATCGCTTTCTTGCGCACGAAGGTGTGCGGACCCGGGGGCAGGGGAATAAGGTTGGTTATCCGACTCCATTGGAGGGCTCATGGACCTGCCGATCGTCCTGTCCCATAAGACTGCCTGGCTGTACCACAACGTGGCGCGCCCGTCCGAGCCGCTCTCGCGAGCAAGCAGCCTATACGATGAGGACTCGCTTGCTAACGAGGCGGAGCCGACTGCGGGCCTGTCCAAATTGGGACTCGATGTCAAGGGGCTGAGGGCTTCAGCGGCAGTTGGGATCGTTGCCGACTATCTGGTTTCGCTTGGTATTCCACGAGAAGAGCTCGATCATATCGACACGCTCGTCAACTTCGATTTTGAGCGCTCGACGCCGGCTGGATTTAGGTGCCACGTGTTTGGGGCGCCGGTACCTCCAAGCCATCTTATCGAGGTGGCAGAGGGCCTTCTGGTGGTTGATGAGGTCATGTGTTTTGTCCAAGCGGGTTCGTGGATGAGCGAACCCGAGCAGCTGGAATATGGCTACGAAATCTGTGCCCGATACCATTTGAATCATCTGTCGACGGACGATTATGTCGAGATGGGGCAGAGGTATACCGTTGCCGACTTGATTGCCTATTGCAATGAGAACCGATCTCGTCAGGGGGCTATACGCGCGGCCGCCGTGCTCAGGCGCGTGCACGATGGCGCGCGATCGCCCATGGAGACGGCCACCGCAATCATGGTCGTAGCAAAACGTTCCCAGGGAGGGCTGGGATACGTCAAGATCGAGCTCAACCATAGGGTCGATGTTCCCAACGAGTTCAAGTATCTCGCAAAGGCCGGGTATTTCGAGATTGACGTATATGCGCCTGCGAGCGGTACGGGGATTGAATACAACGGCTCGGACCATCTTGATAAACAGCGCAGCGCGTCGGATGCGGAGCGTATGACCGTGCTAAGCGCGCTGGGCTTTAGGATGATCGTCCTCACCGGGACTCAGTTTGTCCATCAGCTGCAATTGCACCGGGCGGTGAACGCCATCGCGCTCGCGATAGGCCTTAAGTGCGACCGAAGCGAAGCGTTCCAAAAGCGGCAGAACGACCTGCGAGAATTCGTGATTCGGCACTGGGACGGCGGTCTTTAGGGGCGCTTTGGTCCTTCTGCGGGGCGCTGCGGGTAGGCGTACCATCACAACATTCGACGTTTTTTGCCAAAATCGGGAAAAGCATCGAATGTTGTGATGGTCTGTGTTGAGGATGGGCTTGGAAAGTCCGTTTTGCTCGAAGCGACCTGTCCTGTCGTACGGGTGTCGGCATGATTCTCGCGTGGGGTATTATGTTTTCCGAAGAATAAAACGCCGCGTGAGGGGAGGGCTGCGTGAGCGACCGCGTGCAACATGACGGCTTTGGCCGCGACATCAACTACCTGCGCATTGCCGTTACCGACAAGTGCAATTTTCGCTGCATCTATTGCATGCCGGCCGATGGCGTGGCGCCCCGCGCGCACGACGAGCTGCTCAGCGCCGAGGAAATCGCCCGCTTTGTGCGCTTGGTGGCGGGGGAGGGCATTCGCCGCGTACGCCTGACGGGCGGCGAGCCGCTGGTCAGCCGCCGTATCATTCCGCTCATTCGCGACATCCGCGCGATTCCGCTGATCGAGGACATCTCGCTTACCACCAACGGCGCCCTGCTGCCCAAGCTGGCGCCGCAGCTCAAAGACGCCGGGCTTAACCGCGTCAACATTTCGCTCGACACGCTCGACCCTACGCTCTTTGGAAAGATCACGCGCCTGGGTCGACTCGAGCAGACCATGGCCGGCATCGACGCGGCGCTGGCTTGGGGCTTTGAGCCCGTTAAGGTCAACTGTGTTGTAGTGCGCCGGCTCAACCAAGACGTGGCGGCCCTTGCGCGGCTCACGCTCGACCGCCCCATCCACCTGCGCTTTATCGAATACATGCCCATCGGCGACGAGCACACGAGCTCGCATTGCGCTGTGGACCCGCACGCGCCCGCGCTCAATCCCGAGCTGTGGGACGCGAGCGATACCGTTCCGAGCGACGAGCTGCGGGAGCGCATCAATGCCGGGGCCGCCGCGGCGGGACTGGGCGAGCTCGAGCCGCTCGACATCAACGACGCTCCTGCTGGCGCGGGCCCTGCGCGCTATTGGCACTTTCCGGGCGCGGCGGGAACGGTTGGCTTCATTAGCGCCATGTCCAACCATTTTTGCGCGAACTGCAACCGTCTGCGCCTGACGGCCGATGGCAACGTGCGCCCGTGCCTGTTCAGCGATGCCGAGTATTCGGTGCGCGACGCCCTGCGCCGTGGTGATGATATGCAGGTACTTTCGATTTGGCGCGATGCCGTCGCCCACAAACCGCAGGAACACGCGATAATTGAGGGCACGCAACGATTTATGTCCCAAATCGGAGGATGATCATATGGCCAAGAGCAGGTACGCCGATGCCACCAAGGCCGCTCGCGGGGCCGCGATGTCTGCCCACAAAGTCACGGCTGCGGCGAATGCTGGCAACGCCGACGCGTCCGCGCAGCCGACTGCCGGTGCTGCCACCGAGCCCGCCCGTGACGCCCGTCGCGACGAGCTCACTCACGTGGACGCCAAGGGCGAGGTGCGCATGGTCGACGTGTCCGACAAGGCCGAGACCCATCGCATCGCCATCGCCGAGGGTACCATCCTCATGCACCCCGAGACGCAGGCCATGGTGCTGCAGGACCGCGCCAAAAAGGGCGACGTGCTTGCCTGTGCGCGCGTGGCGGGAATTATGGCCATCAAGCGCACGAGCGACATCATTCCCATGTGCCATCCGCTGCTCATTACCAAGAGCAAGTGCGACATTGCGCCCATCGCTCCGGCGGGGACGCCGGCCGAGGACGTGCCCGAGGGCTGGGCGCCGGCGCGCACGGATGGGCAGGTTGGCTTTCACGTACTGGTTACGGCCGGCGTGACGGGCAAGACCGGCATCGAGATGGAGGCCCTGACCGGCGCGAGTGCCGCGTGCCTTACGATCTATGACATGTGCAAGGCCGTCGATCGCGGCATGGAGATCGTCGACGTGCGCCTGCTGCACAAGGAGGGCGGCCGCTCGGGCGTGTGGGATCGCGCAGAGCGTCAGGCCGCTGCTGTTGAGGCCGTGGCCGCTGACGGCGCCGCGCCCACGAGCGCACCCGTCGCCGTCGCGCCCGCAGCTCCCACTCCGGCCGTTCCCGCGATCGCGTTTATCGGCTACCAGAACTCGGGCAAGACCACGCTCGTCGAGAAGGTTATCGCCGAGCTCACCCGCCGCGGCCTGCGCGTGGGTTCGCTCAAGCATCACGGGCATCACGGCTTTGATATCGACGTGCCCGCTAAGGACACCTGGCGCCATCACCAGGCCGGATCCAAGCACGTGGGACTCATCTGCGCCACGCGCTGGGCGGAGTACGCCGACACGCGCGAGGAGGACGAGATGCCCGCGCGCGAGCTGCTGTCGCGCTACAACGATGTCGACGTGGTGATCATCGAGGGCTACAAGACCGAAGGCTTCGACAACATCGTGGTCGCGCGCTCGGGTGTCGACCGTCTGCGCGGCAAGAGCTCACTCGACCTGGTCGATGGCCACACGCTGGCCCTTGCCTGCAACGAGGCACTGGCGCGTCAGGCCTTCGACGCCGGCTTTGCGACCCGAGCCATCAACATCAACGACGCCCGAGCCATCTGCGACCTGATCCAAGACCATCTGGCCTAAAACCTGCCAAAAAGGGACAGGTTTATTTTGGCAGGTTTTATCTGGGCAAACGCCATTTCCACCACAAAGGGGCCAGGCACCTTTGTGGTGGTTTTTGCTTTGGTAGATGTGTGGGACATGCCTTATAATCTACCAAGTAGTTCATGCTGAGCGAAAAACGGAGAGAAGGGGCTTGATGCGTCCTTAATGTTTCATGCGGATAGATTGATTTGACAGACGGTGGCGAATGCCCACCGCCCGTATTCGTATGAAACAAGGAGTCGCCATGCTCGCATCTCTTTTCTCAAAGCCTCAATCATCGCTGTCTGTGCAGGCCAAGCGCCTGGTGGCGATGCGCTTTCTCATCTACACCGGGTTTCAGACCAGTTATTTTATCGGCGTCATCGGAACGCTCACCTATGCGGACGGCGCTTCGGTCGTCGCGACATCGCTGGCCGTCCTGTTCATGAACGTCTTCGTGATCCTGGGATCCTTTGCGGGTGGCGCGGCGCTCGATGCCTGGGGTCCGCGCCGCCATTTCTTGCTGAGCATCGTCGGCGCTCTCGCAACTGGCGCGGCAATCCTCGCCTTTGGCAGCGCGACCGGCGTCGTTCTGCTCGGCGCGGTGTTTCTAGGCTTTACGATGGGATTCGCCCAGCCCATTGCTACATCCTATCCGGCCTACCTCACCGATGATCCCGTCGAGCTCAAAGACATCAACTCCGCCATCGCCATGTTTTCAAACGTGAGTATCATCGTTGGCCCCACGCTGGGCGGCTTTGTCGCGGCGGCTGCGTCGTCGCGCGCGGTGTTTGTGCTCATGATGCTCTTTACCGTGCTGGCGTTCGTCGTCGGTTGGGGCTTTAGGCCGCAGACCAGCCATGTCGACGGGTATGCGGATGCCGATTCGGCAGAGGAAGGGGAGCGTGCGGGACAAAGCTCCAACCCCAGCACATCCTCCCGCGTCACCTTCGCGACCAGCATCAAGACGGTCTTTACCAGCAGCGTCCTCGCCCTACTGTTCTGCATTATTTTCCTTTCGAACTTTGGCTATGGCGCCTTCGATCCACTGGAGTCGTTCTTCTACCGCGATGTCCTGCACGTCGGTGTTGAGTGGATGGGCTGGCTCTCGTCGGCCAGCGGTGTCGGCGCGGTGCTGGGCGCCGTCCTCGCGCTCCGCTTGCCGCCGCACCTGGTCAACCTTAAAACGCTGCTCGTGGCGCTTCTGTCCGTGGGCCTGGGAAGTTTGCTCTATGTGGGAACACCGTACGTGGGTGTAGCCCTCGTCGGCCAGATTGTCCTGGGCGTGGCGTGGGGCGTCGTCAACCCGCTCCACAACACCATCGTGCAAACGACGGCCCCGCTCGAGCAGCTCGGTCGCGTGAACTCGGTCATGGGCTTTGGCAACATGTTCGCCGGCGTGGCGCCGCTGGCAATTGCCCCGTGGCTGGCGGCAACATTTGGCGTACAACGGACACTCGTGGGGGCAGGCATGGTCGTGACGGCGGTTCCTGCGGCGTTGCTGCTGTTTGGACGCCGGCATTTTGATCGTGCCGCAAGGCAGTAAAAACCATCACAACATTCGATGATAATCGCGATTTTGCCGAAAAACATCGAATGTTGTGATGGTTTGTGCCCCGGATCCGGCCACCACAAAGGGGCCAGGCACCTTTGTGGTGGTTTTGCGCCAAAGTGCCCCGTGTGCGCTTTGGTATACCATGAACGCCACTTCCAGATACACCCCACATCGCCGCACAACCCAGAAAGGCCTCCATGGACACCACCTTCAGCCACATCAAAGCCGTGCTCTGCGATATCGATGGCACGCTGCTCACGAGCCAGCACACGGTGTCCCCGCGCACCGTGGCGGCGGTCCGCGCCCTGCGCGAGCGCGGCGTGCTGTTTGGCCTGTGCACCGGGCGCGACGCCCACGCGACCGAGGCCATGTACGAGCTCTGGGGCATCGAAGGCCTGGTGGACGTGCTCGTGGGCTGCGGTGGCGCCGAGGTCATCGACCGCGCGCACGACATCAACGAGCTGAGCTACCCACTGCCGGGCGAGACTATCGCGCGCATCTGCAAGCACATGGCGGACCTTCCGGCAACACCCGTCTGCCCCCGAGACGGCGTGTTCTACGTGCCCGAGAGTAACGCGTGCGTCGAGCACCTGTCGCGCGTCGACTGCGTGCCTTACCAGGTGGTCGATTTTGCCGAGTTTTTGCGCGAGCCGCAGCCCAAGGTGATGTTTACCATGGCGCCCGAGGTAATGCCGCAGGTCATCGAGCGAGCATCGACGTTTGCCGATGACGCTGTTAAGGCGGCCGCCCTGCAAACCACGCAGCGGCTCTACGAGTTCATGGATCCGCGCGTGTCCAAGACGCGCGGCCTTGTGCGCGTGGCGGAGATCAACGACATGGAGCTCCAGGACATCTGCGTGTTTGGCGATGCTGACAACGACACCTGCATGGTGGCTGACGCCGGCGTGGGCGTGGCCATGGCAAACGGCAGCGACGCCACCCGCGCCGCCGCCGACTTTGTAACCGCAAGCAACGACAAAGACGGCATTGCGATCTTTATCGAGGAACATCTTCTGTAGCGCCTGGGGGCAGCCACAAAGAGGGCAGAGCGCCTTTGTGGTGGTTTTCCAAGTGTTCCAACAGTCGATTGTTGGAACGCTTTTTTGTAGCGAGGAGATTTGCAGCCGGTAACATGCGATGTCATTCAAGTGTCGATGTATGAACATGTCGGCATACGCTGGTTGTGCAGTAATTGACCAATTAGCTCAAAACTAATATTTGCAGGTAGATATACTGCCATTCATGGCGCAATTTTGACCGTTCACAGATTGAGCGGGTTAAAACAAAATGTTGTACAAACAATGGTAAAGTGTCATTTATCTAGATTTGCTAACGAGTTTACCAGCGTCTTTCCGAAATTTAACCCTCGAAAAACAACGCATAGTTTGAATAATTGTCAAGAAGTTAAGGCAACGCGAAGTAAAATTGACATTGTTAGCCTTGCGTTGTTTAAACAAAGAATAATAATATGCATATCGAGCGCGAGCAATTATAGGTTGCGCGCCCAAGTTTGATGGTGAAAGAGCAGGATCGCGGTCTCTTGGGGAGGAGACATCGATGAAAGCAAATTCAGACAAATCTAAGCAAAGTAATAAAGCGACGCGCCGTGTACTGGCAGGCGTTTTGTGCGGAGCCTCCGTTTTGAGCCTGGTACTGTCGCTCGTCATGCCTCCGATCTCGCAGGCCATTGCCAACGATGCCCAGGCAGCTCCTAGCGAGGAAACTGTGATGGGGGGGGGTTCCTCAACTGAGTCTACTGATGTAGAAAACACCAACAACGGGGATACCGAAAACCAGAATAGTGACGAGACCGAGGGTGGCGAGCTTGGCGACGATGCTCTCAGGACGGCCC
>JBPGZF010000011.1:0-60474 GCA_052033095.1 Collinsella sp.
GCTTCTGGACAACGCCACGCGCTATGCGAGCGAGGGCAGCGTGATTGAGCTGAGCCTGCGTGCCGTTTCGCGCGTTCAGGGTAAGGGCGCCACCGAGCTTGTCGTATCGAACGCTGTAGACGAGCTGCCCGAAGGCGACCTGGACCGATTGTTCGACCGCTTCTATCGTGCGGACGTGTCGCGCAGCTCCAAGACAGGCGGCTCGGGTGTGGGCCTATCCGTGGTGCGTGCCATCGCCGAAGCCCATGGCGGGAGCGCTTCTGTCTGCGGCCACGGTAACCAGATCACCTTCACCGTCCGCCTCTAAGACCTGCCAAAAAAGGGACAGGTTTATTTTGGCAGGTTTTATCTGTGCAGACGGCAGCGGAGGCTGGCGGTGATCGGCGCCATGAACGCCACCGACCCAAATAAACGCACCTCTAACTGCTAAAATATGGACATCGTTGTTCGGCTCCCGAAGGAAAGGAGACGGTCATGCAGTACGAGATCGGCGGAGGGGCTTTCCCGGTTGTTACGTGCAACCTTAGCGACGGCGAATCCATGATCACCGAAAGCGGTGCCATGGTCTGGATGACCCCCAACATGGAGATGTCCACCTCGGGCGGTGGCATAGGCAAGATGTTCTCTAAGGCTTTTTCGGGTGAGGCGTTGTTCCAAAACATTTGGACCGCGCACGGCGATGGCATGATTGCGTTTGGCTCTTGCTTCCCCGGCCGCATTATACCGATCGAGATTGGCCCTGGTAAGAGCTGGATTTTGCAGAAGCGTTCGTTCCTTGCCGCGGAAAGTGGTGTTGAGCTGAGCATCCACTTTAACAAGAAGGCAAAGACCGGCGTCTTTGGCGGCGAGGGTTTTATCATGCAAAAGCTCACGGGCTCGGGTATTGCCTTTGCCGAGATCGACGGCGACCTAGTTGAGTATGAGCTTGCTGCTGGCCAGCAAATGATTGTAGATACCGGCAACGTGGCCGGCTTTGAGGAGACGGTGAGCATCGACGCGCAGATGGTCAAGGGCGTCAAAAACATCATGTTTGGCGGTGAAGGCGTGTTTAACACTGTGCTCACCGGTCCGGGGCGCATCTGGCTGCAGACAATGCCCATTTCCAATCTTGCGGCAGCAGTGGCTTCGATGACCAACAACAATAACTAATCGCGTATAGGATGACGCGCGCGGCGGGCCCGGCCTGTCGTGCGCGTTTTTTTGGTGGCAAACGCCCTGTTTATCGGGTGCGGCTGTGCTCCTGCAGCGCATAGATCGACTTATCCATGTTGAACAGGTAGGCCACGACGCAGACAATAAAGAACGTCGGCAGACTGCTAAAGCCAAAGACCTCGCAGCCAATAAAGATGGGCGCGAGCAGCGTATTGGTGGCGCTGCCAAAAACGGCGGCGTAGCCCAGCGCGGCGCAGAGCTCGACGGGCATGCCGAGAATCCCGGCGAGTACGACACCCAGGCTGGCTCCGATGGAGAACAGCGGCGTCACCTCGCCACCCTGATATCCTGCGGCAAGCGTGGCGATGGTGAGTACGAATTTGAGCGCCCAGTCCCAAGGCATGATCGACGCCTCGCCGTTGTCACCCAGTGCCGCGGATATCAGGTTGGTGCCAAGGCCGCAGTATCGCCCCTGCCACAGCACGAACAGAATCGCCAACAGCGCAAGGCCCATAACGGCAACGCGTATGTAAGGGCTGGGGAGCAGCCGCACTGCAAAGGTCTTGGCATGGGCAAGGCACCAGGCAAAAGCTCCACCTACCATACCAAACGCGATACCCAACAACGCCAGCCGTCCAAGACCGGGGAGGTCGAGCGCATACGAGGCGGTAACGGCGACCTCAAACTTCTCGAGCCCCAGAGCGCCGGAGGTCATGCTTGCGGCGAGCGAGGCTGTAAGCGCGGGAAACAGCGCGCGGTATTCCATGCGTCCTGCGACCAGTACTTCGATCGCAAAGACCGTGGCGGCGAGGGGCGTTCGGAAGAGTCCGGCAAAGCCGGCGGCCATGCCGATAAGCAAAAACGTGTTGCCGGGGTCTCGGAAAGGTAGACGTCGGCCGATCCAATGCGAGACGGTTGCGCCGATCTGCACGGCTACGCCTTCTCGTCCCGCGCTGCCGCCAAAGAGATGCGTGGCCCACGTGCTCAGCATAATGAGCGGCACCAGACGCGGGGAGATGGCGTCCTCGCGTCCGTGACCTACGTCGAATACTAAGCTCATGCCCCGATCGGTGCCTTTGCCCCAGGTGAGGTAGGCAAATACGATGGCCAAGCCCATGAGGGCGAGGAAGGGAAGGAGCAGTACGATGTGCTCGTCACGGAAGGCGCCGATTGCCAGGAGCACACGACCAAAAAGGGCACAGATGGCGCCAACGATAACGCCGATAGGGATTCCGACGGCGCCCATGAGCACGAGGCAACTATAGGTGTTGACCAGGCGTTTAATTCTGCTCGATGCGCTGCTTTCCGACACTTCTCCTCCAAAACAAAAAAGACTCCTGCCGCGGCGTGATGCCCAAGGGATATCACGCAACAGCAGAAGTCATCAGCAACAAGGCGGTTTAGGGCGACGCGACAGTTTTACTGACGCACCCAACGGAGACAATCATTCCGCAGCGGCATCATAGCGGCGGGCGCGGTTTGGGTCAAATGGTTGCCTTGGGACAGTCTTGGCGCCCGCCCGCGCCCTCGTTTCCCCATATAAAACCTGCCAAAATAAACCTGTCCCTTTTTGGTAGGTGGGAAATGGGTAATACTAAAGAGTTATCCGACCAGATGGGAATTAATCGATGGCCTATATCGAATTCAAAGACGTCATCAAGGCATACGGCGAGGGCGATGCCCGCATCCACGCGCTCGACGGCGCGAGCTTTACGGTCGAGCGCGGCGAGCTCGCCATCATTTTGGGTGCTTCGGGTGCCGGCAAGACCACGGCCCTCAACATTCTGGGCGGCATGGACACGGCAACTTCTGGCACCGTGACGGTGGACGGGCGTGACGTGAGCTCTGCCAACGAGGCTCAGCTTGTGGAATACCGTCGCGCTGACGTCGGCTTTGTCTTTCAGTTCTACAATCTGGTCCCTAACCTGACGGCGCTTGAGAACGTCGAACTCGCGGCGCAGATCTGCCCCGATTCGCTCGACGCCGAGCAAACGCTTCGCCAGGTTGGCCTGGGCGACCGCCTCGCTAACTTTCCGGCGCAGCTTTCGGGCGGCGAGCAGCAGCGCGTATCCATCGCCCGCGCGCTGGCTAAGAACCCCAAGCTGCTTTTGTGCGACGAGCCTACGGGTGCACTCGACTACAAAACCGGCAAGCAGATCTTGCAGCTGCTACAGGACACTTGCCGCAAGCAAGGCATTACGGTCATCATCATCACCCACAACTCTGCGCTGGCGCCCATGGCCGATCGCCTGATCCGCTTTAAGAGCGGCCGCGTGGAGAGCGAGACGGTCCAGCAAAATCCTGTGCCTATCGAGACGATCGAGTGGTAGCGCCCATGAATCAGGACCGCCAAAACAGTCAACGCCGCGACGCGCAGAACACGGAGCGCGAGCAGGATTTTACGACCTACCGTACCGCCCAAAGCTCAAACGATATGGTGCCGACGGTTTTTCGCCGTGGCATCTACCGCACGATTCGCGGCAGCCTCAAACGCTTCTTGTCTATCGTTGTGATCACCGCGCTTGGCGTGAGCGTGATGTGCGGCCTTATGGCGGGCTGCGAGGACCTGTGTGATTCGGTCGACGCCTATTTTGACCAGCAGAATGTCTATGACATCAACGTGCAGTCGACCTATGGTCTGACCGATGACGATCTTGCCGCGATCCAAGAGGTCGATGGCGTCGAGACGGCCGAGGGCATCTATACCGAGACCGTCTATACCGCTGTGGGTACGACGCGCGAGCGTGTCGTCGTACAGAGCCTCTCCAAAGAGAATATTGACCAACCGGTGCTAGTACGCGGCGAGCTGCCCGAGACTTCGGGCGAAGTGGCAGTGACCTCACGTTTTTTGAAGGCTTCGGGCAAGAAAATCGGCGATACGGTGAGCTTTGCCGCCAACGATGCGAGCTCGTCGAACCAAAGCGCCAAGGACCAGTTTGCCGATGGGGACTACACCATTACGGCTGAGGTCCTCGATCCCACTGATGTGAGCTCCGACTCGACAGTCAACGCCTTTCGCGCTGCTTCGACTGCGGACTACAAGTTCTACGTGAGCGAGGATGCCGCGACATCTTCTTCCTACTCCGCTGTCCACGTGGTCGTCGAGGGAGCCAAGAGCCTCAACTCCTATTCGGATGCCTACTCGGCAAAGATCAATGAGGTCAAGGGCAATATCGAGAAGATCCGCGAGGGGCGTGAGAAGGCGCGCGCTCAGGAGCTGACGGTCGACACACCGGCGAGCTTGGACGCGGCTGAGCGTCAGGCGAATATGGTCTTTGGGATCGAGCAGGACAACATCAATCGCATGGCCGAGGGCAGCGACGAGCGTGCGCAGGCGCAAGCCGACCTGGACCAGCGCCGCGCCGCCGCCGACCAGCAGTTTGCCGATGCCCGCGCCGAGCTCTCTGACCTGGGCGAATGCACCTGGTACATCCAGGACCGCGATAACATCGCAAGCTACTCGAGCGTGGAGAGCGATAGCTCGTCAATTGAGGCCATTGCCACGGTGTTCCCGTTCATCTTCTTTATCGTCGCCGTGCTCATCAGCCTCACCACCGCCACGCGCATGGTCGAGGAGGAGCGCACGCTCATTGGCCTGTACAAGGCGCTCGGCTATTCGCGCGGGCGTATCCTGTCCAAATATGTGGACTACTCGCTGTGGGCGTGTCTGATCGGTGGCGTGCTCGGCAATATCATCGGATTTGTGGGTCTGCCGCTGTTCTTGTTTACGGTGTTCGACGACATGTACTCGCTGCCCCAGATGTTGCTTTCGTACGACATCGTGTCATCACTCGTGTCGGTAGCGCTGTTTGCCGTGGGCGTGGTGGGCGCCACGATTATCGCCTGCCGCCACGAGATGGCCGAGACCCCAGCCTCGCTCATGCGCCCCAAGGCCCCGCGCGCCGGCTCGCGCATTCTGCTCGAGCGCATCGGCTTTATCTGGCACCGCATGAGCTTTTTGAACAAGGTCGCTGCACGCAACTTATTCCGCTACAAAAAGCGCGCCTTTATGACCATCTTTGGCATTGCGGGCTGCACGGCGCTTGTGATTTGCGGTATGGGCATCCGTGATACGTCGGTCGCGTTGTCGCCCAAGCAGTACGGGCATATCACGCGCTATGACCTGCTGGCGGTTGCCAATCCCGATGATTTTTCGCAGACGTGCGCGGCACTGGATGAGCGCAGTGCAGCCAATGATTCCAACGTGACTGTGACTTCGACGCTGCCGATTATGACCGACAACGTCACCTTTACGTTTGGCGGTAAGAGCGAGACTGTGCAGCTGATCGTGGTGCCCGATGACCGCACGGGTGACTTGGGCGATTACGTGCGCCTGGAGGATGAGTCCAAAGAACCGCTCGCCCTGCGTGACGGGGATGTGTATTTGAGCAAGAGCTCTCAGCTGGTGCTGGGGATCAAGCCGGGTGACACGGCTCACGTCCAGGATTCGTCGCTCAATGTTGCCAAGGTCAAAGTCAGCGACATCTCGCTCAACTATCTAGGCAACACGCTTTACATGACGCAGGGCACCTATGAGCGCGCGTTCGGTCGAAGTGCACGCCTTAACGGCGTCTTTGTGCTGCTTAAGGGTTCGTCGGCCGACCAGATTGCGTTTAGCAAGAATCTTAAGAGTGACGGTTGGCTTACGATTTCGAGTACGGCCGAGCATTGGGAAAACTATGAGGCGAACTTTACGATTATCAATTCGGTCGTGGTGCTCGTGACCTTTATGGCGGCGTGCCTGTCGTTTGTGGTGGTGTTTACACTGTCCAACACGAATATCTCCGAGCGCGAACGCGAGCTGGCGACTATCAAGGTGCTGGGCTTCCGCCGTGGCGAGGTGCACCACTACGTCAACAAGGAGACGTTGATCCTCACGGCGATCGGCGCTGCGCTGGGCGTGCCGCTGGGCGGCTTGCTGGCCGAGAGTTTTACGTACATTTTGCAGATGCCGTCGCTGTATTTTGATGTTGAGGTCGAGCCGCTGAGCTACGTGCTATCCGTGCTTCTGGCCTTTGGCTTTACGTTTATCGTCAACCTCGCCACCAACCGTACCCTCAACAAGATCGACATGGTCGGCGCCCTCAAGAGCGCCGAGTAACCTGCCAAAAAGGGACAGGTTTATTTTGGCAGGTTTTATCTGGGCAAACGCCGGACAACCATTATGTGGCCCGGCGTTTGCCCCGTCAAACGGGCTTTCCATTTGCCTTTCATTCTATTTGGTTTTCGCTCGCAGGCGTGGATGAGAGGCTCTCTTTAGCCTTCGAGATTGGGCTTGTATGGGTCGTATGCCACAAAATGGGCCTATCTACTACGTTTGCTACCACACCCTCGACCGTGACAAAGATTATGAAATTAAAACCGCAGGTAGAGGGCTTGCCAATTTTCGGAAAAGGCGGGTATGGTCGGCCCTCTCGAGTTAAACGTAGTAAATAGGCCCTTTTCTTGGCGCGCGGTCAGCTCAATGCTAATCTCCGTGCCGGAACTGACCCAGTTGTTTGTAAGTTGCGGTGATATACGGACTGTTTGGCGCTTTGGAGCTTCAAAACAGTCCCTATCTCACCGCAACTTAGGAGAAGGGCGGGGGCGGTTGGGTGCTGGTGGGTCGGAGCGTGTTAGGCCTGTTTGCGGTGCTTCCATTGTTTGCGGCACCAGCGCATGAGCGCCTTTATGACGGGAATCGTGATGAGGATGATCCATGCAGGATGGGGCTGTCCCAAACAGAGCCACATGTAGAGGAACCAAGCGATGGCGGCTGCCGGGTAGATGGCCTCGATCAGCTTAGACAGGTGGCGCCGATCGATGAAGTCACCAATCGCGTAGTAGACGGGAACCAGAAAGACGAGGAAAAGCCCCATGCCCCATGTGCCGTAGACAATGCCGAGCACCAGATAGGCGAGAGTAACAAGTGCGGGGAAGGGGAATTTGTTCCATGCACGTCCGACCTTGGTGTGGAAATGCTTGCCATGATGGTCGAGCTTGTCGTGTGCTTCCTTCCAGCTGGAAAACGTCTCGCCGTCGATGGTGACGGTGCCGTCGTCATTGGTGCGTACGCTATGTCCATCGTCTTCAAGCGTATCGATATGCACGCCGTCCGGCCCCACATGCACCTCTTCGCCCTTGCGCTCGTTGGTCACATGGATGCCGCTCCAACCAACATGGACTTCCTCGCCTTTATTGGGATCAATGACGTGGATACCGCGCGCGAGGGAAATATCGACAAGTGGTTTGTCGCCGCAATCGGCGTGCTCAGTAGAAGCCTCAGCCTCTTCAGCCTTATCTGAAGCTTTGGTGCCGGCGTTGCTGTTCTGTGCCTCATCATCAGCCTGTGAGTCATCAGCGCTAGCCACCGCCTCCCCATACAGCAGCTCATCCAGCGACACGCCATACAGCGCGGCGAGCGCAATAAGGTTATCGGTATCGGGCGAGGATTCGCTGCGCTCCCATTTACTGACAGCCTGACGACTCACACCCAGCTGGGCGGCAAGCGCCTCCTGAGAAAGCCCGGCAGCCTTGCGGCGATCGACGAGGCGCTGTGCCATCGCAAGATCCATGGTGGTTCCTTTCGTTTGATGGTCGAATCGAATGAGCCGAGTATGCCGAGAACAACCGGTAGCGACCACCATTTCTAGTTAGAATCTGCCCCAACCCTACCGCAACTACCGGTAGCAATCCCTAACGACCAGCCATTTCAGGACAAATGTCAGTGCTACTCTCAGCTAAGAGCCTGCAACATCCCAAAATCTCAGCCCACGCACTTGCAGCAAGAAGACGAATAGCCTCGGCCTCCCTAGTTACCGCAGGAGGCCCCAGGGCTTTCCTCCCAAATCTTTCCGCAGGACGGAAGGACCCCGCCGCGCGAAGCGCGCAGCGGGGTCTTGACATGTCCGAGGACGATTTGGGAGGAAAGCCCTGGGGCCTCCGATGAGAGCAGTTCCAGCCGAGGCTATTCGTCGCCGAAGCTGATGCCCAACGCCTTGGCCTCGCGCACCAGATCGCTCTGGGGGTCGACATATTTGAGCTTGCCGGCGACCTCCTCGAGCGGCATGTGGCACATCTTGCCGTCACGCAGGGCAATCATGTAGCCAAACTCGCCGCGTAGGCAGCCGAGCGCTGCCTCGACGCCGCACTGGGTCGCAAAGATGCGGTCCTGGGCGTCGGGCTGGCCGCCGCGCTGCGTGTGGCCGGGGATGGCGACGCGGGTCTCGCGACCGGTCCTGGCCTCGATCTCCTTGGCGATGTCGTACACGATTGACGGGCTCGTACGCTCGGCGAGCTTCTTCTTGTACTCCTTCTTGGACAGCGCCGCGTCCTCCTTGGAGATAGCACCCTCGGCGACGGCTACGATGGTAAAGCGGCTGCCGGTCTCCATGCGATGCTCGATGGTCTTGATGACGTTGTCCATGTCGTAGGGGATCTCGGGAATCAAGATGACATCCGCGCCGCCCGCGACGCCGGCGTACAGCGGGATCCAGCCAACCTTGTGGCCCATGATCTCGATAACGAACACGCGGCCGTGACTCGAGGCGGTGGTGTGAATGTCGTCGATGCACTTGGTGGCGACGTCGATGGCGCTCGTAAAGCCAAACGTCAGCTCGGTGCCCCAGGTGTCGTTATCGATGGTCTTGGGCAGGGCGATAACGTTGAGGCCCTCTTCGCGCAGGCGGTTGGCGGTCTTGGTGGAGCCGTTACCGCCCAGCATAAACAGGCAGTCGAGCTGCAGCTTATGATAGGTGTGGACCATCGCCGGCACCTTCTCGACACCATCGGTCTCGGGGGTATCCAGACGCTTGAACGGTGTGCGACTCGTGCCCAGGATGGTGCCGCCGCGGGTGAGGATACCGCTAAAATCGGCGGGCGTCATGACGCGGAACCTGCTGTAGATAAGGCCCTGATAGCCGTCCTCAAAGCCATAAATCTCGATAGGCTCTTCGCTATTGGTCATAAGCGTTTTGACAATGCCGCGCATGGTGGCGTTGAGCGCCTGGCAGTCGCCGCCACTAGTAAGAAGACCGATCCTAAGCATGGTGAATCCTTCCGGGCAAGTTATAACATGCGCATAAGTTTACCCCCGCACACTGTTGATACGGGGGTAAAACGTGTTAGCTCAAGCGTATGGAAATGTAAGCAACGTCAGGGAACGTAAGGTCGACGGGCCTGGCTCCTTACAGTGCGAAGGCATCGACGTTGCCCCAGTGGCGGCGCAGCGTGATGGCGGCAGCGGGCTCGGTATTGTCAAAGACGACCGACCATTGCGTATTGCTGGTGATGTCTTCCGGATTGGGCTCTTGCGCTGCGGCTCGCAGGGCTTCCCAGGCAATCGTTTCGTCCTGGGCACCGACATGGGCGTCAAGGACATCGGCGATGGCGATGGCGCGCTCTTTGCCATGGCCCATCTCGCCATTCTTTTGGTTGGGCAGCACTTCGTCGCCATAGCAGGCGTAGAAGTTCGTGACCTGGCGTACGGGCGTCGCCTTGCATGCACGGTCGGGATCGCGCGGATCCCACTCCACCACCCGCGCGTCACCGGCGGCGTCGTTGATAAAGAAGTGATAGTCGCGTCCGGCCATGGCGTGCATGTCGTAGGCAGAAAGCAGGTCGACGGCCTCCTGCGTGGTGGCCGCGCGGTCGAGCACCAGACGGATGGCGAGCGAAGTGTTGATGACGGGGCGTTGCGTGTCCTGGTCACAGGGCTTGGAATCCAGAGTGAGTACGGCAATGGACACGCCATATTCGTTGACGCCGTCGAGCTGGGCAAACGGGCCCATGAGTGCGGCGGCGCGTCCGGCGACGGAGTCAAGCGGAGTGTTATCGCCCAGGTTGTTAAGGGCCGCAAAGCCGATGGAGGCATAGCCGTCGCGCGGGTGATTGCGCACCAGCAGCGCCGAGGTGTCGTCCTTAAAGTCGTAATTGCGACCGGTGCGCACGCGGCCTTCGGCATCTACGGCGACAAAAGCGCTGCAGGCAAACTGGGGCGCCTGGACATGTGCCGGCACACCGGGCAGCACCTGCGCCACCACGGCATCGATGTAGGCCTGGTCGTCGCGCACGCCAGCGGCGATGATGCGATCAAGATCGTAGTCGTAGGCAATGTCGATTGCGTACAGGTCATAGCCATCCGCGTAGCCGGTCAAGCGTTTGAGCGACGCGACGGACTTGATTTGCTTGCGGTAAACGATGCCGGTGGCAGCGGCAAGGCCGACGGCGGCTCCCGCGACACCGCAGGCGATGGCAATGTTACGTGGCTTCATGACGACTCCTCTCGTCCTGTTAGTGCAATTGTCGCAAAAGGAGCGCGGGCATGATGGCTCAACTTGGTGAGCGGCGCGGAATTTAGCACGGAATGAAGAGTGCGGCGCTGGCGTGGCGGGGTATGCTGGAGGGGATCATCAGCCCAGCGAAAGGGGAGAACATGACGGATCAGGAAACGCCCGAGCGCGCGCATGTGACGGCAGACGATATCGAGGCCTCCAACGACCTTATCGACTTTATCGAGGCATGCCCCAGCATGTTCCATACGGCGGCGACCATTATGGCCGAGCTCGACGAGGCGGGCTTTACCTACCTGCCCGAGAACGCAGCGTGGGACATCGAGCCGGGCGGGCGTTATTACACGCAGCGTAACACCTCGAGCGTCGTTGCCTTTAAGGTGGGCGAAGACCTGGCCGCTACGTGGGGCGAGGACGGCGTTGCCGGCGACTATCATTTTCAACTCACGGCGTCACACAGCGATTCGCCGACGTTTAAGGTTAAGGCCGTGCCCGAGCTCGACGGCGCGGGCGAGACGCTGCGCCTGAACACCGAGGCCTACGGCGGCATGATCGACTACACCTGGTTCGATCGCCCGCTGGCACTTGCGGGCCGCGTGCTGGTGCGCGAGGGCGACCGTATCGAGAGCCGCTTGCTCGCTACCGAGCGCGAAGTTGCCATTATCCCGAGCCTTGCCATCCATATGAATCGTGGCGTTAACGAGGGCTTTGCGCCCAACCGAGCTGTCGACCTGTGCCCGCTCATCAGCGCCGGTGACCTTAAGCAGGGAGATTTTGACGCCCTGATCGCCGACGAACTGGACGTTGAGCCCGAGCAAATTTTGGGTCGCGACCTGTTCCTGGTCAATCGTCAGGATGCACGCATTTGGGGCTGGGCCGACGAGTTTATCTCGACGCCCAAGCTCGACGACCTGGCCTGCGCCTACACCTCGCTGCAGGCATTTTTGGGTGCCGAGAATGCGCACGACGTTTCGGTCTTTTGCTGCTTTGATAACGAGGAGGTTGGCTCCGAGACCAAGCAGGGCGCCATGTCGACGTTCTTGGCCGACGCGCTGCGCCGCATCAACGGGTCGCTGGGCTTCGATGACGAGTCGTACCACCGCGCACTTGCCGCTTCGATGCTCGTGAGCTGCGACAACGCGCATGCCGTGCACCCCAACCACGCCGAGAAGTGCGATGCCCGCAACCGGGTTGTGCTTAACGGCGGCATCGTCATCAAGGAAGCCGCCAACCAGCACTACTGCACCGATGCCTTTAGCCGCGCGGTGTTCCAGGCCATCTGCGATGACGCCGACGTGCCCACGCAGGCCTTCGCCAACAAGAGCGATATGGCCGGCGGCTCCACGCTCGGCAATCTGTCCAATATGCAGGCGAGCATGCATGCCGTGGACGTGGGCCTGCCGCAGCTGGCCATGCACTCGAGCTACGAGACCGGCGGCGTGCGCGACGTGATGTACGCCATCCGCGCCCTCACCGCCTTCTACGAGCGTGACCTGACCATCAACGGAGCCGAAAGCGTGGAGCTCTAATACCTGCCAAAAAGGGATGTTAATTTTGGCAGGTTTTATCTGGGCGAATGCAAAGGGTGAAACCGAACTAGATCGGTGATACGTGGCCGCCGAGGTGCAGTGCGCCTCGGCGGCTTTTTGTGTACAGAGTACGGCTAATGCTTATAAATGCTATACATGCTTTACGTATCTACCATAGAGCTTTATGATATTTTGAAGTATTAAGGAGGGGTCATGACCACAACAGCCGCTCAGATCAACGTACGTCTCGATGCCGATCTTAAAAGGAGTGGGGACGCCGCTCTCTCCAAGGCCGGTATGACGCCGAGCCAAGCGGTGCGAGCGCTCTGGCAGCTTGCAGCGTCGCTGGCCGATCGCCCCGGTGCGCTCGAGGATATCCTGCTGCCCAGTCGTGCCCGGGCGGAACAGCGCGAGCGCGAAAAGGCCGCCAAACGTAAGCTCGAGCTTATGGATCAGGGGTCGAAGCTGTTCGCTGCCGCTTGCTGTGAGTCGGGAATCGATATGGTCAAGGCTCAGCCATCGGACGACGAAGAGCTCAAACGGAATGCCTATGCGGATCGCTATGGCGAGGAGATGAGCTGGCTCTATGAGTGAGACTCCAAAGCGCATCTTGGTTGACACCAACGTGTGGCTCGATTACTTCATTCCCTCACGACGTGGTCGTTCGGTGGCGATTGAGTTTTTACGCGATGCATGCACGGCGCAGGTTGATTTGCTGTATGCGGCGACATCGTCCAAAGACCTGTTCTATTTGATTTCAAGCGAACATAAGGCATGGTATCGGCGAGAGCATGGTTCGCTTTCCCAAGATGCCGCTGCGGCAGCGACATCGCTTGCATGGGATTGTCTTAGCGTGCTGTCGCAGCTTGCCACGCCAGTGCCCTGTGACCTGAGCGATATATGGATGGCGAGCAGGCAGCGTGAACTCCATAGCGATTACGAAGACGATTTAATCATTGCGGCAGCGATACGCGCTCAAGCAGATCTACTGGTCACCAACGATGTCAAACTCTGTTCACACGCACCCGTTGCAGCAATGAGCGTAGAAGACGCAAAGAATTACTTAGCAACGCTCTAGCAATTTGAAGACCCTGCAGGTTGAGCAAACGTCAGCGAGAGCCCGCCAGAGTGAGCAAGGTGACGTGAAAGAGGAGGGCATAGGCCTTTTGGCCATGCCCGACGATTGAACGTCAGATTGCCGCTCTGGCGGGCTCGCAGCGTCGAGGGGTTCCGGCGTTTGGCAAAACGCCGGAACAATTAGTGTTCGATCCAGCAGCGCAGGGTCTCGCCGGCCTGCAGGTGACGCAGATTCTCCGCGGCGATGTCGACCACGTTGTTGAGCGTGGCGGCCAAGTGGAACCAGCCGGAGATGTGCGGCGTGATGAGCATGTTGGGCGTATCCCACAACGGGCTTGTCTCAGGCAGCGGCTCGGGGTCGGTGACGTCGACCGCGGCGCCGGCGAGATGTCCTGATTCCAGGGCGGCAACTAGGTCGTCGGCAACCACAAGATCGCCGCGGCCGCCGTTGGCAAAGAAGGCGCCCGGTTTCATCGCGGCGAAGAACTCGGCGTTCGCCAGACCGCGGGTCTCGGGCGTGCTGGGCATAAAGGATGCGACGATGTCAGCCTCGGCCAGGCGCTCGGGCAGGGCGTCCATGCCGTCCATGTCCTCAAACACAATGGGGTAGACGAGTGGATGGCGCTTGATGCCGCGGACGTGTGCACCCATGCTGCGGCAGAGCGTGGCAAAGTGGCCGCCGATATCGCCCGCGCCCAGCACCAGCACGTTGGCATTTTTGAGCGAGGTGACCGGCCCCAAATCCTCCCAGCGATGCTCGCGCTGCAGGTCCTGGTAGCCGGGCAGGCGCTTCATCATTGACAGCACCATGGCAAACATGTGCTCGCTTACGGCCTGACCGTAGGCGCCGATCGAGCAAGACAGCTTAGCGTCAGCCGGCATGGTGCCAGCAGCAAGGTAGTCGTCATAGCCGGCGGTCTGCAATTGCAACAGCTGGAGATGCTCGCATGCCGTGAGCATGTCAGGGTCGATGTTGCCCAGGATCACGTCGGCATCGGCGACCTGCTTGCGCGTGGCGGCGTCGGCGCTCGTGTAGATAAAGTCCTCGCCCGGAGCGCTCGACTCAAGAATTGCGCGATGACGGTCGTTGACGGGCAGCAAAACCAGGATGTTCACAGGCAGTCCTCTCCGCTCAACCTGCCAAAAAAGGGACAGGTTTATTTTGGTAGGTTTTATCAGGCAAACGTTCAAACAAAAACGCCGGATGCAAGACGGGCGTGCCCGTCGGCATCCGGCGCATCCACGGCTACCAGCTCAGCAGCTCGTAGCCGTCCTCGGTCACCACGAGCTGTACCTCGCACTGGGCCGAATCGCTGCCGTCCTTGGTGCGCACGCACCAGCCGTCGCCCTTGCTAATCTTGATATCGGGCGCTCCGGCGTTGACCATGGGCTCGATGGTAAAGACCATGCCTGGCACCATGATGGTGTCTACGTCGGGCGCCTCGGTGGTAAAGCCCACAAACGGGTCCTCGTGGAACTCCTTACCGATGCCGTGTCCGCCGTACTCACGCACCACGCTAAAGCCGGCGTCCTCGACGGTCTTTTGCACAGCCTCGGCCATAACGGAGAGCGGTAGCCATGGCTTGACGGCTGCCAGACCCGCCTCCACGCTGGCACGGGTGACGTCGACCAGGCGCTGGCGCTCGGCCGAGACCTCGCCGATGCAGAACATGCGGCTCGAATCACTAAAGTAACCGTCCAAGATCGTGGAGCAGTCTACGTTGATGATGTCGCCCTCGTGCAGCACATCCGCATCGCAGGGGATGCCGTGGCAGACGACGTCGTTGATCGAGGTGCACACGCTCTTGGGATAGCCCTCGTAGTTAAGGTCGGCCGGCGTGCCACCGTGCTCGACGGTGTAGTCGTAGATCATCTGGTCGATCTGGTTGGTGGTCATGCCTGCGGCGATATGCTCGCCCACATAATCGAGCACGCCCACGTTGATGGCTGCCGAGCGCTTGATGCCCTCGATATCGGCGGGAGTCTTGTAGAGCGTACGGGGTAGAACCTCCCAGCCCTCCTCCCACAGGCGCTCGAGGCGCTCGTCGAAGGCGCTATGGCATTTCTTATATTTTTTGCCGCTGCCGCACCAGCAAGCGTCGTTGCGGCCGGGTACGGGTCCTTTGTCATACATGGCTAACTTCCTTTCGTTCGCAGCTAGTATAGCCCACCCACGTGTCCATAAAAGTTGCGGTGATATAGTTCCGATTTAAGCGGTTTAACAGCACAAATAGGAACTATATCACCGCAACTGATGGGGCGGGATGGCTGACGCTAGCTGCTGCGTGGTTTTGCTAGTAACTCACCTGGCAGGGAATGCCGAGGGCTTGGACGCGCGCGGCAATGGCGTCGAGCACCTCGGGCGCCGCTTTAGCAAGGCCGGCGACCGGTGTCTCGCGCGCCACCGTGTAGATGGTCGCTTCTTGCGGGCGAATGCGCTCAAGCGCCGTGAGCCAGGGGGCAACGTACTCCTCGCCGGTGTTGTCGATAAGCTTGCCCTGATACTCGCCGGTCAAAAAGATCGTCTGGATAATAACGTGACCGTCAAAGCTTGCGAACGTCTCGATCTGGTGCTCGACGTCGTAGGGGCCAACAGGCTGGTCGAGCAGCTGGATAAACGCCGGGTCGACCGTATCGAGCTTAAGAATGTTATCGTCGACCATCATGAGCGCGTCATGCACCTCGGGGCGGTCGGCACGCGTGCCGTTGGAGAGCACGGCAATCTTGGTGTTTGGGGCAAGCTCGTCGCGCAGCGCGACGGTACCGGCGATGGCCTGCGGAAACTCCGGAGCGGCGGTGGGCTCGCCGTTGCCTGCGAAGGTGATCACATCGGGGAGCTCGCCCTCGGCTGCCATCTCGCGCAGCTTTGCCTCGAGTGCATCGAGCACCACGGCAGCCGTGTTATACGGCTCGTAGCAGGGGCGCTCGGCGTTGAGGCCGTTTTCGCAGTAAATGCAGTCGAACGTGCAGATTTTGCCGCTGGCCGGCATCATGTTGACGCCGAGCGAGAGACCAAGGCGACGGCTGCGAACGGGCCCAAAGATGGGGCTGGCATTCAAAAACGTAGACATAGGCATATGCTCCTCAAGACAATTGTGCCTAAGCATAGCATCGGCTCCAAAGCAAGGTGCGGGCTCTTGCTTTACAAGTTTCGTTTTTTCACGTCGCCCATGATGCCGTGCCATGAAAAGCCTCGGGTCGGGTACAGTTAATCTGTTAACAAGGCGTAAGGCAATGCGGGTCTATCCAACCGCACTGACGTGCAACTGGATGAGCATTGATGACGGGGGTACAACATGGATTTTACGGTCGAGAATGCGGGCACCACGATTGCCTGTCGCGAATATGCCGGCCCGGATGTGTCGCCTGATACTCCTGCCTTGGTGTGCGTGCACGGCGCTTGTGTCGACGGCACATTTTTCGACAGCATCGCTTGTGAGCTCAGTCGCAACTACCGCGTAATTGCCTACGACCGCCGCGGCTGTGGTGGCAGCAGCGATGCGGCAGACGGCAGCTATGATCTTGCCGCTCAGGCCGCCGACCTGCAAGCCGTGATCGAACACGTTGGCGCTCCGACAAATGTGCTTGCGCACAGCGCCGGTACGTTGGTGGCGTTGGAGCTTCTTCGTACCGAGCCCCACCTCGTCGCCCGTGTGATTCTGCATGAGCCGGCTGTGTCGGCCGAAGGCGTCGGCATGGGCGCAGCTCCGGTTTTGCTCGATATGATTGCGGCTGGGAAGGTTTCAAGGGCGCTCCGGCTTTTCTTGGGAGCCCTCGGCGACTTGGACCCCGAGGCTCCTGGAACGACCGAAGCAGAAGCCAAGCATGCCCTGCGCAACGGCCGCAGTTTCATGGCAAACGAATACGGGATTACTATGACCTGCGTTCCCGATTGGGATAGCGTTCGCGCGTCAAAAACGGTGTCCGCCGTGCTCCTGGGCGAGCTCTCGATTGGCACGCCCCGTGAGGCTGGTACGCGAGCGGCTGCCGAATATCTCGATTGTCTTCTCGTGACGATCCCGGGCGCGCATAACGGTCTGCGCGATCGCCCGGCAGCGGCTGCCCGGGCTGTCCGTGGCATCCTGGGGCTCTAACACTCGCAATGGCTAAAGCAGGCTTCACCCGCAAACGTTTCGGCCGTGTTAACAAATGTGCTCAAAACCTCACGTCTGCGACTTCAATCGCGCCGCCTGCCAACTCATAAAAATGTAACAGCATTCACGTACTTACCTGCATCGACAAGGTGTTACCCTTGTAGCATTTGGAACCCACCGCTACCATGCGAAACTATCGAAAGGGCCCCATATGCTCAATAATCACGAGGTCAATCTAACCGACGAGGAGGCTGCCGCTGAGGTCGCCCGCGTCGCGAAGACCTACCCCGTGGTGCGTTTGCTGTCGGCCGATCAGATTAAGAGCGAGCCTAACTGCCTGCTCGCCGGCGATCGGTGTCCTTGTTTGCGCCAGTCGAGTCTTGAGGCTTTGGCAGACTCCGATGAGGTGTCGGAGCAACTGCTCAATGATGGCACTGAGTACCGCGCTCGCCTGCGCCCTCTGAAGGTCGAGGGCGAGCCTCACGTCCTGCTGATGGTGCGTCCGATTGATGAGCAAGAGGCTGCAGAAGAGGACCTTGTCTACACCGACGTGCTGACGAATGTGCGCAATCGCCGATATTACGAGGAAAAGCTCCGAAGCGCCCGCATGAATGCCGGCGTTGCGATGATCGACGTTGATGATTTTAGGGCCTTCAACGATACGTGTGGCCGTCATGCCGGCGACCTTGCGCTCGGTGCTGTGGCGACAGCCATACGCAGCGGAATCCGTTCGACTGACGAGCTTGTGCGCTATGGCTGCGACAAGTTTGTGGTTGTCATGCCCAATATTCCCTCCGATGACTTCACCCGTCGCCTGCATCAGGTGTCCGATGCCGTTCGTTCCACGATTATTCCGGGCCATGAGTACGTGAGCTTGACGGCATGTGTTGGTGGCGTTCGCATTCATGGCGAGACGGTCGATGAGGGCGTTGGCCGCGCTGCCCAGTTATTGAGCCGCGCTAAGGCAAAAGCCGGTACGGTCGTGACCGATGCCGATTCCATCGAGGCCTTCCAAAGCGAAAAGCCCTTGGTGCTTATTATCGATGACTCCGAGATGAACCGAGCCATTCTCAGCGAGATGCTCAAGGACGAGTATTGCATCCTCGAGGCCGATAACGGTCGTATAGCGCTCGACATGGTCGACCGCTATGGCGATGAGTTGTCGCTCGTGATGCTGGACATTGTCATGCCGGGCATAAGCGGCTTTGAGGTGCTGGCCGATCTGTCGCGCCGAACGGGTATCGATAATCTGCCTGTCATCATGATTTCGAGCGAAGATTCCGATGATATGGTTCTGCGCGCGTACGAGCTGGGCGCCTCGGACTATATCAACCGCCCGTTTGACTCCCGTATCGTGCGCCGCCGCGTAAGCAACACCATCCGCCTGTACGCCAAACAGCGCCGCCTGACGAGCCTGCTGTCCCAGCAGTACAACGAGCGCGTCAAGAACAGTCGCATGCTCATCGACATCATGGCCGGCGTCATGGAGCTTCGCAACGGCGAGAGCGGCAGGCACGTTACGAACATCGAGAAGCTGACCGAGCTGCTGCTTGGCTGTCTGGTCCAGCGTAGCGGCACGGTCTCCCTCGACAATGAGGAACGCTCTACGATCGCCCTGGCTTCGGCGCTGCACGATATCGGCAAGATGTCGATTGACGATGCGATCCTCAACAAGCCCGGACGCCTTACGCCCGATGAGTTCGAGATTATGAAGACGCATACCACGATCGGCGCCGACATGCTGCTTGAGCTGGGTAGCCATCACGCCGGTAATGCGCTTATGGAATATGCGTACCAGATTGCGCGTTGGCACCACGAGCGCTGGGACGGCAAGGGTTATCCCGATGGCCTTAAGGGCGACGATATCCCCATCGCCGCGCAGGTGGTTTCGGTGGCTGACGTGTACGATGCGCTGACGAGCGTGCGCGTATACAAAGACGCTATCCCGCACGAGGAGGCAATCCAGATGATCCTGGACGGTAAATGCGGCACCTTTAACCCGCTGTTGCTCGACTGCCTGCTCGAGGTGCAAGACCGTATTGCCGAGACGTTGGCACGCCCCGCCGACGTTGTCGCGTTTCCCACGATTTAGTTTGACCAAAGGAGTTTTTAATCCATGATTTCCATGCGTGAGGCGTATGAGAAGATCGGCGCTAATTATGATGACGCGTGCGCTCGGCTGATGGGCGAGGAAATGCTTGCCCGCTTTGCCCTCAAGTTTTTGGATGACGAGAGCATGGACAAGCTGGAGGCCGCCATGGCGGCAGGAGACGCCGAAGGTGCGTTTATGGCAGCGCACACGCTCAAGGGCGTGAGCCAGAACCTGGGATTCGATAATCTGTACGAGCCGGCGGTCGTGGTAACCGAAGCGCTGCGCGGCGCCGATGCCGTTGACGGCGCCCGCGAGGGGATGCATGCGTTGCAGCAGCAATATGCGGCTACGATGTCGGCCCTGCGCGAGGTGGCTGAATAAGCGCTTGCGAGCCTAGGGCTACGTGCCCCGGCCATATATAGGTAAAAGGGCGCCCCGTCGGACCATGTGGCCGGCGGGGCGCCCTTTTGTGTTGTGCTGTCCGTGAACTAACGGGCCTGCTTAACCTTTGCCGCTGCCTCGACAAACGACTTCCACAGGTTAAAGTCGGTCTCGAGCGTCTTCCACGTATACTCAGGGTGCCATTGCACGCCCAAGCAGAATGGCTGGCCTTCGACCTCGATGCACTCGGGAACACCGTCGGTTGCCTTGGCGACCAAGCGCGTGCTTTTACCCAGACGATCGACGCAGCAGTGATGTGCTGAGTTGGTCTGGATCAGTCTGTGGCCGCCAAGCGCGCGCTCCAGCAGCGAGCCCGGCACGACCTCGACGGGATGTACGGGGTCGTTGAGCACGTGGGTATGGCGCCACTGCGTGCGGCCCTCGCGAGCGCCCAGGCTCGGCACGTCCATGCACAGGGTGCCGCCAGTGGCGACATTGAGCAACTGCGTGCCGCGGCAGGTGGTAAAGAGCGGCTTTTTGGCGCGGAGTACCTCGCCGACCAGCTTAAATTCAAAGCTATCGCGGATCTCACAGCACAGCGTGGGGTCGTAGGGTCGATCATCGCCCCAACGTTTGGGATTGACATCGGGGCCGCCGGGAATGGCGATGCCGTCGGCGATATCGACGTAATGGCGGATGACCTCAATGTCATCGGTGATGGACATCTGCAGCGGCAGACCGCCTGCAGCAAGGATGGCATCGACAAAGACGCTGGCGATCTCCTCGTTGGGGGAGAGCGTCTCGCTTAAAAACGGCTTTGCCTCTTCCCAACGCGGCGCGACGAGGATGAGTGGGCGGTCGGCGGGGGCGACGTCGACATGTGGGGTGTAGGACGATGAAGTGCGAGTTCCGATCATAGGTGTTGCTTTCGAATCTAAAGGTGACAGGGCGCATGAGAGACGTGGGACAACACTTCCGATGGATTTGTCCCACGGGGTGGCTGGTTAGTGGCCCTTGATGGAGTTGAGGAAGTCCTGGGCGCGCTTGGTCTGGGGGTGGTCGAAGAACTCATCGGGCGTGTCGGTTTCCACGATCTGGCCGTCGGCCATAAACACGACGCGGTCGGCTACGCGGCGGGCGAAGTTCATCTCGTGCGTGATGACGATCATCGTCATGCCCTGCTGGGCCAGACGGACCATGACTTCGAGCACCTCGTTGATCATCTCGGGGTCAAGGGCGCTCGTGGGCTCGTCAAAGAGCATGGCCTTGGGCTGCATGGCAAGAGAACGGGCGATGGCCACGCGCTGCTGCTGGCCGCCCGAAAGCTGTGCGGGCACCTTATCGGCCTGCTCGGCAACGCCTACGCGGCTCAGCAGGTCCATGGCGCGCTCGCGGGCCTCGTCCTTGGAGACGCCCAGCACGTCGACCGGTCCCAGCATGACGTTCTGCAGCACCGTCATATGTGCGAATAGGTTGAACTGCTGAAACACCATGCCCAGCTCGGCGCGCATGCGGGCAAGATCCTTGCCTTCCTGCGGCAGGGGCTCGCCCTCGATGAGAATCTCGCCCGAGTCGACGGTCTCCAAGCGGTTGATGGTGCGGCACATGGTCGACTTGCCCGAGCCCGAGGGACCGATCACGACGACGACCTCGCCACGGTCGACCGAGAGATTGATGTCGTTGAGGACGTGCAGATCGCCGTAGTGCTTATCGACGTGTCTGAGCTCGATCAGCGGCTGATTGCCGGTGGAAGAGGTGCTCTGTGCCATGGTGCTCGGCTCCTTATGACTCGAAATGGTAAAGCGTTAGCGGATGATGGTCGCGCCGGTTTTGTGCGAAACGTAGACAGCGGCCTTGTTGATCGCGACGTTGATGAGGATGTAGATAACCGCGATCACCAGATAGACCGACAAGAGGGCGTCGTAGTTGGTAATGAGCACGCGGGCATTTTGCATGAGGTCGGGGTAGCTCACCACGTAGGCGACGGTGGTGTCTTTGACTACGACTACAAGCTGTGAAATCAACGACGGAATGATAAATCGAATAGCCTGCGGCAACACGATTTTAAAGGTGATTTTAGCCTTGGAGAGACCGAGCGCCTGGGCGGCCTCGACCTGACCGCGCGGCACGGCGTTGACGCCGGCACGGAAGATCTCGGCCAGTACGCCGGCCGCAGCGAGCGCGACGGGAAGCGTGAGCATCCAAAACGACGGCAGTGCGATCTTGTACTGGGGCAGCACCAAAAAGAAGAAGTAGATGAACAGAAGGCTCGGCACGCCACGGAAGAAATCGGTGAGCACGCGGCAGACCAGCTGCAGCGGCTTGATGTCGCTGGTACGGCCGAGCATGAGGGCTAAGCCCAGTACCAGCGCGATGGCGCCGGCGGTGAGCGCGACCTTTACCGTGCCCTCAAAACCGGCAAGCAGGAACTTCCAGGTGGTGAGGTGCGTAAAGAAGTACCAGTAATGGACCGAAAGCTGGCCGGTCACATAAAAGCGCTGCAGTACCAGAGCGATGAGCGCGGCCACGGCAACAAGTGAGATGGCGGTGCCGACGCGAATCTTGGCGCGCATCTTGGGGCCGGGAGCCTCGTAGAGCGCATCGCGCATGGTGAGCGCGGAGGTGGAGTGCTTGCTCATCGGAGGATCCTCACCTTCTTATCGATATAGTTGCCAATGTGGCTCACCACAAAGGCCGTGCCCAGGTAGCCGAGCGCCGAGATAAAGAACGCGGCGACGCCGCCAAGCGAGCGCGTGTTGATGTAGCTCACCACGCCGGTGAGCTCCTGCGGTTTAAGCGGCACCTGACTGCCGAGCGCGGTGGTGAGCATGACGGCGATAAAGAGGTTGGTCATGGGCAGCACGCTCGAGCGCAGCGCCTGCGGAATCACGATCTTGGCGAGGATACGGCTGAAGCTCATGCCCAGCGAGCGGGCGGCTTCCACCTGGCCGACACCGACGGTGTTGATGCCGCTCATAAAGTTCTCGGAGCCAAAGGCAGAACCCAAGAGCACTGTGGCGACGATGACGCAGGTGCGGTAGGGCAGGACGACCTTGAGCGGCGGCAGCGCGTAGACGACGATAATGAGCAGCGCGATGCCGGGGATGTTACGGAAGACCTGGACATACAGGTCGCCAAAGACGCGCAGCGGCTTGAGCGGCGACACGCGCATCACGGTGACGGCGACGGCCAGCACCATGGCGATGGCAAACGACTCAAGCGTCATGCCCCAGGTTGCTAGCAGCGCGTCGATATAGTTCTGACCATAGAGCGACCAGAGCTCGGAGAGACTCATGCGGACCTCCCGCCGGTAAGGAAAGGGGCTCCCGTGTGTACGGAAGCCCCGACAACTCAGTGAGGAAACAGTTTAGCGCAATAAAGCGCATCGTGCGTTTCCGTATGGTTTCGTAGCGGCCGTTACTAGGCTCGCTGCCTAGGCGCCGATCTCGGGCAGCTCGGGAACATTGGTGTCGCCCGTACGGTCGCCAATGCAGATCTGCCACAGCTCGGTCCAGGTGCCGTCATCCTCGATCTTCTTAAGGAAGTCGTTGACAAAGGCGACACCGTCGGAATCGAGCGGCAGGCCGATGCCGTAGGGCTCCTTGCTGCCGAAGGGCTTGCCGGCAATCTTGTACTTGCCGGGCTCGCGGACCAGGGCGCTCTGCTGCATGTTGTTGTCGATGACGTAGGCATCGACGCGGCCCTGCTGGAGTGCCTGACGTGCCTCCTCGTCGGTCTTGAACTCCTGCTGGCTGGCCTTGGGGGCGAACTCCTCCAGGATGGCGGGGCCGTTGGAGCCGGACTGGACGGCGACGTTCTTATCGGCTAGGTCGTCGACGCCCTTGATGTCGTCGTTATCGGCGAGCACCAGGATAGCCTGCTGGGTGTAGTAGTAGGGGCCGGCGAAGGAGACGAGCTTCTTGCGCTCGTCGGTGATGGTGTAGGTGGCAAAGACAGCGTCGACCTGGCCGTTCTGCAGGACGGACTCGCGCGTGTCCGAGGTCACCTGGGTGATCTCGATCTTGTTCTCGCCCAGAATGTAGTTGGACAGGAGCTGCGCGATGCCGGCATCGAAGCCACGGGTCTGACCGTCTTTCTCGTTGAGGAGGGAGAAGAGCGTGGAGGTCTGAACGCCACCGATCTTAAAGACGCCGGCGTCCTTGACGGCTGTGGCCCAGGTGCTGGCGGCGATGACATCGTCATCGGCCTTGGGGCCGTTGTCGACGAGCTTGTCGAATGCCTTGGCGTCGAGCGTGGTGGAAGCCTCGGTATCTTCGGAGCTCTTGGAGGAGCCAGCGGCGGAACCCTTGTCAGCCTCGGCGCTGGTGTCAGAGCAGCCGGCAAGACCAAGGCCGGCGACGGTTGCGAAGGTGGCGGCGACAAAGCCGCGGCGGTCGAGAACGACCTGCTGGGAGAGGTTCTTGCTCATAGGAGAACACCTTTCTCAATAAAATCCCTAGCGGTTGAGTAGAGTTATACCCCATCCCGCTCAAATGGGTCAACACGAAATAACTCAGAAACATACTTGTCTTATAGGTTATTCTACCTACCAAAAAGGGACAGGTCTATTTTGGTAGGTTTTATCTGGGAAACGTCGGTTATTGCTGCTGAGACGGCGTTTCGCGGACGGGGTGGTCGCTCGCGGCGGTCGCTATAATGGCGGCAGCGCGACGCATATATAAGTATGGAGATCGCGTATGAACGGCTATTCGTTTTTCGCGCCGCGAAAATAAAAACCTCCGCATGGGTGCTTCCCTTGCGGAGGTTTTTTACTCGTTGAGTAGCCTTACGGCCTCGGCGGCCATGTTCTCGACCGTCATGCCGTTCTGAGCGAGCAGCTCGTTGGGGTCGTAGCGGTCGGGGAAGCCCTTGGCGATGCCGAAGGTGCGCGTGCGCACGGGCGTGCAGGCCAAGTAGCACGCGACGCGTTCGCCCCAACCGCCGTCCAAGATGCCGTCCTCGAGGGTGACGACAACGCGATGCTCGGCGGCAAGGCTGTCGAGGAACTCGCGGTCAAGCTCGGTTGCAAAGCGAGGGTTGACGAGCGTGGCCTCGATACCGTATTCGGCTGCCAAGCGGTTTGCCACACGCTCGCCCAGCTCAAAGAAATCGCCGAGCGCGAGCACGGCCACGTCGCGGCCCTGGCGCACCACGTTGTAGCGCGCGACACCGTAATCGGCGTCCTCGGCAGGCGCCAAGTCGGGGCGGCTTACCAGGCCAATGCCGGGCACGCGAATCGCCACAGGATGCTCGCGGTGATCGAGCGACCAGCTCAGCATGGACAGATATTCCTCCATGCAGGCCGGCGCCAAGTAGTGCATGTTGGGAAGACCGCCCAGCATGGAAATATCAAAGAACGAGAGATGCGTCTCGGATGTGGTGCCAAAGATCGACGCGCCAAATACCAGGATGGTTGCGGGGGCGTCGTTGAGGCACAGGTCGTGCCACAGCTCGTCGTAGGCGCGCTGCAAAAACGTGCCGTACACACCAAAGACTGGCTTGGCGCCCGAGCGCGCAAGCGCGGTGGCAAAGGTCACGGCGTGCTCCTCGGCAATGCCCACGTCAACAAACTGCTTGCCTGCCGCGGCGCGAAGCTCGGGCGTAAAGCCCATGATGTAGGGCGTTGCGGCCGTGATGCCCACAACCTGCGGATCGCGCTCTATGGCAGCGCTCAGGGCCTCGCCCGTAATGTCGGCATAGGTGCGCGGCGCAGGCTCGCTCGGATGGCCCGGGCAGAGCTTGCGCCCAGTCGCCATGTCAAACGGACCTACATGATGCCAGCGCTCGGGGTCGCTCTGGGCCGGCTCAAAGCCCTTGCCCTTCGCGGTGGAGACGTGCAGCACGATGGGATGATCGATATCGCGCAGTTCCTGCAGCACGTCGACTAGGGCCAACACATCGTTACCGGCGTCCAGATAGCGGTAGTCGAGCCCCATCGCGCGGAAAACGTTGCGCTCACAGGTGCCGTTGCTGGCGCGCAGCTCGGCCAGATTGCGATACAGGCCGCCATGGTTCTCGGCAATGGACTGGTCGTTATCGTTGACGATGATGATCAGGTTGCTGTCGAGCTCGGCGGCATTGTTAAAGCCCTCAAACGCCAGACCGCCCGAAAGCGAACCGTCGCCAATGATGGTGATGACGTTGTACGCATCGCCCGCCAGGTCACGAGCGTGCGCCAAGCCGCAGCCCAGGCTCACCGATGTGGAGGTGTGGCCCATGGCGAACAGGTCGTGTTCGGACTCGTCGGGATTGGCAAAGCCAGAGGCCTCGCCGTAGCGTGCCGGGTCGATATAAGTGTACGCGCGCCCAGTCAGCGCCTTGTGGGCATAGGTCTGGTGCGACACGTCAAAGACAATTTTGTCGGCGGGGGAGTTAAACACGCGATGAAGCGCAACCGTAAGCTCAACGACGCCCAGGTTGGGGGCAACGTGCCCGCCGACGGCGGCGGAGCTTTCGAGGATGGCGTGGCGGATCTCGCCGCAGAGCAGCGGAAGCTCGGCGCGATCGAGAGCCTTGACGTCCTCGGGCGTTGTCGTTTGCGTAAGCAGCATCGTTGTGGGTTACTCCATGCGAATCGTGCGCCGGCACTCCCTCGGCCGGCACAATTGCACAAGACAGTCTCGCACATTTTGGCGTTTGATATGTGACGGCGGCGCGGTAATTCGCCAACTGGTGGGGCAAAACGTTTTGTCCGATGCCATACTGATAAGTTCCATGATGATTTTATTCATTGCGTGCAGGCTGTGGCTTGCCGCCGAGCGCCGCCGGAAGGAGGCCGCATGTCCGATACTGTTCGTGCCGAGAAAATCGCGTGCGAAGTAGACCATGCTGCCCGTCAACTGGCACAGGCGGGCCGTCTGGACCTGACGCGCGAGTTTATCCAGCATGGCGATGTGACGGTGTATACGCATGTGACCTCGGTGGCGCGGGCAAGTCTGTCCTTTGCCGAGCGCCTGGGCCGCGTCGGTATCTCCGTCGACCGCTTGTCGCTGCTGCGCGGGGCCCTGCTGCACGATTACTTTCTCTATGACTGGCACGATCCCGACCCAAGCCATCGACTGCATGGCTTTCGGCATCCGTTTTTTGCCCTGGCGCGTGCCGAAGAGGATTTTGAGCTGACGTCGCGCGAGCGGAATATCATCGCGCGCCATATGTTTCCGCTGGTACCGGTGCCGCCGACGTGTCGCGAGGCATGGATTGTGTGCCTGGCGGATAAATGGTGCGCGCTGCGCGAGACGATTGCCGGCCGTCTGCCGCGCAAAGACAGGGCGGACGATGACGTGAGCAGCGAATCGAACGAAAAGAGGAGAGGGTAGACGGTGGGAACCGCGATCGACATGGCATTTGACGGCGCGACGCTTGCCGCCTGTCCGCTCTCGGCGCTGGTACTCTCGTTTGCCTTCTACGGTTTTTGCGGCTGGGTATGGGAGTCGACAGTCTGCGCCATGCTCAACCACGGACGCTTTGCCAACAGCGGCTTTTTGCTAGGGCCGTGTTGTCCCATCTACGGTGCGGGCGGCATCGCGTGCTGGTTGCTGCTGCGTGGAATCCCAGACGCCTCGAGCCAGTTTGTCGCTGCCGCGCTCGTATGCAGCGTGATCGAATATAGTGTGGGCGTGCTGTTGGAAAAAACGACGGGTGCCCGGTTTTGGGATTACTCGCATCTGCCGTTTAACCTGCACGGACGCATCTGCCTGTACTGGGCCTGCGCGTTTGGCTTGGGTGCGTTGTGTATTTGCCGTTTAGTGGAGCCGGCATTGCTGGGGCTGCTTGGCCATCTGCCGGTGCTGATTGTGCGGCTGTCCGCCTTTATCGTCGCGGTCGCGATGATGGTCGATGCGGTGTGCTCGTTGGCCAGCTGGCGCCGCCTGTCCGATCAGCTTGAGCGTGTGCGTGCCGACCTTGCCGACCGCATCAATGAGTCGCTTGCCGACGCCTCCGACTCTATGCTCGAACGTATTCCCGATTCGGCGATCGACTCGGTGGCGCAGACGCATATCCGCGGTCGTGCCGTTAACGCTTGGCTGGCCGAGCTGGGCGACGCGGCGCTCGATGCCCTGCGCGAGAAGGCTTCGATGCCGACGTTTATCTCGGATGGTGCTCGCGGCCTGGCGCTCGCTGCCCGCCGCGTTGCCGATGTCGCGCCGAGCATGCCGCGTCCGTCGCTCAGTCGTCGCCTTGCCGGCAAGCGCATGAGCCGTCCGGTGCCGAGTGTGTCGCTCAGCCGCCGCGACCTACGCTTCTTTAACGCCTTCCCGCGTCTGCGCATCAATCGCTACGAGGGCGTCATCCGAGCTACCGACCTCCGCGACCGAGCCCGCGAGCTGTTCCGCCGCTAGCCGGGACGGGCGTGTTTGCGGCTTCCTTGCTCGCGTATTTCCCGTTCGTTTCGCGCCCGTTGCCGCGCCGTTTCCAAGATTGCGGCACCGTTTCCATTCGACAACGCAGCGTTTAACAACGCCGTATCTGGTCTACACCAGTTGCCCCTCGGCCGCATCATGAGCGCCGACAACGTTCATGCGACAAAGGGGGAGCGAATGTACGATACGGGATCGACAACGTTTATGCTCATCTGCACCATGCTCGTGTTTTTAATGACACCGGGTCTGGCGTTTTTCTATGGCGGCCTGTCCAGGCGCAAAAATGTCATCAACACCATGCTTATGTGCTTTGGCGCCATTGGCCTGGTTGGTGTACTGTGGATTGTTGCTGGCTGGTCGCTGGCCTACGGCGGCGACGGTTCCAGCCCGTTTATTGGAGGCCTTGACCAGTTGCTGTGCCTACCGGTGCTCAACCAGGTGCTGCAGGCGGCCGAGGGCAATGCCACGGACGGTGCCGTCTATCCTCAGATCATCAACATCGCCTTCCAGATGGCGTTTGCCATGATCACCGCCGCTATCGTCACGGGCAGCCTGGCAGGTCGCGTTAAGTTTGGTGTCATGACGGCTTTCCTGGGCATTTGGCTGCTCGTGGTTTACGCGCCGCTCGCCCGCATGGTTTGGGGCGGCGATGGCTCCTTTATCGGCGACATCATCGGAGCGCTCGACTTTGCCGGCGGCGACGTGGTGCACATTTCGTCCGGTCTTACGGGCCTGATTCTCTGCTTAATGCTCGGCCGTCGTCGCGGCTTTGGCATGATGAGCTACCGTCCGCATAACGTGCCGTTTGTGGCACTGGGCGCCGGCCTGCTTTGGTTTGGCTGGTTTGGATTTAACGGCGGCAGCGAGTTTAAGGCCGACGCCGTGGCGGCGCTCGCCATCCTCAACACCGTGACGGCCAGCGCGGCGGGCATGGTCTCGTGGCTTGCCGTCGAGCGCGTGCACACCGGTCGTCCCACGCTGGTGGGCGCCAGCACCGGTCTGGTTGCGGGCCTTGTGGTGGTCACGCCGGGCGCGGGCTTTGTCGAGCCGTGGGCGGCGCTGGTCATGGGCCTGATCGTCTCTCCCGTCTGTTACCTGGCCATCAGCCATCTCAAGACCAAGTTCGGCTACGACGATGCGCTCGACGCGTTTGGCTGCCATGGTATCGGCGGCATCTTGGGCGGCGTGCTCACGGGCCTGTTCTGCGTGCCGGAGCTTTCGTGGACCGGTAAGGGCGGCCTGTTTTACACGGGTGACATGTCGCTGCTCATCTCGCAAATCCTGGGCATTGTGGTGACGGTCGTTATTGTGCTGGTGCTCGACTTGGTGATTGCCGCGGTGGTCAAGGCGCTGTTCCGCGGCAGCCTGCGCGTGGACGAGGCCGATGAGGCGCTGGGCTTGGATGCCAGTCAGCACGGCGAGAGCGCCTATCCTTCTTTCTCCGGACTCGATTAGCAGCTTCCCCAAGCACCGCACCTTGCCGTTCAATCGTCGCTCACGTACTTAAGTACGCTTCGCTCCTCTTTCACGGCAATCTGCGGCACTTGGGAAACCTGCTAAGACCAGTCAGTTGAACTTATTGATCTCTGAGGTTGGTTTGCGGCACCTGGAAAACCCGTGCCATGTGAAGGACAATTCATTTCTTTTATTGAAGAGAGGAATTCACTATGAAGAAAATTACGGCTATCGTGCGCCAGGAGAAGCTTGAGGTTCTTAAAGACGCGCTGTTTGCTGCCGATGTTCGCGGTATGACTATCAACCAGGTGCAGGGCTGCGGCTCACAGCATGGCTGGAAGGAATACGTGCGCGGCAACGAGTTGCTTGTCAACACGATCCCTAAGGTGCAGTTCACCCTTATCTGCGCCGATGAGCACGTCGACGGCATTGTCGACATCATCTGCAATGCCGCCCGCACCGGTGCCGTCGGCGACGGCAAGATTTGGGTCGAGCCGGTCGAAGAAGTCATCCGCATTCGCACCGGCGAACACGGCCCGGCCGCGGTGTAGAATCGACCGTCTGCCATCCGCAACGTTAAAATGCTGCAATGAGGCACAAGACTTGCGTTGCGGATGGGCGGATTATGGGTCGCAATAAATATCCCGAGGAGACGGTCGCGAAGATTCTCGACGCGGCACTGGAGCTATTCTGCGCACAGGGTTATGAGGGGACGAGTATTCAAGATATCGTTGACCGTCTCGACGGCATGACCAAGGGCGCTGTCTATCATCACTTTAAGAGCAAAGAAGAGATTTTCAACGCCGCGTTTGATCGGGCGATGACTCCGATTGTTGAGCACCGCCGCTCGATGCTTGGCGTCGGTAATATGACCGGAGCCCAAAAGCTCAGGCGGCTGTACGCGCCCGAGTCCGTTGTTCCGCAAATTGAGCTATGGGCACGCATACATCCTGCGGCGGATCCGGTAAAAAGCTCGCGTCTACTGGCGATGCAGTACCAGGGCTCGTTTGACGAGTCAGCCGATGGCTGTCTCTTGCCAGTGATCGAGGAGGGCATCGCCGACGGCTCCATTGCGTGCGAATGCCCGCGCGAAGCGGCGGAGGCCGTATCGTTGCTAGCGAATCTCTGGCTGCTGCCGCTGTTCCGTCCGCTTGAGACCAAGGATCGAATGCTCGCTCGCGCTCAATGTTTGGCGCAGATGGCCTCTGCGGTGGGACTCGATTTGGGCGAGGAAGTGCTCCAGACAACGGCGCAGATTTGGGACGTATGGGACCGCGCCGGGTGGTAATATAGATACCAACGGTATGTAATAGATTTGAACGGGCAGCTCCGGCTGCCCTTTTCAAGTCGATAAATACATACTAGCGGTATGTATGGGGGCGGACTTATGGCTGGGCTGAGAGACGTCGGCGTCTCGTTGAAATCAAAAACAGTGCGGTCAATCAGGCTCGCGGAACTTCTGGTTGCGCAGCTGTGCACGTATTCGATGCTGTTGGCGCTGTGCTTTGCGTATCCGCTTTACTTGTTCGATTGCAGCGGATCGTCAACGTTATATGGCGCCGCCGTGGCGATAGCGTTCATACCCGGCGTACTCGCAACTCCGATTGGCGGAATCTTGGCGGATAGGGGAAGACATCGCGAGGCCCTCGTGGCCCTCGGCATTGCTCTGATGACTGCATCACTGCTGTCTATCCCCATGAAGCACTCATTGCCTCTTGCGGTCGTCGTAGTAGCGATACTTTGTGTTCAATATGGCGCTCAATCGCTGCTAAAGCCAATACTCCAAATTGAGGCGGTGCGCATGGCGGGTGAAAAGAAGGTTGAGCGGGCCACTGCATTGGTTTCGCAGGTGACCATGGTGAGCAATATCTTGGGTCCTGTGGTCGGGACGGCAGTCTATGGGTGCTTTGGCATCGATGCTCTTTGCACAATCGCGTCGGTAACGTTTGCGATTTCAGCTCTGTTGTTTGGTGGCGTACTCAAGCAAAATGCCTCATCTGAAACGATGGGAGACGGCGCGACTCGTACGACATGCCGAAACGATTTTCGGGAGTCGATTCGGTATCTGTTGCAAAATGCATCATTGGTCGCTGTGATTTTGCTTGCGGCAGTTTTGAACCTTGCGTTGGTTGGGCTAACGATTGGCGCTCCCATTATTGTTACAAAGCATCTCGGCATGCAATCGTCCTGCGTTGGGATAGTTGAGGTTGCTCTGGGCCTGGGTGGTCTTACCGGCAGTGGCTTGGTCGGCATTTGGCCGCATCGTTTTTCTTTCAATGGCATATGTCGATATGTTGCGATGATCTGTTTTGGAGTCGCGCCGATTATTGTTACGCTGCTGTTCGGCGTAGATGTATGCGTGTTCACCGTGTTTGCGGTTGGTTCGGCATGGGTCATGGTGTGGGCGAGCATTACGTCGGTTGAAATCATCGCGTTTGTTCAGCGGGTAGCGCCGACTGAGCTCTGCGGAAAAGTGCTTTCGGTCGTTTACATGGTCCTTTCCTGCGCAACACCTATCGGCCAATTGACGTACGGGGTTGCATATGATCGATGGACACCAGCGATTGTATTCGCAGCCATGTTGGCGGTGCTGACGTTGACGACGGTGCTGTTTTATCGTCTGAAAAATCGCTTGCGGCGATTGTCTTGACGCGCTGGGGCACCGTGAATTTGCGGAGGCAGTGGTCCGCCGCGCCGGGACGGCATTGTTTGGGCATGCCTCTCCTTCGTCTACAATATCGTGCAGACGAAGGAGAGGCACGCCCATGATCAAGATGTTCGCGAGTGACTTAGACGGAACGCTGCTGAACGCCCTGCACGAGGCGGATGGGACCATCCGCCGTGCCATTCGCGAGCTGACCGAGGCCGGCCTGCATGTGGTTCCCGCGACCGGACGCTCGACGCTGCCGATCGGCGAGCATGGCTTTACGGGGCTGGCGCTCGATGCCTGCTGCTCTAACGGCTCCATCGTGCGCGACAGTCATGGCGAGGTGCTCAAGACCTGGACCATCGATCCGCAGATCACCGAGGAGCTGCTCAAGGAGTTTCCGGATATCTGTTTTGACTGCTCCACGCCCGACGGCATGTTTTCGAGCGGATCGTTCGAGATGCATCAGGCGGGCTTTAAAAAGGACAGCCCCATCAAGCGTATTGTGATGCGCGGCATGCGTGCGCGCGGCGGGTATCACGAGGAACAGTATTTCGACCAGTCGATCGGCGATATCTTGCGTCACGATGTATGCAAGATCAACTGTCGCGTGACCTCGCCCGAGCTGGAGCGTGACCTTAAGGCGTATCTTGCCGAGCGCTCGGACCGTGTGGTCAACGCGCCGTTCGATCCGGTGATGTTCGAGATCACGGACGTGGCATGCAACAAGGGCGAGAGCGTGGCCTGGCTGGCGGGCTACTACGGCATTGCCGAGGACGAGGTTGCGGTCTACGGCGACGGCGGCAACGATATCGCCATGCTCAAACGCTTCCGCCACAGCTACGCGACCAAAAACGCTAGCGATGCAGCTAAGGCCGCCGCGAGCGTGACCATCGGCAGCTGCATGGTCCATGCCGTCCCCAAACACATGCTCGCCACCATGCGCAAGCAAAACTCCCGCACCGTCATCGAATAATGTGACAAAGGGACTGCCCCCTCGTCACATCCAAATATTGCCTTTACGTGTTGATACACACGGTGTGCAATAATACTCGCACTGTGCAATAGCGCACAGGCTGAGTAACAAGGAGGACGCTTGTCCCAGCTCGAGAAATGCGACCGCCGATCCCTTCGCTCGCAGCGTGCCCTTCGCCAGGCACTTGCCAGCGAGCTTGCCGAAAGCGGCGACCTTTCGCGCATTAATGTCGCGTCGCTCACCGAGCGTGCTGGCCTTACGCGCCGCACGTTCTATTCGCACTATCGCGATATTCCCGACTTTATCAATCAAATCGAGGATGGCTTGCTGGCCGAGATCCGTGAGCGCATTGAGCTCATCACCGCAGCTCAGCTGCCTGATCTCTATCACAATATCGACGAGCTCGAGCCGGCGCCCGGTTCGGTTGAGCTGCTGCGTTATCTTGCGGCCAACCGCGACTTAATCGGTGCGCTGCTGGGTCCGGGCGGCGACCAGGCCTTCATTAAAAGGATTATCGACACCGCGCGTGAGGCTGTGGTGCCGCGTGCGCAGACGGGTATTTTGGGCCTGGCGCTGGGTACGTTCTTTGACTACTACGTCACCTACGTCGTGAGTGCCGAGGTCGGCATGATTCAGCGCTGGTTTGAGCGTGGGCTCACCGAATCGCCCGAGGCCATGGCGCGCATTATGACGGTGCTCGCTTTTGTGCGTCCCGGCGACCTGTATGGCCAACCCATTGATATCAACGTGCCGGAATACGGCATGAAGCTATTGAACTTGCAGCTCGAGGACGCGGCCGACACCGCCGCAACCGTCGAGTCCAACAACTAAGAGGAGAGACAGATGAGCAAACTCGTCGAGGGCATCAAGGATCGTATGGTTGCTGCCGCACGCGAGGCCGCGCCCGCCGTGGTGAACGCCGCGCAGAAGGCCGCGACCGCGGCAGCCGAGAAAGTTGTCGAGGCAGTTGCCGATGCCAAGAACGCGGCAGGGGAGACGTCCATCGCTAGCGAGCCCGCCACCGCCGCTGAGCCCGTAGCCGCCGCCCACGCCCCCGAAGGCGCGATCTTCAACCCCGAGGCCGCCCGCGGCAACCTGCACCTGGGCATCGACGTAGGCTCCACCACCGTTAAGCTCGCCGTGCTCAACGACGACAACCAGATCGTCTACGCCAAGTACCAGCGTCACCACACCGACGTCCGCGCTTGCGCCCGCGACCTGTTCGAGGGTGCTGCGACCGTGCTGCCGACGGCCCAGATGACCTGCGCCATTACCGGCTCGGGCGGCCTGCTGCTGTCCCAGTGGCTCGACCTGGAGTTTGTCCAGGAGGTCATCGCCAGCAAGCGTGCCGTCGAGACCCTTATCCCGGCCACCGATGTCGCCATCGAGCTGGGCGGCGAGGACGCCAAGATCATCTACTTTGACAACGGCATCGAGCAGCGCATGAACGGCACCTGCGCCGGCGGTACGGGCGCGTTCATCGACCAGATGGCAACCCTGCTGCACACCGACGCGAGCGGCCTCAACGAGCTCGCGGCCAACGCCACCACCATCTATCCCATCGCTAGTCGTTGCGGCGTCTTTGCCAAGACCGATGTGCAGCCGCTCCTCAACGAGGGCGCCCGCCCCGAAGACGTGGCCGCCTCCATCTTCCAGGCCGTTGTGACCCAGACCATCTCGGGCCTGGCGTGCGGCCGTCCCATTCGCGGCAACGTCGCCTTCCTGGGCGGCCCGCTGCGGTATCTCTCCGAGCTGCGCCACCGCTTCTACCTCACGCTCAACCTGGACGAGGAGCATCGTATCGTGCCCCAAAACGCCCACCTGTTTGTGGCGAGCGGCGCCGCCATGGCGCACGAGTCCAACAAGCTCAGCACGTTCCCGCAGCTCATCGAGGCTATCGACAGCTTAGGCGACACGCAGGGTGCCGAGGTCGAGCGCCTGGATCCGCTCTTTGCCACCGACGAGGACTTTGCTGAGTTCAAAACCCGCCACGACCAGGAAGTCGTCCCCAAGGGCAAGCTCGACGGCTACACCGGCCGCGTGTTCATTGGCATCGACGCCGGTTCCACCACCATGAAGGCCGCACTCGTGGGCGAGGACGGTCAGCTGCTGCACACCTGGTACGGCAACAACAACGGCGACATCCTAGGCACGGCCAAGGTCATCATGGCCGATTTCTACAACCACATTCCCGCGGGCTGCACCATCGGCCACGTGACCACTACGGGCTACGGCGAGGCGCTGCTCATCGAGGCCCTCAAGGCCGATTCCGGCGAGATCGAGACCGTTGCGCACCTGCGCGGCGCCAAGGCATTCCTGCCCGGCGTCGAGTTTATCCTGGACATCGGCGGCCAGGACATGAAGTGCCTGCGCGTCAAGGACGGTGTCATCGAGCACATCATGCTCAACGAGGCCTGCTCGTCGGGCTGCGGCAGCTTTATCGAGAGTTTCGCTGTCTCCATGAACATGGACGTGCGCGCGTTCGCCGACGCCGCCATCCATGCCAAGGCCCCCGTCGACCTGGGCAGCCGCTGCACGGTCTTTATGAACTCGCGCGTCAAGCAGGCGCAAAAGGAAGGCGCCACGGTGGGTGACATCGCGGCCGGCCTGTCCTATTCCGTCATTAAGAATGCCCTGTTCAAGGTCATTAAGCTGCGCGACCCCAAGGAGATCGGCAGTCAGGTGATCGTCCAGGGCGGCACCTTTATGTCCGATGCCACGCTGCGTGCGTTTGAGCAGCTCACCGGCGTTCACGCCGTGCGCCCCGACATCGCCGGCTGCATGGGCGCCTACGGTGCGGCCCTGCTCGCCCGCGATCGCGCCGGCGCCGATGGCATTTCGACCATTCTTTCTGCCGAGGACATCGCGCACCTCACCGTGACGCAAAAGCATGTCCGCTGCGGCCGTTGCTCCAACAACTGCCAGCTCACCGTCAACGACTTTGGCGGCGGCAGGCGCTTCATTACCGGTAACCGCTGCGAGAAGGGTGCCGGCCACAAAAAGCAAAAGACCGAAGCCCCCAACCTCTTCAAAAAGAAAAACGAGCTGCTGTTTAACCGCGAGGTGCTGAGCCCCGACGAGGCCCCGCGCGGCACCGTGGGTATCCCGCGCGCACTCAACATGTACGAGAACTACCCCTTCTGGCACGCGTTCTTTACGCGCCTGGGCTTTAGCGTGCAGCTGTCCGACCAGTCGAGCAAGAAGACCTACCAGGCGGGCATCGAGTCCATGCCGTCCGAGAGCGTGTGCTATCCGGCCAAGATGAGCCACGGCCACGTGATGAACCTCATCGACCGTGACGTCGACTTCATCTGGATGCCGTGCGTGCGCTGGGAGCGCAAGGAGGATCCGACGGCTGGCAACTGCTATAACTGCCCCATCGTTATGAGTTACCCCACGGCGCTGGCGCTCAACATCGATGAGATCCGCGAGCAGAACATCGAGTTCCTGTATCCGTTTGTGCCGTATCACGACAAGACCGAGCTCAAGCGCCGTCTGTATCAGGTGCTTGCCGTCGACCGTGTGGCCGATGCGCAAGCTGGTCGCGGTCGCGTGCGTGGACCCAAGATCACGCGCTCCGAGGTCGATGCCGCCGTCAACGCTGCCTTTGAGGCCGATGCGCGTTTCCACGAGGACATCCAGACCATGGGCGAGGAGGCTCTTAAGTGGGTCGAGGACCACGGCGGTCACGGCATCGTGCTCGCCGGTCGTCCCTACCATAACGACCCCGAGATCAACCATGCCCTGCCCGAACTTATCTCGAGCTTTGGCTTTGCGGTCTTTACCGAGGATTCGCTTGCGCACCTGGTGAAGCCCGAGCGCCCCATCCGCGTCGTCGACCAGTGGATGTACCACAGCCGCCTCTACGCCGTCGCCCGTTTTGTGACCATGCGCAACGATCTGGACCTGATCCAGCTCAACTCCTTCGGCTGCGGCCTGGACGCTCTGACCACCGATCAGGTGCAGGAGATCCTGGAGGCCAGCGGCAAGATCTACACCGTGCTCAAGATCGACGAGGTGTCCAACCTGGGTGCCGCGCGCATTCGCATCCGCTCGCTCATGGCCGCGCTCAAGGACCAGGAGGCCGAGCGTCTGGCCGAGGCCACGGCCGCGGGCGAGGCTTACGAGCAGGGCGATGCCGCGCCGGTGACGCCCTCCACGGATGCCCCCGCGTTCGCGAGCCGCAAGTACACGTTTGAGGCGCAGCGCGAGAGTGCTTCGACCGCGTGGCCCAAGGTACCCTTTACCGAGCAGATGCGCGACGAGGGCTACACCATCCTGTGCCCGCAGATGGCGCCGATTCACTTTGACCTGGTCAAAGAGGTGTTCCGCGGTGCCGGCTACAACTTGGAGCTGCTGCCCTCGACCGATCACGATGCCGTCGAGGCCGGCCTGCGCTACGTGAACAACGACATCTGCTATCCGTCGATTCTGGTGACGGGCCAGATTATGGAGGCCATTGAGAGCGGTCGGTACGACCTGTCCAAGACGGCCGTGGTTATCAGCCAGACCGGCGGCGGCTGCCGTGCCACCAACTACATCGCACTCATCCGCAAGGCGCTGCGCGAGAGCGGTCACCCCGAGATTCCGGTGATCTCGCTTTCGGCTGTGGCGCTCGGCGAAGACAACCCCGGCTTTAAGCTGACGCCGGCGCTGCTTAAGCAGGCGGTCTACGCGGTACTCTTTGGCGACGTGATGATGCAGATGCTCTATCGTTGCCGCCCGTACGAGGCAACGCCCGGTGCCGCCAACGCGCTCTACGAGGAGTACATGGCACGAGCCCGCAAGCTGGCGCCCAAGTTCAACCGCCACAACTACACCAAGCTGTGCCGCGAGGCCATCCGCGCGTTCGACACCATGCCGCTCGTAGGCGAGGGCACCAAGCCGCGCGTGGGCGTGGTCGGTGAGATCTTGGTCAAGTTCCACCCTACGGCCAACAACCACGTGGTCGATGTCATCGAGCGCGAGGGCTGCGAGGCCGTGGTGCCGGGCCTGCTCGATTTCTTCCTGTACTCCATGAGTAATGCCGAGCTGCAGAAGGACGAGCTGGGAAGCTCTGCTACCACGCGCGCTGGTATGCAGGCGCTCATCAAGCTCGTGGACTGGATGCGCACGCCGGTGGAAGAGCTGCTCGAGAAGTCACGCCGCTTTGAGGCGCCCGAGCGCATCGGCACCATGGCCGACAAGGCCCGCACGGTGCTTTCGGTGTGCAACAACATGGGCGAGGGGTGGCTCCTCACGGCTGAGATGCTCGACCTGATCGACCACGGCGCCCCCAACATCATCTGCACGCAGCCCTTCGCCTGCCTGCCCAACCATGTGGTGGGCAAGGCCGTGATTAAGGAGCTGCGCCGCCAGCATCCCGAGAGCAATATCGTGGCCGTGGACTACGACCCCGGTGCGTCCGAGGTCAACCAGCTCAACCGCATTAAGCTCATGATCAGCGTGGCCAAGGAGAACATGCGCGCCGGCAAGGGCTTTAAGCTCGAGAAGGTGGCACCGCTCGCGATGGACGAGGTCACCGGCCAGATGCGTGCCCATGACGGCTGCGTGAGCTGCGGGCCGGCTAGCGAAGAGGCCGTTGCATCGGTCGCCGAGCGTCTGGGACGCGGCATTAAGAAGTAACTGGCCTGCTTTGGGCTAGATATGAGGCAAACGGGTGGTAGCCGTGCCGGTTACCACCCGTTTTTGCTGGACATATGTTGCGCAAATGACCTTGCTACAGCCTTCCGTGGGCTTGCCCGATTTTTGGGCCGGTTCGAGCTTTGAGGACAAGTTACTGCAGGCCCAAGGCGATTTTTCGCTCAACGCGGGCCAGCACAGCGTGACCTATCTGCCAAACGACGAGATGATCGCTGAGGACTGCCCATCGCCACCTACGAGATGGAAGCCGAAAAGTATATCTACCGCGTGTACAAGTACGAGCTGTAGGGCCGCGCTTAGGTTTGACCAATGGAGTATGAAAACACGCCGTTCGCCGATGCCCCCTCCGCGAGTGGCAGCCATATGGTTTGATGTCAGAAACATATAGTTGTCGCCAGCCTGCTGGCGACGTCCCCCCTGATATCGGAGGTTCCAGGTATGTTTCACGCTCCGTTAAGCAACTATCGGCTGGGCTAACATGGGTCGCCGTGCTATTTCGATAGCCCTTGCAGTGGTCTGCCTAGCTGCGCTCTTGGGCGCTACAGGGCTGTTTGCTATAAGCCGAGAAACATCCTATATGCAGGAATGCGCTTCCGAAGGGTTTGCCATTGATGGTTTCTGTCGGGATGACAAAACGAGTCGGGAAACCCTGGCTTTTCTTGAGGAGGACAACTGTCGATGGCAGCTGGTCGACAAAGACGGAATCTGCACAGACGGGCAGTTTAAGCGTACGGATGATCCCAATATCCTGGTATTAAAGAAGGAAAACGGCGAAGAATTCGGCACGGTTCACGTTGCGTATATATCGCGCCGACGCAATCAGGGGCAGATTTACCTAATTAGAAATACTAAGGTGACCCGATTTTATCTTGTGAGCACCGATCCGGCGTTTACGGTGGAGTCTGGCGATGTCGATGCGGACGTCTGATTCACGGCAATAAAACAGCGAGCGGGGCTCGGGTGTGAACTGCACCCCGCAATTTGCTCGTGTCCGTATCGCGTCTGCGCCTCGTCGTAACTTGCGTCCGTGCGAGCATTCATCCCGCGCCGGCATCACTTCACATCGAACTCCACGCGATCGAGTTCGGGCACGTTGAGGTCAATGAGCTTGCGGGCGACGCGGCGGTCGTGTGCCCCAAGCGCCTCGCTTGTCGTCACATGGGCGACGATTTCGCGCTCTACAATGCCTTCCTCGTCCCCTTCGGTGGCCGAGGTCTCGACGGCGACGGTGTAATCCTTAAAGCCTGGCAGCACCGCCGCAAGCTCGCGCGTGGTTTCGGTGACGCCGTAGCCGTCCTGCACGCCGGCCTGCGCCGAGCCAATGGAACCCGCCGTCATAACAATGCAGGGGATGGCAAAGATCACCGTGCCCACAATAATGCGGCGGCGCACCTTGCGTGACAGCTCGTCGACCTCGGCATTTTCCTCGGCGGTCACAATGCCGTCGCCGTTGAGGTCGCGCTTGAGCGGCACGCGCAAAAGAAGCAGCACGGCTTCGGCAGCCAGCGCGATAAAGACCACGTTGATGCCAAACTCGTAGAGCGCCGAGAGAAACAGCGACCCGCTTGCGATGGCGATGCCATAGCCCGCCGCGCACAGGGGCGGCATGAGCGCGGTCGCCACGGCTACGCCGGCAATGAGCGTCGAAGGCTCCTGATCGCGCGAGTTGCCCAGCCCGCCCGCAAAGCCGCCCGCGAGCGCGACGGCAAGGTCCCACACAGTCGGCGTCGAATTGTCGATGATGGCAGCTGTGGTGGTGCCAAGGGGCGAGAGCTTAAAGTACAACGTGGACGTGACCAGGCAAAAGGCCATCTGCAGCGCAAGGCTGGCGATGGCTTCGACGGTAATCTCGCGGTCGAGCGTGGCAATGCCGTATGCCATGGCAAGAACCGAGCCCATGAGCGGGCAGATGAGCATGGCGCCCACGATGGCGATGTCCGAGTCGATATCGAGGCCGATGCTCGCGATCAACATGGCGATGATCAGGATGCATAGGTGGGAGCCAGTCAGACGCGCCCCGTTTACAAAACGCTTGCGGATCACGTGATAGGGCGCGCGTCCCTCGCGAATGTTGAACGCGCGCTTTAAAAAGCGACCAGCCTGCTCGGCAGCCTCACTATGAGCGGGGCGGATGCCGTGACGACGATGATGACGCTCGCGCAGTCGCTTGATCTGTTGTTTGTCGAGTTCCATGTCCACCTCGTTCCAGCGCGGTCCGCGCAACGCGCCCGTTGTCTTAACTCTACACCGCGGCGGGCGGGGTGCCTGCTTGATGCGGAATCCGATAGGGCGGATGACGCGGGGGCAAATACAAATCACAGGCTCAATTCGATCCCGCAAGAATATGATGCACCAGCTCCTACATATGTGACGAAATTGTGAAGCACGAGAGCGCGAATTTCAAAAAATCCGCTGGTGACCAATGTTGCGCAACAGAATTCAAAAATCAGCTCCTACATTTTGAAGTGTATGGATACATCCGTGTCAAAGGGAGAAAGCCATGGCAAACTACAGTCCACAACACTTTGAGCCTCGGGCCAAGGCCGTCAACGTCAAGGGCGTTGCCAACCGCGCCGTCGCAACCGTTTTGACGGCGGGCCTCATCGCTCAGCCGCTCATGTCGCCGCTGGCGGCAATCGCCGCACCGACGGCAGATAACGGCGATTCTGTTCAGGGGGGGGGGTAGTTCTGTAGAGAACACCGTTGCCGCCGGCAACCAAGCGGTCGTAAAGACGGCTGCCCAGCTGGCAGAGGAGTCGGCAAAGCAGCTCAAGGACGCTCAGGCCGCCTACGATGCGGCTCAGAAGAAGGCCGACGCGGCGGGCCAGTCTCAAAAGCAGGCACAGCAGCAAAAGAATCAGGCCTCGCAGGCTGTGAGCGACAACGAAATCGAGCAGAACGCAGCAGAAGTCGCCGCGCTCCAGGAGAAGATTGACGAGCTCAAAGCCGCCGTCGAAAAGACCGAGCAGCAGCAGAAGAAGCTGGGCGACCTGAACGATCGGCTCGAACAGGCCAACAAGAGTGTCGAGGATAAGACCCAGGCGCTCAAGGACGCCAAGGCAAAGCAGGATGAGGCCAAGAAGGCCCTCGATGATGCCCAGGCCAAGCTCGAGGCCATGGGTATGGACGAGTACGAGGCCGCCAAGAAGGCCGTCGAGGACGCGCAGGCAAAGCTCGATGACGCCAATAAGGCCGTTGCTACTGCACAGGCCAATCTGGACCAGGCCAAGGCCGCCGAGGCTAGCGCCCAGCAGGAAAAGAAGGACACTGAGGCCGCTCTGACTTCCGCCCAGGCCAAGAAGCAGGAGACTGCCGCTGCTCTCGCAGCCGCAACCACCGCGCGCGATAACGCCCAGCAGAAGTTCAACCAGGCGCAGGCCGCGCTCGATGCTGCCGTCTCGGGTACGGGTGTTGACCTGAGTGCGCTTGAGGCCGCCAAGAAAGCTGCTGCTGGTGAGCTCAAGACCGCGCAGGCGGAGCTCAATGCCGCGACGGATGCCGACGCCACCGCCCAGGCGAACCTCCAGGCCGCACAGACTGCTGCCAACGACGCGCAGGAGAAGGCCAACGCCGCCAACGCTGCTGTGGCATCTGCCCAGTCTGCACGCGATGCGGCAAACAAGGAGTACAACGCCGCCGCCAGCGAGCGCGACGCCGCCAAGGCCGCATACGAGAAGGCGCAGCAGACCGAGGCCGACAAGAAGGCGGAGTACGACCGACTCGTCGAGGTCCGTCAGCAGAAGAGCAACGAGTTCGATCAGGCTCGTGCTGAAGTAACCGACGCGCACAATGCATACGACGCCGCAAACGCCGAGGTCGAGAAGCTTAACCAGCAGATTGCCGACCTCAAGTCGAACATGACCGTAGACCAGGATGTAATCAACCAGGGTATACTCGGCTTCATGAACTACATCATCGGAGGCAGCCAGTTCACAGCCACGCAAAAGTCGAATGCAAACATCGCCGCATCGATGCTCATGGGGACGACAGACAAACAGGACTGGTACGATAGTTACGTCGATCAGGACATGTCTCGCGACACCAACCCACTCTCCTTGGAGCAGATGCGTAACGCCCTGACCTACCTCGATACCCAGAACAACCTCCGCAAGGCGAACGGTCAGTCGGAGCTTAGCGTCAGCCTTCGCATGACTGCGGCAGCCGCCCTTAATACATCATATTCGTCGAACATCTGGGGGCACTCGAACTGCTATTTCGATCAAGGCGAGAACCTTGCAGGCGGCGGCGGGGCATACACCGGAGGCGAGACAGAGGATACGCTTGGCTGGCCATATACCGGTCTCTACACCCAAGAGAAAAAGGCATTCGATAAGTACGTCGAACAGTATGGTGACGCACTTGGAAGCCATCGATATGATTCCTACTATATCTACCAGCACTACCACAGCATCTACAAAGAGTGCGGTCACTATCTTAACATCATCGATGCCGGCACGAAGGCTATCGGCATCGCGACAGGTAGCGGTAAGAACACCGATTCCGAGGTAACCGTTTTCGACTATAGCGGGAGCACGGGGCAGAAGGATTTCACTGTCTCCGAGTTCAAGAAGCTCGTCAACGACTACATCGATTCCGCCTACAATGCAGGCGGTACGCAGGAGCAGAAGGAGCAGCTGAAGCAGCTTCAGAATAAGCTGGCTGAGGCGCAGAAGAACTTCGGGGCTGCTGGAACGGCTTATTCTAATGCATTGGATAAGCAAGAAAACGCTCGCGATGCCTATACCGCGGCCGACACGAACGTGAACACCGCTAAGGGCGAGTACGAGAAGGCTAAGTCCGGCACCGCCGCCGCAAAGACGGCATACGACGCCGCCGAAGCCAAACTCAAGGGTATCGACGTCAAAACGCCCCAGACCAAGCTCGAAGCCGCCAAGAGCAAGGCCGCTACTGCCCAGACAGCTCTCGATAAGGCAAACGCCACGCTTGCTGACAGCAAGGCGAAGGCAGCCGAGGCCGCTGCTCACAAGGCGAAGGCTCGCAGCGCCCGCGATGCCGCCAAGGCAAAATCCGACCAGGCCAACGAGGCGTATGACAACGCCACTGCTTCGGTCAAGGACCTTACCGCCAAGCGCGATGCCGCCAAGACGGACCTTGCGAACAAGCAGGGCACGCTAGGCGAGGCCAAGAAGGCCGACGGCGCTGCCCAGGCTGGCGTTGACAAGGCTCAGGCCGCAGATGTGCACGCCGCGACCGCTCTTTCGGACGCCAAGCAGGCAGTTGCCGCCAAGACGCAGGCCCTGTCCGACGCACAGGCGAAGGCCAAGGCCGCCGAGGGCGAGCTGGCCACCGCAAACGAGGCCTTCGAGCGCTTTGCCGGCGCCCAGAAGGCGGTCGACGACGCCAAGGCCGCCTATGACGCTGCCGTCGCCGGTGTCGCCGATGCCCAGAAGCAGCTCGAGGCCGCCAACGAAGCCGTCGTCGATGCGGGCTTCGAGATCGTCAAGGCCAAGGCCGAGCTTGCCAGCGATGAGGCACTCAAGGCCGATCTTGAGGCTGTCGACCACAAGGCCTCTCTTGCCGCGGGCACGACGGGTAACGAGAAGCTGGTCAAGCTTAACGCTGCCTACGCTCGCTATAAGGCCGCCGTCGATGCCGCTGCTGGTCTCAAGGCTGCCCTGAGCGATGCCGATGCCAAACTGTCCGATGCCAACGACGCCTATGCCGCCGCGCTTGCCGAGCTTAACGATGCTAAGGATGCCCTGGCTGCCGCACAGGCCGAGTACGACAAGTACCACCCCAAGGCCGAGCCGCAGACCAAGCTGCAGGCCAAGCCCCAGGTCACGCAGGCAGCTGCAAAGGCTCCCGCAGGCAAGCAGAAGGCTACGTCGGATAAGCTCGCCCAGACTGGCGACAATTCCGCTCTTGCGGGCGAGGTGTTCGTCATCGGCGGTATCACCCTCGTGGCCGCTGGTGTGACGCTGAGCGATCGTCGTCGCAAGCAGATGTAGTGATTCGGGTGTCGGCTCTGCAGTGAACTTCAATTAATAGCGGGACCGTCTCGATAGCCAAACGATAAGGCCGGCGCGCTGTCATATGCAGCGCGCCGGCCTTTCTTTGTTTCGATATCAAAAAGCCCGGTCGGCAGCCGCAAAAGCTACCGACCGGGCAAATCGTAGACAATATGGTTGCTGTCGAGCAGCTGCTCAGCTTAGCCCAGCAGGCTCAGACCCACGGAGACAAACGCCAGGATAACGCCGACGATGGACTCGCCGCCCAGCAGGCCACTGGCAACGACCAGGCCCTGCTCCTGGAAGGCGGCATCCTTGGCGGCCTTCTCCTCGTCCGAAAGGCCGGCGGCGGCGTCGCGGTGTGCGGCCCACTTGTCGTAGGCGAGCTTGACACAGGAGCCCAGGAATGCCGTGAGCGACATGTAGAACGGCAGGTACACGCCCAGGCCGATCATCATGGCCGGAATGCCGAGCCAGTACATGACGATGCCGGCGATAAAGCCGCCTGCGAACCACGGCACGCTCGGGATGCCCGAGACCATGGTGGCGACCACACTTGCCTGCGCGGCCACAAAGCTCTTGTCGGGTCCAAAGGCGTCCGGACCATAGGCGGTGACGAGCGCGACCATGACGGCTGCGGCGACCAGGGCGCCCACGATGCCGCCAATGGCTTGGCCGATCCACTGCGCACGCGGGTTGGTGCCCAGTACGGCGCCGGCCTTAAAGTCGTTCATGACGTCGCCCGCAAGGCCGCACGCCACGGCTACGATGCCGGCGATAAAGAACAGTTTGACCTGCGCGATCTGTGCAAAGGCAGCCACGATGAGCATGACGATGAGGCCAAAGATCTCCATGGGGTCGATGCCCGTCTGGCCGCAGCTCTGTGCGCTCATGATGGTGGTGACAAAGGTGAACAGCGTCACGATGACGGCCGGAACGGGGCCAAGGTCGAGCACGATGGCGACGATCACGGCGATGGCGGCAGCGCCCAGGCCGATGATGCCGGCGTCGAGCTTAAGGGAGCCCGAGATAAGCGACTGCTCGTCGGTGTCGGTGGAGCTGTCGGCGGCAAGACCGCGGACGATACCGGCGACCTGCGGCAGGATGTCCTTGAGGACGACGGCGACGCCAAAGCCCATCATGAGGCCCATGCCCAGGGACTTGACGATGCCCTGCGCAGTCACAACGTCGAACAGACCGGCAGCGGTGCCGCCCACGATGATGCCAAAGTTGCCCAGCAGGGCGCCGGCAAACCAGAAGGCGACCGGGGCGAAGCCCACGAGGAAGCCGACGGAGAGCAGCATGGGCGAGTTGTAGATGCCAAAGGTCACGCCGGGAATGTTGAGCGTGCATAGCATGCTGGGTACCACGCCCAGGGCGTCGCGCAGCACGCTGTAGATGCCTGCGATGGCCATGGAGCCAAAGAGCTGCTTGCCGGTCTTGCCGCCGGCCTCGGTGGCGCGCAGGGTCTGAGCTGCGGCGTTGCCGGTGGGGAACTCCAACGCGGCATCCACGATAAAGTGACGGTGGATGAGCGCGGTGGCTAGCAGGCCCAGGATGGTGCCGGCGAGTGCCACGATAAACATGTCGAGCCAGCTGATCTGGTCGGCATAGCCCAGCATCCAGGCGCCCGGGATGGTAAACGCCAGACCGCCGGCGACCATGGCGCCTGCGGACATGATGGTGTGGGTGACGTTTGCCTCGTTGAGGCTGGCGTTGCCCATGAGCTTAAGGAAGAACAGCGAGATGACGGCAGCGAAGACGATCGGCCAGGGGAGTGCGCCCATCTTGAGGGCGGTGTAGGCCGAGCTTGCCGTGATGATCACACAGCCAAGGACGCCGATGACGACGCCGCGCAGCGTGAGTTGCCCGCGCATCGAGGCGCGGTTCGAGGGATTGCTCATATAGAACTCCTTTGCGTATATCCGCTTCCCCCGGGAGCGCCGCTACGGATACGGCGCGGGAAGTCGGGTTACCAAGGGCCGCCGCGTGAGCTCGCAAACGACCGCGCACCAGTATAGCCGCAAGGTAGTCATTTTGGGATGACTGGTTTAGGTAGGCGATATACTGCTGGGCAGACGAAAGGAGCGCCGACGATGCTTAATGGGTGCGCATATATATTGACGGTCGACGTGGGCAACACGTTCATTCGCTTTGGCCTGTTTGCCGAGGATTCGGCCGCGGCGCAGGAGCGCCCGCTCGCGACGTGCGAGATCACGACGCCGGCCCGTATTACGGCCGATGAAGTGCGTATGCGTCTCGCTCAAGTCATGGCCGCGCTTGCCGCCGATGCGGGCATGCCGGGCGCACTCGTTCCCGCGGCCGCAGTGCTGAGCTGCGTGGTGCCGGCGCTCGAGCGCCCGTGGAAGGCGGCGCTTTCCCGCACCTGCACGGGGCGCGTGCTCACCGTGGGGCCGGGTCTCAAGACCGGCATGCCCGTACACTACGACGATCCGGCCGAGATCGGCCCCGACCGCATCGCCGACGCCGTGGCGGCCCGTGCCGTCTACGGCTCTCCGTGCATCGTGATCGACCTGGGCACTACGACCAATATTGAGGTCATCGATGCGCGCGGTACCTTTGTCGGCGGCGTCATCGCGCCGGGTCTGGCGCTCGGCGCCCGCTCGCTCTCGGCTGCTGCGGCACGCCTGCCGCAGGTCGAGCCCTCGGCACCCACGCATGTGATCGGTCGCAACACGCGCGAGGCCATGCGTTCGGGCGTGGTTCTGGGCGAGGTAGCCCGCATCGACGGCATGCTCGACATGGTGCTTGCCGAGATGCGCGCGACCAAGGCCGCGGGGGAGGGCGACGTGCCCATCGTCATTACCGGCGACGACGCCGAGGCGCTCGCGTCGCTGGTCGGTCACAGTCTGACGGTCGACGACACGCTGACGTTGCGAGGACTCGCCGAGCTCTACCGCATCAACCAAAAGCCCCGCCGCGTGTAAAAGTGAGGGCGCCGGTGGGACAAACGCCTCCACCTTTCACCTGCTACAATGGGTCAAACTATTGCGATTACGGAGGTGTCTGCCATGTCGGACGATCTTCATCAAACTTCGTCAGGCAAGCGCCTGGACGTCATTAGCTGGGACGAGTTCTTTATGAGCGTGGCCATCGCCGCGCAGCGCCGCAGCAAGGACCCCAACACGCAGGTGGGTGCGTGCATCGCCAGCACCAACCACCGCATCCTTTCGGTGGGCTACAACGGTACACCCTCGGCGCTCAACGATGACTTTTTCCCGTGGGGTACGAGCGACGACCCGCTGCAGGACAAGCACAACTACGTGGTCCATGCCGAGGCCAACGCCGTGCTCAACTACCGTGGCTCGCTCAAGGACCTCGAGGGTTCCACGGTCTACGTCACGCTGTTCCCGTGCCACGACTGCGCCAAGATTTTGGCGCAGGTGGGCGTGGGCGAGGTTGTCTACCTGGACAACAAGTACGCCGACACCGATGACGGACGCATCAGCCGCCGCATCCTCGACTCCTGCGGCATCAGCTACCGCCAGGTTATCGTCGATGTTCACATTGGCACCGAGGGGCAGGCTCAGCAGTAGCGCGTGGCAACGCCAGCTGGCAACAAAAGGCAGCCAAAAGAGCCCCGTCCCAAATTGACTACTCGTGAAAGTCGCGTCTGCGCGCATGGACGGCTCGTGAGCGGGTACACGGCTGTAGTAACATAGCTTCTGTCCGCGGGCGCGCCCGCGTAATTGTGAGAAAGGAGCCCCTGTGGCTGTTAACGAAGAGCTGCTTAAGAAGGTTCTTGAAGAGATTCGCCCCAACCTGCAGGCCGACGGCGGCGATATGGAGTATGTGGGCGTTGACGACGAGGGCGTCGTCAAACTGGAGCTGCAGGGCGCTTGCGCCGGCTGCCCCATGAGCTCGCTGACCCTGTCCATGGGTATTGAGCGCATCCTGAAGGAGCATGTGCCCGGCGTTACACGAGTTGAGCAGGTCAATGCCTCCGGCGAGGCCGAGGACCTGTACGACGAGTACGCGCCGTTCTAAGCTGCGAAAGCTGCGGACGGCATACTCCGCATAGACGTTACGCCCAAATATGCGGCTGCGAGCGCAAGGCCCGCGGCCGCATTTGGTATGTAGGGAGTAGGAGGGTCGACATGCTCAACGACTTCTACCATATGCTTGATCCCGTCGCGATTTCGGCGGGGCCCATCACGATTTACTGGTATGGTCTGGCCTATGTGGTCGGCGCCCTGCTCACGGCGGTCGTCATGTACCGCACGCAGCGTCGCTGGGGCTTTAACATCACGATTGACGACCTGACGAGTGTCGTGGTCGGCGTGGTCTTTGGCCTCATTATCGGTGCGCGCCTGTTCTACGTCGTCTTTTACGGTGATGGCTACTACTGGGCGCACCCGCTCGAGATCTTTGCCACCAACGAGGGCGGCATGAGCTTCCATGGCGGTTTGGTGGGCGGTATTATCGGCGGCATCATCGTGTGCCGCATGTATAAGCTCGACGCATGGACTTTGGCAGACCTTGCCGTCATCGGCGCGCCGCTGGCCTTGTGCCTGGGCCGTTGTGCCAACTTTGTCAACGGTGAGCTGTGGGGCAAGCCGACCGATCTGCCCTGGGGCGTGGTCTTCGGTGACACCGCGGGCGATATGCCGCGTCACCCCTCCCAGCTCTACGAGGCATTTCTTGAGGGCATCGTGCTCTTTTGCATTCTGCAGGTGCTCAGCCGCAAAAAGCCGCTGCTGCCCCAAGGCACGTTTATGGGCGTCTTTGTGATGGGCTACGGCATCGTTCGCTTCCTCATTGAGTTTGTGCGCGTGCCCGATGCGCAGCTGGGCTATCTGCTGGGCGGCGTCATCACCATGGGTCAGCTGCTGAGTCTTCCGCTCGTAATCGCGGGCCTGGCGCTCATCATCTTTGCTCGTCGCCGCAACCAACCCCAGCGCATCTACCTCGACGCCTAACCACCACAAAGGGGACAGGCACCTTTGTGGTGGTTTTGCTAGGCAACGATGACAGAACCGTAACGTTTTCCCAGATAAAACCTGCCAAAATAAACCTGTCCCTTTTTGGCAGGTTTCTAGAAAGGCTTTCGGACTGTGAAGGATTCCGATCTCTCCACAACGGCTGCGCGCGACGCTGCCCGCATCGTCTGGTTTAAGCGCTACCCCGCCAAGCAGACGCTCATCGCATTTTTGCTCGCGCTGTTGGCGACCACGGCGTTTTCCATCGATCCCGCCCCGGTGTCGAGCAACGCAGTCTTGGCGATTGACCCCAAAGCCTCGGGCATGCTGTACGTGTGCTACGAGGTGCTCCTCTCGTTTGCCGGCCATACCGACGCGGTCATGCTGCTTGCGCTTGCCTGCCTGCTCACCTTGCCGTTTCGCTACGTGTTCTTTGGCCGTGGCGACACCTGGCGCCCATCGATTATTCTGCCGTCGCTGTTTTTCGCCATCTGCATGGTGTTCGGCCGCAGCTACGACCTCACCGACTCGGCCGAGATTGTTCTTGGCGACAAGGCCCGCATCATCTGCGCCTGGATTGGCGGCGCGGGCTGGATGCTCCTAGCGATCGTGGCCTTCTATCTGGCTTTTGAGTGTCTGGATTGGCTGAGCTCCCGACGCATCCCGTTTTCCGAGGCGCACTTTGGCCGCATATGGCGTGTGGCTCACGCCGTGCTCTCGGTCCATCCCTTTGCCGGGCCCTTCCTGGTGCTTATGATCGCCTGGGCGCCCACGCTCATCGCTTCGCTGCCCGGCCTTTTTATGGGAGATACGGGTGCGCAGATTCGCCAGTGGTTCAACTATCCCAATGGCACGAGCGACTACCTGCGCCTGCTCAACCCCAACGTGCTGCTCAACGGGCACCATCCCGTAGTGCACACGGCCATTATCGGCTCGTGCGTTCAACTGGGGCTTTCGCTGTTCAACAGCGCTAACGCGGGCCTCATCATCTATACCTGCGCTCAATTTGTCATCACGGCTGCCTGCATGGCCTATTCCATTTCGTCGCTGCGCAAGCTGGGCGTGAGCCTGCCGGTTCGCGGTACGATCCTGCTGTTCTTTGCGTTTATGCCGATGTTCTCTAACTACGCGGCCCTGCTCACCAAAGACGTGCTCTTTGCCGACGCGTTTTTGGTGCTGCTGGTACAGACCGTCAAGCTCGTGGCATGTGGCTTGCCCCGTCGTGATGCCAATGTCGAGCGAGCGGGCGAGAAAGCCCCCGTGCTCTTTGCGCGCCACGACTGGCTGTTGCTTGCGCTGGCTGCCATGGGTTCCACGTTTTTGCGCAATGGCGGCCTGGTCTTTCCGTTGGCGGCCTGCGTGATTGCGGCGGCGTTTTGCGCATGGGATGTACATGTCGCTCGTCGTGCGGCTAAGCAGACGGGCACCGCGGTCTCATGCGCCACGCCGCGCTTCCGCTGGGTTGGCGTCCTCGCGGTGCTCGCACTCTGCCTTGCCTCTAATATGTACTTCACCAAGGTCTTTATGCCGGCGCACGACATCACGCCCGGCTCCAAGCGCGAAATTCTCTCGATTCCGTTCCAGCAGACGGCTCGTTTTGTCCAAAAGCACGACGGCCTCAACTCGGGCGTCAACCCTACGGTTAAGGAGGACGGCACTATCGTGGAGGCACCCTGCGACGGTTTGGTGACCGATGAGGAGCGCGTCGTGATCGATCGCGTGCTCAAGTACGAGAACCTGGGCCGCCGCTACAACCCTGACAAGTCCGATGCCGTCAAGAACTGCTTTAACGAGTACGCCTCGCAGGAGGACATCGATGCCTATTTTGACGTATGGGCCCAGATGTTTAAGAAAGATCCCGAGTGCTATATTTCGGCGCTTATCAATAACTACTATGGTTATTTTTATCCGAGCGCGCGCGATGCCTGGGTCTACAGCACGGCGCGTAGTGCCGAGATCATGGCGCGTCCCGACAACCTCAAGTACTTCGACTTCCATCCGGTTGACAGCAACGTGGTGCGCTGGTGTGACCACCTGATCAATCTGTACCGTGTGGCGGTGCAGCGCATTCCGTTTATTTCGCTCACCATGAGCTCGGCCACCTATGTGTGGATCATGATCGCCGTGGTGGTCTACCTGCTGCGTCGTCATTCATGGCGTGCGCTGGCGATCTGGGTGCCGCTGTTGGGCGTGCTCGCCGTGTGCCTGATTGGTCCGTGCAACGGCTCGACCTACATGCGCTACCTGTATCCGGTCATCGCCTGCATGCCCTTCGCCATCGGCGCCACCGTCACCCGCAGCGACTTCCTCTGGTCCTAACTTGGTGCATTGGGGTCAGGTTTCTTTGCACCAAAGGGGACATCATCACGACGCCTTCATTTTGGGGTTTATCTCGCAGGCTAGTAGGTATATCATAACGACGTTTGTTTATATTGCCCGAGCATCTGCGCTGGGCTTTAGGTCGAAACCGATAGGAGACACGTATGTCCGGACACTCTAAGTGGGCCACAACCAAGCATCGTAAGGGCGCGCAGGACGCCAAGCGTTCCGCCCTCTTCTCCAAGCTCAGCCGCAACATCACCGTTGCTGCCCGTCTCGGCGGTGACCCGCTGCCCGAGAACAACGCCAGCCTCGCCGCTGCCGTTGCCAAGGCCAAGGCTCAGTCCATGCCTAAGGACAAGATCAAGTCCGCTATTGACAAGGCTTTTGGTTCGGGTGCCGATGCCGCCGTCTACGAGAACATCGTGTACGAGGGCTACGGTCCCGCCGGTGTCGCCGTCTACGTCGACTGCCTGACCGACAACCGCAACCGTACCGCCGCTGATGTCCGTTCCGCCTTCTCCCACGCTGGTGGCAACCTGGGCACCTCCGGCTCCGTCGCTTTCCAGTTTGAGCGCAAGGGCCAGATCGTCGTCGCCAAGGAGATCCTGGACGAGAACGCCAAGAAGGAGACCATGATCGCCAACGGTGCTGCCGGTGACGAGGATGAGTTCATGATGGCCATCGCCGAGGCCGGTGGCGAGGACTACGAGGACGCCGGCGAGGAGTGGATTGTCTGGACTACTGCCAACGAGGTCATGGCTGTCTCCAAGGCGCTCGAGGAGCAGGGCGTCCAGGTCAAGGGCTCCGAGACCACCATGGTCCCGACCACCCCGACCGAGGTCTCCGGTACCGACGCCAAGAAGGTTCAGCGCCTCATCGACCGTCTTGAGGAGCTCGACGACGTCCAGGATGTTTACAGCACCATGGACATGACCGACGAGGTCATCGCTGCCCTCGAGGAGGAGTAGCGCTCGCACGGGTTAAGCCGTGCATATCTGGGCATAATGAAGCGAGCATGCAAGCCTCGTGGAATAGATGAGCCGGATCCGCGTGCGTAGAGCACCGGACCCGGCTCTTTTATAATGATGCGAACCGTTCTGCATTTCGAGAGCCGAGATTTGAAGGGAGCGCCGCGTGCGCGTACTCAAACGAGCCCTAGCGATCGTGTATCTTGCTGCCACCATCGTGGCGCTGGGTACGCTTGTCTGCCAGTTTTGGGGGCCGTATACGTATCGCTTTATGCTGCTGATGCGCGACCCCATGCCGCGCATCGTCGTGACGGTGTGCGCCGGCGTCGTGGCGATCGGCGTACTGCTGAGCTTTTTCCGCCTGATGTTCGCCCGTCGCGAACCGTCCTGCGTGCATCCGGCGGGGGAGCGCAATATCGAGGTTACCCTTGCGGCGCTTTCTTCGTGCGCCAGGGCTGCTGCCGAGCGTGACGACCGCGTGATGGTCGAGCATGTCGAGGCCCGCGTCCAAGGCTCCGACGATTCGCACGTCCGTTTTAAGGTCGAGGCTATCGCGCTTGACGATAAGGACGTGACATCTCTGGCTACCGCGATGCAGCAGCGCATCGAGGAAGCTTGCGACACCATGCTCGGCACGCCGGGTACGACCGCGCGTGTCCGTTTTTTGCCGTCCAAGACTACCGTCCAGACCGTGGAGGTTTCCGGTGAGTGATACCAATCAAGATAAGACCGCTCGTACGCCGCGCCTGACGATTGACCAGAGCGCCACGCCGGCGAGCGAACCTGTTGACTCCAAAGCGGAGGCAACCGAGTTACAAGACGCGGCAGCCGCGGATTTTGACGAGGCTATGGGTCTCATCAAGGGTACGGGCGCTGCCATCTGGAGCTATGCTGTGCGTCATCCCAACACCACGCTCGGCGCCGTCGCCGGCTTTATCCTCGCCGTGTTGGTGCTCACGTTGGGTCTGTGGGACACGCTCGTCATTGCATTCTTCGTGCTGATCGGCGCTGTGATCGGCCAAATTCGCGACGGCGAGAACGGGATCGTCAACTTCTTCGGCCGTCTGTTTAGCGGCCGCTAATATGTATTCGACTGTCGCATCCGCGGCAGGCATAAGGAGGAACCATGGCTTTTAATACGAAGGTCGATGTAGCCGATACCGAGCTCGAGGAGAACGAGGCAGTCGTCGCCGAAGCTGAGGATGTGACGCTCGAGGACGAGGCTCTCGTCGAGGCCGAGTCCGATACGGATGAGGACGACGAGGAAGCAGACGAGTCCGAGGACTCGCTGACCTATTCCAACGGCGTGATCGAGAAGATTGTTGCCATGGCCACCCGCGAGGTTCCGCACGTTCTGGGCATGAAGGGTAACCTCATGCACTTTGTTCAGGAGCAGTTTGGTGCCGAGAATCTGACCAAGGGCGTGACGGTCGAGGTCACCGATGACAATCGCGTGGTCGTCAACATCTCCGTCATCATCGAGTACGGCGCCTATGCGCCCGCGATCTTCGACGATGTCAAGGCACGTGTCACCGAGCGCCTTGCCGCGATGACTGGCCTTGAGGTGGCGGGCGTCAACCTGCGCATCGAGGATGTCATCACCCCCGAGGAGTACGAGCACCGCACCAGCCAGCACGAATAATCTTCCAAAAGGGGACAGGTTTGTTTTGGCAGGTTTTATCTGCGAAAACGTTAAACGGCCGACCGCGCAAGCAAAAGCGTGGCCGGCCGTTTTTATACGCTCCCGATGTAGTCATACCGCTCGTCTAACTGGGGGTTGCAATCCCTACGTTCCGCGTTACTCTAATGGGCGCATTGTTTCCAAATTGTTAACGAGGAGTTGCCGTAATGGCTGACGAGCACGAAACAGAAAGCAAGGCATGGGCGATTGAGGCCGCCGCGGCAGAGGCGGCATCGCGTGCTGCCGAGGAGGTGCATCGTCCTCCCGTGGTGCCGATGGAGCGCGTGGTTGATCGCACCGATATCGAGCGCGGCGAGCGTGCCGGCCAAAAGCGCAGCCAGGAGCCGGGTTTCCCGCGCTTTTTTGCCGAGCTCAATCTGGGCCTGATTCTTACGGCCTTTGCCATCGTTGCGTTTAAAACCCCTAATCACTTTGCTTTTGGCGGCACCTCGGGCGTGTCGGTCATTCTGTCCACGCTGTTCCCGACCCTGCCCGTCGGCGTCTTTATGTGGATTATTAACGCGGTTCTCGTCGTTTTGGGCTTTATCTTTTTGGAGCGCAAGGCAATCCTGTGGAGCGTCTTCGCCTCGTTTGCGCTGTCCGCCTATGTTTCGCTGTTTGAGCTCTTTATTCCGACCGATGTCTCTCTGACGGGTGATATGTGGCTCGACCTGTGCTTTGCCGTCATCTTGCCGGCGCTCGGCAGCGCCATCGTCTTTGATATTGGTGCCTCGACGGGCGGCACGGACATCCTCGCCATGATTCTCAAACGCCGCACCACGCTTGAGATCGGCCGTGCGCTGCTGTTGGTCGATATCGGCATCGTGACCATCGCGGCCTTCTTGTACGGTCCGCGCGTCGGTCTGTACTGCGTGCTCGGCCTGTTTGCCAAGACGCTTGTGGTCGACAAAGCCATCGAGAGCATTCACCTTCGTAAGGTCTGCACGGTCATTTGTTCCGAGCCCCTTAAGGTCGAGGAGTTTATCGTCAAGCATCTCAACCGTACGGCGACTATCAGCCGCGGCTACGGTGCTTTCTCGGGCAAGTGCGTGACGGTGATTATGAGCGTGCTGAGTCGTCGCGAGGCCGTGCAACTGCGTCGCTACGCGCGCGAGATCGATCCGGGTGCCTTTATCACGATTGTCGACAGCTCCGAGATCGTCGGCAAGGGTTTCCGCGGAACGAACTAACGCAGACGTATTCAACGAACCGCCTGCTGGCGCCGTGTACCTTGCAAATCGGTCATCTTTGAGTATTTGACCCCACATTGGGCAATAATGATGCTAAAGACATCGTTTGCGATCCAAGTGATTCGCTCAAGATACGAAGGGATGATTCTATGTTCTGCTCGCAGTGTGGCGCCCCCATGGGCGATAACGACAAGTTCTGCGGCGCGTGTGGTGCTCCTAATGCCGGTGCCGCTGGACCCGCTCCCCAGGGACAGCCTCAGCCCCAGCAGTTTGTTCCGCAACCGCCCGTGGCGAATGCGCCAAAGGGCTGTGTGGCTCAGGCGTTCCAAGATATGACTAAGACTCCGGGCGTGCTTCAGCGTGTATGCCAAATCGCGTTTTTGCCGGCGCTGATTTGCGTTGTGTCGGTACTCGTGCTGTTTATTCCCGTTATTGGCGGCATTGCAGCTGCCATCGGCTTTTTGGCAGCTTGCATTGCGAGCGTGTGCGGTTCCGGCTTTGGTATCGAGTGGGGTCGCGATCTGTCGCTCAAGGTTGATGACGGTATGGATCGTCCACTCATGCGTTCCACGTCGTTTGGCCTCGGAGTCTTTTCGAGCGTTATCTCGGTCGTGCTCGAGGTTATCGCTGCCATTCCCGTTATCGGTGTAGTGCTTTCGCTGGTGGAGAGCGTGGTAATTGGCGCCGCGGGCTCGTATTCTTATTACGGCTCTTATGCGCTCGAGGCTGCGCTGTTTGGCTCGCTTGGCCTGCTTGTCCTGGCTATGATTGCCACGGCGGTCCTGGGGGTCTTCTTTAAAATGTTCGCCGACATCGCCGTGATGCACTTTGCGGTGACTGGTCGTGTGGAGAGTGCGTTTTCGCTCGACAAGGTCTGGGCGGCGTTTAAGCACAACAAGACCAAGCTGTTCTGTGCTTCGTTCCTTCCCGAGTTTTTGACGGGCCTGGTCGCCAACGTTGTCACCTGGATTCTGACGTTCGTCTTTGGCACCATTGCCTCTGTCGGTATGTATAGCTACTACTACCGTCCTACGGCTATTGAGGCGCTTGTTACTGGCGGTGGCATCACGCTCGTATTGTTCTTGGTGCTGACGGCGTTTGTCACGGTATTCCTCACGGTCTTTGGCAAGATGCTCAAGCACCGTGCCGTTGGCTATTGGGTTGCACGCTATGCAAGCGAATGGGCCGATGAGGATAAGGACGACGTTCTGACTTTTGTATTGCCCTTCGAGAAGAAGACTGACCCTTCGGGTCACGGTGCTCCGGATGCTTCGCCGGCACCTGCACCTGTTCCCGCACCCGAGCCTGAGCCGGCGCCCGAGCCTGAGCCAGCGCCCGAGCCTGAACCGGCGCCCGAGTCTGAGACGGCATCTGAGCCTGAGCCTGAGCCGGCACCTGCACCTGCACCTGAGTCGGCGTCCGAGCCAAGCTCCGACGAGGAGCCTCAGGACGAGTAGCCACGCCGTCTGCCATTTGGGGACGGGGTAGAAATGGTAGAAATAGCGCTTGAAGAATGAGCGGGGGCGGACGTTTCGATACGTCCGCCCCCGCTCTGCTTTAGCCAGGCTGTTATGGATGGGTGTGACGACTACTCGTCGTGTTTCTCCTCGCGGCGTGCAGCAGCGCGTGCGTCGTGGATGCCCTTGATCGCGGCATGGCGAGCCGTTCGGGCATCGTGCATGGCGTCGCGGGCCTCGGCGGCCGTGGCCTTGGCAGAGCGCAGTTTGGCTGCCAGGTCGGGATTGGTCTCGGCGACCGCGGCAATCGTGGGGCCGTCAAGCTCCTCTTGCGTGGGCTCGGCCAAAAAGTCGATAGCATACTGGGCGGCCACCATGGAGCCCTTGGCCAGTACCGACTCGTCAATTTTGTAGAAGCAAGAATGTTGGGCGTACGTGGCGCCAATCTGGGGGTTGCGCGTGCCAACAAAGGCGAGCACGCCCGGTACGCGGCGCAGGTACTCCGAAAAATCCTCACCCGAGAGTGTGCCGCGGTAATGGCCTTGACCGGTAGGGCCCAGGCATTTGATTACTGCCTGGCGGCAGCGCTCGCTCGAGGCGGCATCGTTTTCGACCTTGTAATTGGCGATGGTGTAGTCGGTGAGCTCTGCCTCGGCGCCCAAGGCGGCCGCGGTATGCTCCACGATGCGGCGCATAAGCTCCGGCATTTCCTCGTGGGTCGAATCTCCGTAGGTGCGCACCGTGCCGGCGAGGTAGGCCGTGCCGGCGATAACGTTGCGCGCGGTGCCGCCGTGCAGCTCGCCGACGGTAATGACGGCCGGCTCGTAGGGGCTGATCTCGCGCGAAACGATGGTCTGCAGGGCATTGACGATCTCGGCGGCCACCATAACGGCGTCGTGGCCGCGCTGGGGCATGGCACCGTGGCACGAGGTGCCGCGGACGTCGATGCGGAACCAGTCGGTATTGGCCATGCGCGGTCCGGGCTCGCAGCTTACGGTGCCGGCGTCGACCTCACTCCAGATGTGCGCGGCGTAGGCGCCATCGACGCCGTCGAGCACGCCCGTGCCGATCATGAGTTTGGCGCCCTGGCCGTTTTCCTCGCTGGGCTGGAAGACGATGCGGACTTCGCCGTGGATGTCGTCGGTCATATGGCGCAGGATCTGCAGCGTGCCGAGCATCATGGCGATGTGGCAGTCGTGGCCGCAGGCGTGCATGCAGCCCTCGTTGACGCTGGCGAACTCCTCGCCGGTCTGCTCGGTGACGGGCAGGGCGTCGATATCCGCACGCAGCAGGATACGGCGGCGCGGCGTGCCGTCCTCGCGGTAGGCGTCGGGCGCGGTGCCGCGAAGGGTCGCCACAAGGCCCGTCTTGAGGGGACGCTCGTAGGGGATATTCATGGCATCGAGCTGGTTGGCGATGTCAGAAGTCGTGCGCTCCTCGGCGAGGCTCAGCTCCGGGTGCTTATGGAAGTGTCGGCGCTGCTTGATGATATAGGGCTCAAACTCGGCAGCGATATCTTGGATGGCTGCGGTGACGTCGTCTGCCGCGCGAACCTCGGTTGCCGCCATAATCTGCTGTGCCTTGGTCTTCGTCATGGTCGATTTGCTCCTTGCTGGGTTGATCGCAAAATCGTACAGGCTCTCTCCAGTATGCCACCTGCCGCTAGGGCTGGTAAAGTTGCCGTTTGCCGCTTGGGGTTTTGTTACAAGGGCGGGGGAGTACACTCGGGGGTGTTGAATTTCCTGCCAGAGATGGGGATGCCCATGCAACATATCGATCGGATTATCCGCTCCAAGAACGTCTTTACCGCGCAAGACGGCATCGATACCGCCCGCGAGCTGGCGATTGCCATCGCAGGCGACCGTATCGTCGCAGTCGGTGCGCCCGATGACGTGATTGCCGCCGCGCCTGCCGCCACGCCGGTTATCGACTACGGCGAGCAGTTTGTCTGCCCCGGTTTCCATGACGCGCACCTGCACTTTTTCCATACCTCGGTCGGCTCCTCGCCGTACATGCTCATGGATATGGGCACGTCAGAGGCGGCACTGGTGCAGCATGCGCTCGAGTTTTCCCAGGACCTGCCCGACGACGCTTGGGTTGTGACGCAGGGCTGGCGCGATTACCGTTGGGACCCGCCCGAGCATCCTACCAAGGCGTCGCTCGATGCGGCATTCCCCGATCGTCCCTGCGTTATGTATTCGGGCGACGGGCACACGCTTTGGCTCAACAGCCGTGCACTCGAGGCGCTCGGCGTCACGCGCGACAGCGAGCCGCCGGCGGGCGGCAGCTACGACAAGGACGCAAACGGCGAGCTCACGGGCATTGCTCACGAGGCGGCTGCCATGCAGCTGCTACCGCGCTGCCTTGAGTGGCTGGGCGAGGACCGCATCGCGAGCGCTTACGCCGACCAGATGAAGCGCATGGCCGAGCAGGGCATCACCTCGATCTGCGACATGTCGCTCATGCCCATGCCGGGCTGCGATTTTATCCGCGACGACGTCTATGACAAGCTGCAAACAGCCGGCAAGCTGGGCATTCGAGCTCATCTGTTCCCCACGTTGCTGGATGACCAATCGCGCTTAGAAGAACTGCAGACCCGCTACGCGAACAATGCGCTGCTCTCGGCGCCTGGTTTTAAGCAGTTCTTCGACGGCGTCTCGAGCGAGCACACGGCATATCTCACCGAGCCCTATACCAATCCGCGCTTCCCGGGCGATCAAGGTCGCCTGACGGTTCCTGCCGAGCGCATGCGCAAGCTGGTTCTGGCGGCTGCGGAGCGCGGTCACACCGTACGCATCCACGTCATTGGTGACGGTGCGATTCATGCCGCGCTGGATATCTTCGAGGAAGCGGCCGACCTGTATGGCCTGCCCCAGCACGGCCATAACACGCTCGAGCACCTGGAGAACCTTCTGCCCGAGGACATCGACCGCCTGCGCAGGCTCAACGTGGTTGCTTCGAGCCAGCCCTGCCACATTACACTCGACCCGGGTGGACCGGAGCGCGATCTGGGCCTGGAGCGTAGCCGCATCATGTGGCCGTTCGCAACCTATAAGCAGCGCGGCATTCGCCAAGCCTTCGGTACCGACAGCCCTATCACGCCCGTTACCAGCATGAACGTGCTCTACGCGGCTATCACGCGCCAAGACCCCAAAAGCCACTGGCCCGAGGGCGGCTGGTTGCCGAGCGAGCGTATCGATGCGGCAACGGCTCTGCGTAACTACACCCTGGGCAGCGCCTATGCAGCGGGCGACGAGCAAAACCTCGGCAGC
>JBPGZF010000012.1:0-52248 GCA_052033095.1 Collinsella sp.
GCGTCGATCTCGTCCTGGAGCTTGCCCATCTCGGCCATGAGGGCGTCCATGTCGCAATCCGGGTCGCACATCTCCTCGCCGATCTTATTGAAGCGATCGACCTTGGCGATCATATCGCCAAACGCCATGCGCACGTTCTCGATGACGGTCTTGTCGTCGTCGAGCGGCGGCTCCTGCTGCAGGATGCCCACGGTGTAGCCGGGGGTAAGCCTGGCATCGCCGTTGGAGACCTCCTCGATGCCGGCCATGATCTTGAGCAGGGTCGACTTGCCCATACCGTTGGGGCCCACGACGCCGATCTTGGCGCCGGGATAGAAGCTCAGGGTCACGTCGTCAAGGATTACCTTGTCGCCATGGGCCTTACGAGCCTGATACATCTGGTAGATAAACTCTGCCACAGTCATTTCTCCTTATCTAGCTGCGGGAATCTTCATCCCTCTCTCTCCGTTTTGGGAAAAAACGGAGAGGCAATCCGCGCATTCTAATAAAAAGGGGCATGGTTGCCCATACCCCCTAATACTACCTGGGAAAAATCCCCCAGAACATACCATGAACTGCGTACGCTAGTTTTCCGCAACCTTAACGAGCGGCTCGCTGCGATTTGCGCCACAGCAGATACGAGTAGACGTAGACGGCTCCGGCCGAACCAAACGCCAGAACCGCAATCACCGCGGCGACGACTTCACTCGAAAGCACGCTTCCCGCCACGCCCATCACAATCAGGCCAACACCCAGCACCATAAAGCAGGCACCGCCAAAGCGCTGCGTACGGCGCCAGTTCTCGGGATCGGCAAGCGCCCAGGGCGTCTTGATACCGAGCGTATAGTTCTGCTTCACACGCGGCAAGTAGTTGCCTACGCCGATGAACAGCAAACCGACAACACCGGAAATCAGCACGTTAACCGAACCGACCGCCGGCACCACGCCCCAGACCGTAAGCTCTCCCAGCCAGCTTATGGCGCACATGAACAAGGTGAAGGCGATTACGAAGCCCTGATAGAACTTGCCCGAGGTCCGATACGCCTCGCCTTTGGGATCGATGCGCGGCACCACGCGGAACATTGCGAGAAGCGCCAGCGGCAACGCGCCGAGCGCCGATGCCATCCAGCTAGGACCCCAACCGTCGACAGCGCCGTTCGCGCCCCAGTGCGTGGGAATCTGCGCAGGCAGGCTCGGCATCACCCAGAGATGCGCGGCAACATTAATAGCGCAGACCACAACAAGCATGGCCCACGCGCGCGACGATACCCCCGTGGCGTGAATGCCCTTGTTTTCGTTATTCATCCTTATCACCTTCCGTGTTTGTAAAGCCCATAAACCAACCGATCAAGTCCTGCATGACGGTGGTGTTTAAGCTGTAAACGATGTTTTGGCCATGACGTTCGTCGGTCACCAACCCGGCGTTTTTGAGCGTCGCCAAATGATGGCTCAATGACGGCTTGCTGATGTCAAAATGCTCGGCAAGCTCCCCAGCCGTGCGATTGCCCTCGCGCAGCAGTTCCAAAATGCGCCGCCGTGTAGGATCGGCCAGCGCCTTAAAACCCTCTCCCGGCATAGGACCTCCTCTCAGCATTTCGTTCGACGCGCACACTATACTCGATATTTAGATGTTTGTCTAATTGTCTAATCTTACACTCAAAAAAATAGCCGCCCCCGCGTAATGCGAAGACGGCCACTTCTCACGCTACAAACGTGTTTTGGAGTTGACTGACCCGCGGCAACGGGCGCCATCTGCTTCAATCTTATGCGAATCCCGATCCCATTTCAACAAACCCCAAGGGTTCAAATGGAATCGTAATAATACCTATAATGGCGATAGCTAAAACACGATTCGCTTCCCCATCGGAGGATGTCTATGGCCGAAACCACAGCCGCTCTCGTCGAGACGCGCGATACCAAGCTCGAGATCATCATGGGCCGCGAGGCACTCGACAAACTCGCCGCCGCCACGGTGCTGGTGCTCGGCTGCGGAGGTGTGGGCTCCAATTGCTGCGAGGCACTTGCCCGCGGCGGCATTGGTCATTTCGTCATTCTGGATAAGGACATCATCGCGCCCAGCAATATCAATCGCCAGGCCATCGCCTTTCACAGCACCGTCGGCAAGCGCAAGGTCGATGTTATGGAAGCCATGATCCACGACATCAATCCAGCCGCTACCGTCATCAAGCGCACCGAATACCTGCTGAGCAACAACATCGACGAGTTCTTCGCGAGCGTTTTGGAGCAGACGGACGGCAAGCTCGACTACGTCGTCGACGCCATCGACACCATCTCGGCCAAGCTCACCATTGCCAAATATGCTCAAGACCACGACATTCGTTTGGTTAGCTCCATGGGCGGGGCCAACAAGCTCCATCCCGAGTGCCTCCGCTTTGCCGACATCTTCGATACGGTACGTGACCCCATGAGCCGCATCATGCGCAAAGAATGCAAGAAGCGCGGAATCAAGAGCCTACATGTACTGTTTAGCTGCGAGGAATCGGTTAAGACGCAGCCCCGCGACCCTTCCAATATCCACGAGCGTACCGAGTTGGGCACCGCCAGCTTTATGCCGCCTATCATGGGCCAGATGATCGCCGGCGAGGTTATCCGCCAGATCAGCGGACGCGGCACCGAGCGCGTGCGCGCCGATGGCCAGCGCTTGAACTAGCGGAGCGCGCCGAAATGGAACCCCGGTTATTTGATGCACACTGCCATCTTGATTTTATGGCTCACCCGGACGCCGTTGCCGATGAGGCAACGGCGCTGGGCTTGGGCCTATTTGATTGCGGCGTCGATCCACGCGACTTCGCTAGCGCACATGGGCGAACCCATCGCCCTCCTACCGTCATCAAGGGCATCGGCCTCCATCCCTGGTGGCTCGCCGACGGCCGCTGCGGTCCTGCCGAAGTCAATCTGCTTTGCGAAGTTGCTGCCCAAGAGCGCTTGATCGGCGAAGTCGGACTCGACTTTTCCGCGCGCTTTGCTGGAAGTGAGCCGCTACAAATACAGGCACTTAACCGGCTCTGCGATGCGCTCGTGCAGCATCCTCTTACCGGGCGCGTGATATCAATTCACGCCGTTCGTTCGGCAGGAACCGTACTGGACGTCCTCGAATCGCATGGACTACTCATCCCAAACCCCGACTCCCCCGCTATCATCTTCCACTGGTTTAGCGGCACTTCGGACGAACTCACCCGCGCGCGAAACGCAGGCTGCTATTTTTCCGTGAACGAGCGCATGCTCGCCACCAAGCGCGGTCGCGAATACGCACGACAGATCCCACTCGACCGTTTACTGCTCGAGACTGATGCGCCGGCCGAGCCAAACACAGAAACAAGCACACAGTCGCTCATCAGATCGCTCACAAGGACCTCGATGCGCATCGCCTCACTCAAAAACTGTGACGCAAAGCGCATCGAGTCGGCAGTTTTAGCAAATGCGCACTCTGTTTTTGACCTTCGCTAACCCCTGTGGGCAAAAATGCCAAGGGGCATGCGAATCGCACAACGCAGTTCCTATTGGAAGGCAGTACAATTTGGCAGCATTACACCAATTCGTGCATGAGATCACGGTTGCGTGCATACAATTCGTCAAAGATATGACGGCGTGACGCATATAACTCGTGGGCAGTCATATCGGGCACGATTGTTTGCGCAACGCCAAGGACTTGGGCGAGCTCATCCCATGATGCATAGGCGCCACCTGCGAGAGCCGCCATGATGGCATCGCCGAAGCATGCGCCCACCGTAACCTTGGCAACCGAGACCTCGCGCCCGCATACATCGGCGATAGCTTGCATCCAAACTGGATTCTTGGTTCCACCTCCGACAAGCATAATGCGCCCAATTGGCAGTCCATGTTCTCGCTCGATAATGTCGACATGGGATGCAACGGTATACGCGACGCCTTCCAAGGCGGCGCGAACCATATGGGCTCGCGTATGCCTTCCGGTCAGGCCAAAGAAGACGCCACGCGCCGCGGGATCGTTGAGCGGAGTACGCTCCCCTGCAAAGTACGGCAGGCACAGGAGCCCATCGGCACCCGGCGCCACATCGGCGGCATCATGCGCCATAACCGAATATGCATCGGGGCCACCGTGGCCCTCGGCCTCTACGGCGTCGCGATACAGCTCTTGGCGCAACCACGATGTGAGTGCACCCGCCGTATTGGTCCCCGCGCAGATCCCGTAAGTTCCGGGAATGATAAACGTCCCTGGCCACAGGCGGGCATCATCGACCATATGATCGGCTAGGTAGATGAAATACGCCGTGCTCCCCAACTGAACCATCATATCGCCGGGACGGAATACACCCGTCGAAATGGCCTCGGCACCAGAGTCGCCCGTTCCCACCAAGACAGGTGTCCCTGCCGCGAGCCCCGTCGCCTCAGCCGCACGCTGCGTAATCACCCCGGCAATATCGGTAGCCGACATTACCTCCGCCATCTGATCAGGCCGGCAGAAACGAGCACATTCCCGAGCATCAACCTTCCAAGTGTAGCGATCGTATAGGGGAAGAAAATCCTCCGCCAAATAACGGTCCACCGTAAAACGCCCCGTCAACTTCGCGCACAGAAACGATGACGCCGTCAGGAAGTTCGCAGCACGTTCGTGCACCTCGGGCATATTCTCCTTAAACCACAAGATCTTTGGAGCAATATCTGACGAACAGGGATCGTGCCCGAAAAGCTCGCGTGCGCGATCTGACCCATATTCGGAAAGAAGCTCGTCAATCTGCGGCTTCGAACGTGCATCGACTCCATATAAAATCGCGGGCGCCAGCGCGTTGCACTCGGTATCGACCGGTACGCAGTCGCAACCCAATGCGGAAAGGCCCACGCATCCGATCTGCGCCGAGTTAACCCCCGATCGCACCACCAACTCACGCGACAAGCGGCAAAAATCGCCCCACCAAACTGCCTCCGCATCATGCTGATACCATCCATCGCGCGGGTTGTCCGTCTCGTGTCCACAAGAGGCTTGGCAAACGATGTTGCATCGATCATCGATTAAAACGCCTTTAGAGGCGCTTGTCCCAATATCAATACCCAGATAGAACGCCATAGGTGCTACTCCCCTCGCGCCGCACGAGCGGCAGCCATAAAACGAACTACCCGCTCAGCATCAACCGGGGCACCCAGCTTTCCGTCGTGCTTTAAGCACGTGCCGACAAACGCGCCATCGTAGTGAGCAAATACGTCAGCCACGGTATTTTCGCGACAACCGGTGCCACATACCACAGGCACTTCGCCAACACGCTCGCGGACCTCATCGGCAAGCTCGCCCGAAGCGCCACGACCGGCAGCCGAACCGCCGATGACCATTGCATCCGGAAGGCAATTAAAGAGAAGCGAATCGGCAATGTCCGCAGTCGTGCGGTCGTTGAGATAAACCTCCCCCTCGCTCGTGATGAAGTGAAAAAGCTTGAGGTCGTCCAAGCGCAGCGCCGCCTTGCGACGCATGGTGTGCGCGAAATCTCGGTTAATCAGCCCAAGATCACCGGCCCAGGCACCGCAAAAATTGCAGCGCGTGAACTGCGCATCGACGGCAGCGCACAGCTCGATTGTGGCATCACCATCGTAAATAGCCTCAGCTCCCCAAGGGGTCGACAAATCATGGGACAGAGCCCCGATTACATAGCCCATCGATGCAAGGGTTGAGGGAGAAACGTGCTGCTCATAGGGCATCGAGAGCTCATTGGTAATCAAAATGCCATCGACACCGCCCTGCTGCAACGCTTCGAGATCGCGCTTGGCGGCTTCCACGACCTGTGACACGCTTCCGCCCGGGTAATACAGTGGATCGCCCGGCAGAGGACGCAGATGCAGCATTCCGATAACCGGCTTTTCGGTCTTGAACATCGAAGTTAGAAACGACACAACGTGCTCCTTCATAGGGTTATTGCAGGGACGTTACTCCCCCAGCACTTCGACGTACACTTTTCGCTTCTGCGGACCGTCAAACTCCGCAAGATAGATGTTCTGGGCACCTCCGCACACGATGTGGCCATCTTGGACGGGAAAGAAGCAACTGTTTCCACAAATCATGCTCTTGATATGCCCACAGGAGTTGTTGCCGGTGGCTCCATAGCTCGGCAGGAAGTGTGCATGCGCATAGGGGGCATCGAGTGGGGCGATGCGATCAAGCGTCTCCATAAGATCCGTCTCCACGCAGGGCAGCCCCTCGTTTACCACGATTCCACAGGTCGTATGCGACAAAATAATCGCTGCCAAGCCATTGGTCACCGAGCTGCGTTCGATGGCAGCGTGCACGTCTTCGGTAATATCGATGAACTGGTCCGGAGCAGTCGATAGATAGCTCAATGTCTCGAGCGTCACCATGTTTACTCATCCCCTTCAAGAAAACGCAGGGCATTACCCCAATAGAGCCTTTCTCGCGCATCATCACGCATGGGCACGGTATCGAGCGCCCGCTTGAGTTTGAATGCACGGAAGCGCGGCGTATTGCTGGCGAACATCACTTGGTGCGATAGCGCGCGCTCATACCACAGCGGCCCCATATCGACCGTGAAAAGACGCTGCATCATCTCCTCGGGCGAATCGATGTAAGTGATAGAGGTGTCCGTGTAGCAGTTGGGATACTTGAGCAGCATCGCCACGGTCTCGCGCACCCAGGGCCAGCCAAAGTGGGTCAAACTAAAGCGCACATTTGGATGCGTTGCGATTGTGTGTTCAAATGCAAGCGGGTTACTGCGCGAGAGCTCTGCGCCCGGCTCCCAAGACATACCGGCATGGAAAACCACCGGCTTGTTATAGCGCTCGCACAGCTCGTAAAGCGGCTCGGCCACAGCATCATCGGGGGCAAAACCCTGCTTTGCCGGATGCAGGCAAAGCCCCTTTGCCCCCAACTCGGTAAAGGCGCGCTCCAATTCGCCTGCGGCGCCGCTCACCTGCGGATCTACGCTCGCAAATCCCCACAGACGATCGGGATGCGCGGCAACCAGCATGGCGATCTGGTCATTGGTGCCAAAATGCCCTCCGCATGCCGTGGTTACATCGAGTGGCATGAGCACACTCTTCTGCACATCGCAGACGTCCATCTCGACTTGAAGCTCATCCCAATCCATGGGGCCCATATGCCCCATACCAAATTCTCGTGACCAAAAACCGAATCCATCGGGCTCATCACCCGGCGTACAGATCTCGCCGTAGAGCATGGGCTGAACCAACATGTCGATAACCATTTCGTACTCCTTTCCAGGCATTTGACCCTAGTACGGCTCAAAAGAGCCGATGACGCGGGACGAAAGCTCGGCGCCCGCCTTCATACACGCCGGAATATCAAGGCCATCGATCACGCCCTTGGTAAACCCGGCAATATACGAGTCGCCGGCGCCCACGGTATTAACGACCTTCTCCGCCGGTACGATCCCGCACTCATAGAAGCGCTCACCGTCATAGGCAATGCTTCCCTTCTCGCCAAGCGTGGCAACCGCAACGCGCGGTCCCAATCCCTGCACGTGGCGTACCCAGTCTCGTAGCTCCGGAGTGTCCTCTTCAAACGACATGAACGCATAGTCAACGTAGGGAAAATGATTCTCGCAGGCATATTCGGGATCCTGGCTGAACACCGAGAAGTCCATAACCACCGTCTTGCCCGCATCATGCCATTCGGGCAGGAGGTCCAAACAATTGCCAAACAGGTCGGTGTGAATGATGTCATGTTCTAGGATAAACGCCCGGTCATCTTCATTCGGTCGATATGTCTCCATAACACCATCGATTGCCTCGAGATGCACGCGATCGACGCCGTCTTTCAATGCCATGAGCATCACCGAGGTGTCGCCATCCTCCACCCGCAGATGTGAGATATCGAACCCCTCAGCGGCCAGTGCCTCTCTCATCTTATCTCCGTACTCGTCCTTGCCGACAACCGACACGGCGGATACCGAAACGCCCATTCGTGCAAGATGGATACCCCAGTCAATGCCATTACCAGTCGGATAGAACACGCCGATGTTTTGATAGACGTCCGCGCAGCAAAAACCAGCCGCACACGCTTTAATACCCATACTCTTCTCCAATGTTCAAAAGGGGACCCACCACATGACGAGCCCCCTTTTTCGCGTTTCGCTTATTGTTTTGCATCGGCTGTCCAAGGCCTCATAGCCAGACCGCCGTACGCTTTCTTAAGCTATTCGACGATTGGTGCTCCGTGGCCCCAAGAACCTTCCATGCCGCACACGGTCGAGGCAAACCCGGCAGCAAAGTCGAGCGCGCGCTCGATGGCCTCGGCGCCATCCTCACCACGCTTGGCGGAATCGAGATAGCACATCAAAAACGAGGTGAGGAACGAGTCGCCCGCTCCCATGGTGTCCTTCATGTCCGTTACCGGTTTAGCCAGCTGGCGGTAATAACGCTCGCCGTCATAAGCAATGCAGCCCTCGGCGCCCGCCGTAGCCGACACAAAACGCGGACCCAAGCCCTTCACCCATGCCAAACGCTCGCGGATTTCGTCCTCACTCGCGGCATCCGCCGCACTAAAGAAAGCAAAATCGACGTAGGGCGCAATCTGCTCGTAGTACTCGTCGGTGGAGTCGTCCGAAAAGTCAAAAGAGACCGTGACGCCCGCAGCCTTCAGCTTGGGCAGCTCGCGCTCGGTAAAGCAATAGTTGCCCGAATGAACCACATCGAACTGCTTCATGTACGAAAGGTCAAAGCGATCGAGGACATAGCGCGCATCGCCACGGATACCGCCCTCGTTGGAGCCAAGGAAGACACGGTCACCGTCAACGACGGTCACGCGAGCCGCTCCGTTCTCGCCAATCATCTGCTCGCACTTGTCAAGCTCGATGCCCTCATCCTCGAGGCTTGCAATGACATGCTCGGCAGCGGCGTCATTGCCAAAAATGCCCATGTATGCGGAGCGTGCGGCACCGCATTTCTTGGCATAAACGGCGAAGTTCACCGCATTGCCGCCGGGATACATGGTGTGGATATGCTCGTAGCGATCGACGACGTTGTCGCCAAATCCGAGCGCGTTAACGTTAAATGCCATGGCCTTTGTCCCTTCTAGTACTCGACAACACCCATATAGCGGCGGAAATCGGGATCGTGATCAAACACCTTGCCGCGTGCAGCACGCAGCTCGCAGTTCATGGCGTAGAACAGCACCGGATCCAGATAGGCACGGACGCTCGCCGGCACGGCTTCCATACCGTACTCCTTGGCATCGAGCACCATCAGCGTATCGGTATGCGTCTTAAGGAACGCCAGGGCGCGCTCGTCCATAGCACGGCACTCGCTGGAGCCCATCTGCAGGAAGTAAAAAACGCCATCCTGAGTAGCCTCGAAGGGGCCGTGGAAGTACTCGGCAGAGTGGATGTAGCTGCAGTGCTGCCACTGCATCTCCATAAGAGAGCAGATAGCGAAACCGTAGGTCTGGCTAAAGTTGGGACCGCTGCCCAGAATATAGAAGAACTCGTGCTCCTGGCAAAGCTTGGCAAAGCGATCGCCCAGCTCGGCATTTACCTTCTCGCGTGCCGGGGGAAGGATCTTATCCATCTCGGCGATACCGGCATGCATATCGGCAAGATCGGCGTAGCCCTCCTGCTGATCGAGCAGCTCTGCCGCAAGCGACAGCGAAATACCAGCGGGGACCTCGGCCTGCGGCACACCCTCGCCCCACGGGTAGACCCACGTGGTCCACTTGCCGGAGTCGATCTTAGATCCAGCGTTGTCGGTCTGGGCGATCACCGTAGCGCCGGCGGCAAGGGCAATCTCGCAGCCCTCGACGACCTCCGGGGTATTGCCACTGTGGCTGCAAGCGATGACCAGGGACTTCTCGCCCAGACGACGCGGACGCATAATGTCGAATTCACGCGCGGTATAGATATACGAAGTGAAGGTGGTTGCCTCGCGCTGCAGAAGCTCATGAGCCGGGATCAAATCGATCATGGAGCCACCGCAAGCAATCCAGTAGACGCTGTCGAACTTGCCCTTCTCGGCAATTGCCTCTTTGATCAGATCGTGTGCGTTCATATCCAGTTCCTTTCTTGTTTGGCCGCAATCAATGACGTTGGCTGCGTGGCCGATAGTTGTTTTAGTCAATCAGATATTTCTCGAATGCGGCCATGTTCTTGGCATCTGCCGCCGCCGGGTCATCGTAGTAACGACCGTCCGTGATTTCCTGGCCCAGCATGCCGTCGAAACCATGGGCGTTGAGTGTGGCGACGAAGGCGTCCATATCGTGCTTGCCATCGCCCCACACCAGATGGCCATACGGGTCACCGTCGATAAAGTGCATCTCGTGAATTGCCCCATCACCAAAGGCGGCAAACCAGTCCTCGAGCGTCTCGCCTGCAACGCCCATCGCGGTTGTATCAACCATGGGCTGTAAGTACGGGCTCGCGACCTCGTCAATCATGCGCTTCGCATCGGAAACCGTCGTCACAAGGTTGCTCTCCTCGGGACGCAGGCTTTCCATCGTAAGCACCAGACCGTGCTCGCCGGCATACTCCGCAAGAATGGACAAGTGCTCGCGGCTGCGCTTCCAGGCTTCCTCGCGGTCCTCGTCCCAGTCGCCCCAGCCCGAGTTGACGGACATACGGTCGCACCCAAGTACCTCGGCAAGCTCAATGCCGTGCTTAAAGTACGCCAAGCTGCGCTGTTCATGCAGCGGCTTGCGTGCGCAGTACTGCCAAGGATAGACAACATTCTCGGGACACAGAGTACGATACCTAAGCCCACGGTCTGCAGCCTTTTTCGCCAGGACCTCAGCCTCAAAGTAGCCCGTGTGGTCGAGCGTCACATGCGGCTCCGCACACCACAGCTCAATGGACTCAAAGCCCAAACGCTGCTGCACATCGAGGAAGTAATCGAGCGACCACATGATGTAGTGGATATTCATGCCCGCAATCTGCTCGCGGCGCAGCGTCGGTTTGGATTCAGACATCTTATGCCTCCTTATTTCGATCGAACACGATTTGTCCGTCCGACATCGTCATATCAACCGCAAGATCGCGTGCGTCGCGATAATCGAGGTCGAACACATCCCGATCGAGCACGCAGATATCGGCAAGCTTGCCAACCTCAAGCGTACCCAGCTCGTCTTCGCGCATCAGATCGTACGCACCCCCGACAGTCCAAGCGCGCAAGAGCTCGACAAGCGTCAGCACGTTGGCCTCATTCACGGGCAGTCCATCGTCGAAGTATCCGCCGCACGCGCTGTAGATTGACTCGCCCAGGCTCGGAATCAGCAGCGGCAAATCCGTACCACAGCACACCGTGCATCCGGAATCTTCCATGCCGCGGCGATTCCAGCTGTGCAAAAGTCGCGTCTCGCCAATTTGTCGACGCATCATCGATAGGCAATCCTCGCGCCGGTCCAGCGTCAGAATCTGCGGATAGACCTCGCAAATTCCACCTAACTTGCCAAACTCGACAAGATCGGTCGGGTCAGAGTTCTCGAGATCGGTAATCGCATGGCGGCGAAGCATCCGTCCATGTTCGTCTCGAGGCAGCGAGGCATAGAGCGCCACGGTGCGACGAACGGCGCCATCTCCCTGGCAATGCAAGGAATATCGGAAGCCGTCAGCATCAATTGCACGCAGCTCGCTTTCAATCAGATCCCACTCTGGCTCCTCGACGACCGTCTTGCCGGCAGCGCCCGCATCGGCCGAGTCCTCATAGGGGTCTATCATCTCGGCAAGCCCCGCCCATACGCCGCGATCGGTCATACGGTTGAAGCCAGAAAAACGAACGAACGGTCCCCGGAAGCGCTCTCGTGCCTCGCGAGCATATGCCAGATTTGCACCAGCGCCCACCGGCTGCGACATCATAGAGACGCGAACCGTCAGCTCACCAGATTCCTCACGGCGAGCCATTTCGTCGGCAAAGCCGTAGTAGTCATCAAACGCCATCTCCTTGATGGCGGTAACGCCACGCTCGTTAAGCATGCTCATGTAGTCCGAATACCCGGCACGCACCTCGGGCAGCGCGAGGAAATCGCTCATCATGCGCCAGATCTTCTCGGCATAGCACGCCTGGGGTGTAAAGCCGTATCGCGCACTGGCTGCAGCATTGAGAACGCAGGTCTCCGCGCCCGGTGTAAAGCAGACGACAGGGATATCGCCAAAACACTCGTCAAACGCAGCTGCTGTATTTGCGTTCTCGGCATCCGATGCCAACGTTTCGGGCAGGTTGTGGCCAAAAGCCGCCGCGCAATCCGGATGATCATCTTTCCATGCACGCAAGAGCGACACGGCTTCTTTGGCATCAGCGATGCCGGACAGATCAGACCCCAACGTCCGCAGCGTCCAGCCCGTATAGAAGGTATGCACATCGATCAGGCCAGGCATGACGGTGCGGTTGCCCAGGTCAACCACCTCGTCCGCCTGGGTCAAATACGAAGCTACCTCACACTTGGTGCCAACCGCCTCAATTCGATTGCCACGGACCGCTACGAAACCTTCAAACGGCAGGTCCCCCGTACCGGTAAAGACGCTCTTAGACGTCAGGACCGTCAAACGATCAGACATCACAACCACCTACACCGGGAGCATGCCAGAGATTGCCGTTACGATCAGGCCAAAGACGACCATGAAGATGAAGAACTTCCAAATGGTCTTCCACCATTGGCCAAACGAAATCTTAGCCACGGCAAGGCCGGCGACCGTCATGCCCGCCACGGGACTGATGGTGTTGATGGTCTGATTAGCAAACTGGAGCGCGGTAACGGCAGCTTCGGGATTGAGGCCCATAAGCTCGGTCAGCGGACCCATGACGGGCATGGTGAGCGCCGCAAGTCCAGAACTCGAGGGAACCAGCAAAGAGAGCAGGCCAAGGACGATATACATAAACGTGGTGTAGACGGCAGCGGGCGCACCGGCGAGCGCAGTAGCGAGCGCCTGGAGAATGGTGTCGATGATCATGCCGCCCTCGGCGATGACCAGAATGCCGCGAGCGATACCGATAACGATGGCGGCGTACGCAAAGTCGGCAATGCCTTTAACGAACTCCTCGGCGATCGTCTGCTGGTCAAGGCCACCCAGGATACCGGCAAGCAAGCCCATGCCAAGGAACACGGCGGAAATCTCATTCATGTACCAACCCTGGGTAACAAGACCCCAGACGATAATGCCCATACCGCAGGCAAAATCGATAAGCACGAGCTTCTGACGGGTAGTGAACTCTTCCTCGATGGAGGCATCGGTCACGGAAAACTCGATACGCTTGAGCTTGTCGTCATCGTACGTAATGGACGACTCGGGGTTTTTCTTGACGCGCATGGCATAGCGCATGGCCCATGCGATGCCAACGGCGGTAAAGATGACCCAAGAAATGGCGCGCAGCCACAGCTGAGGATTGCCCTCGATGCCGATAATGCCTTGGGCGATCAAGACGTTAAACGGATCGATGGTCGAGGCACAATATCCCAGGTTGGGGCCAAGGAAGCAGATGATGAATGCCGTCATCGAGTCATAACCGATACCCATCATGATGGGAATGAAGATGGCATAGAACGGCAGGGCTTCCTCAGACATACCAAACGTAGTGCCGCAAATGGACAGCAACGTCATCGTGATGGGAATGATGAGGATGTCCTTGTTCTTGAGCTTTTTAATCACACGGCTCATGCCGGCATTCAAAGCGTTGGTCTTGGTGATGACTGCAAACGATCCGCCAATCAATAAGACGAACGCAACGACGTCAGCAGCCTCCTGGATGCCCTTAGTGGGCGCTTGCAGGACCGCAAAGATATCCTGGCCCAGATTGATGGTCTCGCCGGTCTCGGAATCGGTGTAATTCTTATCGACCTGTTCATAGGTTCCAGCAACGGCGACTTCACGCTCGCCCGCCGCTGTCGAAATCATCTTGCGCTGGTACTGACCAGAGGGAACGATCCAAGTCAGAACCGCAAAGACAACGATCAGCAAGAACATGATCGTATAGACATGCGGTAATTTGAACTTAAAACGTCTGTTTGTCTTCTTCGCCTTCGTATCTGACATAGATACCTCCAAAGAACTCGAGACTGCATCGCATCTCGCTTCAACGTTTACGCAAAGCAAACGTTCTATGACGTCCCATAGATTACCAGCAGTTTTTCCCGTCATCAAGATAATTTCAAACTGATTGCCGCGACGCGGTTGAACGGTTGCGTTCGCGCCGTGAACGGTATGGAAACGCCCGGTGAGATGATCCACCGGGCGTTTCCATTCACAATGTCCTAGATGTCAAAAATGTAACGAGATCCAACGATCCGCTGACGACCGATGATAAACGGCCGCCGCTGCTCATCGAAAAAGAAGGCTTCCATATAAAACAAGGGTTCGCCAACGGGAACTGCCAACAGCCGAGCGGCCTCGGGCGACGCGCACGCGATCTCGAGCGTGCACGGGTCGGTAAACGCGGGCGTGCGGCCCGTCCGGTTGCACACGAACTCAAAAATGGATTGGTTCGATAGAGGTGCCGTTGATAGATAGGCGTTGTCCTCGTAAACGTATATGTTGTTCTCGAGCATGACGGGGACGTCATCGGCAGTACGCACGCGCTCAACGCAAATCAAGTCAGTTCCAACGGGAACACCAAAGAACTGCGCTTCGGTGGAATCCGCCGGCAGTATCTTTCTCGAAATGACACGCGCCCCCGGTTCCATTCCGTTAACGCGGCATGCGTCCGAAAAACTCTGGACGTCATCCTTCTGGCGAATCTTGCGCTTGAGCTTGGGGGCATTGACAAACGTGCCTTTCCCCTGTCGCTTCGTTAGATAGCCCTGCTGGACGAGCTCCTCAATAGCGCGTCGCACGGTAACGCGACCAACTTTATAGCTCTCAGCCAATTCAAATTCGTTGGGTATCCGCGCGCCCGCCTTGTAGGCACCGGAGTTGATTTCGTTTTTAATGATATCGATAACCTGTTGGTACAGCGGTATCGCTGCTTTACCGTCAGTTAGCCCTTCAGTCGGTGGCATATACCCTCTCCCAGCACAATTAAGTCTAAAGCGGGCTCAAGGGCATTCAACAAGCCTTTGAGCCCGCATTAGCATAAAGTATGCTAGGTGTCGCACCAAAATGTCGGGCATTTACTCATCAGACCCGAAAAACGCGCAACTACCACGCTCCTAAGAAAGCGTGAGCAGCTCCGGCAGCTGGTCGATAATCTTGTCCGCGGCATCCTGGCTAAAGCCGAAGCGCTCCTCGCGCTTGGCAATGACTGTCAGGCCGGCTCGCTTGCCGGCAGTGATGCCAGGCACCGAATCCTCAACGCAGCAGCAGCGATTCGCGGGCAGCCCCAGCAGGTCCAGCGCATGCAGGTAGATATCGGGCTCGGGCTTGCTCTCCTTAAACTGCTCGCCGCTCACCACATACTCAAAGGCATCCGACAGCCCGCACGCATTGAGCACTTCCTCGATGCTATCCATGGGAGACGAGCTGGCAAGCGCCACGCGAACGCCGCGGCGCGGCAGCTCTCGAATCGTATCCACGGCGCCTGGGTTAATCAAAGCCTGATAGTCGCGCGGCCGCTTATGCGCCCACTCGTCCCAACGGGCCAACGCTTCCTCGCCAGTAAAATGCCCCTTACCGGCGCGCTCAAACCAATCGACCAGCATATGCAGGAAGAACTGATGCGAGGTACCGATCTGCCCATTCAACTCCTCTTGAGTCAGGTTAAGCCCAAGCTCCTTGGCAAACGCGGCAGTCTCGCCCAGGTAGTAATACTCGGTATCGACAATGACGCCGTCCATGTCAAAGATAACGGCGTCGAACGGAAATGCGGACACGGCACCCTCCCTAACAAAAGGGCGCCTGTAAGCAGGCGCCCGAACCATGCATTATCGGCGATTCTAACCCAGCAGTTTATCCAGCGCCACCGCAATACCGTCTTCGTTGTTATTGGCGGTCACCATCTGGGCTACCGCCTTAACCTCATCGACGGCGTTGCCCATGGCAACACCGGTGCCGGCCCACTCAATCATGGACTTGTCGTTCTGGCCGTCGCCAAACGAGACGACCTCGCTGGCATCGATACCGAGCTTGGGCAGGGCACCCTCGAGCGCGCGGGCCTTGTCGATACCGGGCGCCGTGTACTCAAAGTACCAGTCGGCCGTAAACATGCCCGAAAGCGTCTGGGTAAAGGGCGCATACATCTCCTCGTAATGCGCCTGCAGGTAGGCCGGATCGCCCGCCGTCAGCAGCTTGTCCACGGGATAAGCGTCCACGACCTCATGCAAGCTCTCGACCTCGCGAATCTTAAGATCGCAGGCATCGCGCTCATACTTGACGATATTCTTCTGCGAGCCGTCAGGCAGCGTGATCATGCAATGGTACGAGTCCTCGACGTGCAAATCGCGACCGAGCGAAATCATAGGGATCACGTCGAAATTGCGCAGATGATCAATCAGACGGTGCAGCTCGTCAGCCGGCATGGCCTGGTCAAAAAGGACCTCATCGGTCTGAGCGTCGACCACATGCGCGCCATTGAAAGCGACTAGCAGACCGTCATGGTTTTGAAGGTCGAGCTCCTGCGCCAAGGCGTGCAGCCCCCATGCGGGACGGCCCGAAGCCAAGATGAGCTTAATGCCCGACTCCTGCGCCGCGAGCAGCTTCTCGCGCGTACGCGGGCTGATGACCTTTTGGTCGTTGGTGAGCGTACCGTCGATATCCATTGCAATGGCTTTGATTGCCATATATGCCTCCCTGTCATTGAACAATCTTGTCTGAGCCATCATACAGAACACCTACTGCGGCTCTGTCTGCAACGGATAAAAAGTCATATTGTCCCGAACATGAACGGCGCGTGGTCGTGAAGCTTTATCGCTCAGGTCAAATACGTCTGCTAGCGACGCTCATCCGTCGGTGCTCCCTCGACGATCGCGATGCCCGCCGATGCACCCAACGCGCTGGCGCCGGCCTCAATGAATGCGCAAGCCTCTTCGTAATTATGGATACCGCCCGCAGCCTTGATTGCCACGGCATCGCCGAGCACTTCGTGCATCAGCCGCACGTCCTCGAGCTTAGCACCGCCAAAGCTTCTGCCGGTCGATGTCTTAAGGAATCCCGGCTTAGCCTCCAACGCAATCTCACAGACGCGACGCTTGGCGGCATCGTCGCCGTCCAGCTTGCACATCTCGACGATCACCTTGTCAGTGATGCCATGCGCGCGACAAAAATCAGCAATGGCAGTCATCTCGCGCTCGATGGCATCAAAATCGCGGTTCTCGACCGACTCCTGATTCAAAACGTAGTCAATCTCGGTAAAGCCGCACGCAGCGTATTCCTCAAACCTCGCAAGCTTCTCCTCAAGCGTCATAGTGCCCTGGGGAAAGTCGATAGCGCCGGCAAGGATGATGTCAGAGCCCTCGAGCATTGCGCGACCCGTCTCGTACTCCTGCAGGTTCGCAAATACACAACGGAAGTTGTACTTTAGCGCCTTCTCGACATACTGCTCAAATGTGTCCTCGGGAGCGTCGATATAGTCGATGTATTTATTGATGGGTTTGGCAAGCGTCATGTTGGGCCTCCTTGTTCAGGACCGACAACCGATTTGTGGTTTCACGCGAAAAACCACGTTCAATGTACGCCCGATACGCAAGGACAGCGTCCGTATTTCGGCAAGTGGTATGAAATTAGCCGTAGAAGTATATTTACGGAAAGCGAATGGCGCCGCATGCGGATGCCGACGGCCAGGCACCCCCCCCTCAATACACCCTCATGCCCATTCAAATAGCAAAGGGGCCCGTATCCCAACGGATACGGGCCCCTTTCGGCCATGACCTATCTCAGCAACAAAGACTACTTGCGGTGAGCGCGGTAGAACTCGATCGCACCATCTTATCCGAGCCGGGGCACGTTCGCATAGCGTGGCGCGTGACGGTTGCAAAACCACCCCATTTGAAACAAACGCAAAAAAGTACTTGCAAAGACGCGTTCCGACATATAAGTTGATAAAAGACCGCCGTTGCGGTTTTTTAAGTAGATCGAGCATATGAAGTTTGAGTTTTAGCGTGTAAGAGAAGGAAGATCGGCAAAGTACAACCCCAAACGCAATGACAACTTAATGAGGTAACTGCCACATGTGAGGTACCCCGGGCATTGCTGTCTCGATTTTGAGCACGATGCCTTCCGCCTTGCATGGGCCGTCCTATCCCGCCCCTGCAGCAACTGCCTCACGGGCACATTGAAAACCGCATAGCACCCCAACGTCAGCACATCACCCACGGCAAGCACATCACTCACGACAACCAACACATCAACAAACAGCACGAACATCAACCGATTGGAGAAGCTATGACAAACCACCACGCTGAAGACGGCGATAAGAAAAGCATTCTGGATGCCCGCATTGAGAGAGCATATGCAAACGAATATGACGCCGCCTTTGCCGCCGCGACCATCAAGAACTACGCGTCGCTACCGCTCGCGACGATCTTGGCCGGCAAGCCTCAACTGCTGAAGCGCTGCACAAAGATCATGGGCGACCCCGACATTCGCAAGCTGACGGACCCCTATGCCCCAAAACGCGACAACGATTCGTACGTTCTTACCGTAGGCTGCCTAGCCCATATGCTTACGGCGCTCGACACGAAACTCAAGCTCGAATGGGAACCCGACGAGCGTCATGAACTCGAAAGCAAGCGGAACACCCTGCGCACCGCACTGTTCCTTCCGTTGGACGGCCTCAAGCACTGCAACGTCGAGCTCAATACACAGGCGCGGCAAAAGCCCGGGACCACAGGGCAGAAAACTCCAAGACCCCATGCGGCCATCGTCGACCGCAACCGATATAACCGCATGACCGCGCACTTTTCCGCCGAGGGAGCAGCCATAAGGACGCTAATCGACCTGCTGTGCCTCCTGAGCATCAACGAGCTATTTGAGGGCTATCTCGCCCTTGTTCCCGCGACGGCACCCAAGTCGGTAGCAAAGATCATCGAGACCTGCAGACGCCAGTTTGAGCGCCATCGCAATGGCAGCGAGATGAACGCCAGCATCGCGCAGTACTACGCGGCTCATTACAAAAATGACGGATGTGCCCCTGTCGAGCATCAGCTTCGGCTCGCTTACACCACGCCCGCCGCAACGCTCTATCGCTTTGGAGCCCTTGGCGCTTGCGAGCCGCACGAACAGGCAGCCTGCCCCACAACCGAGCTCGATCTCAGGCTCGGACGAACCCTGTAGCCCGCCAGCCCCTCCGCGGGCAACAATCCTATTCCTCCACAACACAACCAACAGGAAGGAGTCCTCATGGACACCAATCATTCCCCCATCATCAGCCCCCTCACCATGCGTGAATCCGCCCGAGGCATCACGCTCACCAGCATTTACGATGAGATGCTCGCCCGTCGCGAGCTCTCCGTCATGGGAAACATCGAAACCCCGATGGCCCACGACCTATGCCAGCAGATCCGCCTGCTCGATGCCACCGACCCCAGCCGCCCCATCACCATATTTGTCGCCAGCGCCGGCGGAAGCGTGCGATCGGGTCTTGCGATCTATGACGCCATGCGCCTCGCATCGTGCCCCATCCGCACCGTCTGCCTGGAATTCGCCGCGTCCATGGGCGCCGTGATCTTTATGGGCGGCGACGATCGCCGTATGGCGCCCCATGCAGAGCTCATGATTCACGACCCGCTGATCCCCCAGGGGGCAGGCGGCTCGGCACTTGCGCTGCAGGAAACCAGCCGGCGTCTCATGCAGACCCGCAAGACCCTCACGCAAATCCTCTCGGACCGCAGCGGCCTCACGCCCAAGCGCATCCAGTCCCTCACTGCAAAAGACACCTACCTTTCGGCCGAGCGCGCCGTCGAGCTCGGTTTTGCCCACGAAATCCTCTCGACCACCAAGGAGGTCGCCCATGTCTAACCTCGCCAGCCGCCTCGCCGCATCTGAGTCCGCATCGTCCACCATCCTCGCTAAGGATCGAACGCTTTCCTGCGACACCCGCCAAACGGGACTCAACAACAACGCGCTTGTGATCGGCCCCTCGGGAGCCGGCAAGACCCGAAACGTCCTCAAGCCCAACCTGCTGCAAATGAACGCAAGCTACATCGTGCTCGACACCAAAGGCACGCTCTGTCGCGAAGTGGGACCCGTGCTGGCAGCCCACGGTTACCGCGTGCAATGTCTCAACTTCGCTGACCTCAACACCGTCCCGGCCCTTGCGCCCGGCATCGAGCGCTGCGGCTACAACCCCCTGAGGCACATTCGCCGCAAGGCGGACGGCAGGCCCAACCAGCAGGACATCCTCTCGGTGGCAAAGGCCATCTGCCCCATCGAGGACAACAACCAGCCTTTTTGGGATCATGCGGCGGCAAACCTGCTGTCGTGTCTTATCGCCTACGTCACCGAACAGCTACCCGCCGACGAGCAGACGATCAGCTCGGTCATCAAGCTGGTCGAGCACCTGCAGGACGGTGCCACGGGTCGATTGTTTGACGACCTGATCACGACCGACCCCCAAAGCTATGCCCTCTCGCTATGGCGGCGCTACGCCATTACGCAAAATGCCGAGCGCATGCACGCGAGCATCGTCGGCATCCTTGCCGAAAAGGTCATGTGTCTGGGATTCGACGGTGCGGCACAGCTCTATCGTGAGTGCCATCAGGTGGACTTCGCTTCCATGGGACACACCCCCTGCGCCCTGTTTGTAACCGTGAGCGATATTGACCGCAATCTCGATCCGCTGACCGGCCTCTTTATTTCGCAGGCGTTTATGGGCCTCATTCGTGAGGCCGATAGGCAGCCCGACGGCAGCCTGCCCGTACCCGTGCGCTTTATGCTCGATGACTTCGCAAATCTGCAGATCCCCCAGATCGACAACGTGCTCTCGATTATCCGAAGCCGCAACATCTGGGCAACGCTGCTGCTGCAGTCGACCAACCAGCTCGAAGCGCTCTATGGCGAGGCGCGCGCTCGCTCCATCATGGGCAACTGCGACACGCATCTGGTGCTGGCGTTCCAGGATCCCGAGAGCGCCCGGGTGTTTTCCGACCGCGCCGACACGCTGCCCAGCACGCTCATGGCGACGCCGATTGATCGCTCGTGGCTCTTTGTACGCGGTCGCACTCCCGAACAGGTCGAGCGCTTTAGGCTCGAAGACCATCCGCTCTACGGGGAGCTGCCCGAGGCGCAGCGAGGCCATGCGGAGGCCGAGATCTAGGCGCAGGGTTCTCGCAGCGCGCGGCGCCCCGTCGATGTTCCACAAAGGCCGTGCGCCCCGGGACCACGGCAAAGCAAAGGGGCCCGCATCCGATAGGATACAGGCCCCTGACTATAAGGCGCGATGCGTTAACAGCAGTGACTACTTGCGGTGAGCGCGGTAGAACTCGATGAGCGCCTGGGTCGAAGCGTCCTGCTCAGCCTTGGCGGCGTCGTCGTGGAAGGCCGGGGTGATCTGCTTGGCAAGCTGCTTGCCCAGCTCGACGCCCCACTGGTCGTAGGAGTCGATGCCCCAGACCGTGCCCTCGACAAACGTGATGTGCTCGTACAGGGCGATGAGCTCGCCGAGTGCAAACGGGGTCAACGTGTCGCCGAAGATCGAGGTCGTCGGACGGTTGCCCTCAAAGCAACGGGCTGGGACGATCTGCTCGGGCGTGCCCTCGGCACGAACCTCATCGGCCGTCTTGCCAAAGGCGAGCGCCTTGGTCTGGGCCAGGAAGTTGCCCAGGAACAGCTCGTGCACGTCCTGACCGCTGTCGGTCGCAGGGTTGGCGGTATTGGCGAAGGCGATGAAATCGGCCGGAACCACCACGGTACCCTGGTGCAGCAGCTGGTAGAAGGCATGCTGGCCGTTGGTACCGGGCTCGCCCCAGAAGATCTCACCGGTGTCGGAGGTCACGGCGCTGCCGTCCCAGCGGACATGCTTGCCGTTGGACTCCATGGTGAGCTGCTGCAGGTAGGCCGGGAAGCGGTGCAGGTACTGGCAGTACGGAAGCACGGCGTGGCTCTTGGAACCGAAGAAGTTGACGTACCAGACGTTGAGCAGGCCCATCAGCGCGACGGCGTTGTTCTCGAGCGGGGTGTTGCAGAAGTACTCGTCGATGGCATGGAAGCCCTCAAGGAACTGCTGGAAACGCTCGGGGCCGAGCACGACGATCAGCGACAGGCCCACGGCGGAGTCAACGGAATAGCGGCCGCCGACCCAGTTCCAGAAACCAAAAGCGTTAGCGGGGTCGATACCGAAGGCCTCAACCTTCTCGAGTGCGGTGGAAACGGCGACGAAGTGCTTTGCCACGGCCTCGGCGTTCTGCTCATCGGAGCCATCGATGGCGCCCTGAGCCTTGAGCTGCTCGAGCATCCAGGTCTTGACCTCGCGGGCGTTGGTGAGGGTCTCAAGCGTGGTGAAGGTCTTGGAAACGATGATCACGAGCGTGGTCTCGGGATCCAAACCCTTGAGCTTCTCGGCCTGGTCGTTGGGGTCGATGTTGGAGATGTAGCGGCAGTCGATACCGGCGTCGGCATAGGGGCGCAGGGCCTCGTAAGCCATGACCGGGCCCAGATCGGAGCCACCGATGCCGATGGACACCAGGTGCTCGATCTTCTTGCCGGTAACGCCCTTCCACTCACCGGAGCGCACGCGCTCGGCAAAGGCGTACATGCGGTCGAGAACCTCGTGCACGTCGGCGACGACATCCTGGCCGTCAACGATGAGCTGGCCCTTCTCGCTTGCCGGACGGCGCAGCGCGGTGTGCAGGACGGCGCGATCCTCGGTGGTGTTGATGTGCTCGCCGGAGAACATGGCGTCGCGGCGCTCCTCGAGCTTCACCTCGCGGGCAAGATCGCACAGCAGCTTGACGGTCTCATCGGTCACCAGGTTCTTGGACAAGTCGAAGTGCAGGTCACCGGCGTCAAAGCTCAGCTTGTTCACGCGCTCGGCATCGGCGGCGAACCAGGCCTTGAGGTCGATACCTTCGGCCTCGAGCTTCTCCTGATGAGCCTCGAGCGCCTTCCAAGCGGCAGTCGACGTAGCATCGATAGGTGCGGCAACAGTTGCCATAGAGTCCTCCTCAGCATACGGGCGCACGCCTCCATGCGCCCGGACATTCAGATGCCACTATTCTAGCGCAGGTCAAGACTATAATCAGTGAGCGTTGCCAATCGGCCCCCAAACGGCAACCGACCAAAAAGGGACAGGTTTATTTTGGCAGGTCAAACGCTTTATCAATCAAAAATAACCCGTCCTTTTATGGCAAATATTAGGCCGCGGCGCAGACGCTACCGAGCAACTCACGCAGAGGAGACCCAATGCCCTCCAGCAGTTCGGGCGCGATGATGGCAAAAACCGGAACCTCGCCGGTGCCCACGACAGCAGGCACCTTGCCCTCCGAGACAATGCATCCATAAGGCACAAAGCCGTCTTCGCCGGCATCGAGCGCCGCCATGCGACGGGCGAGTTCGCGTGCAAAGCCGGCAGTATCGGCATCGCCAATCGCCAGGACAAAGTCCACGCTTTCGTCGGTCGCCAGGGCCACGGCTTCGTCGATCAGCTCGTCTCCCCCGTCGCCCTCAACCGAGCCGCAGCGGAAAAGCACGCGCTCGAGCAGAGCTCGATCAAGCGAGCCGAGTGCCGCCGAGACAAGCTCATCGCGCGTATGCCTGTCGCCGCCCAGCACGACCAGCGCCTTGGTGCCACCGTAGTGAGCTACCAATCGTCCGCACCAGCGAGCCACGTCTCCATCCGCAACAAGGCGCGTCGGCATACCAAACCCATAATTGACCATCTTTTCCACAACCCTTCCGTGCGTATAGGCGGATCAATCGTTAGACCCATGCTACGAAGCGAGGTTTTCCGAGCTGTTTCGCACTCTTTAGAGCTGCGTTAAAACCCGATGCAGCCGCAAAACCATACCTGCCAAAACAAACCAGTCCCTTTTTGGCAGGTTTTGACGATGTCCGGGCGAGCGGGTATTATCGAACATGTATTCGATAAGAACATGTGTTTGATGGGAGGACGCGTGGGGCACGAGCGTCACACCTATATCTGCATCGACCTTAAGACGTTCTACGCCAGCGTCGAGTGCGTAGACCGAGGACTCGACCCCCTCACTACGTGCCTGGTCGTTGCCGACGAATCGCGCGGACGCACGACCATCTGCCTCGCCATCACACAGGCCATGAAGGACCTCGGGATACACAACCGCTGCCGTCTGTTCGAGATTCCCGATGGCATCGACTACATTAAGGCCGTACCGCGCATGCAGCACTACATGGAGGTGTCGGCGCAGATCTACGGTATCTACCTGGAATACGTCAGTCCGCAAGACGTTCACGTCTACTCAATTGACGAGTGCTTTATCGACGTGACACCCTATCTGGACCTCTATCACACCGATGCGGAAGGCTTCGCCTGCATGTTGCGCGATGAGGTCCTCGCGCGCACCGGCATCACGGCGACGGTCGGCATCGGCCCCAACCTATTCCAGGCCAAGGTGGCGCTCGACATTACCGCCAAGCACGTACCCAGCCGCATCGGCATACTCGACGACGAAACCTTTCGCAAGGAGATCTGGCCCCATCGTCCCATCACCGATATCTGGGGCATCGGCCCCGGCGTGGCAGCCCGCCTCGAAAAGTACGGTGTCTACGATCTGATGGGTGTCGCCGCGCTCGACGAAAACCTGCTTTACGACGAGCTCGGCGTCAATGCCGAGTATCTCATCGACCATGCCTTCGGGCGCGAGCCGACAACCATCGCCGATATCCAAGCCTATCGCCCGCAAGCAACTTCGACCACCACAGGACAGGTGCTCTCGAAAGGCTATGCCTACGAACAGGCCTACACCGTCTTGCGCGAGATGGTCGACAACGCCGTGTTGGACTTAGTCGATAAGCACGTGGTGTGCGACAGCATCTCGCTCTTTGTAGGCTACGCGAGCGAGCGCGCCGACATACGCCGCCTCGACGCCAGCGGTACAGCGCAATATGTGGACGGATGCGGACATTTGTGTTCGAGCACGTCGAGTATCGAACCCACCGCAACCGCCGGCCCCGAGCTCGCACCCCGTGCGCCCAAGCCCGTCCAGCGCAATGACGAACGGCGCCGCCTGGTACGCGAAGCACAGGCAATCGACGGCATCTTTGTGGGAGAGCATGGCGGCAAACCGCGCGGTGGCTATGCCGCACTCTTTGCACACTCCAACGCCTCGCGAAAGCTGCCCGAGCGCACCAATTCGTTTAAGAAGATCATGGGCTATTTCGATGCGCTCTGGGCGCAGACTGTCGATCCCAAACGACCGGTCAAGCGCATCAACCTGGGATTTGGCAACCTCATGCCCGAGGAATTTGCCACTATCGACCTGTTTAGCGATGTTAAGGCCGATGAGCGCGAGCGCGACCTGGCGCGCGCCGTCCTGGCCGTAAAGGGTAAGTACGGCAAGAACGCGCTCGTCAAGGGATTAAGCTTTACCGCCGGCGCCACCGCACGCGAACGCAACGATCAGGTAGGAGGACATCGTGCCTAAGCCCCAACAACAGCCGATGCGGCCACCGACGCCTTTTGAACGTCTAGCGGACCCCGAGGGAAGACGTCGCTCCACCGACCCCAAGCTCACCGCCAACGGCGCCATCCGCGCTGGCCGTGCCGCGCAGTTTATGCCCTTTGCCGCCCTCACGGGATACTACGAACTCGTGCGCAAGCAAGAGATCACCGTCGAACCGAAATGTGAGCTAACGGAAGAGAAAGCCCTCGAGCTTTCGCATAAGTTCGAGGGCCTCAAACGTGGCGACCTGGTCCGCGTCGCCTATTACGATACGTACGGTTATCGCTCCCGCACCGGTATCCTCGACGAGGTACTCCCTGCCTTCAAGCTCCTCAAGCTCAAAGACATCGCCATCGATTTTGATGATATTCAAGACATCGAACTGCGCGGACGAGCCTAGACAAAGAAATGCATCCAAGACGGCGCTTACAGCGTCATGACGTAGTAACCCGCGTCCTCCACAGCGGCCACGAGAGCTCCGCGATCGATCGGCTGTTTAGAGCGCACGCGTGCCGTGTGGTCCGCGTACGTCACCGTTGCCCACACACCATTCAGTGCATTGAGGGCATTAGCCACGTTCTGTGCGCAGCCGTTGCAGCTCATGCCGCCGATGAGCAACTCATCGCTATAGGGGTAGTGGGACGGATCGGTATCCGCAACCACAGCCTTCTTGGCCTTCTTACCGCTCGCGCGATCGCCGCAGCAGCTCTTTCCGTGTGTCGAAGCGACAATACGCCGCAGGCCAAAGAACATGCCGACGACAATCACGGCCAGCACGATGGCATTCGCGGGGTTAAGCAAATCTTCCATGCGCTCCCCTTTCTCCAAATACTGATACCTATACCCCCATGGGGTGTTCCCATCTTACTCCAATCTCGTGTCGGTTCAGTCAATTAGTTTCCCTCTTCAAACTTTTTTGTTGACCTTGACTTACTTTCGTGTATAAGTTTTCCTAGGCTAACTCAAAAGGACGGTAGGGCACCATGACTCGAACCATAGACATCCCAACGTTTCAGGCAGCAGTCGTGCGCAACTGCTCCCCCACGCTTGCGGGCATCAAACCGGCATCGCTCTTTACCTATCCCGGCGTCTACGCAAGTCAAAACGGCAAGCCCGGCAACCCCCATATCGAAGCGCGTCGTACACATCTCCTTGCCGTCATAGCTCAATGCAACCGCGAGCTCCAACCGTTCGGCATCCACACGAGCGTCTTGGTCTGGCGCCCCTGCGGAGCGCTTATTTATGTGTACCGCCCTGCGAACCTCGTGCGATATCTATCCGATCCCCGCGCTGCGACGGCGCTTGCCGCGGAAGGTTACGATGTCAATGACCTGCCCGCATCCCTTGTGCATCTTGCCGCGCGCATCACGCTGGCGAGCAGCGCTGCCACGGAAAGCGCCTGCGCCGACGGACCATGCATTCTTGCGCAGAGCGAACCTTGCGGCAATGGCTGCACCTGCGAGTTTCCTCACGAAATTGGCTATTTTTTGGGATACCCCTACGAAGACGTGCGTCAATTTATCGTCCAGCATGGCGAGAACTACAAGGTCTTTGGACCTTGGAAGGTCTACGCGAATGTCGGGCAAGCGCTTGCGACGTTCGAATCCTACCGCGCTTGCACGCAACACCTCACCCATGTCTATCAGCAGGGCCATAGCCTGGCAAAACTTGCCCAGGCAACCCGATAGAACATACAAACCGCGGCCGCACGCCGCACAACCGAAAGGACAACACATGAGCAAGATCGCAGTCGTCTACTGGAGCGGCACGGGCAATACCGAGGCCATGGCAAACTTCGTTGCCGAGGGCGCAACCGGTGCCGACGCCGAGGCAGAGGTCATCTCCTGCGCCGACTTCTCCGCCGACAAGGCCACCGGCTATGACGCCTTCGCCTTCGGCTGCCCCGCCATGGGCTCCGAGGAGCTCGAGTACGATGAGTTCCAGCCAATGTGGGACGAAGTCAAGGAAACCCTCGGCGACAAGAAGGTCGTCCTCTTTGGCTCTTATTCGTGGGCCGAGGGCGAATGGATGGACAACTGGAAGGCGGATGCCGACGAGGCAGGGGTCAACGTCGTAGACTCCGTCATATGCTACGACGCGCCCGACGATGAGGGCGAGGCAGCCTGTCGCGCCCTTGGAGCTGAGCTGGCCTAGCAACGCCATGGGCGTCTTCAAATCGGACTCGTTCCAAAACAAAACTACACCCAACAAAAAGCGGGGGCTGGATTGGATCCAGTCCCCGCTTTTAATGACAATAGCCCTGCAAGCCAGCTACGAGATATTGCCCAAAAACGCCTTGGTGCGCTCGCTCTTGGGATGGTCGAAAACCTCGCTCGGCGTGCCATCCTCCACGATAACGCCGCCGTCCATAAAGACGACGCGGTCGGCGACGTCGCGGGCAAAGCCCATCTCGTGCGTCACGACGATCATGGTCATGCCGTCGCGGGCCAGGTCGCGCATGACGCCCAATACATCACGGACGAGCTCAGGGTCGAGTGCCGACGTGGCCTCGTCAAAAAGCATCACGTGCGGATTCATCGACAGGGCGCGGGCAATGGCCACGCGCTGCTGCTGACCGCCCGAAAGCTGACTCGGCATAAAATCGATGCGCTCGGCCAGACCGACCTTGGTGAGCTCCTCGACGGCGATCTTCTCGGCCTCTTCCTTGCTGCGCTTGAGCACCTTTTGCTGGGCGAGCATGACGTTCTTTTTGACCGACAGATGCGGGAACAGATTGAACTGCTGAAACACCATGCCCAAGTGCGTACGCACCTTATTGAGGTCGACGCCCTTGGCGCACACGTCCACACCCTCGACGACAATCGAACCACTCGTGGGCTCCTCAAGACGGTTAATGCAACGAAGCATCGTCGACTTGCCCGAGCCCGAGGGGCCCAGGACCACGACGACCTCACCCTTGTGCACATCCAGATCGATGTCGCGCAGGACCACGTTATCGCCAAAGGCCTTCTGGAGATTCTTGATGCTGACGACGACCTCGTTCGAGTTATTGGTTTCGCTCATAATAGAACCTCCTTACAGACCAGCGATATGGTCGGCGGGCGTCGCGACAACCTGTCCGGCGCTCTTGGTGGGACGCTTCTTTTTGGTTTCGGCCGTACCCAGCAGCCTCGCCTCAAGACCGCTCACCAAGCGCGCAAGCGGCAGGGTAATGACCAGATAGAACAGGGCGGCAACAACATACGGCGTAATGGAGCCCGTCGTGGCCACGATAGTGCGGGCATTCATGACGATCTCGACCACGCCCACAGCGGCAAGCAGCGACGTATCCTTGTAAAGCAGGATAAACTCGCTGGTCAGCGTAGGCAGGACATTGCGGAACGTCTGCGGAATCATAACGTAGAGCAACGTCTGGAAGGCATTCATGCCCAGCGAGCGAGCGGCCTCGTTTTGGCCCTTGGGGATCGATTGGATACCGGCACGGAAAATCTCACACAGGTACGCAGACGAGTTCATGGCCATGACGATAACACCCAAGACATAGTCGTCCACCTTGACGCCGGCAAGCGGCAGGCCAAAGAATGCAATATAGATCTGCAGGAACGCCGGCGTACCGCGAATGACATTCACGTAGATGCCGGCAAGGCAACGCAGGATGCGCGATTTGGATATGCGCATGAGCGACAGGGCAAAGCCAAAGGGGATCGCCAGCGGAAACGCCACAAGCACAATCGAGAGCGACATAAGGAAGCCCTTAAAGACGATCGGCAGGCTCTGAACCAAAATCACCGGGTTCAAGAACAGGCGCAGGAACATATTGGAGTTCCAAGCCTCGACCCACGGCTGCTCCTTAAGATCGGCCAGGAAGTTATCGAATGCCGTCACGCCCTTGATCTCGACGGAAGGAATCTTGGAAATCTTCTTGGTCGAACCATCGGCGAGCGTATAGGTGCCGCTAAAGGCCTCATCGCCGCCCTCGACGGGAAACGTCACGCCGTAAACCTCGACACGGAAAAAGCCGCCGGCAGGCGCCGTCTCGCCAAAGTCGATCTTGAGCGTCTGGCCGTCAGCCTTGCACGTGGGCTTCATGGGCGTACGATCCATGAGGTCCTCGCCCGAGAGCATCGTCAATCGCGTGTCATCGGTACCAAACGTCGTGCCGTCGACAAACGTCAGCGAAAGACCGCTCAGCTCCTCGTCGGCATCGGCCTGAACCTCCCAGGTAATGCGCGTCTCGGTACCGCCGACCACAGCGCTACCCGAACCGGTGTTGGGTCGGGCGGTAATCTTTGCGGTCTCAAGCGCCTGGGCGGTCGTGGGCGCATATGCCCCCGCGCACACCAGCGCAAGCGCCACGGCCATGACGCAGGCTAGCTTTTGGAGCAAAGCGGGCAGTGGAAAACGCTGCTCCGCGGCCCCTTTGTTCAGTCGAGACAAGGTGGCTCCTATCGTAGAAGTTGCCGGCAAAACGAGACGGAAACGCTCTCCGTCAAGAGAAGCGCAAAGGCCCTCTCCGCAAAACGGAAAGGGCCCGCGCGCAATCAAGTAGCTATTTTACTTGATATTGTACTTAGCCATGAGGGCGTCGACGGTTCCGTCGTCGGTCAGGTCCTTGATGGCCTGGTTGATGTCGTCTTTGAGCTTGGTGTTGCCCTGGTTGATGGCGATGGCGTACTCCTCGCCGGTGCTGATCTGCTTGATGGTCTGGCAGTTGTTGAACTGCTCGGCGGTCAGCTGGCTGGCAACGGAGCGGTTGGTGACTACGGCGTCGCCCTTATCGGACTGCAGAGCGCTGAAGCACTCGGTAGCGTCCTTGTAGGGGACGATCTTGGCCTTGGGGAAGTTCTCCTGGGCAAAGGCCTCAGCGGTCGAGCCAGACTGGACGATGATGGTGGCGTCGGCGTTGTTGAGCTTCTCGCTGTAGTTGTCGGCCGTAATGTCGGTGTTATCGACCTTGGTCACGATAGCCTGATCGTCCATGTAGTAGGAATCGGAGAAAGTGACTTCCTTCTCACGCTCGGGCGTGTCGGTGATAGCCGCGATGGCGACGTCATACTTGGCGCCCGAAGCGACGCCCGGAACCAGCGTGTCAAAGTCATTGTTAACATACTCGACATCCAGGCCCAGCTTGTCGCCGATAGCCTTGATGAGCTCAAGGTCAAAGCCCTGATAATCGCCGTTATTATCCTTGTACTCAAACGGAGCGTACTCGGCAGAGGTGCCGACGGTCAGCGTACCGTCCTTGACGAGCGCGTACTCCTTGGAGCCGTCGACCTTCTCGACCTTAGCGTCGTCAGAGCTGCTGGAACTGGCATCAGAACCAGAGGCGGCGTTGGACGAGCCGCAGCCCGTCAGAGCAAGGGCGAGCGCCATAGCACCCGTGGCGGCAAATGCGCCAAGCTTCTTCAGCTTCATAATCAGTCTCCTTCCAATGACCCCACGTGATTCAGGGGCCTGCAAAAACTGATGGCTATTATGCACCCGCTTGGGAGAATCTGCAATTAGAAAACTGATTGAAACAAACCCAAAACGTGAATGGAGCACTCTACTTTATGACAGTCATTACTGCTGCAATAACCTTAACAGTTTGATTTCGGCCGCATAACCTGCAAGTTCGTTCGGTGTCTCCAAAATAAATGGCAATGTACGCAAACGGCCATTCGATACAATATTCTGCATAACCTGCATACCGCCGCCAAACTCTTCACTACCCAGGTAGCCCTTACCGATGCACTCGTGGCGGTCCTTGTGGGCGCCGCAGGGATTCTTGGAGTCATTGATATGCACGGCGCGCAGGCGCTCGATACCCACCACACGATCGAACTCGTCAAGCACACCGTCAAGATCGTGGACGATGTCATAGCCGGCATCATTCACATGGCAGGTGTCCAAGCAAACGCCCAACTTAGCCGACAGCTCGGGGCGCTTGTCGGCAACGCCCTCGATGATGAGCGCCAGCTCCTCAAAGCTGCGGCCCACCTCGGTGCCCTTGCCGGCCATGGTCTCGAGCAGCACCGTCGTCTGCTGGCCCTCAAACATCACCTGGCACAGGGTGTCGACGATCATCTGAATGCCGGCGTCGGAGCCCTGCCCCACATGCGCACCGGGATGGAAGTTGTAGTAGTTGCCGGGCAGCGCTTCCATGCGACGCAGGTCCTCTGCCATGGCCTCCAGGGCAAACTCGCGCGCCCGCTCTTTGGCCGAGCATGGGTTATAGGTATACGGCGCATGAGCCACGAGCGGGCCAAAGTCGTTTTGCTCCATAAGCCCGCGCAGGGCCGCCACGTCATCCATGTCAAGGTCTTTCGCCTTGCCGCCGCGCGGGTTGCGCGTAAAGAATGCAAAGGTATTGGCGCCAATGGACAGCGCCGTCTCCCCCATTGCCCGATAGCCCTTCGTCGTGGATAGGTGACACCCGATCGTCAGCATCCCCAGCTCCCCCTCATCAGTTGCAGTGAAATACGGTCTATTGGTGTCTTATTTTGGCGCAAACAGACCGTATTCCACCGCAAGATATAAAAGGGGCATCAGGGGCACGGTCCGCCGAGCCTCCTTGAGCACCAGCACCGCAGCCTAGAGCGTCAAGCGAATCGCATCGATGATCTGCGCGCAACGCTGTGTGGCGGCAAGGGGCATGACGGGACTCTCGAGTTTTCCCGCCCGGATGAGCTGGGTCGCATGCTGGATTTCGCCGTAGAAATCATCGACCTCAAACGGGGCATTTATTTCGAGCATTCGTCCATCGGAGTACTTCACATGGGCGAGCTCGGGGCGATGGAGGCGCTCGATTTCCAACGAGCCCCGCTCGCAGGCAATCGTTAAGCGGCTTTCATATGCTGCCTTGCCGTCGCACGCCATATGAATGGGTATACCGCCGACACTCATATAGATCTCATCGGCCCAATCCACGCGGCCGCCCGATACGTCACGCCAGCGAACTTCACGAGACGAAACATCGCACGCGCCCGCAAGCAGATCCTCAAACCACCCGACCGCGTAGCAGCCCATGTCATATAGACAGCCACCCTGCAACGGATCGAGCAGATAACTCGAAGGGGACTCACCATAATCGAGTTTTTGCACGCTTTCGATCGAGACGATACGGCCGAGCTCGCCCGACGCAAGCAAACCCTTCACGCGAGTATGTATCGGACAAAACCGATTTTTCATCGCCTCCATAAACGGCACGTCGCACTCACGGGAAACGGAGGCGATCGCATGGGCCTCTTCTTCATTCAAAACGGCCGGCTTTTCGCACAGCACGGCCTTTCCCGCGCGCAGTGCCCGACAGACCCAATGCGCATGCATGCCATGTGGAAGAGCCAAGTAGATTGCGTCGACATCGGGGTCGGCAATCAGCGCATCGTAAGCCGCATCGCCGTTATCGTCAGCCGTGGCATAACTGTGCGCGGCATCAATCGAAAACGCCCTGCAAAACTCCTCAACATGCGAAGGAGTGCGACCGGCGGCAGCCACAAGCCGTGCCCCGTCCACCTCCTTGAGCGACGATGCAAATCGATGCGAAATGCGCCCAGCGCCCAAAACGCCCCAACGAACCTCACACAAATCACCACATGAATCCCGATGGCCCACGACAGCCCCCTTCAGTTGCAGTGAAATAGTTCCTGTTGATGCCTTATTCTGCCGCAAACAGGAACTATTCCACCGCAAGTTATAAAAGGGTCATGAGGAGCGCGTTTTGCCGAAGGCCTTAAGCACCGCCGTCACGGGGCCAGGCTGAAAACGGCGGCGTACGTCGTCCAAGCGCCCGGGGATATCGATGTGTTGCGGGCAGTGCCGCGCGCATTTGCCGCATTTGACGCAATTACTCACCAACTTGGGCTCGCCCGTGCGCACCGCGCTCGCCGTAAAGTACTGCGATAGACCCGTAAACCAGCTGTGCGCATAGCTTGCGTTGTAGGCGGCAAAACATCCAGGAATATTGATGCCTTTAGGACACGGCATGCAATAGCCGCATCCCGTGCAGGGCACGCGGTTCGATTTTTCAAACTCCGTCAGCACGCGTGTGATGGCATCGAGCTGAGTAGCTGTCATCGAATCCGGCAGGGCCCGATCGGCCAACGCCGCGTTCTCATCCACTTGCGCGGTATCGGTCATACCCGAAAGCAGCATCGTCACCTGAGGATGGTTCCACACCCACGAAAGCCCCCAGGCGGCAGGAGTGCGCAAATGCGGGTCATGGGCGTTCTCGAGCACGGCGCGGGCCCGCGGCGGCAACTTGCCTGCCAGACGACCGCCCAGCAGCGGCTCCATCACAAACACCGCGAGCCCGCGCTCCGCAGCCGCCATGAGCCCTGCCGTTCCCGCTTGGTAACGCTCGCCGGCATAGTTGTACTGGATCTGGCAAAAATCCCAGTCATATGCGTCAAGCATCGTCAGGAAATCCGCCGCGCTGCCGTGATACGAAAAACCAATCTGGCGAATGCGCCCCGCCGCCTTTTGACGCGCGATCCAGTCTTCGATGCCCAACGCCACCACGCGCTCCCACTGGGCGGGCGAGGTGATGTTGTGCATGAGGTAATAGTCGATATGGTCGGTTCGCAGACGGCGCAGTTGTTCATCGAAAAACCGGTCGAAATCCTCCGCGCACTTGCACGAAGCGTGCGGCAACTTAGTCGCCAGCAACACTCGGTCGCTCAGCCCCAAGCGCTCAAGTGAAGCGCCCACGCACACCTCGTTACCGGGATAGAGATACGCAGTATCCAGATAATTAATCCCCTGCTCCACCGCACGGGAGATGATGGCATCGGCTGCCTTCGCATCGGGGTGTCCCGGCGCACCGGGAAACCTCATGCAGCCCAGACCCAGAACGGATATTCGGTTACCACTTTTGGGGTCAACGCGGTATTGCACGGCCCCTCCCTTCGCCATCAGCGCCCCGGCAAGGCGAAACACAATGGTCACGCGGCCGAAACATCGTGGAATCGCAATCGAGAACGTATCGTAACGCAGCAGAAATCGAGCTGTTACGACACCGCTTTAACATCAGCAAAAAGCCCGATGAAAGGAGTCACCCATGCCCGCGCTCGACCTTTGGAATCTCGCATCCCAGCTCAAAAGCACCGATTATCGCTGGGTCGACCTCACCCACACGCTCTCGTGCGACACCCCGCACTGGTTTGGCTTTAAGCCATTTGAGTCCACCAAGCTCTTCGACTACTTGCCCGGCACGCCCGAGGACATGCTCGCGCCCATGCGCTGCTTCCAGTATTCGGTCGCTTCGCAGTACGGCACGCACGTCGACGCACCGAGGCATTTCCATGTTGAGGGTCGTTCCCTTGGAGAGATTGAACCCATCGAGTTTATGCATCCGCTCTGTGTGATCGACAAGCACGAGGAGTGCGCCGCAAATCCCGACTTTATCCTGACCGTCGACGACCTCAAAGCTTGGGAGGACGAGCACGGTCGTATTCCCGAGGACGCTTTCGTCGCCTTCCGCTCCGACTGGTCCAAACTCGCCGATCTCGAAAACAAGGACGAGGACGGCCAGCCCCACTACCCCGGCTGGGACCTCGACGCCATCAAATGGCTTGTAGAAGAGCGCAACATCGGCGCTATCGGCCACGAGCCGGCAGACACCGACCCCGCATCCGTGACCACACGCGAGGACGCCTACCCCTACCCCGGCGAGCAGTACATCCTTTCGGTCGACCGTTACCAGATCGAGGTCATGGACCATCTGGACGAGCTTCCCGCCACAGGCGCCGTCATCTTCTGCACCTTCCCCAAGGTCCGCGATGGCGTCGGATACCCCGCGCGCGTTTTTGCGGTCTGCCCTGCAGCATAAGTTCCCATGCGTTTGTTCTTCTAAATTCCGCCTCCGGTGCACGCTACATGCTCCAGCGGCATACAATCCACCAGGCGCCCCGCACGCGGGCATCTTTTTGTGAGGAGATGATTCAGATGCAGATCAACAAGGTCGCTTTTATCGGCAAGGGCGGCGTCGGCCTGCTCTATGGCAGCATGATTGCCAAGACGCTCGGCAACGATGCCGTCGAATACATTATGGACGACGCCCGTTTCGAGCGTCACGCAGGCGACGCCCTTACGGTCAACGGCGAGCCCTGCGCACTCAAGTCCGTCCGCGCCAGCGAGGCGACACCCGCCGATCTGGTCATCCTGACGGTCAAGACCACCGGTCTCGACCAAGCACTCAAGACTATGGAGCGCGTCGTGGGGCCCAACACGCTCATCGCCTCGCTGTGCAACGGCATTACGAGCGAGCAAAAGATCGCAGAACGCTTTGGCTGGGAGCGCACTGTCCTGGGTATCTGCCAGGGCATGGACGCCGTATTCCTCGACGGCGCGCTCACCTTTACCAATGCGGGCGAGATTCGCTTTGGCGCGGCAGCAGGCACCGAGCCCGCAACCGTCACCGCCATCGACGAGCTCTACACGCGCTGCGGAATCGCCCATACCGTCGAGAGCAACATTGCGCACCGCATGTGGGCCAAACTCATGCTCAACGACGGCATCAACCAGACGTGCATGGCCTACGGCGGAACGTATGGAAGCGCCACGGAGGCCGGCTCCGAACAGCGTCGCTGCTTTGTTTCCGCCATGCGCGAAACGCTTGCGGTCGCTAACGCCGAGGGCATTGAGCTGACCGAGGCAGACCTGACGCAGATGGTGCACCTCATCGAGAGGCTCGACCCCGACGGCATGCCCTCGATGGCACAGGACCGCATCACACAACGAAAAACCGAAGTCGAGGAGTTCGCGGGCACCATTTGCCGCCTAGCCGCCAAACACGATATCCAAGCGCCGCAAAACGATTGGCTCTACCAGAGGATTCGCGAAATAGAAAGCAGCTGGTAGTGCTCGGCCGCATCGCGACGCGCGCAATACAAGCAGACAGGCCTTCAGTGTGCCCCGCGTCCATATGCCCAACGTAGTGCCACGGTAAGGGCTCTGTTAACCCAAATGCATATAAAAACGGACGCCTTTACGTTGCCCGAAAGCTCGGTAAAGGCGCCCGCCCATCATGTGCAATCGATGTCGGCAGATTACCAACCGGTGTAGTAATCGGTAGTTCCAGCTGCGCAACCCGAATCGTAGACCTTGCACTCGCCCTTAGAGCCCGTAAAAGTCGAGCCCTGGGACTTATCGCTCGCTGCCACAACGTAGTAGCCGTCGGCATCGCGCCAAAAGCCCTCGGAATCCTGAGTCCACTCACCCGTGCGGTGATGGTAGAGTACGTTGCTGCTGTAATAGGTCTCGCGACGACCGTTATAGTTATTGACGCCGGCGGAACGCGTCAGTCCCGAGCCATTCGCATAGTAAGCGGCGGCAACGTAAGACGAGCCGTAGCCGGCGTTGTAGTACGAAGCTTGGGCGGCCTCGGCGGCTTCTGCCTCGGCGGCCGCAGCCTCGAGTGCCTCGCGCTTAGCGTCCTCGAGCGTCGTACGCAGCTCATCGAGCTCGGCCGACTTGGCATCGACCTCCTCCATCGTCAAAAGGCTGCCCGCGCCGTCAATGCACTCTTGAAGCACGGCACGCTCGTCATCGGTGGCATAGTCGCCATACATGTTCATGATAATTTGAGCGCGAACTTCCAAAGAGTCGCGCTTGGCCCCCATGGAGGCGTTCCACTCCTGCATGGAGCCAAAACCGTCGCCGCGATAATCGACGGGCTGCATCAACGTGGCCTCGGAGGGCGTGGACCCAACCGCGTCGGACAGCGTCGCCGCATGGGCCTCGGTTACGCCGGCACCCACCAAAAGCGTCACGGCCAGCGTGGCAGAAAGGGCGACGGCCTTCGGTTTTCGTGAATCGATCCTCATGTAGCTGGAAACCTCCGTAGTGAGTTTTTGCTGCGTTTAAGCTGCGTGTGATTCGATCGCGCTGCATAGTACCCCGAGCAAATCGCGACCTGCGGTTTTTCTCAAAAGGCGCACGTCATTTGCGTAAAACTCACATTCACTTAACAGGAGTTTTCCATATCTAGATTGGATATTCGACGCTAAAAATCCTGTTTTCCAGACATTCCTATGCAAAAAAGGCGCCTGCGCAAACATTGTTCGCGCAGGCGCCTTGAGCAGGCATTTAATGCAGTTATACCTATCGAGTCGCAAGGGGTCCTTGCACAAGTCGCCTTACTCGTCCAGCGCGGCGAAGGCCTGCTTCAGATCCCAAATGATATCCTCGGCGTTCTCGGTACCGATGGAAAGACGGATCGTGGAGGGCGTAATGTTCTGCTCGGCGAGCTCCTCGGCAGAGAGCTGGGAGTGCGTGGTAGAAGCCGGGTGCACGACGAGCGACTTGACGTCGGCCACGTTGGCGAGCAGCGAGAAAACCTGCAGATGATCGATGAACTTCCAAGCTGCCTCCTGGCCACCCTTAATCTCAAAGGTAAAGATCGAGGCACCGCCGTTGGGGAAGTACTTCTGATAGAGCTCGTGATCGGGGTGCTCAGGCAGGCTCGGGTGGTTCACCTTGGCGACGTGGCTGTCACCGGTCAGGAACTCAACGACCTTCTTGGTGTTCTCGACATGACGGTCAACGCGCAGCGACAGAGTCTCGGTGCCCTGGAGCAGGACCCAGGCGTTGAACGGGCTGATGCAGGCGCCCTCGTCACGCAGCAGGATAGCGCGAACATAGGTTGCGAAGGCGGCGGGACCGGCAGCCTCGGCAAACGAAACACCGTGGTAGGAGGGGTTGGGCTCAGCGATCTGGGCGTACTTGCCACTCGCCTTCCAATCGAAGTTACCGCCGTCGACGATCACACCGCCCAGCGAGGTGCCGTGGCCGCCGATAAACTTGGTTGCGGAGTGGACGACGATGTTGGCACCATGCTCCAGTGGACGGAACAGATACGGGGTGCCGAAGGTGTTGTCGACGACAACCGGCAGACCGTGCTTCTTGGCGACCTCGGAGATAGCGTCGATGTTGGGGATATCGGAGTTGGGGTTACCGAGCGTCTCGAGGTAAATGACCGTGGTGTTGTCCTTGATGGCGCCCTCGACCTCGTCCAGGTTATGGGCATCGACGAAGGTGGTCTCGACACCAAACTGGGAGAGCGTGTGCTCCAGCAGGTTATAGGAACCGCCGTAGATGGTCTTCTGGGCGACCACGTGGTCACCAGCCTGGGCAAGTGCCTGCAGGGTATAGGTGATGGCAGCAGCACCGGAGGCGACGGCAAGACCCGCCACGCCGCCCTCAAGCGCGGCGATGCGGTCCTCGAAGACGCCCTGGGTGGAGTTGGTCAGACGGCCGTAGATGTTACCGGCGTCGGCAAGACCAAAGCGGTCGGCGGCGTGCTGGGAGTTGCGGAACACATAGCTCGTGGTCTGATAGATAGGCACGGCACGGGAGTCGGATGCAGGATCGGCGCTCTCCTGGCCAACGTGCAGCTGTAGGGTATCGAAACCAAAGGTGTGCTCGGGGTTGTTGATGAACTGGCTCATGATGATCTCCCTGATCGAACGAAAGTGAATAAAAAGAGAGAAGTAAGTCGCTGTCTCCTGATCACGCCGACGGGCGCAAACAGGAGCCCGGCATTCGTCTTGGTAAGCAATTCATATGTGGGCCTCCTTTCGCATCCCGATTCCGTGGTTGGCTTAATTACCTACCGCCTTTGTGTGTTTTGAATAGTACGAGCATTGTTTCCCTCGGTCAATCACTTAAAAGCGCTAACCTGTTATCTGTTTTTTAGATAGCTATCGAGAGGATGGCGTCGATGACCCTCCAGCAGCTTCGTTTTCTTATCGCCGTGGCAGAATCCGGCTCAATTAACGCCGCAGCGCAACGCCTCTATACCGCACAGTCCAATATCTCCAACGCTGTCAAAAGCCTCGAGCAGGAGCTCCATCTGGAAATTTTTATGCGCTCCAGCCGCGGCGTCACGCTCACCAACGACGGCACCGAGCTTTTAGGCTATGCGCGCCAGGTCGTGGAGCAGGCAGATATGCTCGAGGCTCGCTACGAGGACGGCGGCACACCCCAGGCACGCCTTGCCGTCTCGGCCCAGCACTACGCTTTTTCGGTCGAGGCCTTTGTCAACGTCGTCGAGCGCTGCCGCGACAGTAAGTTCGAGTTCATCATGCGCGAGACCACCACCTCGCAGATCATCGACGACGTCCGCGCATTTCGCAGCGATATCGGCATTCTGTACCTGGATGACTTTAACGCCCGCGTTCTGCAGAAGGCTTTTGCCGATGCCCGCGCAAGCTTCCATCCTCTCTTCGACGCGACGGTCCACGTCTTCGTTAGCGAACGCCACCCGCTCGCACGCCGCCCTCAGCTGTCCCTTGCCGACCTCACGCCCTATACGCGCTACAGCTTTGAGCAAGGAACCTCAAACTCCTTCTATTACGCCGAGGAACCTTTTAGCTATATCCCTTGTGACCGCAACATACGAATCTCGGACCGCGGAACACTTACCAACTTACTTATCACATCGAACGGTTACACCCTGTCGACCGGCGTCCTCTCCAATGAAATGCAATGGGGCATGGCATCGATCCCGTTGGCAGACGCCCCAACGATGCACGTAGGCTATATCATGCACGACGAGCGCAAGCCCTCTCCCCTCTTGCAGCAATACCTCGACGAGCTCAACCGCATCATCCATGCCGACCAACTGTCGGAAGACGGGGTAGAAATCGTAGATTGCTAGCCCCCGGCGGGCATGGCGCTACAATGGTCACTCACGCGAAACGTACCCAACGAAAGGAACCATGTGAAGGTCATCATCTATACCGACGGCTCGGCTCGGTCCAATCCGGGACGCGGTGGCTACGGCGCCGTGCTCAAATACACCAACCCCGCCGGCAAGACCTTCACCTCCGAGCTTTCGCGTGGCTACGCCAAGACCACCAACAACCGCATGGAGCTCATGGCCGTTATCGTGGCGCTCGAGGCACTCAACCGCCCCTGCGAAGTCGAGGTCCATTCCGATTCGCAGTACGTCGTCAACGCCTTTAACAAGCACTGGATCGACGGCTGGAAAAAGCGCGGATGGAAAACCGCCAACAAGCAACCCGTCAAGAACCGCGACCTGTGGGAGCGCCTACTCACCGCCAAAAGCAAGCACAAGGTTGAGTTCATCTGGGTTAAGGGTCACGCCGGTCACGAGCTCAACGAGCGCTGTGACGAGCTCGCCACCACCGCGGCCGACGGAACCAACCTCGATATCGACACCGGATTTAACGAGAGCGACCTGTAACGGCGTTTTCGCACGCTTTTGTGTCCTCCCGCGCTACACTCGTCCTGTAGGCCAAACAACGCAAGGGGGACATATGCTGCGTATCGCAACCATCGGCACATCCATGATCACCGACGACTTTATCCAAGTCGTCAATGCCAACGACCAGGCTGCATTCGTGGGCACGCTCTCGCGCAATGCCGAGCGCGGCGCCGCCTTTACCGCCAAACACGGCGGCGAACGCAACTTTACCGCACTCGACGAGCTCGCGTCCGCCGACGACGTCGATGCCGTCTACATCGGCAGCCCCAACGCACTCCATCACGAGCAGGCGCTCGCCTGCATCGCCGGCGGTAAGCACGTTATCGTCGAAAAGCCCTTCTGCGCCACCGAGGCGCAAGCGCTCGAGGTCTTCCGGGCTGCCGAGGCAGCTGGCGTCGTGGCTCTCGAGGGCATGCGCCCGCTTCACGATCCCGCTTTCCACGCCATTGAGGACGCTCTGGGCGAAATTGCGCCCATTCGCCGCGCCTCGCTGCGCTTTGGCAAGTATTCCTCGCGCTACAACGAAATCCTCGCTGGACGCACCACCAATATCTTCGACTGTGATATGGCATCGGGTTCCCTCATGGACATCGGCGTCTATACCGTCGAGCCCATGGTCGAGATCTTCGGCATGCCCTCCGGCCTTACGAGCATGACCACTCTGCTCGACCCCACCACGCGACAGCTCACGCACGGCCCCATCGATGGCTGCGGTTCCATCCTCGCCAGCTACGGCGGTGGCCGTATCTCCGTCGAGCTTGCGCACTCCAAAATTACGAATGACCTGCTGCCCTCGCAGATCGAAGGCGAGCGTGGCACTATCCAGATCGACCATCTGTCCACGCCTTCCAACGTCCGCATCGACTATCGCGGCGACGTCGTACGCGGCTCGGCGACCGAGGCACTGCGCGAGCAGGGCGACAACGGCCGTGTGCTCGACCTACCCAAATCGAGCAACACTATGGAATACGAACTCGCAGACTTTATCACCGCCATCGGCGGCATCGATAACGTTAAGGAAGAGATTTGGGAGACCCCGGCAGGACGCCACGAGCTTGGCCACTACCGTGATGTCACGCTCGTCTCGCTGCGCATCATGGATGCCGTGCGCCAGCAGGCCGGCATAACCTTCCCGGCCGACGCAGGCAAGCAGGCATAGTGATGGGCCTCTTCGATACGTTCTTCTCCAGCGTCACCGGCGGCAGTCGAGAGCCTCAAAAACCATCAAACGTCGAGCTCGAGCTGCGCCGCAGGCTTACTGTGCTCGCATGCGACGAGGCCACTCAAGACACTCCCCTGCGCTATTTCCTGCGCTGGGCGGGGCAAGTCCAGGGCGTTGGTTTTCGCTTTACCAACACCAACCTCGCGCAGGCACGCGCACTCACCTGCTGGGTGCGTAACATGGAAGACGGCTCAGTCGAGATGGAGATACAGGGAGCTCCGGCAAACATCCTATCTCATCTCGAGGCGCTTCATGCCTCCTACGAGCGCATGGGGACACGTTTTCGCCTCGTAGACGCCCAGGCCCGAGCCCCACTTACCAATGAAGACGGTTTCAGTCCTCGTTATTAGTATTGTGTGCTAAATACGGTATCATTTACCTACGACCGTTGATAGAAAAGAGGCGAGGCGCATGGCGGTGCAAAGAAGGAATACCAGGCAGCGAAAGCTGGTTCTTGACGCCGTGCGCCAAAGCTATAACCATCCCACCGCCGACGAGATCTACAACGTCGTGCGCGCGCAGGATGACAAAATCAGCCGCGGTACGGTCTACCGCAATCTCAATCTCTTGGCCGACGCCGGCGAGATTCTCTCCATCAAGACGCCGGGCGGCAGCCGCTTCGATCGCACGATCGAGCCGCATGCGCATATCATCTGCACCTCGTGCAGCCGCGTCATCGATGTGCCGCTCCCCTTCGACGCCCAGCTCGACGCCAAGGCGTCCGAGCAAATCGGCTGGAACGTCACCTCACACTACACCATCTTCGAGGGTCTCTGCCCCAACTGTAGGTAGATTTTGGGACATGCCTTTAAATCAGCTTTTCCGCCGATTGCGGCAAAAATTGATTTAAAGGCATGTCCCAAATGTCTACTCAGCAAGTAGACGACGCAGCTCTTCTTCGACCGTGCGCACGTAGCGGACACGGTCATTGACACCGCGCATGCTGGGATTGCAGCTCTCCATCAGATAGGGATGGCCCACCACGTTGAGCATGTCGCGGTCGTTTTCGTTATCGCCAAACGCCATCATTTCGTTAGGTGAGATCCCCAGCGCGCAACCATAATCGGCAAGCGCGGACCCCTTGCCCGAGTCAAAGCCGATAAAGTCGGTCCATTCGGTTCCCGACGTCATCACATCGACCCGGTCGCTAAAGCGACGCACAAAATACTCCAGCGCCGCCGGCTGCTCTGTCTCGGGCGTTTGAAACGCAATCTTAATGACATCCTCGCCAATGTCCTCGGGACGGTCGACCACCGCCACATCGCAGTGGACCTCATAACGCAAATGGTCGACAAACGTATCGTTGCCGCTTATGGTGTAGAGGTGTCCCTCGCAGGAAAGGGTTACGTCGGCATGGGGGTAGGCGACCACGGCATTCGCGATATCCATAGCAAGACTACGCTCCATGGAACGCTTGACAACGGCATGCCCCTCGCTCATCACCAGGGCTCCGTTTTCGCACACATAGGCGAGCTCGTCTGCCACCGGGGCGAACAGGTAGCGCAAGCTCGCATATTGACGGCCGCTCGCCGGCATAAACACGATACCGCGACGATGCAGCTCATCAATGAGCTCAAAGACCTCGGGGCGTGGCTCGCGCTCCCCCGGATGCAGCAACGTGCCATCCAAATCGCAGGCGATCAGCTTGATTCCCTCAAGACCCATATGTCCCCCAAAGCATCTCATCAACAGCAAGACGGATTTTGAATAGTTGCCCCCTCAAAGTCCGTCTTACGCATATGCACGCTAACCGCGCGCCTTCTTTACGATCGTAAAGTCGGGAGCCATACTCACAACGACATCCGCCGCGCTCGATGCAAAGCGTCGGCTGGCATCGAGCTCGCGTGTAACCACCGAGAGCCGAACGCCCTCGATGCCCCGGAGCATGCGACCCAAAACCGGTTGCACCGGCGTATACATGCGCACGGTATGCTCGTCCGAGTCGCCCCGGAAGAGCGGCGCATGCATGTTGCCGATCTCCCAGCACGCATGCGCAAGTGCAATCGGATCCATGCGGTCGACTTCGACCAAATAGACCTCGGCGCTGCGCAGGCGCACGACAACCACTACGGGCACCGTGCCCGTGTGGTCGATAGCGAGCACGTCACCGTCGGCAAGGCGTTTGCCATCAGTGGCATCCAGCAGGGCATTCACCGTGCGCCCCAACTTCGTCACGCCCACAAACGCGCATTCATCAGCCTGGTCCCAATCGAGCAGTAGCTCGTCAACCTCAAAGATGCCACCCAGCTCCCGACGAAGCAGGAGTTCATAGGACGGGTCGTTGAGATTTCCCAAGCGCTCCGTAGCTACCAGGTCCACGGACATCAGCTAGTCCTCGACCTCGACGAGCTCGATATCAAAGTTGAGGTCCTTGCCGGCGAGCTCGTGGTTGGCGTCGAGCGTCACAGCCTCGGGCGTCACATCGATGACGACAGCGGGGACAGGCATGCCGCTCGGCGTGGACAGGAAGAGCTTCATGCCCTTCTCGATCTGCTCGATGTTGGGAACCTGTTCGGCCGGGAAGGTCAGGACCATCTCGGGATTGCGCTCGCCATATGCATCGGCAGCCGGGATATGTACGGTCTTTTTCTCGCCCACCTGCATGTCGACCACAGCGGCGTCGAAGCCCTTGATCATCTGGCCGGCGCCGCAGGTGAACTCCAGCGGCTCGCCGCGATCGTAGGAGCTATCGAATTGCGTGCCGTCATCGAGCGTGCCGCGATAATGGGTCTTGACCTTCTTGCCCTGGTTGGACATGGTAACCTCCGTGATAAGGGCGGCGCACAACGCGGGCCGCCATGAACATATGGCGCTAACTATACCCTAGTCATACAATTCAAGGACAGTTTGCAAAGAAACGCTGCAACCGGAGGAACCATGGCATATCCCGTATTTGACCTACACTGTGACACCGCCGACCGCATCGGCTGGGCCACGCTCGATCTCGACCTGCGCTTTACCGCCGGCACCGACGGTTATTTCCCCGGCGACGAAACGCATCCGCAAGATTTCGACCTCATCGAGGGCAACGCCTGCGCCATCTCGCTCGCAAAGATCGGCAACACGCCGTGGGCACAGTGCTTCGCCACGTTTGTCCCCGACGAGATCCCCACCGCCCACGCCGCGCGCTTCCAGGCGCAGATCATGGCGCATATGAGCGGCCAGGCAATGCTCAATCACGACCGAATGGTCAATGTGCGCAGCGCCGCAGACATTCGCCCTGCGCTCAAGGACGGCAAGGTCGCCTGCATCCACACCATCGAAAACGCCACGTTCTTTGCCGAGGACCCCGCGCTGATCGAGGTGCTCAAGAGCCTGGGCGTACTCATGTCATCACTCAGCTGGAACGCGCAGGGACCGCTCGCGAGTGGACACGATACCCACGCCGGTCTCACCACCGCCGGCATCGAGGCGCTCACGCAGATGGAGCACGCCGGCATGGTACTCGACGTCTCCCACCTCAACGACGAGTGCTTTGACGAGGTTGTCGCCCACGCCACGCGTCCCTTCGTCGCCAGCCACTCCAACTCCCGCGCGGTTTGCGGCGTCAAGCGCAACCTCACCGACGACCAGTTCCGCACCATTCGCGACATGGGCGGCATCGTCGGCCTCAACTACTGCAGCGAGTTCCTATCCAACGAAGCAACCGACGAGACTGCCGCAGATGTCACCTTCGACCAGCTGGCAGCCCATATCGAACACTGGCTCGACCTAGGCGGCGAAGATGTCATCGCGCTCGGCGGCGACTGGGACGGCGCCGAGGTGCCCGCCTTCCTCTCCGATGCCAGCAAGATGCCCGAATTCCAGAACATGCTCTCCAAGCACTTTGGCAAGACCGTGATGCAGAAGCTCTGCAGCGACAACGCGCTTGCCTTCTTCGAGCGTTATTAATTTCACGTCCCTTGAGCGGGCCGGCATGCCGAGCGATCGACATGCCGGCCCGTCCCCAATCTGAAGGATAACTTTTGACGCAGCAATTTACGATTTCCGTACCTCGACCGGATGGAATGCCCATCCCCGTCGTCGTTACCAAAAAGCGCGTCAAGAACTTCAACCTACGCGTCACATCGAGCGGTGAGGTCCACGCCAGTGCACCGCTCGACGCCAGCCGCGGGCGCATCGAAGCGTTTGTAAAGCGCAACAGCGCCTGGATTATCAGCCGACTTGCCCAGCGCGAGCAACGTCAGGCGACGGCGCGAGAGCCGCTCAGTCCCTCGTCCATCATTGCGCTTTGGGGCAAGCCCATCACAGTACAGGATGCACTCGATCACAACTTTGCATCACCCGCACCGCGACCCAAGCAGGCTACCTTCGCAAGCTTCATGGGTACCGACGAGCCAGACGAACACCCACAGACCAAGCGGCACGCAATCCTCGACGACCAAACGTCCGACGAGCTCCAGGCCCACATTGACCAGCTCTATACGTCCGAAGTCACATCGGCGGTGCGCGATATGGTGCACACATACGAAATCGCAATGGGTGTCGCCGTTTCCCGCGTTTCCGTACGCAGCATGAAAACGCGCTGGGGCTCGTGCACGCCCAAAACCGGCGCCATTCGCATCGCACGCGAGCTTGCCGCCTACCCCGTCGAATGCCTCGACATGGTTGTCGCCCACGAGCTCGTCCACTTGCTCGAGCCAAGCCACAATCAGCGGTTCCACGCCCTGCTCGACACGTACTGCCCCAACAATAGAGCTCTGTCGCAGCGGCTCAAGCAGCCACCCCCCAACAAGCTCTAGCGTCGACTAGCGCACGCGCTCGATTTCGACACCGCAGCTTGCCAAGGGCAGGCCAACAGGAGCCCACGGCTTATCGAGCTTTATGCGCACACCAAGCAGCGAGGGATAACGGCGCAGCAGCATCTGGGCCGTCCCCTCGGCTGCCGCCTCGATGAGTTTAAACGTATGCTCGCGCAGATAGCCGTCGACATCGTGGCACACCGAGCCGTAATCAATAGAGGCATCCAGGTTGTCGTGCTCCCCCGCCGCGCGCAGGTCGGCATAGAGCACCAAGGACACGACAAACTTCTGCCCCAGGGCGTTCTCCTCGGGATATACGCCGTGGTTGGCAAAGACCTCGAGACCGTCAATGACAATACGATCGGCATGGCGCAGATCGTCATAGCTCACGTGAGGCACCGCCGTTGCGGTGGATATATCGCCCCTTCCACGGCGAGCGAGCTCGGCGCCTTCAGTCTTGGTTGCATTCTCGGGCAGTTTCTTGTTACTCATCGCGATCGTCTCCTTCGTTTAGAACCCCGACCGCGTAAACTAACTACACGCGAATCGACAGGTTCTTTTTATCATCGCTCCAGTTGCAGGCATTGCGCGCAGGGCATGCAAAGCAGGCGCGCGACGCTTTGTCGGCTGCATAGAGCAGACGCTCAAGCGGTTGGCTGTTCACGCGCAGCTTTCGATGGCCCAGAATGGCCGTCTTAATGGCTGCTGCATCTGCTGGCTCAAACGCCACGCCTTCGGGCATGCCGCCGAGAATCGCATCAGCGACGCGTTCGCTTGCAACATCATGGGATATACCCGATTCATACTGTTCATCTTTGCCGATATCGTGAAGAAGTGCCGTGGCGTAGATGACCTCGCGGTCAAATTCGAGTTGCTCCTCAAGATTCTTAATCCACATAATGCGCGCGACATCCAGCAGATGGTCGATACCGTGGCGGCAAAAGATGCGCCCCGATTCCAACTGCGCAATGTTGCCCAGATGCCGCCGGAACAGCCCGTTAGCACAGATGTAATCAATGCGAGGCATGGCACCAAAGGGAGTCAGACCCGAAGCCATAAAGCCGCGACGCGACGTTCCCTCATCGGTCTTCGATACAAAGTCGTTGACGACTCTCATGGTTAACGGCCCAGCATCCTAAAGAATCGCTCCTCGAGCGACGGATCGGTCTCAAAGACACCGCGACGAGCGAGCGTTACCGTCTTGGTACCGGGCTTTTGCACGCCGCGCATAGTCATGCACATATGCTCGGCTTCCATCAGTACGATCGCTCCTTGGGGAGCAAGATATTCCATGAGGGCATCGGCAACCTGTGCACACAGCTGCTCCTGCAGCTGCAGGCGACGGGCATAGACCTCAACCGTGCGAGCGAGCTTAGACAGACCCGCCACGCGGCCGTTAGGGATATAGCCGATCGCAGCCTTGCCATAAAACGGCAGCAGATGGTGCTCGCACAGCGAGTAAAACGTGATGTCGCGCTCGATAACCAAATCGTTCGAAGCAACGGCAAAAGTTTTGGACAGGTGCTCCTCGGCGCTCTGGTCCATGCCGCCGGCAATCTCGCCATACATACGGGCGACGCGTGCCGGCGTCTCCAGCAGGCCCTCACGAGTTGGGTCCTCGCCTATGCCCTCAAGCAACAGCCTTATGGCGGCCTCGACTTTTTCCTGATCGACCATCTGGGCCTCACTCTTCCGATTTTGCGTTCGCGCTATGGTACCACGCCCTCCGGCATCGGCCACAAGCTACATAGTATGGGTCGAATAGACCGGATCGTCTCGCCACAGCTCCACAGCATCGCAAAGCGCAACGCCCTCACGCGCGGCACGAGCGCGTGTGGCGTTCATGTCGATCACGCGCTGATTACTCGAACCCCTAAAACGCAACGAGATATCGTGCAGGTCTTGAACAAACGGACCGTCCACTAGCATGTCAAGGCAGGCAAGAATACGGTCCGTCACCTCGGTATGATGACGGCCGCCCGGCATTAGTTCCTCGAGCACGTCACCGGTAAAGCACCAAATGGTCTTCCCCGACTCCACAGAATAGGCCGCACGCACGCGTTCGATAAAGTCAACGAGCCCCGCCTGGTTCTCGGGTTCCATGGGCTCGCCACCCAGAATCGTCAGGCCATCAATAAAGGGATGGTCGAGACTCTCGATAATCTTATCCTCGACGGCGCGATCGAACGGCTCGCCCGCGGCAAAGTCCCACGCGACGGAGTTAAAGCAATTCTTGCACCCACGACGGCACCCACTCACAAACAGAGAAGTACGAACACCTTCCCCATCAGCAATGTCGAAATACTTAATGTTCGCGTAGTTCATAGATAACTCTCCCGGGAGGCCGGGACATATCATCCCGTCCTCAAACATTCTCGGCCTGCGGCCTGCGAAACTGCGGGCGGGACGATATGTCCCGGCCTCATGCAAAGGGCAACTCAATGAACGAAGCGAACATCGAGTATAGGGTTCGAGGTCTAATAAAAACTTTGTTGCAGCTCAACCGTCATCACAAGCAAAGCGTTGTTGCAAGTCAACTCATTTCCGCTAAGAACTTCGAGGAGTGAGCAGACCGCATGCTGCATCTCAGCTACGTCAACTTGGCCGCCCCGTAGCGAGGCCCCGGACCTTTGCTCGAAATGAGTTCCGCACGAACAGGAGGCGCCAGTGGCGCCTCCGTCGTGAGCCAGGACTGTCCGAAATAGCGAGTAAAGGTCCGGGGCCTCGCTACGGGGCGGCCTGGGATGGCTATTAGAGATGCAGCACGCGGTCGCGGATCTCCTCGGTTCGACCCTGGTTCCAGAATTGAGTACCGATGTAGCCGCACGTACGACGGGCGACGTTCATCTTCTCCTGATCGCGGTTGCCGCAGTTGGGGCACTCCCACACCAGTTTGCCGTCATCCTCGACAATCTTAATCTCGCCATCGTAGCCGCACACCTGGCAGTAGTCGCTCTTGGTGTTGAGCTCGGCGTACATGATGTTGTCGTAGATGTACTGCATCACGCGAATGACAGCCTTAAGGTTGTCCTGCATGTTGGGAACCTCGACGTAGGAGATAGCACCGCCCGGCGAAAGCTGCTGGAACATGCCCTCAAACTTAAGCTTGTCGAAGGCATCGATCTCCTCGGACACGTGGACGTGATAGCTGTTAGTAATGTAGCCCTTGTCCGTCACGCCCGGAATAATGCCAAAACGACGCTGCAGGCACTTGGCGAACTTGTAGGTCGTCGATTCAAGCGGGGTGCCGTACAGCGAGAAGTCGATATCGCTTTCGGCCTTCCACTCCGCACACTTGTCGTTCATGTGCTGCATGACGGCCATGGCAAACGGCGTGCCTTCCTTCTCGGTGTGGCTGTGGCCCGTCATGTACTTGACGCACTCATACAGACCGGCATACCCCAGGCTGATGGTGGAATAGCCGCCCACGAGCAGTTTGTCGATCGTCTCGCCCTTCTTAAGGCGCGCCAGGGCGCCGTACTGCCAAAGGATCGGCGCGGCGTCAGAAAGCGTGCCCATCAGGCGCTCATGACGGCACAGCAGGGCACGATGACACAGCTCAAGGCGCTCGTCGAAGATCTTCCAGAACTTGTCCATGTCCTGATGCGAGCTCAGCGCGACATCGGGCAGGTTGATGGTCACAACACCCTGGTTAAAGCGGCCATAGTACTTAGGTTTGGTCGGGTCATAGTTCAGCGCGTTGGCGACATTGTTAAAGCCGTTGCCCGAACGGTCGGGCGTCAGGAAGCTGCGGCAACCCATGCAGGTGTAGCAATCGCCATTGCCGGCGGTCTCACCCTTAGACAGCTTGAGCTCACGCATCTTCTTCTCGGAGATGTAGTCGGGCACCATGCGCTTGGCGGTGCACTTGGCAGCCAGCTGGGTCAGGTAGAAGTACGGGGAATTCTCGTGAACGTTATCGTCCTCGAGCACATAGATAAGCTTGGGGAATGCCGGGGTAATCCACACGCCGGCCTCGTTCTTAACGCCCTCGTAGCGCTGGCGAAGCGTCTCCTCCACGATCATGGCAAGGTCGTGCTTCTCCTGAGGCGTACGGGCCTCGTTAAGATACATAAAGACCGTCACGAACGGCGCCTGGCCATTCGTGGTCATAAGGGTCACGACCTGATACTGAATCGTCTGGACGCCGCGACGGATCTCATCACGCAGACGGTCCTCAACGACCTCACGGACCTTCTCGGCAGACGCAGAGACGCCAAGCTCCTCGAGCTCGCGGGCAACCTCGCCACGAATCTTCTGACGGCTCACCTCGACAAACGGAGCCAGGTGGGTCAGCGAAATCGACTGACCGCCGTACTGGGAAGAGGCGACCTGGGCGATAATCTGCGTCGCGATATTGCAAGCAGTCGAGAAGCTATGCGGTTTCTCGATCAGTGTGCCCGAGATAACGGTGCCGTTCTGGAGCATATCCTCCAAGTTCACCAGGTCACAGTTATGCATGTGCTGGGCAAAGTAGTCCGAATCGTGGAAGTGAATCAGGCCCTCGTTGTGGGCATCCACGATCTCCTGGGGCAGCAGCACGCGCTGCGTCAGGTCCTTGGAAATCTCGCCGGCCATGTAGTCGCGCTGAACGGAGTTGACGGTCGGGTTCTTGTTAGAGTTCTCCTGCTTGACCTCTTCGTTATTGCACTCAATCAGCGACAGAATCTTGTCGTCCGTTGTGTTCTTCTGGCGCTTCAGGCTCTGAACATAGCGATAGATGATGTAGTGGCGAGCGACCTCGTAGCAGTCGAGACGCATGATCTCGTCCTCGACCAGATCTTGGATCTCCTCGACCGATACGGTGTGACCGGCCTTCTCACATGCCTCGGCGACGTTTTGTGCCGCATAGATCACCTGGCGGTCGGTAAGGCGAGAGCCTTCCTCGACCTCCAAGTTTGCGGCGCGGATCGCATTGACGATCTTATCGATGTCAAAAGTAACCTCGGTGCCGCTGCGCTTGATGATCTTCATCCTCTTGCCTCTTTCGCATCGTAGCCTCATTGCGCTTCAGGGCCAAACGATGCCCGGCAGGGTTTGGCCCTGTCTTGCGGCGCCGTCGCGCAATCTGTGTTCTCGATAACCATAGGCCCTCATGCGGACAATCCTCGCAACCAATCCAGGGGTTCAAAGATCCATCCAAATAATGGGGCGAATAAGGTTCTCGTTCTCTGTCCGCCATCTATCATACGACAAAGAGGCATCTATATCCTGTATTCTTTTTTTAGGTCAAACACAACATATAGTGTTTTAGCAGGTCAAGGCAATTAGTCATTTTGCAGACGCATTAAAAATGAGGGGTTCTTGGCAAGTCGGTAAAACGTTACCAGCACGGCTACCTGCATGGCAGTTATAAAACCCCCTTAGTCAAGCCGCTGACAAATCCTACCAAAACCAAGCCGCTCACGCCAAAAGAATCCAAAAGATTATGCTTGACCAACATGTTGCGGTCGTGCCTTGCCGAGCTTCATGCAACCGCGGCACGAATCCTTGAAAGATGTGTGCATGCAAATGGAGAAGATGAGAGTTTTCTCGGATGACTACTGAGAAGCATGCCGGCAGATCAAAAAACTCGAAATATGGTGACGTATGTGGCGACACATTTGGCAACCAAAACAAAACAGCCCAGAGGACATAGCCTCTGGGCTGCGAACATTTGGTGGGCGTTAGAAGATTTGAACTTCTGACCTCTTCC
>JBPGZF010000013.1:0-47921 GCA_052033095.1 Collinsella sp.
TAGGGAAGGAGCGATCCTATGCCCCAGAACATCTTCGGTACCGACGGCGTCCGTGGCGTCGCCAATGCCGACCTCTCGTGCGACCTCGCGTTTCGCCTGGGCCGCGCGGCGACCAAGTTCCTTGGTCCGGATATCTGTGTCGGCCGCGACACGCGTCTTTCGGGCACCATGCTCGAGAGCGCTCTGACCGCTGGCATCATGGCCGAGGGCGGTCGTCCGCACTGCTGCGGCGTCATCCCCACGCCTGCCGTGGCACTGCTCACCGTCCAGAACGAGCTCGACGGCGGCATCGTCATCTCTGCTTCGCATAATCCGCCGGAGTTCAACGGCATCAAGTTCTTTAGCCGCAAGGGCATGAAGCTTCCCGATGCGGTCGAGGAAGAGATCAGCGCCTGGGTCATGTCCGAGGAAGCCATGGCTGCCGACACGCTGCCGACCGGTGCCGGCGTGGGCCACATCATCAAGATGAAGGACGCTCGCAAGGCATACGTCGACCACGCCATCGATACGCTTGATGGCCTGAGGCTCGATGGCCTGGTGGTTGCCGTCGACTGCGGTCACGGTGCTTCCTGCCAGACCACGCCTGCCGCGCTGCAGCGCCTGGGTGCCACGGTCCATGCCATCAACACCGATTACTGCGGCACCGACATCAATGTCGAGTGCGGCTCTACGCACCTCGAGCCCCTGCGCGAGCTCGTGCTGCGCACCCATGCTGACATCGGTCTGGCCCACGACGGCGACGCCGACCGCGTACTGTTCGTGGACAGCGAGGGCAATGAGATCGACGGTGACTACATCCTGGCTATCTGCGGTTCTGACCTCGCCGCCCGCGGCAAGCTCGCCAACTCCGAGATCGTCTCGACCGTCATGTGCAACCTTGGCTTCTCCATCGCTATGAAGGAGCAGGGCTTCGAGATGGTTCAGACCGCTGTGGGCGACCGCTACGTTTTGGAGCGTATGCTTGCGGACGGTGCCGTCATCGGCGGCGAACAGTCCGGCCACATCATCTTCCTGGAGCACAACACCACCGGTGACGGCCTGGTGACGGCTCTTCAGCTGCTGGCCGTGCTTAAGCGCACCGGTCGCACCCTCACCGATCTTGCCGGCATCATGAAGAAGTACCCGCAGGTACTCGTCAACGTGCATTCCGACAACAAGGCTGGTCTGGACGATTGCCAGCCCATCTGGGATGCCGTCGCTGCTGCCGAGAAGGAGCTTGACGGCCGCGGCCGCATTCTGGTGCGCCCGAGCGGTACCGAGCCGCTGGTCCGCGTTATGGCCGAGGCCGAGACGCACGAGCTGACCCAGCGCGTTGTTGACGACATCGTCGAGGTTGTCAAGCGCGAACTTCCCTAATGGTCAAAAACGAGTGCCAAGTGGTAAACTGTTAAGGCTATTTTGGTCGATTGGTATGTCCGAGGGGGAGCATGTTCACTAAAGTCCTAAGGTCTTTTGGTATGCGTGGTCGAGTCCTTACGCTGGATGCTCCCATCTCGGGCGACGTCATTCCGTTGTCCGAGGTAAACGACCAGACATTTGCCACCGGGCTTTTGGGCCAGGGCGTGGCGATTCAGCCTACCGGCACGCGTGTGATTGCACCGGCTGATGCCAAGGTCGAGGCCATTTTTCCCACGGGACACGCTGTTGCGCTTAACACGGTCGATGGCTTGGACGTGCTCATCCACGTTGGTTTGGACACTGTTCAGCTTGAGGGCAAGCACTTTACCGTACATGCGCAAGTGGGTGACATCGTCCATAAGGGCGATGTGCTCATTGAGTTCGATCGCGAGGCAATTGCTGCCGAGGGCTACGATGTGACGGTTCCCATCTTAGTGTGCAACTCCGTTGAGTTCTCGAGCATCAAGGGCTCCGTTGGCGTGCATGTCGAAGAGATGGACCAGCTCATCGTTGCTCGCGAGCGCTAGCAAGTGCACGTGGCCATTAGCCTACAATTCAAACACGTTTACGGAGGGCGCCCTTGAAAGAGGACGCCCTCCGTGGCAAGATGGGGTTTGTCCGAAGCTAAAAGGCTTCGGGTCACCGTGGACGGGCAGGGGCCTCGACGCGGCTAGACACGAGACACATACATTACGCGACCTCGCCCTGGTGGCCGCACACGTTGGTTGCGGCCGACGCGGGCCGCGGGCAAGTGCTTGTAAGGGGAGCCTTGCCTCTCTTGTACGAGAAAGGACGCGTAATGAAGATCATTAAAGCTAAAGACTACGAGGATATGAGCCGCAAGGCCGCCAATATTATCTCGGCGCAGGTTATCCTCAAGCCCGACTGTGTGCTGGGCCTTGCCACTGGCTCCACCCCGATCGGTGCCTACAAGCAGCTCGCTGCTTGGTACGAGAAGGGCGACGTCGACTTTGCCGAGGTCAGCACCTACAACCTGGACGAGTATCGCGGCCTTTCGCACGACGATCCCCAGAGCTATCACTACTTTATGCGTGAGAACTTCTTCGATCACATCAACATCGACCTGAACAACACGCATGTGCCCGACGGTTCCAACCCCGACGCCGCCGCTGCCTGCTCTGAGTACGACAAGATCGTCGCCGCCGCCGGTTACCCGGATCTGCAGCTGCTCGGCATTGGCAACAACGGCCACATCGGCTTCAACGAGCCCGATGACCACTTCTCCAAGGGCACGCACTGCGTCGACCTCACCGAGAGCACCATTCAGGCCAACAGCCGCCTGTTCGACAGCATCGACGACGTTCCCCGTCAGGCCTACACCATGGGCACCCAGACCATCATGTATGCCCGCATGATCCTGGTCGTCGCTAACGGCGAGGCCAAGGCTCAGGCCGTGCATGACATGTGCTACGGTCCGGTTACGCCCGCGTGCCCGGCTTCGATCCTGCAGCTGCACACCAACTGCGTTGTCGTTGCCGACGAGGCCGCCCTTTCGCTCTGCGAGTAGCGCGAATCCTGCACCTCGACATAGCCTTGCCTAAGGCCTCCGCTTTGCGGGGGCCTTTTTACTATCCCTTTCCGCTCACTTGACCAAAATCTTGCCGCAAGCTTGACGAATGCCGGATGCCCAACAGTTTGATTCATTCCTTACCAGATTCTATGCAAAAATGCCACTAAAAGGTCGTAGACGGTAGCGGGTGCTAGGCGAGTTGAATGACATGGCTGAACCTTGTTCATTTGCGTTACACTGCCGCTTAGATGGGACAAGCTGACAAGCCATTTACCTGCTTAAAGACCGATTAGTCGGGGGATTAATAACAATCGGCCCTCGCTGTACAAAAACTTGCCGCTTGCGTACCAAAAGACAACCTAAAACACAAGGTCGCTCTATTCATAGCGCGGCTTGTATGGTCTTGCGGTTACAGTGTCCATACGGTCGAGTTGAGGAGCGGGCATGGTAAACGATTTGGGCAGTATAGACGACCTCGAGCTGATGCCGCTGGGCGGAGGCTATATGGTGCGACGCGAACGCTTGATGAATGAGCTTATCGCCAAGGGCCGAAAGGCCGGCATCGTGGTTCTTTATGCGCCCGACGGGTTTGGGAAGACCTCGGTGCTGCTGCAGTACACCCATGAGGTTAAATGCGACCCGACGCGAGGCCCCGTGCGGATTATCGAGGCCGATCGCGCCACTGGGCGCGAGGTGTTTATGCAGCTCGAGGTGGTCACCGAAGAACTCAAAGACAAACCGCACTCCCTTATCGCGATTGATAATGTGCCAAACCTCGATCAGCGCGATACCGAAGACCTCATCGACAGGATTCGCGGCCTGCGCGCTATGGGGGTAGGGGTCTTTATCTCCTGCCGTCCTTCAAATCGTCAGCTGATTCATGGGCTGGGCGATTCGGTTAAGATCAATGCGCAGATGCTCAAGGTGCATGCCTATGAGTATTCGGCGTGGGCATCGGCGTTTTCGATCAGCACATCGCTCGACTTTTATCAGCTCACGCAGGGTGTGCCCGAGCTCGTCTCGGCATTGCAGACGGGTCTGTATGGCCAAGGCGACGTAGCCGGTCTGCTCGAAAACGAGATTGTCAACGTATATGGCGCGGCACTTGTCGACCTGGCTTCGCTCGACAATAATGCGCTGTTTTGCGTGGCATGTCTCATGATTTTGATGGGCGAGGGCAATATCGCAGAACTCGAGGCTTGTGGGATGAGGCTGTCGATGGTCGACCAGTCCTACTTTGTACGCGACTACCCGATCTTTGGCTTGGATCCCGCCGAGCGGAGTTTTACGTGTCTGGGCACGGAGGATAACGGACGCTTGCGTTTGCGTAAGTTGGTGGCCGAGGTTCGCCCCGAACTTGTTCCGAGGGCGGCCCGGATTTTGCTTAAGGCGGGCCGATGCGATGCGGCGATGGGCCTGGCGGACGCCTTTTTGGACCGTGATGCGGTCCTTGAACTTGCTGGGCAGTATGGGGTCGATCTGGCTCTGACGGGGCACGGGGCCGATATCTGCCGAGCAGCGCTGGGCACGATCGATGCCGACGATCCGGCTCCAGAGCCAACGCCTGCCGAGGCGCTTGGCGTATATCTGGCAGCGGTCAGCGTGTCCAATACAAAGCTCGCTCGCTATATGGCATCGGTCATCGAGCGCGGGGGCGAACGGGCGGCCTGCGAAATAGACCCTGTTTCATGGAGGGTGGCCCAGACACTGACGGCTGTTTGCTATGGGGACAACGGGCTTGGGCTTCCTACGAACCTGGCCGTGCCAGAAATCGAGACATCCCATACCGCACTCGATATGTTGTCTGCGCATATCGAGGTCAAGCGCTGCCTGACCGAGCGGGGAGATGACGGCGGCGTTCTACAGCAGCTCAAAACGAGCAAGGCCTACGACTGTGAGCTCGACATCGCGGGGATTGTTATACGGGCCGATAGCATGCTGGTGGAGCTCTTTGACGGGTCGTTTACGGGAACCGACGAGCGCGACGACGAGATGACGGTGGTGCGGGAGGCGCTCGACGTACGTGGGCTTAAGGCGATGGCTATCTGGGTGCGCATGGTGTTGGCGGCACGGCGGCTCCTTTCCGGCTTGCCGGTAACCGACGACGCGGCATTCAACGAGCTCGATCGTTTTGCCGTGCGCATGCGCGACAACCAGATTCAGCTGTTTGGCCTGTTGCTAGAAGGCTGGCAGTCGCTGGCAGAGGGACGGCCGGTTAATGCAAAGTTCCGTGCGGTCCAAGTGCTCAAACTTGCCGAGGAGTCGATTGCGTACATGCGCGATAACGCATTGCTGCTGGAGCGTGCGGCGTATCTGCGTAACACCTCGATGGTTTCGGTGCGCGAGGAAGCGGAGCTACTCGATATAAGCCAGACGCAGGTTGGTGGCGCAGAAGCCTGGATGGTGGCGCTGCATTTGGCTTGCGCGGGGCGAGATAGCGATCTTGCGGCCTGGATGTCCATGAATCGCGCGGGGATTCTGGAACCATCGTATCGGCTCTTTGCGCGCCTTGCCATGCATTGTCTGGGCGAGCCGGCGACCAGGATTCGCAAGAAGCTTCCCGTGCGCGAGCTGTCGCGGTACTCGCTACGCGACGATTTGGAAGGGGAGGGCGAGCGCCTGTTCCAGGCCGGCGAGGTTGAAGCCGTTGATACCATCGAACATATCGAGATTCGCATGTTTGGTGCGTTTCGCGCCGAGCGCGACGGGTTTCCCATCACGGACAAAATGTGGCGCCGCAAGAAGGCGGCGACACTTGCCGAGCGGCTTGCGCTGGGCATGGATGCGCTCGTCGATCGTGAGACGCTGGCCATGGAGTTGTGGCCCCATGCCGAGTTCAATAGCGCCCGCAACAACCTGTACTCGACGATATCGCGCTTGCGGTCGGCTTTGGGACCGACGCCGGATGGCAAGTCGTGCGTGCTCATCCAAAATGAATGCATTGGGCTCAACAGTGACTACGTCAAGACCGATGTGCGGCTGTTTGACCAGATAAGCCGCGAGGTTTTGGGAAATCGCACAGGTGCGCGCGGGCCCCATCTGGTCGAGTTGTGCCTTAAGATTGAGCAACTTTATGCCGGACCGCTGTATGTGCCCAATGGCTGTAATCCAACCTACTTTTTGCGCATGCGGCGCATTATGCAGTCAAAGTACATCGATTGCATGATTAAGGGGGCAAATGCCGCTCTAGAAGAAAACGACCTGCAGTCGGCGATTTGGCTGGCGGAGTCGGGGCTTCGGCAGGAAACGGCGCGTGAGGATATGGTGCGCTGCGCCATGCGCGTCTACAGTGCGGCTGGGCGGCGGCGCGATATCGTCGAGCTGTACAGCGGGCATATGCACCATCTAAGGGAGCAGGTCAATGGCGTGCCCGAGCCCGAGACGCGGCGTCTATACGAGCGCTTGGTGGAGGGGCGGCTCAATCGCGTGTTGGTCGAGCGATAAAAAACGGGCGCCCGAAGTACTTGGGCACCCGTAAGCTTGCTATGTGTTGGCTCGCCGGATCATTGGCTCTTAGACGAGCTTGATCTTCTCGATGTCCTTGCGCGAGGACTCGCGATACAGCGAGAACTTGCGGCCGATGACCTGGACGACCTCGGCGTGGCAACGCTCAGCGAGCTCTTCGGCGGCCTCGCGGGCGGAAAGACTGGAGCCATCGAGCACGGAGCACTTAACGAGTTCGTGCTTCTCCAGGTAGGCGACCGTCTGCTCGACGGTGCCCTCGTTGACATCGGACTTACCGATAATGATGGCGGGGTTGAGGTGATGGGCCATGCTGCGAAGCTGCTTGACCTGGGCTCCTGTCAGTGCCATGGGTTCTCGCTTTCTATGTATGGGGCGCCCCGCGACGGGGCCTTAATTTACGTGATCTGTCCCACGATAGCGCAGGAACGGCGCGGTGTGGAGCGCGTTTGCCCAGTTCAAAAAGAATGCGGATGCCGAGGTGATGGGCAGTGCGGGCTGTGAACGGGCTACGAGCGGGATTCAGAGACCGGTTCCCATGCAATAAACGCCCAGCGAACCTTACGGATATGGTCGAGCATATAGCGCCCCTGCGGCACGCCCTTGGAGCCCGGCTCGCCGGCATGGGGGTTTTCGATCATGTGCTGAGCGATATAGTCGCGCAGGCGGTCGATCTTATCCTCGTTGCCATGCTCGAGCATACGGGAAAAATCCGCCACGCCTGCCTCAAGGCTATCGAAGGTATCGCGACGAGGCGATTCAAAGTATGTAACCTGCGGCAGGGCACCCATCTGAATGAGGATGTTGAAGGCGTACACAAAGCCATTGCTGCAGGTAACCGAGGCGCCGATAGCGTTCATCAAGTGCAGGTCATAGCGCGGGCTGGAGTTGGCGACCATCGTGACAGCACAACGCCGACGAGCCGTTCGATCAAGCTTGGCAAGCGCGCCTTTTAGGTTGGTCGTGGTGACAGAACGACTGGCAAAGGCAACATCTACCGCTTTCGCGACCGGTCCAACCAAATCCCAATCATCATCCCAAGCAAGCTCAAGCGGCGTAATAAGATCCTCGAGTCCGTAATACTCAATGCCAGCATCAAGGGTGCCCAGCATGGCAGGGGAGAAATCAGCCGCAATCACAGGATGCCCAGCCTGAGCAAGCGGAATAGCAATCGACCCAGCCCCACACCCCATATCCAACACGGATTCACCAGGCTTTAACGCCAACAGCTTCATAAAGTCCCGGGCATACGGAGCAGTCTCCAACGGCCGAAAATGCCGAGCCCGCTTATCCCATTCAAAAGAATCATCAGCCCGCCGCCGATCAGCTTGCAGACGTATCCATTCGCCATTCCAATCCGCAGAAAGCAGATCAGAACGAATCTCCCCATCAACCACGGGCCAACCTCCTCACACAACAAAAAAGCGGCCCCTCCCAAAAGAAGAGCCGCAACAAGCATATATCAGAAAAAGAACCGTTCCAACGCCAAACCGCCACACCAACCAAGGCGGGCAGAAGCGAAGCGACTGCCACTGAGCCAGAACCCAGCCAAGGTTGAGATGTGCGGGAGCCCCGCCGCCGGGCGGCAGACATATAAGGTCGATCGCGAGTTCCGCACGAGCCGGAGAGCACTTAATGTGCTCTCCGTGCGAGTCAGGACTGTCCGAGCAGGCGACCTTATATGTCTGCCGCCCGGCGGCGGGGCTCCTCGCCAGTCCCCCTCAGCTAGTTCTTCAGCGAGTTCAGCGGCGCCGGGAAGCGTCCACCGCGATGGGCAAGCACGGTGCCGGCGTTGGGGTTCACCGGCATGATGGGTGCACGGCCAAACAGGCCGCCGTACTCGACGCAGTCGCCCACGCCCTTGCCGATGGCGGGGATCACGCGCACGGCCGTGGTCTTGTTGTTGATGACGCCGATGGCCATCTCGTCGGCGATGATGCCGGCGATGGTCTCGACCGGGGTGTCGCCGGGGATGGCGATCATGTCCAGGCCAACGGAGCACACGCAGGTCATGGCCTCAAGCTTCTCGAGCGAAAGCGCGCCGGCCTCGACGGCGGCGATCATGCCGGCGTCCTCGGACACGGGGATGAAAGCGCCCGAGAGGCCGCCCACGCTGGAGCTGGCCATGACGCCGCCCTTCTTGACGGCATCGTTGAGCATGGCGAGCGCGCAGGTCGTGCCCGGGCCGCCGCAGGTGCCCACGCCGATGATCTCGAGGATGCGGGCAACGGAGTCACCGATGGCAGGCGTGGGGGCCAGCGACAGGTCGACAATGCCCTTCTCGACCCCCAGGCGATGGGCGGCCTCGCGGCTCATGAGCTCGCCGGCGCGGGTGATCTTAAAGGCGGTCTGCTTAATCTTTTCGGCGACTTCCATCATCGAGGCGGAATCGGGCAGCGTCTCCAGGGCTGCGGCCATAACACCGGGGCCCGAGACGCCTACGTTGATGACGGCGTCGGCCTCGCCACCGCCGTGGACGGCGCCCGCCATAAACGGGGAGTCCTCGACCATGTTGGCAAAGCAGACAAACTTGGAAGCGCCGACGGAATCCTGGTCGGCCGTGAGTTTAGCGGCATCGATGATGGTCTGGGCCGCCATAAGCACGGCGTCCATGTTGATGCCAGCGCGCAGGCTAGCAACATTGACGCTGGAGCAGACGCGGCTGGTGGTAGCGAGCGCCTGCGGGATGGACTGGATGACGCGGCGGTCGGCGTCGCCGATGCCCTTCTGGACGAGTGCGGAGAAGCCGCCCAGGTAGTCGATGCCGAGGGTCTCGGCCGCGCGGTCGAGGGCGTGCGCGATGGGGGTGAGGTCCTCATCCTTGCAGCACGCGGCGATCTGCGCCACCGGGGTGACGGAAACGCGCTTGTTGACAATGGGGATACCGTACTCGCGCTCGAGGTTCTCGGCGGTCTCGACCAAGTGCTCAGCCGTGTGCGTCACGTGGTCGTAGATCTTCGTGCACATGCGGTCGAGGTTCTCGTCACCGCAACCCATGAGCGAAACACCCATGGTGATGGTCCTGATGTCGAGGTTCTGTTCCTCAACCATGCCGCGGGTTTCCGCGATTTCTGCAGGCGTGATCGCCATCCTTGCGCTCCTATCTGCCAAAACGAGCATAATCTTATCTATTCTAACGTGCCGCACGTGCCAAGTGGCGCGTGCGGCACGTTTTGGTGCTCGGTTGTTTCCGTTGTGTTACTGCCCAAAGACCTCTTCGGCGATACGGGCGCTTTCGGCGGCGTCCTTGGCGTAGTAGTCCGCGCCGATCTGCTTGGCGTATTCGGGGGTGAGCACGGCGCCGCCCACGATGATCTTGACGCCCGGAACCTCGGCATGGAGCAGCTTGATGGTCTCCTCCATGGCGACGACGGTGGTGGTCATAAGCGCCGAGAGGCCGACGAGCTTAATGTCGCGCTCCTTGACGGTCTTGAGCACTTCCTGCGGATCGACGTCGCGGCCCAGATCAAAGACGGTATAGCCGTAGTTGTCGAGCAGCATCTTGACGATGTTCTTACCGATATCGTGGATGTCGCCCTTGACGGTGGCCACGCAGATCTTGCCCTTGTCGGCAATCTCGCCGGCGGGCATCAGGCGCTTGATGGTGTCGAAGCCCACGCGCGCGGCCTCGGCCGAGGCCATGAGTTGCGGCAAGAAGAACTTGCCCTGGTCAAAGAGGACGCCCACCTCGTCGAGGGCGGGGATAAAGTGGTTGTTGATAAGGTCCATGGCGTCGTGGTCTGCCAGCAGACGCTCGGTCTCGGCAGCGATCTCGCCTTTGCGGCCCGAGACGACCATGCGACGGATCGGGTCGTCGTTGCCGTCGGCGCCGGCGGTGCCGGCAGCGGGCACGGTGTCGGTCGATGCGGCCTGAGCTGCTGCCGGGTTGGCGGCGATCTTATACGGATCGGTCCAGCCGGCATAGCGCTCGATGTATCCGGTCGAGCCCTCGTCCTCAACGCTCAGGACGCGATAGCTGTAGACGGTGTCCATAAAGCGCTTGGAGCCCGGGTTCATGATGGGGGCATCGAGGCCCGCGCCAAAGGCGGCGGCCAAAAAGACCGAACCCAGCAGCGGGCGAGCGGGCAGGCCAAAGCTGATGTTCGACACGCCGAGCGCGCATTTGACGCCCAGGCGCTCCTTGCACAGGGACATGGCGCGCAGGATCTGCTCGGCCTGGCGCTGGTTGGTCGAGGCGGTCATGACCAGGCAGTCAATGAGGATACGGTCCGGGCCGATGCCGTAGCGGGCGGCCTCGGCCACGATGCGCTCGGCGATGGCGAAGCGGGCCTCGGCGGTATCGGGGATGCCGCCTTCGTCGAGCGTAAGGCCGACGACGTTGGTGCCGTAGTGGGCAACCAGCGGAAAGATCTCATCCATGATCTGCTGTTTGCCGTTGACGGAGTTGATGATGGGCTTGCCGGCATAGCGGCGTACGGCGGCCTCGACGGCGGCGGGATCGGTGGAGTCGATCTGCAGCGGCAACAGCGTGGAGCCTTGGAGCTGCTCGGTGGCCTGTTGGATAATCTTGACCTCGTCGATCTCGGGCAGGCCCACGTTGACGTCCAGGATGTCGGCGCCCTGCTCCTGCTGGCTGATGCCCTGGCTCACCACGTAGTCCAGATCGCCGTCGCGCAGGGCCTGCTGCAGGCGTTTTTTACCGGTGGGGTTGATGCGCTCGCCGATGACGGCAATCTTGTGGCCGCCGCTGGGAAGGTCCACGACCGTTTGGGCGCTCGTGACCGACATGCTGGGCTTGCGGCGGCGCGTGCTGGGCGTGTGGTTGTCGATAAGCGTGCGAAGTGCCGCCATGTGCGTGGGCGTGGTGCCGCAGCATCCGCCCACGACGCTCACGCCGTCTTCGATCATGCCGGCTACGGCCTCGGCGTATTCGGGGGCCTGGATGTCGAAGACGGTGTTGCCGTCATCGTCCACGCGGGGCAGTCCCGCATTGGCCTGCACCATAACGGGTTTGTCCGTAACGGTGAGCATACGCGCGGCGAGTCCTCGGAGCTCGGCCGGGCCCTGGCTGCAGTTGATGCCCAAAACGTCGGCGCCGATGGCGTCGAGGGTGATGGCGGCGACCTCGGGGCTCGTGCCCAAGAAGGTGCGTCCGTCTTCCTCGAAGGTCATGGTGGCAAAGACGGGCAGGTCGGAGTTCTCGCGGCAGGCGAGGACGGCCGCCTTGATCTCGGCAAGGTCGGTCATGGTTTCGATAATAAAGAGGTCCACGCCCGCATCGACGCCGGCGCGCACTTCCTCGGCAAAGAGGTCGTAGGCCTCGTCAAAGCTGAGGGTGCCCAGGGGGCGCAGCAGCGCGCCGATTGGGCCGATATCGCCGGCGACGTAGTGGGCACCGGCTGCGCGGGCGCAGGCGACAGCGGCGGCAAAGACATCTGCCACGGTGGCGGTACCGTCGAGCTTGTGGGCGTTGGCGCCAAAGGTGTTGGCGGTGATCACGTCGCAGCCGGCCTCGACGTACTGTCGCTGAATGTCGGTAATGACCTGGGGCTCCTCAAAGTTGAGCAGCTCGGGCAGGGCTCCGGCCTTCATGCCGGCCGCCTGCAGCATGGTGCCCATGCCGCCGTCGAACAGCAGGTGTCCCGTGCCCTCGATGGCGGCGCGCAGTCGATCGTCCTTAATGCGAAGGTCGTCAATCGTGCGCGTCTTGTACGCGGCGCCGTTGCAGCGCGCAGCATTGACAGGTGCCGCCAGCGCAGCACCGTCCAGATCATGAGTGATAAGCGGAGTAAACATCGATGGCTCCTAATGGCTGGAATAGCAGGTGGTGTGGGCGGCGCGGAAGCGGCAGTGCTCACGCATGCGGCAGATATTGCAGGTGGGGCGGCTCTGGGCGTCGTGGACCTCGCCGTCAAACAGACCGATCACCGCGGTCACGCTCTTGGTGGGCATGAGCAGGCTGGTCGGCGTGACGGTAAGCCCGATGAGCCGCGTGGCGTTGAGCGCATTCACGATCGAGCGCTGGGCCGTAAGTGGGCAGTCGCCATAGCCGGGACTGAAGCGCCAGTTGCCGGCGAGTCCGTGTGCGGCGGCCGCAGCCTTGACCTGCTGGTCCATCTGCTCGACAGCGGCTTCTACATAGGCAGAGCATGCGGCGTCGAGCACGGCTCCCTCCAGGGGCTGCTGGGCTCCCGTGGTGCGCAGACGGCGTTCAGCAGACATCCCGAGGGTGCAGGCCATGAGCGCCGCCAGGCGGGCGTCCTTAAGGTGGCGATAGATATCACGACCCCGCAGCTCAACATTGGTGCCAACCAAGCGGATGCAGGGCTCTCCCTGCTCGTCCACGCCCGTGGCATCGACGGTAAACACACTCCGCACGCCGCGGGGCTCAATGTCCAGTTCCAGACGCTCAACGACAAGCTCAATACGCTGCGACAACTCGGGCTCAATCTGCTGGCCGCCGTAACCCAGATACCGCAGCATCTCGGCACGGTCGACACGGGGATGGTGCGCAGCATCGACACGGTAAAGCGCCGGCGACGCAAGGTCGGCTGGCACTTCGACAGCGGTTGTATCGATGTGCGATTTTTCCATTACCCTAGGCGCTCCATAATGGTCGCGGCGATCGCAGGACGATTCATAGTGTACAGGTGCAGACCGGCGGCACCGTGCTCCTTAAGGTCGCAAAGCTGACGGGCGGCATAATCTACACCGGCTGCCTGCAGGCTCTCGGGGTCGTTCTCGTACTTGGCGAGAATCTTGATGACGGGGGAGGGCAGCGACGCGCCGCACATAAAGACCATGCGGCTGATCTGCGACTTGCCCATAAACGGCATGATGCCCGCGGTAATGGGCACGGTGATGCCTGCCTTGTCGGCAAGCTCGCGGAAGCGGTAGAAGCACTCGTTGTCAAAGAAGAGCTGCGTCACAAAGAAGCTCGCGCCGGCGTCCTGTTTTTGCTTGAGGTATTCGACCGAAGCGTTGAGGTCCTCACAGGCAATGTGACCCTCGGGGTAGGCCGCGGCGCCCACACAAAAGCCGGCGTCGACAAGCTCGGGGATGAGCTCGCGGGCGTAGGCGTAGTCCGAGGCGGGCTTGTCATCCTCGGTCGCGCCAGCGGGCAGATCACCGCGCAGGGCCAGCACATTTTCTACGCCGGCGGAGCGGTATTCGTCGATCTTGGCGGCGATGTCGGCATGCGTGCGGCCAACGCAGGTAAGGTGCGCCACCGAGGGCGTGTCGAATTCGCTCGAAATCATATGCGCGATGGGGGCGGTGGTGGCGCCGTTGCCAGAGCCGCCGGCCGAGCAGGTGACCGAGACAAAGCTCGGCGAAAGCTTGCACAGATTGCCTGCCACCTCGCGAGCCGTGTCGAGGGTAAGCTCGCCCTTGGGCGGGAACATCTCAAACGAAACGGGTGCGGTGCCCTGGGATGCCGCCTGCTTAAAAAGCTCGTCGACGCGCATATCGTGCTCCTTTAAATACTTGATAGGGTGATGTGTTGTAAGGATTCTACAGCACCACTGTGCCACGGTGGAGTTTCAGTCACTATTTGGGGGATACCAATCAAAGATGCCTCGCTATCGACATTCCCTATAGCAGAGCGGTCAATCTAGGATGGGGCTATAAAGACTGGTATCTGATGAGAAATACCAGTTAATAGAGTCCCATCCCAAATTGACTACCCTTAAACCATGGGGAGAGGTCTGCAATTTATACAGTTGATTGGCTGTTGAGGGCGGCAACGCCGCCGCGATGCGGTAACCTCATTGATTGGTTTCGCGACAGCAACATAACGGTAATGTCGTGGAAACACGGCGAGTCTAATCTAAGGCTCGTTCGTTAGTAATCAACACCGCATCTCACGCGGTGCCGATACGAAGGGAGTTCCGTATGGCCGAACTTACTGACCGCTTCGGGACCATGGTGTTCTCTGAGGAAGTCATGAAGGACTACCTCCCCAAGGACATTTGGAAGCGCCTTGCTGCAACCCTCGAGGACGGTGAGCCGCTCGACCTGGATGTGGCCAACGCCGTTGCCCACGCCATGAAGGTCTGGGCCATCTCCAAGGGCGCGACGCACTACGCGCACTGGTTCCAGCCGCTTTCGGGCATTACTTCCGAGAAGCACGACAGCTTCCTCGAGCCCAACCACGACGGCACCGCCATTACCAAGTTTACGGGCAAGAACCTCATCCAGGGCGAGCCGGACGCCTCCAGCTTCCCCAACGGCGGCCTGCGTGCCACCTTCGAGGCCCGTGGCTACACCGCTTGGGATCCCACCAGCCCCGCATTCATTAAGGACGATGTCCTGTGCATCCCCACGGCTTTTTGCTCCTACACGGGCGAGGCCCTGGACAAGAAGACCCCGCTGCTGCGCTCCATGACCGCACTCTCGCGTGAGTCCAAGCGCGTTTTGGCGCTGTTTGGCAAGACCCCCAAGAAGGTCGTTCCTTCCGTGGGCGATGAGCAGGAGTACTTCCTGATCAAGAAGGACGCTTACCGCAAGCGCAGGGACCTGGTCATCACCGGGCGCACCCTCTTTGGTGCTGCTCCCTGCAAGGGCCAGGAGCTCGAGGAGCACTACTTTGGCGCTATCCGCCCCACCGTCTCGTCCTATATGAAGGACCTGGACGATGAACTGTGGGCGCTTGGCATTCCTGCCAAGACCAAGCACAACGAGGTCGCTCCCTGCCAGCATGAGCTCGCCCCTGTCTACGGCGAGGTCAACGAGGCCATCGACCAGAATCTGGTCATGATGGAGAAGATGAAGCTCATCGCCTCCCGTCACGACTTGGTCTGCCTGCTGCACGAGAAGCCCTTTGAGGGCATCAACGGTTCGGGCAAGCACAACAACTGGTCGCTTGGCACCGAGTCCGAGAACCTGCTCGACCCGGGCGACACCCCGCTCGACAACCTGCAGTTCATCGTCTTCCTCACCGCGGTGATCGAGGCCGTCGATAACTATCAGGAACTCCTGCGTGCCTCCGTTGCCTCGGCCGGCAACGATCATCGTCTGGGCGCCAACGAGGCTCCTCCGGCGATTATGTCCATCTTCCTGGGCGACCAGCTCACCGAGGTCGTCGAGAAGATCATCGATGGCAAGGCTTCCGTCCATGCCACGCGCGGCGTGCTTGACCTAGGCGCCGATACCCTGCCCAAGCTGATGCAGGACAACACCGACCGCAACCGTACCTCCCCGTTCGCCTTCACCGGCAACAAGTTCGAGTTCCGTGCCTGCGGCTCCGAGCAGAACGTCTCCGACTCCAACCTGGTGCTCGATGCTGCCGTGGCCAAGTCGCTCAAGTCTTTCGCCGACGCACTCGAGGGTACGCCCGAGGATAAGTTCCAGGACGCCGCGCTCGAGTACTGCAAGAAGGTGCTGACCGATCACCAGCGCATCCTGTTCTCCGGCGACGGTTACTCCGACGAGTGGCCCATCGAGGCCGAGAAGCGCGGCCTTGCCAACAACAAGACCACGGCCGACGCTCTTCCCGCCTTTGTTTCCGATAAGGCCATTGCGCTCTTTGAGGAGACGGGCGTCCTGACCAAGGCCGAGGCTCAGTGCCGCTATGACTGCAAGCTCGAGAAGTACAACAAGCTCATGAACATCGAGGCCACCACGATGGTTCGCGAGGCGCGTCGTACCTATCGCCCGGTCATTACCGCCTATGCCACCAAGGTCGCTAAGGGCCTTGAGACTATTCGTGCCGCCGGTGCTGAGGCCGCCATGCAGTGCGAGCAGAACACGCTTAACAAGCTCTGCAATGGTATCACCGCCATCAACGACTCCATCAAGGCGCTCGACGCCGTACATCAGAAGGCCGAGGCTCTCGATGGCCAGGATCAGGCCAACGTGTACGCGCACGAGGTCGTTCCCGCTATGGATACGCTGCGTGCCGCCGTGGACGCCATGGAGGAGATCGTGGCCGCCGACTACTGGCCGGTTCCGACCTACGACGACATCCTGTTCTACGTGTAGGGCGCAACTGACATATCGTCACGGTATTGAGCCGGGGTCCGCATCGCGCGGGCCCCGGCTATTTGTTTGCGAAGGACGCTTTGGATCCCGCTTTGCAACTGATTCGCCCACGCAATAAGGGGTCGTGAGCAAAAAACGTCAAATATGAGTACTGTCACAAGCCCTGTAGCATTATCTTTTTGCATAATATGCAGTGTTACGCAACATATGTCCAAGTACTTAGCTGATAAATGCCTGCAATTCCTCCGCCGTAGGACGTCTTGTGTCCAAATCGTCTTCTGAGGGCATGAAATCGCTGTTACTAAATTGGTAACAGTACTCATATTTGCTATTTTTTGTCCACGGGCCCTTGGATGACAGTGTGATTTTATGCGTTCGGGGTTCGAATCCCGGCGTATAGGTAGCAAAAAGCCCGCTACCGAATTGGTAACGGGCTTCTCAGATTCTGTGGTGCCCCCAGCGGGATGTCCGCGTGCGGCTGGCGCCGCCCGCTTTCGCTGCGTCGCTCCGCTCCTTGCGTGCTGCGCTGGAAAACGCTTACGCGTTTCCTCAGCTCCGCACCCTGTCGGGTTCGAATCCCGGCGTTGGGGTAGCAAAAAGCCCATCACCGCGGGGGTAACGGGCTTCTCGTTTCAAATGGTGCCCCCAGCGGGATTCGAACCCGCGATATCCACCTTGAAAGGGTGGCGTCCTTGGCCGCTAGACGATGGGGACAGCGGGAAAGAGTATAGCAGACTTTTTTGCCGGCGCGTATATCGTTGGCAAACTGGAAAACCACCACAAAGGTACCTGTCCCCTTTGTGGTGGTGGGGTGCTAGGGGAGGAGCTTCATGGCGGCGTCGTGGGCGGCGTGCTCGTAGGCGTCGTCGAGGGGTTTGAGCGGCAACAGGGCGGCGGCCTGTGCGTCGCCACGGCGTTCGAGGGCGTGGGCGATGAGCCAGTCGGCGAGCTCGGGGTTCTTGGGCAGTGCCGGCCCGTGTAAGTACGTGCCGATGACTCCCTTGTGGATGAGGCCCTCAAAGCCATCGTCGCCGTTGTTGCCGGTGCCCGCGACGACGGACGTTCCGAGCGGCGTCGCCTCTGCGTCGAGCAGGGTGCGGCCGCCGTGGTTCTCGAATCCCACAAAGGGTTCGGGTGCCAGGTCGGTCTTGACGGCGACGTTGCCGATCAGGCGGTCGGAGCCGCGCACTGTCTCGGCGGCAATGACGCCCAGACCCTCGATGCGATCCTCGCCCATATAGTACGAACGGCCGAGCAGCTGATAGCTGCCGCAGATGGCAAGCAGTGAGCCGCCATCCTCAACATAGGCCGCGACCTTGTCTTTTTGGGCGAGCAACTCGTGTGCCACGGCTAGCTGGTCGCGGTCGGAGCCGCCACCCATCATGACGATATCGGCATCGGTCAAATCAAGCGTCTCGCCCATACGGACCTCGTCTACACGCACGGGAATGCCACGCCAGGCGCAGCGGCGCTCGAGCGCGATAACATTGCCGCCGTCACCGTAGAGGTTAAGGGCATCGGGATACAGGTAGACGATGCGCAGGGGACGCGAAAGCTCGACCGGCGCGATGCCGACAGGAAGAGCGCTGCCGTCGGCACGGACTACGGCGCGGGCAGCAACCGTGGCTGCATCGGCACCCTTCAGCCCGTCGAGTTCTTTGACCAGCGGCGGGAAGGCCGTGTAGTTGGCGACGGCGTAGAAGGTGTCATCGGCGGCCTCGTCTGCCACGGCACCGATCGCCTGCGCGATGTCCGAGATAATCGCGGCATCGATGCCGGCGTACTTGAGGCGTACCTGCATGTCGTGCGCACGCGTGCCTCCGGCAAAGGCGACAAGATCCGGCGTGTCGGCGATGCGCTCGAAGTCGACATCGTAGATCCACGAGACATCGTGGCCGTCGGCATCGTTATCGTTTAGGAAGAAGGCGCAGAGCTTGCCACCTGCCGTTTTAATGGACTGGATCTGGCGATCGAAGCCCACGGGATTCTTGGCCAGGTTGGCCTCGACGGTGCGGCCGGCAATATCCCAGCGGCCCATGCGTCCGCCGGCGGGCACGTAGGCATTAAGCGTGGGCTGCAGGTGCGCCGCGTCCACGCCCAGCTCGTGCGCCGCAAAGAAGGCGGCGGCGACGTTATAGACCATGTACAGGCCGTTGTAGCGCGTGGCGATGTGCACGGCGGGCGCGTTGGCCTCAGGTCCAAAGGCCAGGTCAAAGCCGTAGCCGTCGCAGCCGAGCTCAACGCCCGTCACGCGGCGGAGCAGCGCGGGGCGACCCCAGCCGCACGAGGGGCAATGGTAGGCGCCGAGCTGGCCGTATTGCACGTAGTCATACTCCAGCGGCGCATTGCACTGTGAGCAAAAGCGCGAGTCGCTAATACGGTCGGACTCGGTGTTGGTGGCGCCGTCGATGCCAAAGGCGATGCTTGCATTGGGAACGCGTGCGGCGATCGCGGCACACAGTGGGTCGTCTGCGTTGTAGATGAGCGTTGTTGCCGGAGAGAGCTCCAACGCATGGGCAATGACGTCTTGGGTATGGTCGATCTCGCCGTAGCGGTCTAGCTGGTCGCGGAACAGGTTGAGCAGCACGAAGTACGTCGGCTTGAGCTTGGGCAGGACGCGCACGGTGTAGAGCTCATCGCATTCAAAAACGCCCACGCGCTTGCCGCCGCCGGCTCGCTTGAGGCCGCTGCGCGCCTCGAGCAGTGCGCCCACCACGCCCGGCTCCATGTTGTTGCCGGCGCGGTTGCATACCACGGTGGCGCCGCTGGCGGCAACGGCGTCGGCGATGAGGTTGGAGGTGGTGGTCTTGCCATTAGTACCGGTGATCACCACGCTGCGGTCGACCAGGCTCGCGAGGTCGCTTAGCAGCTCGGGGTCGATCTTCATGGCGATGCGGCCGGGGAGTACGCCGCCCTGGCGTTTGAGGACAGAGCGCAGTCCCCAGCGGGCGATATCGCTCGAGGTGCAGGCGAGAGATGAGCGGAAGTTCATGAAGTCGTTCCTAACGTGAATGACATGGTCGGGGCGATCGCGTCGCTAAAAGCCGTAGCGGCGCGCAAATTCCTGGGCGAGCTGCGATACATCTTCGCAGGCGTTGGCCCAGGGGGCAAAGTCGGGGGTGTCCGAAATAATGCCGTCGGCCTCCCAAACTGCCTGGTGCGAAAGGTCCCAGGGGTCGCGCGGCTCGGGTCGGCAGGGAAGATACGGCGTCTGGTACATGGGGTTCAGCAAGAAGAACGCGCCACCCTCGCAACGGTTAGCGAACTCACGCAGCGCGCGCGTCGCCGGGCGCATCTTGTTTGTTTTGAACAGCAAGATCGTGCGGGCGAGCAGGTACCAAGGAGAGTTTTCGAGTGCGTCTGCCCCCATCTGCTCCTCGAGCTGGTGGGCCAGGGCAAAAAAGCCGTCCTGGTCTTCTAGGCGAGCGAGGGCGAGCAACACGGTGCCGGCAGCTCGGGTGGGATAGCCTTCTGCCTTAAGGACGCGGCGGGCGTAGTTGGCAGCAGCGCGGTAGCGGGCGCTCGCCATGCACAGCTGCGAGATGGCCTCGAGTGTGTGAAGCCACCCGATAAGAGCCGGCTCGCTCACGGTAAGGTCTGCTGCGGTGACACCGTCGGCCAAAACATTATTGGCCCAGTAGTGCGGGGCTTCCATGTCGAACCCGGGCACGCTTTGCTGCAGGTAATCGGCCGTGGTCGCCTCGAGCTTCATCAGGTCGCCCAGGCAGGCGTCAACGGGCGTGTCGGCCAGGATGATGGCGAGCAGCTGCGCGTCGACGGCCAGCGCATCGACGCGGACGATCTTGAGCAGCTCGTCGCGCATGTCGTCGAACAGGCGGTTGCGCGTCTGCTCAAACTCCTCGTCGCTGCCCATGTCCTCGATGCGATGGAGCTCGTCGAGCAGGTGGCGATGAACGCCGGCATAGGACAGCAGTGCCTGGGCATGCTCGGCCTGCGCATACTTTTGAGGATTCGCGCTAATGTCGTTATGGACAAGCTCGCGTGCTGCATCGGTGAGCTCGGGGTGCGACGCCAGATAGGTGCGCTCCAGGTAGGCGGGGATGTAGACGCTCGGATCTATTAGAGGTCCCCTCCCTTAAATGGAAGCCCCTGCTCGGCCGCGCGCAGGATGCGCTCGTCGATCTGGGAGCGCACGATGTCGTTGGTGGCGATCCAGGCGGCAAAGCTGGCGTTGTCGGGGGCGCCCAGGCCCTCCTGCAGTACCGGCGTCGCCTCGGACAGCGCAAGGACAAGCTCGTCGGTGGAGCCTGCACCCACGTTGACGCGGGCATAGACGCCATCGGGAAACTCGGTTTGGAAGTAGAGCGCCTCGGCTGCGTGCGGACACGAGCGCGCAAGGATGCGCAAGTAGTGCTCGGCGCCCTCGTAGTCCAGCTCGCGCCAAGCAGCGCTCATCAGCGCGATGAGCGTCCATGGGTCCAAGTCACGCTCCGCATCTTTGGGGCGGCGGCGCAGCGGGGTATTCGCGAGGTACGGCACGGAGTGAGCGGAGCGAAAGCGCTTGAGCTCCTCGGCGGGGTATTCGAGTTTTGCCATGGCGAGCATCGCGGTGTGGCGGACACCAGCGGGGTCGTTGGGCGCAAAGTCCAAGCTGCGATTTGCGGCTTCGAGCGACATGCGATAGCGGCCGCTAATGAGGGCGCGCGATGCCAAGGCGGCAAGCCAGCGCAGATAGGGGCGGCGCGCGAGGTCGCCAGCGGCCTCGCGCTCGTAGGGGTCCTGAGCCGAGGCGATCTTGAGCGCCAGGTCATGCTCGACTTCATCGCACTTGGACACCAGGTACTGTACGTATTCCTCGTTGGATTCGGCGGTGAGCGCCGTCAGCATGCGCTGGGCATCCCAGTTGGCCGGATCGAGCGCGGCTGCCTCGCGGAGCATGTTCTCGGCTGCGGCTTCTTCTTGCTCTGCCTGGGCGTCGTCGGGGATAAAGGGGATGCGGTAGTCGACAGCCTCGACCACCTTGGCAATGAGGTGCTCGGCGCGGTCGCGGTCGTGCACGATGAGCGGTGCAGGGTTGCGGGTGAATTGTTCCATCAGACGCTCTACGGCGGCACCGTCGGTGAGCGGGATATTGTCGCGGCGCAAGGCCTCAAGAACGAGGCGATGGCAATCCTCTTGAATGGGATCGAATGCCATGGGGCCTCCTTTGCTGCGGTTAGGGTTCAAATGTCTCTATATAAGGTTCTAGTTTACCCGCATGTGGCACACCGGGGGTGCCGCACTTGGACTTGCACCTTTGCACCACGAAGACGGATGTCGCACAAATGTCGGCACCTTGGACGACCGAGTGGTATCACGGTGCCGCAAACGGTCGATTTTTGGCGGCGAACGGGGCACATTTTGGAGGAGCACCGTCCTGCCCGGGATATGTGGTCAACCTTGATAAAACGTTTGCCCAGCTTGGGAGTATGAATGCCCCACAAGGGTCTTCAGGGATAGAAAAAACGTTTCATCATTGTCGGCTTTAGGTGAATAACTGACCAACCAGAACGGTAGAATAGTGTTTGTCTGAGCGTTGAGACGTTTAGACATCGCGCATTGTCATCGCCGGCAACGCGCAAAACGGTCCTAACGGAGCCAATCGGGTGCTCCGTTATATACGCAAGTCTAAGAGGGGCTTGTTTAGGAGGCACAGTATGGGACGTTTTACCAATCCTCGCGATCTGTACTTTGGTGAGGGCGCTCGCCACGAGGTGAAGAACCTCAAGGGCAAGAAGGCCATCATCGTTTCTGGCGGCAGCTCTATGCGCCGCGGCGGGTTCCTGCAGGACGTCGAGAACGACCTTAAGGAAGGCGGTTTCGAGGTCAAGCTGTTCGAGGGCGTCGAGTCCGACCCGTCCATCGAGACGGTCATGAAGGGCGCCGAGGCCATGCGCGAGTTCGAGCCCGACTGGATTATCGCCATCGGTGGCGGCTCGCCCATCGATGCCGCTAAGGCCATGTGGGTCTTCTACGAGTATCCCGAGGAGTCCTTCGATAACATCATCCAGCCGTTCAGCTTCCCCGAGCTGCGTCAGAAGGCTCATTTCTGCGCCATCTCCTCTACCTCCGGCACCGCTACCGAGGTCACCGCGTTCTCCGTCATTACCGACTACGCCAAGGGCATCAAGTACCCGCTGGCCGACTTCAACATCACCCCTGATGTCGCCATCGTCGACCCCGAGCTCACCTACACCATGCCCGCCAAGCTGTGCGCCCACACCGGCATGGATGCTCTGACCCACTGCATGGAGGCCTACGTTTCCACCTGCGCTTCTATGTTCACCGACGCCAACGCCCTGCACGGCATCCGCGAGATCGTCGAGTGGCTGCCCAAGTCCTATGCTGGCGACCATGAGGCCCGTCAGCACATGCACGAGGCTCAGTGCATCGCCGGTATCGCCTTCTCCTCGGGCCTGCTCGGCATCGTTCACTCCATGGCTCACAAGACCGGTGCTGCCTTCGAGAACGGCCACATCATCCACGGTGCCGCTAACGCCATGTACCTGGGCAAGGTAATCCAGTGGAACTCCAAGGACCCGCGTGCTGCTGAGCGTTACGCTTACGTGGCCAAGGAGATCCTGCACCTTCCCGGCGAGACCAACGAGGAGCTCATCGCTGCGCTCGTCCAGAAGATTCGCGATCTCAACGACCAGCTCAACATTCCGCAGTCCATCAAGGATTACGCGAATGGTGGCGTGAAGGTCGACGCCGAGAACCCGCAGATGGTTTCCGAGGAGGAGTTCCTCGCCAAGCTCCCCGAGATCGCCGCGAACGCCGAGCAGGACGCCTGCACGCCCGAGAACCCGCGTGAGACCAAGGCTGCCGACTTCGAGAAGATTCTCAAGGCCTGCTACTACGACACCGACATCGATTTCTAATCGACTCTTGTTATCGTAACGAGGGGCTCCGCACGTATCTGTACGGAGCCCCTTTCTTTTTTCTTTTAGAGAATGGGATAGTTATGGCTGCAATTTTCAATAGCCCCAGCAAGTACATCCAGGGTCCGGACGAGCTCGCCAAGCTCGGCTCCTATGTCGAGCCGCTCGGCGCTAAGGCCCTCGTCATCGTGACGCCTTCGGGCAAGAAGCGCGTCGGTGCCAAGATCGAGGGCGGTTTTGCCGAGGCTAAGGCCGAGCTGTTGTTTGAGGACTTTAACGGCGAGTGCTCCAAGGGTGAGGTCGATCGCCTGGTCGCGCTCGCTCGCGACAACGGTTGCGACATCATCGTCGGCGTCGGTGGCGGCAAGATCCTCGACACCGCGAAGGCCGTCGCCTATTACCTGGAGTCCCCGGTTATCATTTGTCCCACCATTGCTTCGACCGATGCCCCGTGTTCGGCGCTTTCGGTGCTCTACACCGACGATGGCCAGTTCGATAAATATCTCTTCCTTAAGGCAAACCCCAACATTGTCCTGATGGATACGACGGTTATCGCGGCGAGCCCGGTGCGCCTGACGGTTTCCGGTATGGGCGATGCGCTCGCAACCTACTTTGAGGCCCAGGCGACGCATGATGCCGACGGTGGCACCTGCGCTGGCGGCAAGGGCGGCATGGCCGGTCTGGCGCTCGCCAAGCTTTGCTACGAGACGCTTATGGCCGATGGCGTCAAGGCCAAGGTCGCGCTGGAGAAGGGTGCGCTCACGCCTGCAGTCGAGCATATCATCGAGGCCAATACGCTGCTTTCGGGCATTGGCTTTGAGAGCTCGGGCCTTGCTGCTGCTCATGCCATCCACAATGGCCTGACGATGCTGCCCGAGTGCCACGGCATGTATCACGGCGAGAAGGTCGCCTTTGGCACCATCGTCCAGCTGGTACTCGAGGATGCTCCGACTGAGAAACTCGAGGAAGTCCTGGGCTTCTGCATTGAGCTGGGCCTGCCGGTCACGATGAAGGAGCTTGGCGTTGCCGAGGTTACGCGCGAGCAGGCCATGATTGTTGCCGAGGCCGCGTGCGCGCCCGAGGACACCATGTGCAACATGCCGTTTGAGGTGACGCCCGAGATGGTCGCAAACGCCATCCTGGGTGCCGACGCGCTGGGCCACTACTACCTTATGGATGAGTAAACTAAGCTAAGGAAGGGGCAAAGCCAACAGATGGCTTTGCCCCTTTTTGCTATGGTGCAAAGGGGTCAGGTTACTTTGCACCAATCGGTGTTTGATAAAGGGCGGATTCTCGTATGGCGCTTCCCATGGTATATGGCGGTCCCGGCCGGTATGTTCAGGGGCCGGGCGAACTTTCGCGTCAGGGCAGGTATTTGTCATGGTTGGGCTGCGCTGCCTATGTCTTGTTTGACCAGGGCACCGAGGATCGGCTGTGCAGGCAGATCGTCGATGGATTTCTGGACGAAGATCTAAGCGAGCCGTTCTTTAAGATTTATAACGGTCCGTGTACGGAAGAGGCCGTTGTCAGAATGGCTCAGGAAGCCCAGGCCGAGTATTGCGACATGGTGGTGGGTATTGGCGGTGGCAAGATGCTCGATATCGCCAAGGCAGTAGCGTTTTATGCCGAGTTGCCGTTGTGCGTATGCCCCACGGCGGCTTCGATGGACGGTCCGTGCAGCGCGATTTCGGTTCTGTATCACGAGGATGGGTCGTTCGACCGCTACCTGATGCTCGAGAAAAATCCAGACCTGGTCGTGGTCGATACCAACGTGGTCGCGGCGGCCCCACTGCGTATGACGGTCGCTGGTATGGGCGATGCGCTGGCAACGTACTTTGAGGCGCGTTCGTGTGCCGCGGCGCACGGCACCAACGAGCATGGTGGAACGCCGGGGCACTTGGCCCTGGTCGCGGCACGTGCCTGCTACGATACGCTTATGGAGTGTGGTGTCGCTGCCAAGCGCGATCTAAAAAAGGGCCGTACATCGCCAGCGGTTGAGCGCCTGATCGAGTACAATATTTTGCTCTCGGGTGTCGGCTTTGAGAGTGGCGGCCTAGCGCTCGCCCATGCTATCGCTAACGGGTTGACGATTCTGCCCGAGTGCAAGGCCATGCACGGCGAGGCCGTAGCGTTTGGCCTGGTGGTGCAGCTGCGCCTGGAGCGTGCGCCCGAGCTTGATCAGGTGCTCGAGTTTTGCCAGCGCGTTGGTCTGCCGACGACGCTCGAGGAGCTGGGCCTTGGCGAGATTTCCGATGCCGATCTGCAGGGTGTTGCAAATGCGGTCTTTAGAAACGAGCGTAATATGGCCAACGAGCAGGCCAAGGTGACCAAACAAAAGCTCGTGCAGCTCATGTGCGAGGCATAGTTTGGCGCTTGATTGACCTTGTGCAATCGAGGCGGCGATAGGCCATGGGCTATTTGCCGCAAAGGTGCTCCGCGTGTAATTTGCTCGAGGCACGGGCCGATGGCGTATCATTATTTCTTGCTTGTTTGCACTGCTCAGGGAGGGGCCGCGCATGGCGCAGGAACACGATCTGTTTGATGACATTATCGAGATCAGCAAGGGTTTCGACTTTCTTAAAAACCCGCTTGGCGGCGTGACCGATGCACTCGATCCGTCGGCTCCGCAGTGGAATCCTGCCGACTACAAGGAGCGTCCGCGCGGCAACACCATTCCGTGCCTGACCTGCAAAAACGAAAAGAGCGGCTGCACCGCGTGCATGGACGTGTGCCCGGTCAACGCTATCGAGGTCGAGGAAGACGCCATCGAGATCCTCGACTCCTGTCGCAAGTGCGGCCTGTGCGCCGCTGCCTGTCCGACCGAGGCGATCATCTCGCCGCGCTTGGCGCCCAAAAACCTGTATGACGACATTGTCTCGGCAGCTACGAGCCACGAGACCGCCTACGTCACCTGCACGCGCGCCCTTAAGCGCATGCCGCGCGAGAACGAGGTCGTCGTTGCCTGCGTGGGCGATATTACGGCCGAGACCTGGTTCTCGGTACTGGCGGACTATCCCAACGTGAGTGTGTACCTGCCGTTGGGCGTGTGCGATAAATGCCGCAACACCGGCGGTGAGGACATTCTGGGCGAGGCAATCGCTACCGCCGAGGAGTGGGCCGGTACGGGCATGGGCCTGGAGGTCGACCCCAAGAGCCTCAAATGTCATAAGCGCCGCGAGTACGAGCGCAAGGAGTACATGGAAAAGATTGCCCGCACCACGGGCCTGACGGTGACCAAGCTCAATCCGGCGACGGCGGCGCTCGCCTCGGTGACGCAGAAGCTCAAGGTTCATCGCCATCAGATTACCCAGCTGGAGCGTACGCTCAACACCATGTGCGGCACCACGACGACCAAGCGTCGCCGTTCGCTCACGCACGGGCGCCAACTGGTGCTCTCGACGTTGCAAAACCACCCTGAGCTTGCCCAGAACATGCAGGTTAGCACGCCGGAATGCGATTTTGACAAGTGCACGTCGTGCGGCGAGTGCGTCAACGTATGCCCCACGTTTGCCTGCGATCTGGTGGGAAGCGGCCGCTTTGCACTGGAATCCACGTATTGCCTGGGTTGCGGAGCCTGCGTCAAGGTGTGCCCCGAGCATGCACTCAAGCTTGTTGAGCACGACGCGTCCAACCTGGTCGTCGTCGATCCCGAGGCCGAGGAAAAGGCCGCCCAGAAGGCTAAGGCCCACGAAGAAGCCCAGAAGGTCAAGGCTGAGGCGAAGGCCAAGCTCGACAAGATGCTCGATCAGGTGGAGAAACTCGCGGACTAGTCAGCGACCCCTATCTCTGCTTCATTCGTGCTGCCGTGGCGTCCGGGTTCGCCCAGATGCTGCGGCGGCGCTATACTTATGCAGTTTGAAATGCTTGTACCAAAAGGAGCTGTCGTGTCCCTTTCCATCGGTATCGTGGGCCTGCCCAACGTGGGCAAGTCGACGCTGTTCACCGCGCTTACCAAAAAGACCGGCCTTGCCGCCAACTACCCGTTTGCCACGATCGACCCCAACGTGGGTATCGTCGATGTGCCCGATAGCCGCCTGCAAAAGCTCGCCGACATCGTTAACCCCGGCCGCATTGTGCCGGCTACGGTCGAGTTTGTCGACATCGCTGGCCTGGTGAAGGGTGCCAACGAGGGCGAGGGCCTGGGCAACCAGTTTTTGGCAAACATCCGCGAGACCGATGCCATCTGCGAGGTCGTGCGCTACTTTAAGGACCCCAACGTCATGCGTGAGGTGGGCCGCACGGGCGAGTTCGTCGATCCCGCCGGTGACGCCGATACCATCATGACCGAGCTCATCCTGGCCGACATGGGCACGCTCGAGAAGCAGCTGCCCAAGCTCGAGAAGGAGGCCAAGCGCGACAAGGAACTCATGCCCAAGTTTGAGGTTGCCAAGCGTCTGCTTGCCTGGCTCAACGAGGGCAAGCGCGCCGCATCCATGGAGATGACCGACGAGGAGCGTGCCGCCGCCAAGGGCCTGTTCCTGCTCACCATGAAGCCCATCCTGTATGTGGCAAACGTGGACGAGGATATGCTCAACGACGATCTGGCGCCCATCGATGGCGTCAAGCCTTTGCCCATCTGCGCCAAGATCGAGGCTGAGCTTTCTGAGCTCGATCCCGAGGATGCGGCCGACTACCTGGAGAGCTTGGGCCTGGAGCAGCCCGGTCTGGACGTGCTCGCGCAGGCAGCCTACAAGCTGCTCGGCCTGCAGTCGTTCTTTACGGCCGGCGAGATGGAGGTCAAGGCCTGGACGGTTCGTCAGGGCGCGACCGCCCCGCAGGCCGCCGGCGTCATCCACACCGACTTTGAGCGCGGCTTTATTAAGGCCGAGGTCATTGGCTACGACGACTACATCGAGCTCGGCGGCGAGCAGGGCGCCAAGGCCGCCGGCAAGCTGCGTATTGAGGGCAAGGACTATGTCATGGCCGATGGCGACGTCGTGCACTTCCGCTTTAACGTGTAAGGACGACGCATATGTTTAAATATGGCAAAAAAGCTGGCTACATGGGTATTGCACTGCTCGTGCTTGCGGTGATTCCGCTGGTGGTCGCAGCGTGCGTTATCCCCAACATTGGTCCCGAGGTGGCAACAAAGTTTAATGCCGCCGGCGAGGCGACGCGCTGGGGCAAGAGCTACGAGTTGCTGGCACTGCCGGTGCTCAACCTGCTGCTGAGCGTGGCGACGTACTTTACGGCGGGACGCCAGGCTAAAAACAATGATGACTCCGCCGCCATGGCGCGCATCGTGTGCGAGCGCTACCTGCGCAACGGTTGCATCACGGGTGTGTTCCTCAACGTGGTCAACGTTTACTTTATGTACTCGGCGATTACCGGAACGGGCTTTGGCCTTGGTTTCTAGCTTGTCCTTTTAGGCAACGAGTCTGCACATATATTCAATGGCTGCTGCGAGGCCGCCGCTCGATCGTGGTTTAAAGACCATGTCGGCGGCGGTCTCGTTTTCGTATCCGGCGCCATGAAGGGCGAGTGCGATGCCGGCTTCTAGAAGGAGCGGCAGGCCGCGTTGGCTGGTTGCGATTACGGCAGCCTGATTGAGCGGGCAGCTGTGCGTTTGGCATTGGATGGCAAGTTCACCTTGCGCTGGGCAAGGGATCAGAACGGCGGCGACGCGACTTGATAGCAATGCAAATGCTGTGCGCTCATCGGGCGAAAGGCATTCGGCTTCAACGACGACGAGCTTGGGCGGTGCGCTGTTTGTGCGAAGCGTGGCTCGGTACATGCGGACCGAAGAACCCGACATAGAAAACTCCTGTGTATTCGGCAAAACGTAAACTATAGTTTACGTTTTTGTTCAGCTCCATTTCAAACTCGGCTGCATGGACGAACGTGCGAAACAGATTCTTGGCAGGCGGGTCGAAGAGACACGCAGGGACCTTGGTATCTCCAAGGTTGATTTTTGTGTGGCGACAGGAATCAGCCGACCCTACCTCGACCGAATCGAAGATGGGACGGCAAATTTCACGCTCAAGGTTCTATTTAAGATCGCACCCGCACTCGGCATGACGGTGTCAAAGCTTCTCGAGGGCATCGAATAGGGGATACTCGTCGACAACTGAATTACGCCATCGGGATGCGGTCGTGGTTGACTTGGCTGTAGAACAGGCGCTGGATTTCGGCGGCATCGCGTGACTGGCCGAGTGCCCACATGGTTTTGGCCACGAGCGTCTCGGTGGTCATGTCGTCGCCGCGCAGAATGCCCGGATGATCGGCGTAAGCACGGCCGACCTCATAAACGCCCAGATCGAGGCCCTCTTCGGGGACCTGCGTGGTCATAACGACGGTGCGGCCCGAATCGACCCAGCGGAAAATTGCCTCTTGGAACGACTCGCCCGACTCACCAAACTCGGGGATACCGCCAATGCCAAAGGTCTCCAGAATCACGGCGTCGTAGCTATCGGCAAGGGCGTCGAGGATGCCCGGGTTTACGCCGGGCGTAAGCTTGAGCACAAATACGCGCGGATCGATGCTGTCGTAGAAACGCACCGGGTTTTCACCCTGATGCGTGCCGTGAAGCCCGTTGCGCACGATGCGGTCGTTGCGGATATAGGCAATGGGCGGATAATTGACGCTAATGAACGCGTTAAAGCTCATGGTGCGCTGTTTGCGGGCGCGCGTGCCGGCAATGGCTACGCCGCCAAACACGATCGAGACGTCGTGCGAATGCTCGTCGAGCGCATAGAGCAGGCTCTGGTACAGATTGAGCTTGGCGTCGGTAAAAGGGTTACCCATGGGCTTTTGCGAGCCGGTGAGCACGATGGGCTTGGGGCTGTCCTGAATCAGGTAGGAAAGCGCTGCCGCGGTGTAGCTCATGGTGTCGGTGCCGTGCAGAATCACGAAGCCGTCGTGGTCGGCATAACCCTCGACGATGACGTCGCGGATACGCATCCAGTCACTGGGGCGCATATTGGTGCTGTCGATGTTCATGGGCTGCACGACGTCGAGCTCGCAGAGGCCCGAGATCTCGGGGACGCTCTGGGCGAGTTCCTCACCGGTCAGGGCGGGGGAGAGGCCGTTGCCGTCCTCGGTCGATGCGATGGTGCCGCCCGTGGCGATGAGAAGGATGCGCTTCATTCTGGTATTCCTATCGTATTTGCCGCCATAGAGGCGGAGTCGTTCGGCAGTATTGTGGCACAGGGCGTCCAATGTTCAAACGTATTACATCATCTGTAACGTTTGGTAACACTTCAATTGCCGTCAAATAGGGGCCCAGGTCGTGCGTTTGCCGTGCGCTGATGGCTGCGAGGGACGAGAAACCCCATATAACGTGTACACTATGAAAGTTATTTTCGTTTATTCGCGCGGGTGGGCACCGGCTCCCCGCCAACAAGAGGGGGAAACCATGGATCAAAAGGCTTCCGCAAAGGTCCTCGTACTCGACTTTGGTGCGCAGTACGGTCAGCTCATTGCCCGTCGCGTCCGCGACCTCAACGTGTATTCCGAGATTGTTCCCTGCGACATCTCGGCCGACGAGATTCGCGAGATGAACGCCTCTGCGCTCATCCTTTCTGGCGGCCCGGCCTCCGTGTACGCCGAGGACGCTCCGTCCATCGATCCCGCCATCTTTGACCTTGGCCTTCCCGTCCTGGGCTTTTGCTACGGCCATCAGATCACGGCCGTGACGCTCGGCGGCAAGGTCGGCCACTCCGAGGTGGGCGAGTACGGCCGCGCCACGATCACGCGTACGGCCGGCGCCAAGCTCTTTAACTCCACGCCTATGGAGCAGACCGTGTGGATGAGCCACCGCGATGCTGTCTCCGAGGTGCCCGAGGGCTTTACCGTTACCGCCAGCACCGACGTGTGCCCGGTTGCCGCCATGGAGTGCGTCGAGCGCAAGATCTTCACCACGCAGTTCCACCCCGAGGTCAAGCACTCCGAGTACGGTCAGCAGCTGCTGAGCAACTTCCTGTTTGAGATCTGCGGTCTGGAGCCCAACTGGAGCATGGACAACCTGGTCGAGACTATGACGGCCGAGTTCCGCGAGAAGGTCGGCGACGACCGCGTGATTCTGGCCCTGTCCGGCGGCGTCGACTCCTCCGTCGTGGCTGCGCTGGGCGCTCGCGCCGTGGGCAAGCAGATGACCTGCGTGTTCATCAACCACGGCCTGCTGCGCAAGGGCGAGCCCGAGCAGGTGGAGGAGGTCTTCACCAAGCAGTTCGATGTCGACTTTATCCACGTCCACGCCGAGGACCGCTATGCCGAGCTTCTGGCTGGTGTGACCGAGCCCGAGGAGAAGCGCCGCATCATCGGTACGCAGTTCTGGAAAGAGTTCTTCGCCGTGGCGCAGCAGCTCGAGACCGATGGCAAGCCGGTCAAGTACCTGGCTCAGGGCACCATCTATCCCGACATCATCGAGTCCGGCGCTCGCAAGACGGGCGGCAAGACGGCCACCATCAAGAGCCACCACAACCTGATCCCGTTCCCCGAGGGCGTGCACTTCGACCTCATCGAGCCGCTCGACCACTTCTTTAAGGACGAGGTCCGTGCGCTTGGTTTGGCGCTCGGCCTGCCGGGTCACATCGTGTTCCGCCAGCCTTTCCCGGGCCCGGGTCTGGCCATCCGCATCATCGGTGCGGTCGACAAGGAGAAGCTCGAGATTCTCAAGAATGCCGACGCCATCGTGCGCGAGGAGCTGGACGCCTACAACCAGCGTCTGTTTGAGCAGACCGGCGAGCGCAACTCCGAGCACAGCTGCTGGCAGTATTTCGCGGTCCTGCCCGACATTAAGTCCGTTGGCGTTATGGGCGACGAGCGCACCTATCAGCGCCCGATCATCCTGCGCGCCGTCGAGTCCAGCGACGCCATGACCGCCGACTGGGCCAAGCTGCCCTACGACGTACTGGCCCGCATCTCCGGCCGCATCGTTGCCGAGGTTCCCGGCGCCAACCGCGTGTGCTACGACATCACGTCCAAGCCGCCCGCGACGATTGAGTGGGAGTAGTCTGACAGGGTTCTGACCTGTATTTTTGAGTGCCGCACTGTGCTGCTGAGTTTCGTTTTGTACGAGAGTCACGGCAAAGCCGCCAGCGACATTGGTGAGTAAATCCGATTATCGAGCCTCTGTTCCCGCGTCGGAACGGAGGCTTTTTCTTTGGCTATTTACTCCCTTTCACCTGCAATTTCGCGATTTACTCCCCGTGTTTCGAGACGGCAAGGCACGGGGCGGTATTCGGAGGAATGGGAGTAAGGATTTATCCCGAGTGAGTAGACGCGCGATTTTTGTCCCCGAGAACGAAAAGGGGCCGTTTTAGGTCCTTTGAAACTCAAATCGAACTCAATAGGCCTTTTGACGGTCTCTGTGCGGCGTTTTCCCAGGTCGTTAATGGGGAGTAAAGAATCTCACCGTCTCAAGGAAAGCGGGAGTAATCAGGGGAAATGCCGCGGGGTACCGCCGTGTGCCGCCATGTAAGCCACCGCGTCATTTACTCCCCAGGTGCGCCGAAAATGCCTTTGCATGCAATGGGGAGTAAAAACTCAACATACGCAGGCGTGAGCGGCGCTCACCGCCTAGCTTGGCGTCCTGATTCGGTTGCGCTGGTTGCGAAATGCGGGGAGCCGCTACAGCGAGGCTTTCCAGTCCTCGTATTCGTCGGCGTCGATCTCGCCGTTCTCGAGCTGCGCGCGCTTCTCTGCCCACAGCTCGATCGCCGTCGCGGCTTTGGGCGCGTGCGGAGCCTTGGGGTTCAGGGAGAGGCCCGTGCCGTCGGCGGAGGGAACGATGCCGAACGAGTCCTCGAGCCGCACGAGCAGCGACATGAGGTCGCCCGCGGTCTCGACGCCATAGTCCTTGAGGGCGTTGACGGACACGCCGAGCGCCGCGGAGATGGACTCGAGCAGCTCGGGCTTGACGGCGCGGATGCCGCTCTCGTAGTGGCGCACGGCCCCCTCGGTCAGGCCGACGGCCTCGGCGAGTTGAGCCTGCGTCATGCCGCGCGACTTGCGGTACCGCCTTATGTTTTTGCCTACGGACATGCGCCCTCCTCCTGGAATTACGTATCAGCACATCTTATCAGCGTACGTAAATGTACGCAATTCTATTGACAGTACAGATACGTACGTTTACTCTGAATCTGTAAACCGTACGTATTCGTACGCCATTGATTGGAGGAGCCATGGACGAGAAGGTGGCGAAGACGCCGAGGCCGCACATGCTGGACGCCGACGAGGTCGCGGAGCTGCTGAGGATCAAGAAAGGCAGCGCCTACGAGGTGATCAGGAAGATAAACGCCGAGCAGGAGGCGCGCGGGCGCGTGGTTATCCGCGGACGCGTCCGGAGCGACGTCTTCGACGCCCTGTACTTCCCGGAGGTGGACTGACATGCCCGTGTACAAGGATGGCAACAACGGCACGTTCTACGTGCAGTGCTACTACCGCGACGCCCGCGGCTCGAAGCGCCACAAGACGAAGCGCGGCTTCTCCTCCGAGGTGGAGGCCGCAGTGTGGGAGAGCCAGTTCAAGAGCCTTAACGGCGGGGCCATGGACATGACGTTCTCCGAGTTCGTCGAGGTGTACGCCTCCGAGGTGAAGCCGCGCGTACGCGAGCACACGTGGATCACCAAGGAGTACATCATCAACGACAAGCTCGTGCCGTTCTTCGGAGACATGCGCATGTGCGACGTGAGGCCGATCGACCTCATCAGGTGGCAAAACGAGCTCACCGAGCACCGGGACGCCGACGGGAAGCCCTGGGCGCCGACGTACCTGCGCACGGTGAACAACCAACTGAACGCCATCTTCAACCACGCCGAGCGCTACTACGGCCTCACCGACAACCCGGTGCGCAGGGTCGACAAGATAGGCTCGAAGAAGGGCGGCGAGATGCAGTTCTGGACCAAGGACGAGTACCTGAGGTTCAGCGAGGCGGTCATGGACAAGCCGCTGTCGTTCCACGCCTTCGAGCTGCTGTACTGGACGGGCATACGCTGCGGCGAGCTCCTGGCGCTCACGCCGTCCGACTTCATGCTGGATAGCTCGCGGCTGCGCATCAACAAGTCGTACCAGAGCCTCCACGGCGTGGACACCGTGACCGACCCCAAGACGCCCAAGTCCGTGCGCACGATCGTCATGCCCGCCTTCCTTCGCGACGAGATGGCGGACTTCATCGAGATGCGCGACGACGTCGCCCCCGACGAGCGCCTGTTCGCCGTGACCAAGCACTTCCTGGCCCACGAGATGGAGCGCGGGTGCAAGGCGTCGGGCGTGAAGCGCATCCGCATACACGACATACGCCACAGCCACGTGAGCCTGCTGATCGAGATGGGCTTCTCCGCGCTGGCCATCGCCGAGCGCATGGGCCACGAGGCGGTGGACATCACCTACCGCTACGCGCACCTGTTCCCCACGAAGCAGGACGAGATGGCCGCCGCGCTCGATGGAGCGAAGGGGTAAGCAAGATGCCGTGCGAGAACAGCGCCCGCAAGCGCAGCAAGACGATGGCGTTTCGCTGCACGCCCGAGGAGCACAAGCTCATATGCGAGATGGCAGCCTGGAGCGGCATGAGCAGGCAGGACTACATCATCGCCAAGCTCACCGATACCCAGGTCGAGGTGAGGCCCTCTGTAAGCGTGCAGAAGGCGTTGAAGGACTCGATGGCGGAGTTGTCCAAGGAAGTACGGCTGGCGGCCTCCTACGGCGAGCTGAGCGAGTCCCTGCAGCAGAGGATCGAGCTCGTGATGAGGTTCTTCCTGGCGCTCGGCGAGGGGGTTGAGGCACCAGTGACGGAAGCGCCACCGCAAACCTCGCATTTGGAAGAGCCGACAACATCCGTCATGGATGCGGGCTCCGACACCGCAAGCATCTTCGAGATGGGGCGCATGTAAGGTTTAACGCCAGACCTCCAACGCCTTGTCCGCAAGCCATTCGGCGCGATCGGCGATATCGCCCTCGTCCCAAGACTCCTTCTCCAGGGCGCCGGCCATGGTCGCAAGGCCGGCGGCGCAGAGGGCAAGACCGTCCTTGTATCCCTTTCCCTGCTTCTTGGTGGGCCAATCGGCATCGCGGATGGAGGCGTTGAGCGAATGCGTGATGATGGCGAGGTTGCCGAGCGTGAGGAGCTTCCTGTCCCTTCGCGTGGCAGCCTCATCGTCGAGGGCTCCCCATTTGTTGCGCCACTTCTTGGGCATCATGTGTTCGAGGGTGTACTGGTTGAACCCGAGCAGGGCCGTGCTGCTCATGCCTGGGCGAATGGCGCTTTCCAGCAGATAGAGAACGCCCTTGGACTGAAGGTTGTACAGACACGATTCCTCGAACGCCCTTCGAACCTCGTCATCGCCGGGCATGTACGTCGTCGCCTCTTCGTTTGCTTCAAGAGCCTTCCTCAGCGTCTCCGCGTCCTTCACCTCGTTCAGGATCAGCGAGGTGAACAGCCTGTTGTAGTTCTTCGTGGTCGCCTGAACCAGCGTTCGGCGGACGATGTAGCTCTCAAGCAGGGCGAAGACCTCGGATTCCTCGCCCGAAGACTCCGCGTTCTTGCGAACGTAGAGCACGTACGGGATGAGCGTCGAGTTCTTGAGGCCGAATATCAGCACGTTCAGGCGCTCGACGCCGGGAGCGGAGGGGATGTCCGCGTCGCAGTAGCCGGGGTCGAACGTGGACTCGAACACCTCGGCATACGCCTTCATGCTGTCGAGGATCTCGTCCTTGTCTCCGTTGCAGTACCTGCCGATGAAGTCCTTGTAGGACTGGAAGAGGTTGGACGTGCGCGAATAGAAGAGCTTGTCCTCGGTCGTGACGCCGCGCTTCTTGTCCTGAACCAGGATCTGGAGGAACGCGTCGAAGAACAGGTCGACGAGCGTGCGCTTGATGCGCCCGGTAACGACCTCCTGCTCCCAATACTCCCTCTTCTCCGCCGTGGGTTCGAAGACGTCCTCCCAGCACTCCTTGAACGCCTGCTCGTTCTCGCGGTTGAAGAAGTAGTTCTTGAGGAGCTCCGCCGTCGTCAGGCGCACCCCGAGCGAGTTGATGGTGTCGAATATCTGCTGCTCGTCCTCGCCCTCGGTGAGATCGATGCAGACGAACTGGACGTTCGACTTGATCGTGTTCCTGTCGACCTTCTCTGGGTCGATGTTCTTGAGGAAATAGTTGTAGGCAAGGACGATGGACGAGGAGCCCTCGACAGGCTCGCAGCCCGTGGCGCTGACGACCTTCTCGAAATCCTGCCGGTCGTACTTGCCATGTCTCAAGGCGACTTCGCCGGTCTCCAGGACGAAATCTCGCTCGAACAGCCTATCGGCGTCGATTCTCGCGCAGAGTGCCTTGAAGAAGATGACCATGGTCGTGAGGCGCTGCTGGCCGTCGATGACTGTGCGAACCTCGGACACCTCGGACCAAGTGTTGCCGGAGGAGGCTTGCTTCAGGATGATCGAGCCCAGGAAATAAGGTCGCTTCGAAGTCGTGACGAACTCCATGTCGCCGAGGAAGCGCTCCCATTGCTCTTCTCCCCAGACGTACGCCCTTTGGTAGAAAGGTATTTCGAGCAGGCGCGATCCGTTGAACACGCCGCTTATCGTAGATTTTCCTGCATCCATCCTTAAAGCCCTATCTTTCCTTCGCAGTTGTTACTTATGAGCCAATATCGTCAGTGCGCCGTTCGGCCTCTTAGTATTCCAGGCTCTTGGCATCTTCTCCCAGCAGGCGCTCGAAGACGATACGCAGGTCCTCGTCATCGAGGTAGCCGCCCTCAAGGCAGCCGCGGTCGATGGCGTCGAGCATCGTCTGCTCCTTCTCCTTCAAGCGGTCGTAGATCACGGCGTCGAGGGATAGCTCCCTGCCGTCGCGCATGAACTTCTCGCGCATGAAGTAGTAGCGCGTCTTCTGGTCGTCGGGCAGGCCCAGACGGTGTATGCGGTCCTTTGACTGCAGCAGGTGCACCAAGTTGTAGCTGTACTCGAAATACACCGCGTCGTGGCAGACGCTGTGCAGAGAGACCGACTCGGCAAGCGTCTGCGGGTTGGTCACGAGCACCCTGAAGCGCCCCGCGCGGAAGTCGTCCAGAATCTCGCGTCTCTCTTCCTGTGGCGTGGCGCCGTAGATCGCCTCTGCCGGAATCCCCATGGCGGCGAGGTCGCGGCGGAGGTTGCTGATGCTGCGTACGAAGATGCACCATACTATGACGGGGCGGCCTTCGGCGACGATGCGCTCCACGAGCCGCTCGCACGCCACGAGCTTCGAGCTCGGGCGGCTTCGCTCGATGGCCTCGTAGAACGTCTGCGAGAAGTCGACGTAGTCGATATCCGAGTAGTCATCGCCGACCTGGTCGAGCACGTACTCGAGGTCGCCTGGGTCCACTGCAGAGCAGAGCATCTCGGGGTCGCTCTCGAGCTGCAGGGTGCGTATGATCCTCGCGAGCGCGTTGGGGCAAGACGCGTACAGGACTCGCAGCAATGTGTCCTCATCGGGCGTCGCCTCGACCTCCACGATCTCGTCGGGCTCCGGGCGCGGCACGCCGAGCTCGTCCTTGTTCGTTCGGCAGAAGAAGGGCGCCAGGCTGTCGTTGAGGCTTGCCTGGAGGTCCGCATCGGGCGCGCGGAGCTCGCCCGGCTCGTAGCCGAAGAACGTGTCGTAGTCCTCGGGGTACAGGATGTGCAGCAGGTTGTAGATGTCCTGGTAGGTGTTCGGGATGGGCGTTCCCGTAAGGGCGATCACGAACTTCGCGCCGTCGGCCGCCTCGAGCGCGGCTTCCGCGCGCCTGCCGCCGATGGCCTTCACCCGGTGCACCTCGTCGAAGACGAGCAGGGTCTGGTCGGGGATGATGGCATGCAGCTCCCGCACGTAGCCCGAGAGCGACTCGTAGTTGAACGTGAACAGGTTGCACGCGCCGCTGTCGAGCGACAGCGCGTTGCGCCTGCGCTCGGTCGACATCGCCGCTATGGCGGGGTCTCCCAGCGAGAAGCAGCTCAAAGGCAGCTTATCCCCGAAGGTGGCGACCCACTCCTTCTCCCACGACTCGAAGCCGTTCTTGGGGCAAACCACCACGATGCGGCGCGCGAGCCCCAAATGGCGAAGGTAGGCGAACACGCCGAGCACCGTCGCGGTCTTGCCGGCGCCGGGCACCGAGAAGTCGGCCGCGCGCCCAACCGTCGCCATGAAGAAGGCGTCGAGCATCTGCCGGTCGCGCAGGGGACGCACCATCGAGGCGTTCACTACGTCGCGGAACTCCCGGAAGCGCGGCCCCAGCTGGGGGTCGTCGGCGATGCCCTCGGCGGTCTGCGCCTTGATGGCCAACCCCACCTCGGAGCGCTCGCGGATGTAGGTCTCGCCGGCGTTCACGAAGGCGCCGAAGCTCGGGTCAACCGCGACCTCGACGCCGTGGCCGTCGGCCTCCATGATCGCCTCGAGCATGTCCTGGCACTCGCGAAGGCCCATGCCGCCGTCGAGTAGGATGCGGTCGCGATCGGTGCCGTCGACGGCGCTCGCCGGGTAGTACAGCCAGGCGCGCCATGCGGCCGAGGCCATGAACGAGGCGATGTCTTGCCCCTCGATGCGCAGGTACATGCCGGGGCGCGCCTCGTCGTAGCAGACGACGGCCCTAGGCGCGCTCATCGATCTCACCGATCAGCTCTTCCACCTTGTCGGCGACGGCAACGAGGTTGCGGCGCACCTTCTCGAGCTCGTCGGGTCCCAGCACGTCGAGCATCTCGGGAAGGATCTTCTCGAGCTCGGAGAGGCAGTCGGCGGATTTCTTGGCGGGCGTGTCCATGAGCTTGACGCGGCGCACGGTCTCTCTTGCGCGGTCGCCTGCGCGCTTGAAGCCGTCGACGAGGTTGCCGTCCGAGCGCAGCTCGCTCACCTTCTCGCGCGTGAGGGCGTCGGGACCCATCTTCTCGAGGAGCTCGGACATGGCCTGCAGCTCGGCGGCCTTGAAGTCGGCCTCCGCATCCGTGCCTGCCACGCTGCCGAAGTCTCTCACGTATCGGGTGATGTCGCCCTCGGGCTGCACCACCATGTTGGCGAACATGAGTCGTTTGACAAGCTGTTTGTCGCGCCTGTTGTCGTACTTCTTCAGCACGCGGCTGAACTCGCCCAAGGGGCCATCGACCTTGAGGGCGCGGGCGAGGTGGTACTGCTCGGGGGCCTGGCAGAATTCGAGGAACTCCTCCATGTACTGGGCGCGGTCGACGAGTTTTTTCACCTCCGCCTCGGTCATGCCCGTCGCGTTGCCGTACTCCGCAGGGGTTATGAGGTGGTTCTTAACCACGTCGCGGTATACGCCGACGAGGCGGTCGACGGGATCGTACGCCACCTTCTCCTCTTCGCCGATTTGGATGGCGAGCTCGAGCAGCTTGATGCGCTTGGGGTCGCTGCCTGTGGCGTCGTCGAGGATGGCGGCCTCGAACCAGCCCGCCTCGTTGTTCGCCCGCGCGAGGCGGCGGACGCAGGTCAGGCGTCGGTTGCCGTCGATGACGCGTCCGTCGTTGAGCACGATGCCCGGCCTAAGCTGGCCGCGAAGGGCGATGCTCTTCTCGGTCTTCCTGAGCGCGCCGGGGTTGCTCTCGACGATGAAGTCCTCGATGACGCCGTTGTACTCGTCGCGGCCAAGGGCGAGCAGATCCGCGCCCTGCGCGGAGTTGTACTCGCTTACCCAAGTGGCGATGCGGTCGTTCTGGTCGTTGTAGAACAGCAGATCGCACTTGATGCGGTAGATGTCGAAGTCGCGCGTCACGTTGTCGATGGAGTGCTTCTCCTTGCGACCCGTCGGCAGGACGTTGCCAGTCGCGATCCCTTCCTCAAGCAAGCTCATTTCGTGCCTCCTTCTTCCATGCCTCCATGGATGAGTAATATGCGTCCCCGATGTCGTCGTAGTAGACGTCGGAGTTGTAAATGGTCGTCGTCAGAAGCGGTGCCGGGCACGTGATGCCCAGATCGTTCGCGAGCAGTCTCGGCAGGTCATCGCGCTCGATTCCCTCATGGTGGGCGACGATCCACTCGATGAGGTCGGCTGCGGAAAGCCGCCCCTCGCCTCCGGCGACGAACACCTTGGTTCCGGCGAGCGTGCAGCTGCGCAGGAGCCCTCCCGCGTCGAGCAGTCCCTCGTAGAAGTCGTCGGGCATGTCCAGCCCGTACAGCGGATGCGGAGTGGCGCCGCCCGCGCGCAGGCTCGCCACGGTGAAGGGCTCGCCTTCGGGCGCATCCACGCTCACCGCGGGCGCGTACGACTCGATGTCCGCCATGCGCGCGCCTAGCACGTCGTGCAGCCGCGAGAACGAGATGTAGCTGTCGCCCTCGTAGAGAAGTAAGCGGTGGTCCGAAAGCGCCTGGCGCAGCACCTGGCGGAAGGCGGGGTGCTGCCACACGGCGTTCTCGAAGCCGGCGTCGCCCTTCGCGAAAGACGGATGCTCGGCCAGCAGCCGCGTGAAGTGGTCGTTCGGGGTGCTCCCTTCTCGGAAGAGCAAGCCGCGGTCCTCGTAGTAGCCCGCATCCTCGATGCCGCGGTCGAGCGCTTCGGGCGGATCGTCGGGAAACTCGAAGGCGAAGCGCCGACGCACGAGGCCTTCGTCGCAGATGCGGCCGGCAAGCTCCCGGGCAAGGAAGCCCTCGAGGGTGGGTGCCTCGCGCTCGGTGTCGTGCGCTACGGGCACATCCGCACGGGAGGCCGGGGCGCCCGTCGGGCATTCAGCGACCTCGACGCCAAGCCACTCCGAGAAGCTCACGTCCGCGGGCTCGGCGAACAGGTCGAGCCATATCGCGGCGATGCCTGCGCTGAAGCCGTATTCGCGCTCGTAGGCTTTCGCGGCGACGTTTCTGGGCTCGTCCGCATGGCGCTCGGCGAAGGCGCGCACCTGACGGCGGCGGTCGACCTTGCCGAACCCGACAGAGAGGTGGTCGCCCAGGGTGACGCCCTCGTCTGCGTTCCAGAAGACCTGCTTCAGCTCATCGTAGAGAGCGATGGGCGTGGTGATCCCCACGCGCCTTAGCTCATTGCGCGAGACGCGAAAGACTAGACGGGCGCAAAGTTCGGTATCCTCACGCCGTGCCGCACTCACCGCCGCTCGCGCAGCCTCTGCACGCCCATCCTGTTTGCTGTCGACTACTTCCGCCACGCGCTACGCCTCGCCCAGCTTGGGCCCGAAGACGCGCTCGACGTATGCCTCCAGCGTGCCCTCCTTGGCGAGCTCCGCGGCGTCCGCGAGCTCGAAGTTAGAGTCACATCCTTGGCCGACCTCGTCGTGGAAACCCAGGATGAAGTGGGTGGCAATCTCGTAGATAATCTTGGTGGGCGCGATGCCGAACACCTGATGCTCCAGGATGTGGTCCAAACGCTCGCGGTCGTCCGGGAAGGCGGCCTTCATGCCCTCGCTTCGGTACAGGCGCTTGATGATCTCGGTGATGTAGAGGCCAGACTTCATATACAGGTCGGCGAAGGTGTGGCTCGGGTCATCGAAGCAGCCCGGGTTCTCCTTCTCGAAGAGGTCCACCATCTGAACCACGACGTTGCGCGGCGTGAAGATCTGATTGGTCTTCTGGGGCGGCACGTAGTCGAAGATGTCCTCTGTCTGGGACTCGTCGAAGTAATTGGCCAGGCGTTCGCGCAGCTTGATGAACTCGCTCACGGAGTCGTTGAATACGACCTCGTCGAAGAGGTGCCCAACGAAGCGCTTTACCTCGCCGGTCTCGCCATCGGTGTAGTCGCCGCCATCACGCAAAAAGCGGAACTCATCAACGGTGATGCTCGTGACGTCCTGGAAGACGTCAGCGGGGATCACGGTGTCGAAGTTCGCGAGCGTCGTGCCCTCTTCGCCGTAGGCCATGAGGAACGACGGGACGGTACGCGAGAAGCCGCGCAGATGAGCGCGCACCTTGTCCTCGATGCCCTGCTTCTCGTCCTCTTTCTTCGCCGTCTCCACCTCGCGCACCACGGTCTCGCCGGCGCGTTGCACGAGCTCCTCGCGGGAGTCCTCGAGCTTCTGGGCGAGCGTCTGGAACGCCTCCGCTTTCTGCTCGTCATGGCGCTTGTTCACCTCGGCGCGCTCGGTCTCGCTTGTCGCCGCCTTGAGCTCGTCCTTGCGCGACTGCTCGATGCGGCGCGCCTGAATCTGGTAGTCGCCGACCTGGCGGTTGAGTTGGATGTCGGCGTCCGCCTGGACCTTGCGCTCGATCTGCTGCTGCTGGCGCGGCTTGAGCTCGCTGCCGTAGCTCTCCTTGGCGGCCTGTACCAGAGGCGCGGTCACGCTCTGCTTGAAGGCCTCCTTGAGGTTGTCGAGCATCACCCGATCGTCGTCATCGGCCTCGTGGGCTTTCGCGATGTCGTCCATGTGGCCTGAGAATTCGACGGCGATGTCGCCGTAGACCTTCGGCCCGAAGATGTCCGCAGCCTTGCCTACGACCTGCTCGTCGGGAATCTCCACCTCGCCCTCGTCGTTGATGGAGAGCTCGTCGGCCGTGCCCTCATCGATCTCGACCTTGTTCTTCTCGGCGTTCTGTGCCTTGCCCTGCTCGTAGGGATCGAAGCGCTGGATGATCTCCACGACCTCTGCCGGCGCGCGGAAGACGCTCGCGATGTTCTGGAACAGGAAGTTGCTCATAAAGCCGCGCCTGACCACCTCGCGGGCATGGATGCGCCTCGGCACGCTGAGCACCTGCTCGGCGTCGAGCTCGACCATCTGCCCCTCTTCGTCCTCGCCGTAGACGGGGAAGAAGTTCAGCAACTGACGGATATGGCGCTCGCGCGTTTCGACATCGCCGCCGCCGCGCGCGGTCTCGCCGTACAGGTCGTTGGCGAACTGCTCAAAGATAGTAAGCGTGCGCGCCGGGTCGAAGTCGAAGACGTAGGCGTTCTCCTTGCGCGCGTAGTTGCCGCCGCCCAGGTCGAACAGGCACGGGTTCTGGCTGCGGAAGGCCGCCTGCATGTACAGTGCGGGGCTCGCCATGTTCGAGAGCATGAGCACGGCGGTCCACTCCGGCACGGTCACGCCCGTGGTCAGCTGGCCGACCGAAAGGGTGATGGTCCTGTCGTGGTCCTTGATCGCGCGGCGTACCTTGTCGAGCGATTTCTCGTTCTCGTCATCGGCGTCGATCTTGCCGTCGCCAGCAGCGAGTACCACCTCGTAATCCTTGAAGACGGGGTGCGCCTGCAGCTTCTTGGCGAGGGCGCGGGCGGAGTCGACGCGGTTGAGCATCCAGAACGTGTGACGCAGCTCGTCGCGCAGCCCGGGTGTCGAGAACGGGAACTTCTCCTGCGTGGTGAGCGCGTCGAGGAACTTATCCACGTCGGCGTCGTGCACGAAGCCGCCGTTGTGCTTGGTCGAGAAGAACTCGTTGAGGTCGAAGGCGAACTCGGTCTGCTCGCCATCAATCTCCATGCCGCCGCGGGCCTCCTGCTCGACGATGTCGCTCATCTGGTAGGTGAGCAGGTTGAGCTTGGGGAGGTTGGCGTAGGGGGTTCGGCTGCTCAGAGTCGGCAGGCCAGTCACGCTTGGCCTGCTGCTCGTCGGCATAGGTCCAGTTGTAGATGGCGTCGTCGGCGAACTTCTCGTTTGCGATGGCCTTGAAGGGCGTGCCAGAGAGGTGCAGCGTGAAGCGGCGCTTGATGTGGTCGAATGCCACGTCGGTCTTGAAGGTGTCCACGCCCTCGTGTGCCTCGTCGATGATGAGCACGTCCCAGGTGAGGTCGGCCACCTCGTCGAGCTTCTGGTACACGCCGCCGAAGCGGATGGAGCCCTTGAGGTCCTGAAGGCTCACGAACTCGATGAACCCCTTGGGGCCTTCCGGGTCGTTGCGGATGGCGCGCAGGTACTCCTCGCGGCTGAGGCAGTAGGGCTTGCCGGTCAGAGCGTCCACGCCGCTGATGAAGCGGTAGCCGCCCTCCAAGCCCACGAACTTCACGTAGTCGTCGTACCAGGAGTTGGCGATGGCAGGGCGGTTGGTGACGATGAGCACCTTCTGCGCGCCGATACTGCGGCACAGGTCGTATGCGGTGAGCGTCTTGCCGAAGCGCGGCTTGGCGTTCCACAGGAACTCGCCGCCGTGCGCGCCGCCCTCGTCCCAATGGGCGCGGGCGAAGGCTCCCGTCTGCTCCACTGCGCGCTGCTGCTCGGCGCGCAGGGTGTAGGAGGCAGCGCCGGGTGCGTCCAGCACGCCGTCGGTGTCGCGGAACCGGTAGAACTGCTGGTGAGACTCCTCGCCGCTAATCTTGAACCATTCCTTCTTGGGTTCGCGCTCGACGCCCTGCTTCTCGAGGTAGGCGTGGAAGTCGGTGTCATGGAACGTGCCCGCACGGTGCTCCCACGTGGCGTTGCCGCTCCACTCCAGATGCCACTGCACGTCGGCGGTGTGCGTTTGCTGTTTGATTCGCTCGCGCACGTCCTGCTCGGTGTAGCCGATCTTGGTCCAGCCGTTGTGGCGGACGATCTCGGGCGTGGTGTAGGCATAGATCTGCGGCACCGCGGGAGCGGTGGTCTCGATGATCTGGGAGATGTCGATGCTCGCCATTGCTAGTCCATCTCCTTCACATGGGATTCGATGAACTGAATCTCCTCGTCGTCGAGGCCGTACTTCGCATAGAGCTGACGGTCGATGTCAGCAACAGACTGCGACCAATCGATGTCGGAGTCAGAAGTAAAGTCCTGTAGGGGGACATACTTCCATTTTGGTGCGGGATTGTGCTGCGTAATCTTCAGAATTCCGAGCATGGTCCGAGCGAACTTCGATTTTATGTATTTGAGGAGAGCCGTAGCTTCCGCTTCGGAATTGAAACTGCCAATGCTTATGAAGGACTGCGTATGCCCTATTAAGGGCCGCCCTATTAAGGGCGTAGAAAGCACTTCTCCAAGCGCGCCCGATCCGTTGGCGGCAGGAACAAGTACTTTCCATTTGTCGAGGTTCGGATGCGGAGCGATATATCTGGCGGAAATGAACTTGTAAGCTCTTCCGGCGCGACCTCTGCCAAAGATTCTGATGCAACTATCTCCGTCGCCAGGCATCTCGTCAAAGAAAACTACATTGTTAAGGTTGTCGAGAACGTTTGTCTTAAGGTCATAGTCGTGGTTCTTGCTCAACAGACCATGGTCGTCGTCAACATAACGAATCTCGGGATGGTCTTCGTGCATGGCTTCAGTGAAGTGGTAGCTATCGGCCGCGAAGATGATATCGCCGAGGGGTTGGATGCCATGTTTTACAACCTTCTCTTTGATGGTACGAAGCTCATCGAAATGTGTGAACACTTCTATCGCACCGAAATCCCGATCAGCATCTCGATAGGTAACGGCAACACCGCCCTTGATGTCGGTATTCGGAAAGGCGCTGGACGCATCCGCTTTATAGCTCATCACTTTGAAATGGGGGTCGTTAAGCATCTTCCTGTTCCAGGCCTTTGGGGTTGAGCCGGCGTCAAATAGGAATCTAGCGGGAGTGACAAGCTCCACCTTGTCGGAAACCTTGAACGCCGAGTCCATAAACTCGTGATAGATGGGCGGTGCATAGGTCTTATTGCCAGAATCTTGTTCCGCCACTGAAAGCTGATATGGGGATTACCGATTACCGCATAGAACTTCTTTCCCATAATTGCTGCCTCACCTTTCAATGCGGCGAACTCGAAGGGCTCGCCGTTCTGCCAGTCGTATATCACGCAGAGGGGAACCGTTTCCCTTGGCTCCTCTTCTTTGGTCTCTTCGGTTGTCTCGTCGGGGAATACGTCATCGAACAGGTCGAAAAGCGACGGTTGCATCGGCTCCGGCTCGGGCTCCTCGAACGTCCCCAGGGTCGACTCCACCTCGGCGCCCATCTTGTTGGTGGGCACGGCGTCTGTGAAGCCGTTCATCTGCCAGAAGTTCCAGGAAACGATCCATGCCGCCTGCTCGAGCTCGTCCTGTTGGGGGCCCGACCCCCAGCGATTGCGGAGATGCTCGACGAACGTCTCGAGCACATTGACGCGAGCAATAAGCAGGTTGTCGCCCTGGTACTCGAAGCCGTACGTCGCGCGCAGCGCGTCGAGGGCCCGGCGCACCCATTCCTTGCGAGTCTTGGTCTTCTCGGTCACAACGCGAAGCTTGCGGTCAAGGAAGCCTACGCGCTCGCTTACGGGTAGCTCGTCTCCCGTCACGGTGTCGTAGCGCGAGCACACAAACGGCGCCTCGCCACACGTGATCTCGAGCCGCGTAGCCTCCACGTATGCGCGCCAGCCGTGTCCCTTTGACTTTGGAAATTCGATTGGATCACTAGTCGGCGTCCATGTATTGGCGCCATCATCCGCAACGATCTCGGTGTTGAAGACATCGCGCCGGCCGAACCAAGCCTCGTCCAAGTCGTTGTTCATCTGATTGCACAGCCATGACGGGGTGAACACCTCGGCGCGGCTCTTGGTGCGCTGGGATTGCTTCTCCTGCTCTTTGGCGATGCGCGGCTTGATGACGCCGGAGTTCATGCCCGTGATCTTCTCGACGGTCATCTCGTCATCGCCCATGTAGCCGTCGCCTAGGGCCTCGTATTCGTTGTCGGCCCATATGATGTTGCGCCCCGTAGTGCGGTCGCACAGCAACGTCTTGAGAATGAAAGTCGGGTATCGGCGGTCGAAGGACTCTATGAAGCCTTCGACCGAGATGTCGTGCATTGGCTCCGTCACGGGCTATTGTCCCTTCTTCGCGAGCTCTTCGATCATGCAAGTGCGCACAAAGGCGGAGAAGCTCATGCCGCGAAGGGCAGCCTCCTCCTTCGCCGCGTCGCGCAGGGTGTCGGGGATGCGCAGGGTCACAGATACCTGGTCGCCGTTTACCAGGAAGCTCCTGATCTCGGTCTCGCCGGGGTTACCCTTGATGAGCTCCTTATAGCCGTTAGACATTCGCGCCTCTATCCCTCGAAATGCAATACAAATGCGTTTTCTGAATTATAACGCAGCGGTACGCCGCGGCACTGGGAATAGGGGGACATCAGCCGCTCGGACACAATGCGACACCGGGCGGCGGAGAAGATCATCCGGCCGGAATCAAGGAACAGTTTCCGGACCGGGTTTCGTTCCTCAGTTATCGCGCGGTTTGACTTTGGCCCGCTCCTCCGCATAGAGGACCTCGTTCTGAGCCTCCAGGATGCGCGCCGCGTCGCCGATGCGCTCGGCACACCTCTCGCTTATAGACCTCAGGGCCAGGACCCCCTCGACGTCGAGCGGGTCCAGCTGGTCGGCGTGAGCCAGGGACTCGAGCAGCTGGTCCAGGCCCCTCGCCAGCCTCCCGGCATCTGCCACCGCGTCGAGCAGTTCGAGGCGCTATATCTTTTCTTCGTAACCCAACATCTGCTTGTCTCCTTCTCTCAATGCTCATGTACGGTAAGGAAGCAAGCAACCGAAAACAAGAGATAGACCGCCAGCACTACACTATTCCGAACCAAAGACCAAAAGATAAGCATTGTGGGAAAATCTAAACTTTTGGATTTTCCTACAATGCCAACTACGGCGGAATCCCTCCCACTCCTTATATCTTTCTGTATACATTGAATTTGTATTTAGTAAAATGCAGACAACACCACGGATCGGCTTTTGGTTGGACAATTCCAACCAAACACCACAGCAGACAGCAGAAAACATTCTGAACGCTAGGAAGCCGGTATGATTGTTACATATAAGGGGAAGAAAAATTTCTTTTAGGTACTTGCTTTCCTAAAACTGATGTGATACAATGATTTAATCCAGAAAAGGAGTAAAAAATATGCGGCAAGGTATTCTTAAATAAAACTATAATCAAATAGTGGGAACAAAGGATTATGATAGTCCC
>JBPGZF010000014.1:0-47756 GCA_052033095.1 Collinsella sp.
TCGACGCACTCGCCGCCGCGCGCGCGATCGCCGAGCTTAAGGTGCAGCCCCGCCCTGTAACGCTCGCCTACGAAGCCTCGCCCGTCATGGATATCATCCTTGGCGCCGCCAAAGAAGGAGCGTCGCTCTATGCCGTCACCGACCCCACCGGCATTACGCATCGCGTATGGGAAGTCAAGCGCGAGGACGCTGTTGCCGCCATCCGAGCCATGCTCGACCAGGCGCCCGACCCGGTGTTCGCCGGTGACTCCGCCTATGTCGCCGCACTGGCTGGGGCATCGCAGATTCTGGCCGACGAGGCCCGCGCTGCCGGCGCCTACTCTGGCAAAGAGCCGTTCAACTTTGCTGTAGCCGTGCTGTTCCCCGCCGCGCAGGTCAGCGGCAGCGCGCCACAGGTTCCGACGGGTCTGCTCACTCACCAGGTCTCACGGTTCTAGCGAACTCAAACGCTAAGCTGGAAAACCCAGCATCCAAACAAACAAGGGGCGGAGATGCAGCAAACGCATGCACCTCCGCCCTTTTCGCATCAAACAATTACGCCGGTAAACCGGGCCGCAACGTCAGCGTTATCCACGCTGCGGACCTGCCGCCGCCACGAGCGGCTCTAGCCCCAGCTCGCGCGCGTAGTCTTCCTGCGTAAAGACTTCGACCAGTTCAAACGTATCGGCCGCATCGTCAAACGCAAAATGCAGCACTGAGCAGTTGCCCGGCACGCGTTCGCGCTCGTCGGCCGCCGCGCCCCGCACGTGGTCCAAAAACTCCTTGATAGCTGAGCCATGACTTACCGCGAGCACGCACGTATGGTCCGGACGCTGCATAAGATCGGTCAGCGTCGCCACCATGCGCGTGCGCACCTGGATCTGGCCCTCGCCGCCAAATTGACGATAGAAATCGCGCCACGGGCGCTCGGGCATGAGCATCACGCGCTCGGCCTCAAAGTCGCCAAAGAACCACTCACGCAGGCCGTCCAGGCGCTCGTACGCCAAGCCCGGCCACAAGTTGGCGATAGTCTGCTCGGTGCGATGAAGCGTGGAGGTGTAGGCATGATCGGGCTCAATGCCGCGCGCACGTAAAAACATGCCGGCGCGCGCCGCCTGGTCACAACCCAACTGCGTAAGCGGCGAATCACTCCACCCCTGAATGATACGCTTAAGGTTGAATATCGTCTGTCCATGACGGACCAGATACAGATCTTTATTCATAGGGGTCCTTTCGTTCGTTACCAACCCAAGAGCGAAAACGCCCCGTCGCAATAGCCAAAATGAAGCACGGCACCGTTGTCGGGCAGCTCTCCCCCGCCAGTCACATACTCAAGAAACTCCTGGCAGGCTGAGCCATGGGAAACCGCCAGCACGCAGTCGTGCTGCGGCCTGGCCATGATGCGGGACAGCGCCGCGACCATGCGCGACTGAAGCTGCACTTCCGACTCGCCGCCAAAGGCCACCGGATAATCGCCCCAGGGCTGCGGCGGCATCTCGCGATTTGATGTGCCCTCCAGCGAGCCAAAATGCCACTCACGCAGGTCATCGACCAGCTCAATGGAACGGCCCTCGCCAACGATAAGCTCGGCCGTATGCCGCGCCCGGCCCAACGGCGAGGAATACACATGATCAAAGGCCACGCCACGCGCCGCAAACGCCGTACGCGCCGTCAGCGCCTGCTCGCGCCCACGCGCCGTAAGCGGCGAATCGTGCCAGCCCTGCAAAATGCTCTGCACATTGAGCTCAGTCTGCCCATGCCGCACCAAATACAGATCTGCCACACACCCTCCCCTCGTACCACCACAAAGGGGACAGGAGCCTTTGTGGTGATTTTGCCGCCGGATTGCACCGCAACGACGCACAACTACAGCAGCACGTCGGCAAGCGGACGCTTGGGTACGTGGTGCACCTGCGCCTCGTCGCGCCAATAATTGATGGAGCCGTCGGGGTTGGAATCGATCGCATCGATCACCTGTGTCTCGGCCGGAACGCCAAACGCCATGATCAGCTTGAGCTCATACTTGTCGTTATCGAGCCCCATGGCATCGATCACGTGGGGCGTAAAGGCCTTGAACATGCAGGCTGCCACCTCGGGCGTGGCGCTGCGGGCGGCGAGCATCATCGTCTGTGCGGCAATGCCCGTGTCGACCTCAGTAATGGGAGCGACAGGCTTGCCCGGAACGGCGCGCTCGGCCAGAATCGCGATGTAGCCGGTCGGGCGCTCACCCTCGGCAGGACCCGGCCAGTCCTTAAGTGCGCCGGCCCATGCGAGCTCGTCAAATACACGCGCGCAATCCTCGGCACCGCTCACCACGTGAAAACGCAGACACTGAGCATTGGCACCACACGGGGTCAGGTGCGCCAGTTCCGCCAGCTCGAGCAAAAACTCGCGCGGCACGCGCATAGACTCGTCAAAGCGACGGCACGTACGGGCACGACGGACCAGCGCATCAAACGCTTCCAGACCGAGCTTTTCGCAACCTTGCTTTGCCATCGATTCGACACTCGACGGTGCCTCGGGAACTGCTTCGTTCATAGGGACCCCCAATACAAGCCAATTGTCCTTAGGAAAATCTAACCTAAAACGTAGGCAATAACGAACAGGGCTGCAATGTTCTACATCTGTTGAATAGAAAATCGCAACGTGGGGAACAACGGAAACAATTCGGGGCCTTTGGGTTACGTTTCGCCCTCCCCGACCCATACGTCAGCGCCCTTAGGGGATACTGGTTGTAACGATCAAGGCTTACGCCGCACGGAAAGGAGACATTATGGGCATCTTTAAGAACGATGACCAAAAATCGAGCCAGTTTGGATTTGACGAGAAAAGCATGGCGGGTAAAGCCGTCAAGGCCGTACGCTGGATCTACGCCATCACGGGCGTCGTGGCGCTCATTGCTGGCATCGCGCTGCTTTTTGCACCCGCCAAGTCCCTCGTCTTTTTGACGACCGTCCTGGGTTTTTACTTTGTAATCACTGCTGCCATCAGACTGTTCACTGCCATTTTTGAGCCGCTGCTGCCCACCGGCTGGCGCGTGACGAGCATCATCTCCAACCTACTCATTATCTTGGGCGGCGTCATAATCCTGCGCAACCAGGCCTTCTCGACCGCGACGCTCACCACGATGGTGGTTATCGTGGCCGGCTTTGGCTGGATTGTCGAAGGTGTCATGTCCATTCTGGAGTCCGAGCTTTCGTCCAACCGTGCCCTCGCCATCCTGAGCGGCGCACTCTCCATCATCGCCGGCATGTTCGTGTTTATCTATCCGCTGTGGTCGGCCAAGATGCTCGTCATCTTTAGCGGCGCCGCGCTGCTGGTGTTTGGCGTAACGCTGATTGTTCGCGCTATTCAATTTGGCAAACTGGTGCACTAGATGCCGCGAACGCTCTTTATCGATGCAGACGCCTGCCCGGTCACGCGCGAGTCGATTGACTGCGCGCGGCGGGCGGGCGTCGCCGTTGTTATCGCCGGCAACAGCACACAAAACCTGGAACGGCACATTCGCCGCGATGACCCGCGCGATGCCGAGCACGCGCGACGCGGCTTTTGGGTCACGACGCTCGACGTGAGCGTGGGCGCCGACAGCGCCGACTTTGCCATTGTCGAACGCCTGCAGGCGGGCGACGTGGTCGTGACGCAGGACATTGGCTTGGCGAGCATGGTGCTCGGGCGCGATGCCGCCGCTATCGGTGTGCGCGGGCGCGTCTACGACAAAGCAACCATCGACATGCAGCTGTTTATTCGCCACGAGGAAAAGAAGGTGCGCCGCGCCGGCGGACGCACTCGCGGGCCGGCGGCATTTACCAGCGAAGACCGCGCCCGCTTTAAACGCAACCTCACCGAGCTGCTGCGCTAACCAAGGTAGATTTTTGGGACATGTCCGGAAATCTACCTTTTTGTTTTGGCGATTGACGCGCATCCAACACCCAAGTCATGGCGGTAGATTTTACGGTATACCCCAGTTTTTACGGCCTATCCCAAACATCTACTTAGAGGCCAAAGGCGGAAAGGATGAGACCCCAGCCCGCGCCGATGACGTACATCATAATCAGGAACACGGCATTTTCGCGGGCGCTGCGGTTGGTGCGGAACAGCACCAGATAACCCACGCCGGCGGAAATGAGCGTGCCGGCGAGCATCGGGGCCAGCTGCAGCGCGCCTTCCAGGTACAGTTGCGTGATGACGACGCTGGCCGAGCAGTTGGGGATCAGGCCGACGAGTGCCGAGCCCAGGACCGCAAGCGTCTCGTTGCCGCGCAGGAACTGCTCGATTGCGGACTCGCCGAACGTCTCGAGCACGGCAACCAGAATCAGCGTCACCAGGAAAATGAATACCGATACCTGCACGGTGTGGGAGATGGCGCTGCGGATAATCGACAGGACAGGCGTCCCTTCGTGGGAATGGGAGTGACCGTGACCATCATGGTGTTCATATTCGCCCTCATGACCGTGATCGTGGCCATGTCCGTGTTCGTGCTCGTCCTCGTCTTCATCACAACCGCAATGGTCGCGCTCGCACAGCTCGTGGATGTGGTCGGCGCTCACGCCCGCCTCGGCCACCTCGTCGATGATGTCACCGCCAGTGTGGTCGTCGTGCGCGCAATTCACGTGGGCCGGGTTGGCCGCGGTCCCCAGCACGGTGCGGCGAATCGCCGCATGCGCGCGAGCGTTACGACGCAGGCCGCGAATGGCGGCGTCCACGATAAAGCCCGTGACCAGCGCGATCAGTGCCTTCGAAGCCAAAAGCATCGCCATGGTCTGCACGGGCACCTGCTCGGCGAGCAACAGCGGCAGCATCTCATCGGAGGTCGAAAGGAACACCGCCACCAACGTGCCCAAGGTCACGACACGACCGGCGTACAGTGTGGCCGCCATTGCCGAAAAGCCGCACTGCGGCACCATGCCCAGCAGCGAGCCAACCACGGGACCCGTGGCGCCGGCGCGCTTGATGGCCCCGTTAACGCGGTCGCCCGCGACGTGCTCCAAGGTCTCGAGGGCCAAATACGTCACCAACAAAAACGGCACCAGCGACAGCGTGTCCTTGCCGGCGTCGAGCAAAATATCAATCAGCAAATCCATGAAGGATGGAACCTTTCGTGTCTTTCGGCAGCATTGTAAAAGTCCTAGCGGTCAACTAGGGTATTGTAGTTGTCCCGGGCGCGGTGCCAATAGTTGCCCATGGTAAACTATCATCTCGCCACAACTCAGTAACCCCGAGCCGCGCGACGCGGCCCGTCCAAGGAGCAGCCTATGAATGTTTCGCAAGCACTCGAATACGAGCGCCAGCCGTTTATTCCCATGTTTATCTATGGCGACCACGGCGCCATGGAGTCCGAACGCCAGAAGGGCGAAGAGGCCCTCAAGGTGCTCGAGACCGAGTATTTTACTGCCGAGGACGACCCCGGCTTCGACTTTGCCACCGTGCGCGACCTGGCCGACCGCAACCGCGACCTTTGCGACCAGATTGGCGAGGCACGCCTGCGCAACGTGACGCCCGCGACGCTCTCGCGCGGCCTGTCCGATGCCGACACCTGCGCCGCCATCGGCAAGATGCAAAAGCGCACCGCCGCGTCCGTTATGCGCGAAATCCGCGGCGACCGCGACGCGCTCGGCGTGGCCTACGCCCGCAAGCCCATCCAGGGCACCGTGCTCGGTATCGACATCGAGACCACCGGCCGTGCACCCGAGCGCGGCTATATCATCAACGTGGGCTGGGAGATCATGGAGCTCACCAGCGACGCCGTCCCGCATGACGCCGAGGCACACTACTGCGGCCTGCCCGACATCTACCGCGGCGAAGATGTGCCGCTGTCGAATATCCACCACATTACCTGGGACGACATCGACGGCAAAACGCCCTTCCGCGAGAACAAGGAGCTGCAAAAGCAGCTGCTCAAGCTTATGAAGAAGTACCCGTACATGGCGCATAACGCCGCCTTTGAGGACAGCTGGTTCAAGATTCACCTGGACGGTTACGCCGAGGCACGCCGCGCGGGTAAGATCATCGTCATCGACTCGCGCCAGATCTGCCGCAGCCTGGACGCCGACGTGCGTTCGCTCCCCCGCGAGTCCGCCCCCGCCGCGCTCGAGAACTGGGCACGCCGTCGCGGCACCCTCGCGCCCGACGCCAACGAGCAGCATCTGGGTCTGGACGACACCGACCTCATGCTCCGCACGGTACAGGCCGAGTTCAACCTCAAGAACCTATTCGCGAAATAGCAACGCCTGCGACAAACACTACTTGCTCACGAGCGGCCTCGCAGCGGGAAACACCACAGCGGGGCCGCCCTACGTTCCACAGATAGATCTGCCATCACAAATACTGAACCCTCATTTTGAACGATTTCGGCCAATTCCCGACACGTAATTCGTTGTCGGATGGTGATGCATCGATATCAAATGTGCAGCAATTGAGTTTTTATATGCTATAGCTAAGCTGCGATAACATTGATTTTAGGCGTGCCAACCCATAATTGCGTCAAGCTTTTGGACAGCATTTGGTTAGGCCCCTAAAACGACTTTCCCACTCAGCGCCATCAACACGGCATTAGCTGACACGATATATACCATGAGTATCGTATTGTCACATACCACTGCAAAAGCGGTCTACCAGGCCGCGCATTCGGCGTCTGCGAAAGACACCGAGCCCTGTAACCCTGCCGCGATTTATGGATCATGTCCCACCGGAACGCTCCTTGACGCAGCCGCAGAATGGCTCACCAAACACGATGTTTCTCTCGACGCAAATGATTGCCTCGAGGTAATGGTGTTTGATCGCAGGAATGCGCGCTATGCACTGAACTGTCAATGCCACGTTTCGTCAAAACGATTCTCGAACTCACGCTTTATAGAGCTCAAAGATGGCATCTTTATTGTTGGCGTTGAGCTTTGCGCACTTCAGGCCGCCACCTATCTCCCTTTTCGCGAACTGGTGGAGTACTACTTTGAATTGTGCGGCGTTTACTCCCTTGGAACCGACTCTTCCACCTCCTATATCGAGCGTTTCGCGCTCACCTCGACCGAGAGGTTAAAACAGTTCTTTAATTCCATTACCAGATGCGACGGTCTGGCCCTTGCCCGAAAGGCGATCCAATATGTGCGCGACGGATGCCGGTCTCCTATGGAAACGGCCTTTGTCATGATGCTAACGCTGCCCAAAAGCGAAGGAGGGCTTGGTATTAAGGGAATTGAGACCGATTACGAGGTGCAGGTCACCGCTGCCGCAAAGAATCTCACGAGACGCAATAAGTTCTTTATGGATGCGTATCTAAAGAAATCTCGCACAGACATTGAATACAACGGGTTTTATCATGACGCGGAAGAAGACCGCGCCATCGATGAGGAGCGCAAGAATGCGCTTGCGTCCATGGGATACGGAATCATCACCGTCAGTCGTTATTCCTTTATGCATGCTAGCGCTTTCGTTAGGGTCATGGAGGCGATCCAACGGAAAGAGGGCATACGCCCCTCGCGTCTGCCAAAAGACTTTCAAATCATGCAAGAGGACCTGAGACAGTTTGTGCTCAGAAGGTTTATAGAAGAGAAAAAGCGAATTCAGAAACAGCTTCGCCAGGATTCCGAAGATCGTCAACGAATCGACCTCGAAAAAGCAACACTCGAAGGTATCGCGCTGGATGACCCGACAATAAATGAAGTTCCGGCAATCGATGACATGCAGACTGTCGAATCCGACAGCCCATCATTTGCCCAAATAAGCAGCCTCGCGCCCGAGGGCAGAATCTTCGGGGCCGGAAGCTAGACCGACTAACAAGGTGGGTACCCTAGCGATGTGCAAAATTGCGAGTATTCAGCAGGGTCGGCCCTCCAGCACCCACAAGTTAATCCAAATGAGAAACAAAAACGCTATCGAACGGGAACGTTAGGCAACATTTGAGGAAGACCTTGTCTGTTTACCGCCCTTGGATAACTCTTGAGCGGCTTTATTTGGCCTGGAATAGATTAACGGACCCCCTATAGTTGCAGAATACTCCAATTTTTGCACGGCGCGGGGGCACCCACCCCGGCATCGGCTATCAAAACCGCTCAGTCCGGAATCTCGTCCACTATTCCCCATCATTTTGTGCGACGAATTACCTGAACATCATTGACATATGAACATGCGCTCATATAATCGGAAGTAAGTTATATGAGCGCATGTTCATATGAAAGGATATTGCAATGAGCATCCGCGTTGATGAAACGAAACCCGACATCGAGGCCACCGAGCCCGTGATCCCCACCACCTGCTCGCCCGAGGACCTTCCCGACGAGGAGCTTCTCTACGACCTTGCCGACCTGTTCAAGGTCTTCAGCGACACCACGCGCATCAAGATTCTCTACGCTCTCATGGGCCGCGAGCTCTGCGTGGCCGACATCGCCGAGGCGACCGCAACCTCGCAGTCGGCAGTATCGCACCAGCTGCGCACGCTTAAGCAGTCGCACCTGGTCAAGTTCCGCCGCGACGGCCGCAACATTCTCTACTCGCTCGCCGACGATCACGTCTACACCATGCTTAACCAGGGCATGAGCCATATCTGCGAATAGCAATCAACCACGGTATCAGCGCGGCCGGCACCCAGACCGCTAACACAGGGAAAGGAACCCACCATGAAAAAGCAGTTTAAGCTCGACGAGATCGATTGCGCCAACTGCGCGCGTGAACTTCAGGACGAGCTGGCTAAGCTCGATGGCGTCAAGTCCGTTTCGGTCAACTTTATGACCCAGAAGCTGACGCTCGAGGCCGACGACGCCGAGTTCGACGAGGTCCTGGACCGCGTCGTTGAGTTCACCGCCGATGCCGAGCCGGACTGCGAGATCATTCTCTAACCCGCGCATACGTTGACCTGTAAGGCCGCGCTTGCCGCGGCCTTTGCTCGCGAAATTATATGAGCAAGTGTTCATACACTCAAATGGGAGGTTTGAATCATGGCAGCCGCCGATCCCAAAAAGAAAAAGAAGAAGCGCAAGAAGAAAGAGTCCCTTGAGCACAAGCGCAACCGCATCCTGGTAGCACTGGGCGTTTTTGCCGTTGTTTATGCCCTCGACGAGCTCGGCGCCCTCACTATCGCATTTGGGGAGCCCGGCAACATCTACGCCAGCTTCGCGCTGTTCCTCGTGCCGTTTTTGATTGCCGGCTACGACGTACTGCAAAAGGCATTCAATAACATCCGCCGCGGCAAGGCCTTCGACGAGAGCTTCCTCATGGCCGTCGCGACCATCGGCGCGTTTGCCATGGTGCTCTTCCCCGATACCGACCCGCACATGGCCGAAGGCGCTGCCGTCATGCTGTTCTACCAGGTCGGCGAGCTGTTCCAGGCATACGCCGTGGGCAAGAGCCGCAAGTCGATCAGTGCCATGATGGACATCGCGCCCGACTATGCTAACGTCGAGCAGCCCGACGGCACGCTCGAGCAGGTCTTCCCCGATGACATCGCCGTCGGCACCGTGATCGTGGTCAAGCCCGGCGAGCGCGTGCCTATCGACGGCATCATCGTCGAGGGCGAGACGCAGCTCGACACCGCCGCACTCACGGGCGAGTCAGTCCCCCGCCCCGCCAAGTCCGGCGACGATATCATCAGCGGCTGCATCAACATGACGGGCCTCATCCACGTGCGCATCACCAAGCCGTTTGGCGAATCCACCGTCGCGCGCGTCCTGGAACTCGTAGAGAATGCCAGCGAAAAGAAGGCGCGCACCGAGAACTTCATCACGCGCTTCGCCCGCGTCTACACGCCCGCCGTCACTGGCGCTGCCGCGGTGCTCGCGCTTGGCGGCGGCCTGGTGACTGGCGCTTGGTCCGATTGGATCCTGCGCGGCCTGACCTTCCTGGTCGTCAGCTGCCCGTGCGCCCTCGTGATCAGCGTACCGTTGAGTTTCTTTGGCGGCATCGGCGGCGCGTCCAAGCTGGGCGTTCTCATCAAGGGCTCCAACTACCTCGAGACGCTCGCCGACGTGGACACCATCGTCTTCGACAAAACGGGCACCCTCACCAACGGCACGTTCTCAGTCGTCGCGGTGCACCCCGAGGCTGGCTATACCGAGCAGTCGCTGCTCGAAATCGCAGCCCTTGCTGAGTCGTTCTCCGATCACCCCATCGCGCAGTCCGTGCGCGACGCCTACCAGGGCGAGGTCGACTCCAAGCGCGTGAGCGACTCCGCCAACGACGCGGGCCACGGCGTGACGGCAACCATCGACGGCAAGCACGTCGTCGTTGGCAACGCCAAGATGCTCGCCGCGGCCGGCGTTGAAGCACCGGACTGTGAGGTTGTCGGCACGATCCTCCACGTGCTCGTTGACGGCGTGTACGCCGGCCACATCGTGATTGCAGACACCGTTAAGGCCGATGCGGAGCAAACGATTCGCGACCTGCATGCCGCCGGTATCAACCGCACCGTCATGCTCACGGGCGACCGCGAGGAGGTTGCAGCGTCTGTGGCCAAGCAACTCGGTCTCGACGAGTTCCACGCGCAGCTCCTGCCGGGCGACAAGGTCGAGCGCGTTGAGGCGCTACTCGCGGCCGAAAGTGGCAAGGGCAAGCTCGCCTTTGTCGGCGACGGTATCAACGACGCGCCTGTGCTTACGCGCGCCGATGTGGGCATTGCCATGGGCGCCATGGGCTCCGACGCCGCGATCGAGGCCGCCGACGTGGTGCTGATGGACGACAAGCCGTCCAACATTTCCCGCGCGATCCGCGTGGCGCGCAAGACCATGTCGATTGTTTGGCAGAACATAATCTTTGCGCTGGGCATTAAGCTGCTGATCCTTGTGCTGGCAGCGCTGGGTATCGCCAATATGTGGCTTGCCGTCTTTGGCGACGTAGGCGTGGCGATCATCGCTATCCTGAACGCCATGCGCGCGATGGGTGTCAAGAACCTGTAGTGCCTGTGGTCCCTCCGGCCGGGACCGGGCTTGGTTTTTGAAAACGTCCTCGACCAATGAAGCGCCCCCGTTCTGCTCCTTCGGAGCTACGAACGGGGGCGCTTCTGGTCTGCGGAGTGTTTTCAAAAACCAAGCCCGGTCCCGGCCTGCGGTAACGTTGCTGGCGGTTCTTGGGCATCGCTTGCTGGCGGGGTTCCTTGTCTGAGTTGGACTTGGTTGGCGGGGCTACTGGTCCCGGTCGCTGTCCCGTCCCAGCATCGCCCTCAGCTTCTCAAAGCTCTCCTCGCTTAGGCAGTGCTCCATGTGGCAGCCCTCTTGCGAGGCAACCTCTGCCGAAACGCCTGCGTCCTCGAGCAACCGCACGAAAAAGCAGTGGCGCTCCCACATTTGACGGGCAACCTCAAGACCGCGTTCCGTCAGATGCACATCGCGTTTGCCCATCTCCACGTAGCCGTTGCTTTCCAGCGTCGCCATGGCTTTAGAGACGCTTGCCTTGGTTACGCCCAGGTATTCGGCAACGTCAATCGAGCGAACGACGCCCTGGCGCTCCGAGAGCACATAAATAGATTCGAGATAGTCTTCTCCAGATTCACGCAGGGCCATGGGCCGCCTTTCGCGATGATTGCTAGTTAGCCTTTGGATACTTTCCTTGGCTTACTTTACCGCAAAAGTTGACCATGTCTTACTGCATTGACCAAAAAGTTAGCCGCGTTTCACAAAACGTGCGAGATGAAAACAAAATGGGAACGCCCCGCAAGGAGTGTCCCCAGCTGCCGGCAGATAAGGAGCGTCCCCAAGTGCCGGGTCGCAGCTACACGAGGCCAAAGTGCTTCGCGGCGTTGTAGATGCCGTCGTCGTCTACGGCGGTCGTCACGTAGGTCGCTGCGGCCTTCACGGTATCCTGCGCGTTGCCCATGGCCACACTTGTGCCCACGGCCGAGAACATCGACAGGTCGTTCTCGCCGTCGCCAAAGGCGATCGCCTCGCTCGCGTCGACACCCAGGCGCTCCAGCGTCGCTGCCACACCCAGGTCCTTGCCGCCGTTAGCGGGAATAATGTCGCAGAACAGGTCGCACCAGCGCGTGGTGAGCGAATGCGACACGGCGTCGGTCACGATATGCTCGTCGGCCGGATCCACAAAAGCGCAAAACTGGTAGACCGGCGCGTCAAAGGCGTGCTCAAACGGCTCCTCGTGGTAGACAATTCCCGCGTTGCTGCCGGCCGTCACCACGCGCTCGGACAGGCGGTTCACAAACGAGTTCTCGCCCTGCATGCACAGCGAGTCGTAGCGCCCCTCGGCCACCTGGTCCACAATCACCGCAACGTCGTCCGGATCGATCGGGCAGCTACGGTAAACGCCCTCGGCATCAAAACAGTGCTGGCCCGAAAGCGTAATGTACGCATCCCAACCAAGATCGAACAGCCAATCGGGCATCTGGTAGGTCGGGCGACCCGTGGCAATGACGCACGCAATCCCCTGCTCGTGAAAGCTGTCGAGCACCTGCTGCGCCGACGCCGGAATCCGGTGCGTCTCAAAGCTCAGCAGCGTGCCGTCGATATCAAAAAACGCGGCCTTGATCATCCTCGCCTACTCCTCGCCCTCGAGCTTTTCACTCGCCTCGAGCCACGCCATCTCCAGCTCGTCCATGGCGGCGTGGGCCTCGTCGATCTTTGCCTGCTGCTCGCCCAGCGCCGTGTAGTTGGTGGGATCGACCTGGGCCATGGCGGCCTCGGCCTCCTCCACGCGAGCGCGCTGCGTTTCCATCTTGCGCTCGAGCGAGCTCACCTCACGACGGAGCTTTTGGCGCTCGGCATTGGAAAGGCCGTTGGGCTGACCGCTCGACTTGGGCTTTTCGGCCGCAGCCGCCGCGGCACCGGTGTCGAACGTACCGGTCTTGGCGCTCGGTGCACCCACGGGCTCGCCCTCGGCGGTGGCGTTGCACAGGCGCAGGTACTGGTCGACGCCGCCGGGCATATGCGTCAGGTGGCCGTCGAGCAGCGCCCACTGCTGGTCGGTCACGCGCTCCATCAAAAAGCGGTCGTGCGTCACCAGAATCAGCGTGCCGGGCCAGCCGTCCAGCAAGTCCTCGACAATCGCCAGCATGTCGGTATCCAGGTCGTTGCCGGGCTCGTCCAGGATGAGCACGTTGGGCTCGTCCAGGATCGTCAGCAGCAGCGACAGGCGACGGCGCTGGCCGCCCGAAAGATCGCCGATGCGGCTCCAGAGCTGCTGCGTCGTAAAGCCCAGACGCTCGCAGAGCTTCTCGGGTGAAGTCTCCTTGCCGTCAATGACGTAGTACTTCTTATAGTGGCTGAGCACCTCGCGGATCGTGTCACCCATGTAGGGCTCGAGTTCCTCGAGCTGCTGCGACAGAACGCCAAAGCGCACCGTCTGGCCAATCTTCACACGGCCGCGCGTGGGTTCAATCTTGCCCTGGATCACGTCGAGCAAGGTCGACTTGCCGGCGCCGTTCTCGCCCAACAGGCCATAGCGATCGCCCGCGCCGATGAGCCAGGTCACATCGGAAAGCACCTGCTTGGGCGCGCCATCGGTATCCGCATAGCCGGCGTCCACGTCGACCACATCGATAACCTGCTTGCCCAGGCGGCTCACGGCCAGGCGCTTGAGCTCCAGCTCGTAACGCACGGGCGGCACGTCGGCGATCAGCTCGCGAGCGGCATCCACGCGAAACTTGGGCTTGGTGGAACGGGCCTGGGCGCCGCGGCTCAGCCACGCGAGCTCCTTGCGCGCCATGTTGCGGCGGCGCTCCTCGGTGACGGCGGCCATGCGGTCGCGCTCCACGCGCTGCAGGATGTATGCCGAGTAGCCGCCCTCGAAGGGATCGACCTGGCCGTCGTGGACCTCCCACATGCTGGTGCAGACCTCGTCCAAGAACCAGCGATCGTGCGTGACCACGAGCATGGCGCCCTGACCGCGCTGCCAGCGAGCCTTAAGATGGCGTGCAAGCCAGTTGATGGTACGCATGTCCAGGTGGTTGGTGGGCTCGTCGAGCATGAGCACGTCGTAGTCGCCGATCAGCAGGCGCGCGAGGTCCACGCGACGGCGCTGACCGCCCGAAAGCTCGCCCACCGTGCCCTCCCAGGGCACATCGCTAATAAGACCGGCCAGAATCTGGCGCGTACGCGGACTCGACGCCCACTCATACTCGGGCGTGTCGCCCACAACGGCATGATGCACGGTATCGGTGTCGACAAGCTGGTCCTTTTGGCCGAGCAGGCCGATCGTGGTGCCGCGGCGGTGCGTCACGCGTCCGTCATCGGGCTCCAGCGTGCCGGCGAGCACGCTCAGCAGCGTCGACTTGCCGTCGCCGTTTTTACCGACAATACCAATGCGGTCGCCCTCGCCCACGCCGAGCGTCACGCTATCGAAAATATGCTTGGTGGGAAACTCTAGGCTGATGGAATCGCATCCCAAAAGAATCGCCATATGCCCTGCTCCTTCGTAGAGATTCAACGTTGTCCATGATAGCGAAAACCACCACAAAGGGGACAGGCACCTTTGTGGTGGTTTTGGGCAAGCGCACCAGCACGCGACGCAAAAAGGCGGGCCATCTCCCGCAAGAGATGGCCCGCCTCTCCAATCAGCCCCGCGGCAACCGTGGCCGCCGCGGGCCTCAAGCATGTCCCGGACTAGGAGAACATGCCGGTGAGGTAATCATTCAGCCGCTTATCCTTGGGCCGTTGGAAAATCTCGTCGGTCTCGTCGTACTCGACCATATCGCCCATGTAGAAAAACGCCGTGCGGTTGGACACGCGCGACGCCTGCTCCATGTTGTGCGTCACGATGACGATGGCGCGGTCGGTCACGATCGACGACATCAGGTCCTCGATCGCCAGCGTCGAGATGGGGTCGAGCGCCGAGCAGGGCTCGTCAAACAGGATCACATCGGGGTTGAGCGCCAGCGTGCGCGCAATGCACAGACGCTGTTGCTGGCCGCCCGAAAGCGCGTAGGCGCTCTTGTCGAGCTTGTCCTTGACCTCGTCCCACAGGGCCGCACCGCGCAGGCTTTCCTCGACCATGCGATCGAGCTCGTCGCGGTCGGTGATGCCGTGGCGCTTGGGCGCAAACGTGATGTTGTCGCGAATGGACTTGCGAAACGGATTGGGCTGCTGAAACACCATGCCAATGGACCGACGCAGCTCGTAGGTGTTCTCGGTCTTGGTGTTCACGTTGCGCCCGCGGTAGTTGATCTCACCCTCCACGCGGCAACCGCGAATCTCGCGATTCATAAGGTTGAGGCTGCGCAAAAAGGTCGACTTACCGCAGCCCGAAGGCCCGATGAGCGCCGTGATCTCGCCCTTATGGAAGTCGAGCGACGTATTGTGCAGCGCATGGCGGTCGCCATAGTACACGTTGACGTCCTTGGCGGAGAGCACGACCTCGTCGCTCACGGCCTTGCCGCTCACGCGCACGCGCCTCTCGCTCTCCCCCACGCTCGACAAAAAGTCCTGGGTGTCGGACGATGCCGCCTCGGTTGCGGGCGTCGCATTCATCTCGCTCATTCGGCCGTCATCCTCCTTGCCAGTTGCTTGCCCACGATACGGGCGACTACGTTAAACAGCAGCACGCAGATCATCAGCAGCGCCGCGGTGCCCCAAACGATCTGCTGGGCCTCGGGGCTGCCCTCACCGTAAATCTTGTAGATGTGCACGGCGAGCGACTCACCGGGGCGGAACACGTTCCAGGCGCAGGTGGGGCTCGACAGGTTAAAGCTCCAGAAGTTCAGACGCACCGGCGAGCTCATGCCCGATGTAAAGAGCAGCGCCGCGGCCTCGCCAAAGACACGGCCGGCCGAAAGCACGATGCCGGTCACGATGGCGGGCATGGCCTCGGGAATCAGGATGTGCAGCGTGGCCTCCCAGCGGGTGAGTCCCATGGCCAGGCACGCATCGCGCTGGGCTTGCGGCACGTCCTCGAGTGCCTGCTGGATCACGCGCACCAGGATGGGGATGTTGAACATGGTAAGCGCGACGGCGCCGGAGATGATGGAGTACTTCCAGCCCAGCTGCACCGAGAACACCAGAAAGCCGAACATGCCCACGACAATGGAGGGCAGCGAGGACAGCGTCTCGATGGCGGTGGAGGCGATGTCGCGGATGGGCCCATCGGGCGCGTACTCAACCAAAAAGACCGCGCCGCCCAGACTGATGGGCACCGAGATGACCAGGGTGATCAGCAGCAGGTAAAACGAGTCGAACAGCTGGTAGAGCACGCCGCCCTGGGTTCCGTTGGCGCGCGCAGGCTGCGTGAGGAAGCCCGGCTGGAACAGCGTCGAGATGCCCTCGAACAGGATGTAGGCCACCATGGAGACGACGATGAGCATGACGATGGCGACGATCGCCGTCAGCACGCCCGTGGCGATGCGGTCCTGCCTTTGGACACGCCCGAGTCTCACCTCGTCGATATGGATGCGCGTGCTAGCCACGTGCCTTCGCCCCCTTGCGGCCGATAAGGTGGATGATCAGGATAAAGATGAGGCTCATGCCCATCAGCAGCAGACCGAGCGCCCACAGAACGTCGTCCTGGGCCGAGCCCTCGGCATAGACCGCCATGGACGTGGTGAGCGTGGTGGTAATGGTCGAGGCGGGCGACAGCAGCGACGTCGGCATGGCCTCGATGCCGCCGATAACCATGCGCACGGCGAGCGTTTCGCCAAAGGCGCGGGTCATGCCAAGGATGACCGCGGTCATGAGCGAGGGCATGGCGCTCTTGAGCACCACGTGCCAGATGGTCTGCCAGCGGGTGTAGCCCAGCGCGAGCGAACCCTGACGGTAGCTGTCGGGCACGGCACGCAGGCCATCGACCGAAAGCGTGGTCATGGTCGGCAGGATCATGACGGCCAGCACGATGGCGCCGGGCAAGATGCCCAGACCCGTGCTCACATGGAAAACGCTCTTCATAAGGCCGACGACCACGTGAAAGCCGATCAGGCCAAAGACGACCGAGGGAATACCGGTCAAAAGCTCAATGAGCGGCTGAAAAACCTTGGAGCCAAACTTAGGCTGGATCTCGACCGCAAAGATGGCAGAGCCGATGGCGATGGGCAGCGCGATAAGCGTGGAGAGCACCATGACCGCAAACGAGGTGACGATCAGGGGCAGGGCGCCGGTATAGGGCAGGCCGTTTTCGGCCGTGTTGGCCAGGTCCCACTTGGTACCGGTGAAGAACTCTACGACCGAGACGCCGTCCTTGAGAAAAGCCGAGAGGCCCTTTTGGGCGACCATAAAGATGAGCGCGGCAACGACAAGCGTCACGAGCGCTACGCACGCGCCCGTGACGCCCAGGCCCACGTTCTCAAGGTCGCGCTTTGGCAGCTGTTTTGCCATTGCAAACCTTTCCGGGGCGATTACTTATTTAGCGGATACCTTGCCGCTGGCGTCCTTGACGACCTTCATGGCAGAGACGGGGATAAAGCCCTGCTCCTCGACGAGCTTGCCCTGGACGTCGTCGGAGAGCATGAACTCCAGGAAGGCCTTGGTGGCCTCGTCGGCGTCCTTCGCGCAGTACATGTGCTCGGTAGCCCAGATCTTGAAGGAGTCGTCGGTGACGTTTGCGCTCTTGGGCTCCACGCCCTCGACCTTGATGGCGTTGAACTTGGAGTCATCGAAGTGCGAGAAGTCCAGGTAAGAGATGGCGTTGTCGGTGCTACCCATCTGAGTCTGGACATCGCCGGACTTGTCGAGCTCAGCGTCGCCCTTAAAGTCGACGGCCTCGTCGCCAAAGACGGCGGCCTCGAAGGTGGCGCGGGTGCCGGAGCCTGCCTTGCGGTTGAGGACGACGATCTTGGCGTCGTCGCCGCCGACCTCCTTCCAGTTGGTGATCTGGCCGGAGAAGATGCCCTTGAGCTGCTCGAGGGACAGATCATCGACCTTGACGTTCTTGGAGACGACAGGGCCCATGCCCACGACGGCGACCTCGTGATCGACGAGGCTCTTGACCTGATCGGCCTCGAGCTTGGTCTCGGCGAAGACGTCGGAGTTACCGATAGTAACGGTGCCGGCGGCAACAGCGGTCAGGCCCTTGCCCGAACCGTTGCCCGAACCGGAGACGGAGACGTCGGGATTGGCATCCATAAACTTCTCGGCAGCAGCCTCGACGAGAGCCTGGAACGAGGAGGCGCCGTCGTAGATCACCTCGCCGGAGACGGACTCGGCAGCAGCGGCGCTGCCCTCAGCAGCGGTGTTGGCGGCGTTGGAGCCGCCGCAACCAACGAGACCGAGACCGACGATGCTGGCAAGACCACCAGCGAGGCCGAGGAACTGACGACGAGAGTAAGCCTGATCGAGCATGATCTTCCTTTCATACAAGCGACTCGCGGGCACCCTGCCCGCTTTGCTGTTTGGAAAGATACGGTCTCGATCGGGCAGCGCCCGCGTCAGCTGCGCTTTATTACGGGCATCTGATAGACCCTTACCGCAAGCGCGGCTCGGCTTTACAAACGAATAACAAACCCGCCACCAAGCATGACCCGCCTTTTACACCAATAAAAACAAAGTTGCGGTGAAATAGTTCCTGCTTGGCCATCAAATGGCCCATTCTAGGAACTATTCCACCGCAACTTAAAAAGCCCGGACGAAAGGGGTGCTAAGTTGTTAAAACGCCGCAGCCTTAAAGCTCAAGCTCGTTCAAACGTAAGATCGCCACGATATAAATCTTGAGCGCCTGCTTGAGCTGTTCCTCGTTGGCGCACTCGTTGGGACCGTGCATCTGGCCGCCCCACTCGGGCAGCTCCAGACCGGTCTCCTCGGGGCCAAACGAGACGGCGCGGGCAAAGTTGCGCGCGTACGTGCCGCCGCCCATGGCAAAGGGCTCAGCATGCTTGCCCGTAAACTCGTTATAGGTATCAATAAGCGCCTTTACGGCCGGATCGTCGGCAGAGACCGAGAACGGCACCTTCGCACGACCCACACGGCACGTCACGCCAAAACGGCCCACGAGCGGATCGAGCTGCTCGCGGATGGTATCGGCACTCGTGCTGTCGGGGAAGCGCACGTCGATGACCTGCTCAATATGGCCATCCGCCACGCGGATGACGCCAGCGTTGCAGGTAAGCGGGCCAAACGCCGGACTCGTCGCATCGATGCCCAAGCCGCGGCCATAGGCGTCCGCATGCACAAAAGCCAGGAACTTGACGAACTCGTGCTCGGCAGGTCTCAGCAGGCGCTCGTCGCGCGCACCAAACGCATCCTCGGCCTCGCGCAGATACGTCACGATGAGGCCGACGGCATTGATCGTTCCCTCTGGCATCGAGGAATGACCGCCAATGCCGTGGGCGAAAATCTGCGCATGCCCGTTATCAAGCGCCGTGATCTCCAGGCGGTCAGCGTTCTCAACGGGCGCCGGCAGCTCATCGGCGGCAATCGCGAGCTCGCAGATGGACTGCGACGGAATGGCATTGCTCGCCTCGGAGCCGCTCCACGACACGATGCGCCCGCCGTCGATCTTGGGACTCACGAACGTCGCCCCAAACTGGCCCTTCTCGGCATTGCAGACCGGAAACTCGGCATCGGGCGTAAACAAAAAGTCGGGGTCTGCGTGGTTCTCCAGATAATGGTGAACGTCGGACATGCCCACTTCCTCATCGCAGCCCAGCAGCGCGCGGAAAGTATAGCGCGGGGTAATGCCGTGCTTGAGCAGATAGGCGCCGGCGTAGAGCGACAGCACCGCCGGACCCTTGTCGTCGATCACGCCGCGGCCGAGCAGCCAGCCCTCGCGACGCTCCATCGCAAATGGGTCGGTATTCCAGCCGGGGCCGGCAGGCACCACGTCCACATGGCAGATAGTCGCGAGCTGCTTATCGCCGCGACCCGGAATATCGGCGATGCCCACAAAGCCCTCGTCATCGCTCGTCTGGTAGCCGAGCTTTTGCGCAATGCCGAGCGCGCAATCGAGCGCATCACGGACCGGGCGGCCAAACGGCGCACCGGGCTCCGCATCGGCAGCAACGGCCACAGACGGATAGCTCACCAGCTGCTCGATATCGGCGACGACATCTTCCCAGACCTCGTCGACATATTCGGCAACGCTCTGCTCCACCTGATTCATGGACGACCTCCTTACCAATGAGCGGCGAGCGCGCTCGCCCCTCACATTACGTCATTAGATAGCGAAAAGTTTAGCAAGCTCGGCCACCGAGTGCACCACCGCATCGGCACCCGCCGCCTCGTGCTCGCCCGGCGCCGCCGCGCCCGAATAGATGCCGATGCACGGCACGCCCATTGCGTGCGCGCCCTCCACATCGTTAAAGCGATCGCCGATCATCACGGCATCGTCGGCCGTCGCGCCGAGCGCCGCCAGGGCATCGCGGACCGAATCGGCCTTGGTCTCGCGTCCCTGCGGCGGATTCATGCCAATCACCGCCTCAAACTGAGAGAGCCCGAGCTCATGCACCATGTCGATGCACTTGGCCTCCATGCGCGACGTCGCCACGGCCATACGTTTGCCTTGGGCGACCAACCCATCCAGCAGCTCGGGGACCCCATTGAACACGGGATACTCCTCCGGTCCCAGTTCATCAAAAAAGGCGCGGTACTCATCGGCCACCACAAGCGACTCCTCGCGGGAAAAGCCGTAAAAGTCGTGAAAGCTCTTCCACAGGGGCGGCCCGATCATGCGGCGCAGATCACCCATCTGCGTCTCCGAAAACCCGCGCGCAGCCAGCGTCTTGCGCGTCGAGGTCATCACTGCCCGACCCGTATCGGCCACCGTGCCGTCAAAATCGAACAGCACAACCGGCCGCTCGCAAAGTTGCAATGCCGCCATCGGCACCCTTCTTCCCCAGTTGATGATTTCCACACCACCGCTTCAAACTGTTGACTATTCAACAATTGAACCTAGCAATGTAGAGCAACTCCACTATACTTGTCGCACTTTGCTTTCAGAAGGCGGCGCTGCCGCGCCCCAACGAAAGGTGCAATTATGTCTTTTGCCATCATAACCGACTCCACGTCGGACATCTCCCCCGCCCGTGCCCAAGAGCTCGGCATTTACGTGATTCCGCTGCATGTGATTATCGAGGGCGAGGACCTGCTCGACCAGGTGCAGATTACCGCCGAGGAATACGTCGCCCGCATGGCCGGCTCCGAGCAGCTGCCGCACACCTCGCAGCCGAGCGCCGGCGAGTTCAAGGCGCTGTTTGACCGCGTACGCGCCGATGGCCACGACAGCGCGATCTTTATCTCGCTGTGCAGCGAGTGGTCCGCCTGCTATTCCAACGCATGCCTGGTCGCCGAGACCCACGAGCTCGACGTGCGCTGCATCGATTCGCGCACCGGCTCGGGCGCCGAGGGCCTGCTGGTGGAGTACGCGCTTGCCATGCGCGAGGACGGCCGCAGCTTGGACGAGACCGAGGCGCAGATCCGCGCGACGCTGCCCGACGCCCACCTGCTGCTGATTCCCCGCACGCTCGAGAACCTGGTCAAAAACGGCCGCGCCCCCAAGCTCGCCGGCCAGCTGACGCAGATGCTCAACATTCGCCTGGCCGTTTCGCCGGAGTGGAAATCGGGCGAGATCAAGGCAATCAAAAAGGGCCGCGGCGCCAAGCGCATCGTCGCCAACACCATGGCAGATTGCCTCGCGTTTTTGGACGAGCACTCGGGCTCAAGCGTGCGCGTGCTCACGACTGGCGCCGCCGAGGAGCAGGAACTTGTCAACGAGGCGCTCGCGGGCCAGGACTACGTAGACGCCGGCACTGGCCCCATCGGCTGCACCATCGCCACCCACGTAGGCGTCGATGCCATCGCCATCAGCTACTGCCCCCGCTACCAGCCCATCCACTAGGGGCACCTTTACCTCTTGCGGTGGAATAGGGACTGTTTTTGGCTTATTAGCCGCCAATCAATCCCTATTCCACCGCAACTTAGAAATCGGCGATCAGCCCAGCGGACCCTGAAACAGTTCCTGATGAGTGCCCATTCTCACCAGCCTAATCACTGGGTTAGTCTTATGGGGAAGATAAAGAACGACCACATCGACCAAGCCATCGGATAGGTGGAAATCGATGTGGCCGTTGTAGTTTCCGCCCGGGTTTGAGAGCTCGTGGGCGCCATACTCCGCCGGAAGTGACCCATGAGCCACAAGCTCTGCAACCGCCGCTTTAAACTCACTTTTTAGCTGCGGATGCATGCGCATCGTTCGTTTGTAGTCCACCTTAAATTGAGCCTCGACTTTAATCTCGAACATCGCTATTCCTCATCGAGGAATGACATAAGCTCATCAGCGTTATTGAATGACAGGCTATCGTCCGGCAAAATCCCCAGCTCATGAGCCTCGGCGATCACCATGGCGCGCCTCGTCACCTCGTTGGGCACCTCCGCCCTTCCTACAATCTCAAAAGGAATCTTTCGCTGATTTACCAGCTGCCGAACGGCAAGATTGAGATAGGAATTGAGGCTGAGGCCGACCGAATCCAAGAACTCAGTCGCCTGCTCCTTGAGCCCCTCTTCGATTCGAACCGTCGTAGGCTTAACTGTTGCTGTAGACATTTGCGACCTCCTCGCCCTCGTCCTTTACACCAGTATACCCAATATAAATGGCAATCTGATGTTAGATAACATCAGATTGCCATGCGTATTCATGTCGCGTGGGCACGATTGATCTACATCAGCCCGCTGAGCGCAATGTCAACGGCCTCGTTGAGGTCGTCGGTAATGTGTACCAGATCCGGATCGAGCGGACTGATCATGCCGGCGTCCATCACCGGACCGTTGAGCCAGTCGAACAGGCCCTGCCAGTACTCGCTGCCCACCAGCACGAGCGGCATGCGCTTGACCTTGTGCGTCTGCACCAGCGTGAGCACCTCGAACATCTCGTCGAGCGTACCAAAGCCACCGGGAAACACGATAGCGCCCGAGCTGTATTTGACGAACATGGTCTTGCGCACAAAGAAGTAACGGAAGTCCATGCCAAGGTTCACATATTTGTTGAGCCCGTGCTCGTGCGGAAGCTCGATACCCAAGCCGACCGACTTGCCGTTGGCGCTCGCCGCTCCCCTGTTGGCCGCCTCCATGACGCCGGGACCACCGCCGGTGATAACCGCCACGCCGCGCTGGGCGATCTTGCGGCCAACGGCGCGTGCCGCCTTGTAGAGCGGATCGGTCTTGGGCGTGCGGGCACTGCCGAAGATGGTCACTGCAGGACCAAGCTCGGCAAGTGCGCCAAAACCATCAACGAACTCTGCCTGAATGCGCAGCACGCGCCAGGGGTCGGTGTGCAACCAGTCGGTCGAGTCCTCGGGCGCCAGCAGGTTGGCGTAGGTGTTGTCCTTGGGAATCATGGGGCCGCGCATGACCACGGGGCCGCGGCGGTACGTCTCGTCGTAGGCAGGCTCGCCCTCGACGTTCTCATTCTTAATCATGGGTACTCCTATCGAGAAAAAGAAAAGCGGGCGGGGTCGACGCCATGCGTCAAACACCCGCCCGAACATCAACTATTCGGTATGGTACCCACGATGCATCAAGCACTTGCAAGCTATCGGTCAGCGGTCGCGCAACCGGTGTCAGCGAATGTGACGACCGGCTGGCGCTCGACCATTGCCGTGCCCACGCTCTGCAAGCGTGTCTGTCGCTCTTAGTAGTCCACCGCCGCAGGGCTGTTCATCCAGTCGCTCACAAACGCGCCGTAGCGGCCCTCGATAATGGCCTGGCGGGCGCGCTGCATCAGGTTGAGCAGGTAGTAGATGTTGTGCATCGACAGCAGAATGCCGCCGAGCATCTCCTTCTGCGTGACCATGTGACGGATGAGCGCGCGGCTGTAGCCGCCCGTGCATACCGGGCAGGTGCAGGTGGGGTCGATGGGGCCGTCGTCGTGCGCAAAGCGCGCGTTACGGAAGTTAAGGCGACCTTCACTGGAGAACGCCGTACCCATGCGACCGGTGCGCGTCGGCAGCACACAGTCGAACATGTCGATGCCCACGCCCACGCCGCGTACGAGCGTGGTGGGGTTGCCGACACCCATCAGGTAGCGCGGCTTATGCTTGGGCATGTACTCGCTCACGAGCGGCGCCAGGGTCTCGAACATGGTCTCGTGATCCTCGCCCACCGAATAGCCACCGATACCATAGCCCGGGAAGTCGCCGCACTCCTCCAGATGGCGCAGCGAACGCAGGCGCAGATCCAGGTGCATGCCGCCCTGAACGATGCCAAAGAGCGCCTGGTCATCGCGGGTATGCGCCTTATAGCAGCGCTCGGCCCACATGCTCGACAGCTCAACGGCGCGCTCAACGTAGGCGCGCGTGGCGGGATAGCCCGGGCACTGGTCGAGCTGCATGCAGATATCGGAGCCGAGTTTCATGGCGATTTCCATGTTGTCCTCGGGCGTCCAAAACACGTGGCGGCCGTCGTAATCGTTGACGATAAAGCGCACGCCCTCGTCGGTGAGCTTGACGGCATCGTTGTGGCTGAAGACCTGGAAACCGCCCGAGTCGGTGAGGATGGGGCCGTGCCAGTTCATGAACTTGTGCAGGCCGCCCAGCTCGGCGATGGTGTCCTCGCCGGGACGCATGGACAGATGATAGGTATTGGCGAGCACGATCTGGGCGCCGAGCTTCTTGACAGTCTCGGTAGGAATGCCCTTGACGTTTGCCTTGGTGCCCACGGGCATAAAAATCGGCGTCTCGATGTCGCCGTGCGGGGTGTGCAGTACGCCGGCACGCGCGTGCGTCGTCGGGTCCTCGGCGATCAGGTCGAATTTAAAAAGGTTCTGGTCCATAAACTGGAACTCCTTGGTTGCGGTTCATACGCAAACCATTATACGGGCAACCCGCAAGAAGCACCGACTCGACAGAAACTGGTGCGAGGAGGATACGGCAGGGACACGGCAAATGAGCGTGGATTTTTGGACGCTTACCGGATGAGCGTGGATAATCTCCCACTTTTGCCCAAAGCACAGCCCAAAAACGGGAGATTATCCACTTTCATTCTGCGGGCACTCATTTAAGTACGTCCCCGATGAGTGGAGCTATTTACCAGCCACGGCAACGCCGATATTTTGGCAACGTCAGCGAGCGGGTCGCATTTGAGACAAGGTGCCGTGAAATGAAAGGGCGCTGACCTTCTGGTCGCGCCCTTGAAATTGAACGGAAGATTGTCCAAATGCGGCCCGCGCAGCGTCGGCCGGTCCGCCGTTCGGTAGAACGGCGGAACCCCTAAGGACGCTGGCCCATGCCACCCTCGAGGGTGACGGTCTCGCCGTTCATATACTTAAAGTCGGGACCGCAGAGCTGAACGACAACGCGGCCGATTTCCTTCTCGACGTCGCCGTAGTGACCCGCCGGCGGCATGTGGACGTTGGCCTTGAACGCCTCGGGATAGGCATCCTGGAAGTTCTCGAGCGCGGCGGTCCAAGCAAGCGGGCAAACGATATTGACGTTGATGCCGTCCTTGCCCCACTCGTTGGCAGCGACGCGGGTCAGACCGCGGATGCCCTCCTTGGCAGCGGCGTAGCTGCACTGGCCATAGTTGCCAAACAGGCCGGCGCCCGAAGCAAAGTTGACCACGGAGCCCTTGGTCTCCTTCAGGTGCGGGTAGGCCTTCTGCATGTACAGGTAGGTGGCATACAGACCGGAGTAAATGGCGAGGTTGAACTGGTCCATGGTGTGATCGGCGATCGTCACGCCCGAAGCGCTGGCCTGAGCATTGTTGACGACGGCGTCGATGCGGCCGAACTCCTCAATGGCCTTGTCGATGACGTTCTGGACGACAGCTTCGTTGTCCTGACCAGCCGAAACATCGGCCTGAACAGGCAGAACCTTGACGCCGTACTCGGCCTCGAGGGATTCCTTGGCGGCCTCGAGCTTGGCAACGTTGCGGCCGGTGATGACGAGGTTTGCGCCCTCCTTGGCAAAAGCGATATCGATGCCGTAGCCGATGGAACCAGCGGAGCCGTCCTTAAGCGTGGCCTTGCCGCCGCCGGTAACGATCACGGTCTTACCAGTGAAAAGTCCCATACAAAGTCCTTTCAAATCGCGACGGGCCTGCCCGTCGACTGCGCGCATCCAACTTCACGCGCCAAAAGCTGAAATGCAACTTTAGCGGGTTCAAGCGAAAAATAAAGCCCATGGCAGGCGAACGGCGCAACGTCTTTCGGCGAAGGGAATGTCAAGTACAAACTGGATAAAGTGGCCGAGTTTTTGCTATCGACGCGAGCCATCGAACACGTTTTGAAACTTTGCTGCAGCGCGCGGGATGTCGGCGCGAGACTTTATCATAGGGTGACAAACTACGATGAGGAGCACATGCCTATGACAGACGAGCTGGACCCCCAGACTCAACAGCATATTGATGATTCCGCAGAGGTCACTGCAGATGCCGACGCTGTGACCTGCGATGATATTGACCTCGACGGCCCATTCTTGGACGAAAGCGCTACGGCGAAAACCCCTGGCGCCGAAGATGCAGACGAGCAAAACGACGATGCGCCCGCTCAGGACGACCGCCCCGTACAGGATGCTGCTCCGCAAGCTGCGGGCCCTATCGAGGTTTCTTCGGAAGAAGAGCTCGACGCCGTCATGGACTCCATGATGGATGCCGTCAAAGCGATGAAAGACGCCGTGGCCGACGCTGACGTTGACGCCGAGGAAGAGGAGGCCGCCGAGGCGGCCTCGACCTTTGTACCCGGCGAGACTCCGGTTGCCGACCAGGGCAGCACCATGCCCTCGTTTCTGCAGCTCGAGCATCCCACGATTGGCGCCGATGCGGTCGACCCGCACGCAGCAGGCTTTTCTGTGGTCGAGGGCGGCACCGGCAATATCGCCGTGCCGCAGGCTGCCGATGCGGATGCTGCCGACACCGCTCGCCCGACCGCCTCGCACTCCCCTGCCGCGAACCGCGATCTGGGGACCGCTGTCTCGAACACCGCGAACGCCGTGGGCACCTTTATTGCCCAGGGCGCCTCGGCCATGCGCGAGATGAACGCCGCGAAAAAGGCACTTGCCGATGCCCGCGCCCACCTGGCCGAACTTGAGCAGCGCATTGCCGATCAGGCCGAGGAGCTCGAGACGCGCCAGGATATCGCTGGCCGCTACGACCAGATCGTCGCCGACCAGCGTCAGGCGATTGCCACGGCCCAAAAGACTGCAGCGGCCGCCGAGATTGACCGTGATGCCCACGCCGCCAAAGCGACAGAGCTCAAGGGTCAGCTCGAACAAATGAAGACAGAGGATGACGCGACTGAGCTCCGCCTGAAGGCCGCGCTCGACGCCGTGGAGGCCCGCGAGGCGAGCTCACGCGAGACTGGCAACCGCCTCGTTCGACGTCTTGAGGATTCCAAGCGCATCCGCGACAAGGTGAAGGCAGAGCGAGACGCCGGCATCGCCGCCGCACAACAAACCGTCGACGCCACGCGCGCCCAGCTCGAGACGCTGCGTCATGAGTACGCCGAGCTGCAACGCAATCCCTCGGCAAATCCCGCCAACTATACGGTGCGCACCAGCGAACTCTCGATGCAGATCTCCGACACGGCAGATGCCCTGCGTAAAGCCGAAGAAGATGTCCCGCGCATCACCGCCGATCTTGAGCACTCGCTTGCCGCAGCCGAGCAGGCCGTCGAACAGGCGCAAGCCCCCATCGCCGACGCTAAGCGAGCCCATCAGGCCGTGACGGCAGAGGCCGATGCCGCGCGCGACGAGCTGCAGACCGCAAAAACCGCCGCTGCAACGCGCCAGCGCGAACTGCGCGAGAAGATCACTGCCGAGGACAAGGCACGCCGCGACCAGGAGCAGACCATCGCCAACGCCCAAGCAGATGCCGCACATGCGCAGTCGATCATCGAACAGGCGACCGAGGTGCACGACCACCCAGAGATCACTGAGTCGCTTGCAGGGTCCTTGGCCCGAGACAAAGCCGAACACGCCGAGACCGAGCGAGAAGTCGCCCAGCTCGAGGCCACCGAGGACGCGGTGCGCGAGCGTACCCGCGACTCACGCATCAAATTCACCGGCGCCATCGTCTGCATCGTCGCCGCAATCCTGGTGATCATCCTAGTCTGGCTGTTCGCAAGCAAGTAAACCAGCCGCCAAGCAAGTAGCCATTGGGGACGTTCTTAAACGACTAGTCAAACAAGAACGTCCCCAAAGACTAGTCCAATGACGAGAGTGGATAATCTCCCACTTTGAGCCCCCAAGCAGACCAAAAACGGGAGATTATCCACTCTCATTCTGCAGGCACTCATTTAAGTACGTCCCCAATGAGTACCAACAACGGTGACGCCGATGCCTTGGCAAAGTCAGCGAAAACCCGCCAGAGCGAGCAAGGTGCCTTGAAACGAGGCGGCATTGACCTTTTGGTCATGCCGCCGAAGTTGAAAGGCAGATTGCAGCTCTGGCGGGTTTGCAGCGTCAACTGGTTACGCGGTTCGTAGAACCGCGTAACTAACAAATGAGCATCGCGTCGCCAAAGCTGAAGAAGCGATAACGTTCTTCGATGGCAGCGGCGTAGGCATCCATGATCTGGTCGCGGGTGGCAAGCGCGCTCACGAGCATCATGAGCGTGGAGCGCGGCACATGGAAGTTCGTGATCAGCGCATCGACCACGTGATAGGTCGAGCCGGGCATGAGGTAAAGCTGCGTCGTGGCGTTCTCGCGCACCACGATGTCACCGCGGCCAAGTGTATCGGCCCCGTCCTCGCGGCCCTCAAAATAGCGCGCCGTCACGACCGGATCGGACACCGGCGCCTCAGCGTCAAAGGCGCTTTCGAGCGAGCGCACTGCGGTGGTACCGACAGCAATCACGCGGTGCCCCTCAGCCTTCGCCTTATGCACGGCGTCGACAACCTCCTGCGACACGTGGTAGCGCTCGGTGTGCATCACGTGCTGCGTAGGGTCGTCCTCCTCCACCAAACGGAAGGTATCGATGCCCACCTCGAGCTCGACGGCGGCAAACTTGGCACCCTTGGCCTCGATGGCAGCCATGAGCTCGGGCGTGAAGTGCAGGCCAGCCGTGGGAGCAGCGGCCGAGTGCTCCTCCTTCATGGCGTACACGGTCTGATACTTCTCGGGATCGCCCTCGTAGTCAGTAATGTAAGGCGGCAGCGGCACGTGGCCGGCAGCATGGATGGCCTCGTCGAGCGTGCGTGGCTCGCCGGCGGCATTGCAACCGGCCGGCTCAAAGCGCACCAGGCGGCCACCGCGACTATCGGTGACAAAGTCGACGACCTCGGCCGTCAGCACCACGGGCGCGCCCTCGGGCGCATGGGCGCCACCGGCGCGATACTCAATCTGAGCACCGGGCTTCAGGCGCTTACCCGGCTTGACCAGGCACTCCCAAACATGGCCGAGCGGATCCACGTCCTCGCGGCGCTTGAGCAGCAGTGTCTCGACCACACCGCCCGAGCCGGCCTTGCGACCGATTAGGCGGGCCGGCATCACGCGCGTCTGGTTGATAACGAGCACGTCGCCCGGCTCGATATAGTCGATGATGTCACGGAAGATGCGGTGCTCAACGGTGCCGCCATGCTCTAGCGGCGTTCCTGTCTCGGAGCCTTTGCGATCAACCACCAGCAGGCGGCAGGAGTCGCGCGGCTCGGCAGGCGCCTGGGCGATGAGCTCTTCGGGCAGGTTATAGTCAAAATCATCGGTACGCATAGACACGTCGGATTCTCCTTATATAGCTAAAGTCCGCTCTACATCCTAGCAGGCTGACGTCCCAAGTGAACTACTTTTTGGCGGCTTTGCGCTCGTCGCGGATGCGGGCGCGGTCCATGGCCGCCTCGACAGCCGAGAAGCGGCAACCACAGTAGTTCTGCCGATACATGCCAAGCTCGCGCGAACGGCGTGTCGCCTCGGGGTAATACGGGCGAAAATCGCGAATCACCGGGGTGAGCCCATGTGCCGCCGCCAAGCGCTCAAGCACGTCATTGCAGGTATCGAACAGCTGGTACGGCGAGACGGCGAGCGTCGTGCCCACAAACTCAAACCCGCGCTCCTGGGCCACGCGGCACGCCTCGGCCAAGCGCAGGGCATAGCACGCGCGACAGCGGCGAGGCCGATCGGCACCCAGCGGTGCCACGCCGGTCTCCCAGCGATCGCGGTCCTCCCCTGCCTCGATGAGCTCGATGTCGCCATCGGCACACCACCGGCGCAGCTCGTCCAAGCGGCGCTGCCATTCATCGCGCGGTTGAATATTGGGGTTGGTCCAGCAAATCGTGGGCTCAAACCCCTCCTCGCGCAGCAGGCGAACCGGCTCAAGCGAGCATGGTGCACAGCACGCATGCAGCAACAACGACTTCATCGACATCTCCTCACCCAAAAAAGCGCACGCCAAAGGACGTATCCTCGCAGGCGACAATGCAGCGGTCGCGCAAAATGGTCCGCACGTAATACCAATCGCCCACACAGCCCGACAAGTGCAGACCAGCCGCCAAGTAGCACAGCAGCGGATAGTCCGAGAACGCAAACCCTAGGGCAAACGCTGTCGTCACAACAACCGTCGGCGCCAGGCAAACCGCCACGTACCGCCGGCGCGAATACACAATCCCCTCGGCGCAGGCATAGATCATGCACGTCTCGAGATTCGCCCCAAAGGTCACGTGCGCACCGGCAGGCGCAAACAACTTAAAGAACACTGCATGCACCAGCTCGTGCACGGCAAATGAAGCCGCCGAAACCGCAGTCAAGCCGACTATCCAGCCCACGACGGTGGTCCAGCCGCCCGCCTCAGCCGCGTCCAAGTCTGCAGGCCCGCCCAGCAGCATAAACACCGGCACCAGGCACGCGGCAAACACGCCGACTACGACCATCCCCCACACGAAGCAAGCGTGCAGAAAATCCTCGTCTTCAAACGCATGTATGTTGGAAATCTCATTCATAGCATCTTAGGATAGCGCCCCTGCCACGTACCCGTCCGCATGTGCGATAATGTCGAACGATATGCACGAATTGACCACCGCGTCGCCAGGCCTTGCGCCCGGCCGCGCTCCCACCATATGCGAAGGAGTCCCATGGCATCCAAATATTCCATGAACGACCGTCCCAGCTGGCCGCGCCGCGCCATCGTTACCGCCGGCGAGCCCTACGGCAACAAGGGCCTGCACTTCGGCCACGTCGGCGGCGTCTTTGTCCCGGCCGACTTCTTTGCCCGCTTCCTGCGCGACCGCCTGGGCCGCGAGAACGTCATCTTCACCTCGGGCACCGACTGCTACGGCTCGCCCATCATGGAGAGCTACCGCAAGCTCAAGGAAAACGAAGGCTACGATAAGTCCATCGGCGAGTATGTCGAGTCCAATCACTCCCGCCAGGCCGCGACCCTCAACAACTACAACATCAGCTGCGACATTTACGGCGGCTCGGGCCTTGAGCCGGCTGCGCAGATTCACAACGAGGTTACCGCCGAGATTATCAAGCGCCTGCACGAGCAGGGCACCATCTCCAAGCGCTCCACACTGCAGTTCTACGACGCCAAGGCCGGCACGTTCCTCAATGGCCGCCAGGTGATCGGCCGCTGCCCCATCCAGGGTTGCAAGTCCGAGAAGGCGTACGCCGACGAGTGCGACTTGGGTCACCAGTTTGAGCCCGAGGAGCTCATCGCGCCCAAGAGCCAGCTCACCGGCGAGGTGCCCGAGCTGCGCCCGGTCGACAACCTCTACTTCGACCTGCCGGCCTACCTCGACTTTATGAAGGCCTACACCGCCAAGCTCGCCCAGAACCCGCAGGTTCGCTCCGTGGTCTCCAAGACCATGGAGGAGTGGCTGTTGCCGGCTCAGCTCTACATCCAGAACAAGTTCCGCGAGGCCTTCGATGCCGTCGAGGATCAGCTTCCCGAGCACACCGTGCTGGAGCCCGAGGGCAACAAGAGCAGCTTTACCGTCACCTTCCCCAGCTGGAAGGAGCGCGACGATGCCCACGCGGTGCTCGCCAACGGCGGCGTGCGCTTCCGCAGCGGCAAGGCGCTCGTGCCCTTCCGCATCACCGGCAACATCGACTGGGGCGTTCCGGTGCCCGAGGTCGATGGCGTCTCCGACGTCACCTGCTGGTGCTGGCCCGAGAGCCTGTGGGCGCCCATCAGCTATACGCGTACCGTGCTCGCGCGCGATGCCAAGGCCGCCGGCGTGACCGAGGGCGTCGCCGCCCAGGATGCCGCCCTCATGGGCGAGCCCGCTGCCGACTCCACGCAGGTACCCGCGCCCACCTACCAGCACAGCTCGCTCGACTGGCGCGACTGGTGGTGCTCGGACGATGCACAAATCTACCAGTTTATCGGTCAGGACAACATCTACTTCTACTGCATCGCACAGACCGCCATGTGGGAGGCCCTGGGCTGGGACCTCACGCAGAGCACCGTCAGCGCCTGCTACCACCTGCTCTATATGGGCAAAAAGGCCAGCTCGTCCTCGCAGACGCCTCCCCCGCCGGCAGACGACCTGCTCAACCACTACACCTGCGAGCAGATGCGCGCGCACTGGCTGTCGCTCGGCCTGTCCGAAAAGCCGGTGAGCTTTAGCCCCAAGGCATACGACACCCGCGTGACCAGCAAGGACAAGGACGGCAACGAGGTGCGCGCCTGCGACGACAAGCGCGTCATCGATCCGGCCCTTAAGGAGAGCGCGCTGCTGACCGGCGTGTTCAACCGTCTGGCCCGCAGCTGCTTCTACGGCGTCGCCGTCAAGGAAGGCGACGAGAGCCCCTACCGCAACGGCTGCATCCCCGCCGGTGCCGCTTCTGACACCGTGGTCGAAGCCGCCCAGCAGGCCGCCCTTGCCTTTGAGCAGGCCATGTACAAGTTCGAGACGCACCGCGCGCTCGCCGTGTGCGACGACTACCTGCGCGCCGCCAACAAGCGCTGGAGCGATGCCTCCAAGGCCGCCAACAAGCTCGAGGGCGAGCCGGCCAATGCCGCGATGACGCAGGCCCTCGTTGACGCCTTTACCGAGCTGCGCGTGGCGACCGTCCTGATGCACGGTATTGTGCCGGCCGGCTGCGAGCTCATCTGCAAGTACTTCGACGTTGACCCGGTCGCCTTCTTTAGCTGGGATAACATCTTCGCCTCCACGGACGAATTTGTGGAGAGTCTGGGCGAGAAGCCCGGCGAGCACCGCGTAAAGCCACTGCCCCCGCGCTTCGACTTCTTTAGCAAGCACGAGAGCCAGTACTAGGCAACCGCAACGCGCCCGGAAATGATTATTCTGGGACGGGGATTAAAAAATCATTCCCGGGCGCCGCAAAGTAGTCTTTTTGGAACGGGGATCATTAAATGATTTTTTATCCCCGTCCCAGAATAATCATTTCGGTGGAAGGAAAGACGGATGTCCAAGCCGCGTCGTCGTAAGCAGAAAAAGCAGGTCAAGGCCGAGCTCAAGCTCAGGCAGTTTGCCGCCACCGAGCTTTCCGACCAGCTTGCCGCCCTTCCCTGCGCCGCCGACCTGCCGCGCTTTATGGTCGACACGATCGCCGGCGCCTATGCGCCCGCCGATGCCGAGCTCATGATCGAGGGCTTCGGCGCCGCGGCCACACGCCCGGTCACGCTGCGCGCTAACACGCTCAAGGCAACCGCCGAGGACATCGCTGCGGCGCTCGATGCCGCCGGCATCGCCCACAACCCCGTCGCCTGGTACCCAGACGCCTTCATCCTGCCCGAGGCCCAGGTTTCCGATCTGTGGGATCTCGACATCTACCGCGACGGCAAGATCTACCTGCAGAGCCTGTCGTCCATGATGCCGCCGCTGGTCCTGGGCGCTCAGGCAGGCGAGGACATCCTGGACATGTGCGCAGCCCCTGGCGGCAAGACGACGCAGATCGCCGCCCTCACGCAGGGGCAGGCGCACCTTACCGCCTGCGAGATGAGCATTCCCCGCGCCGAGAAGCTCGAAGCCAACCTCCACCGCCAAGGCGCAAAAAACGTGCCCGTCATGCGCACCGACGCACGCGAGCTCGACGAATTCTTCCGCTTTGACCGCATCCTGCTCGACGCTCCCTGCACCGGCACGGGCACCGTCATCAGCGGCAACGAGAAAAGCCTGCGCGGCCTGACCGAGCAGCTGCTCGTCAAATGCGCCCGCTCGCAGCGTGCGCTTCTGGACCGCGCCATGGGAGCCCTCAAACCGGGCGGCACGCTCGTCTATTCGACTTGTTCGATCTTGCCGCAGGAAAACGAGGACGCCCTGCAAGAGGCCCTCGACAAGCACATGGACTGCGAGCTCATCCCCCTCGACGGCACGCCAAGCGAAAGTGAGGCACGCCGCGCCCAGGAAGCTGGTGAGGAGCCGCGCATCGAGTCCAACGCCCTGACTGAGGCCATTGCCGCGGGTCAGGTATCGGCCATCGCCAACGGTATGCCCGGCACGCTCACCATTCCGCCTAGCCGCGACTTTGAGGGCTTCTACATTGCCCTGATCCGAAAACGCAGCTAGCGCACGGATCCAAAACTCAACAAGCTATCTCCGTGCGCGTTTGCCCTGCTGGTCGCGATGCTGTTTAAGCATCGCGCGCTCCTTGCGTTCGGCCCTTTTACCCTTAATGGCCGTGACCACAAAGTAGATGACCGCGGCGGCAACGATTGCGCCCACACACAGGCCAATCGAGCCCAACATTGCCGAGAATTCCATACCGCGTCACCTCTCTTTTAAACGGGACTTTCAAGATAACACCTCGATCACCGCCACCACAGCTCCTTCACGTTCGCCGCCCTTCGGTCTAACGGAGGACGCGGCGGGGAAAAATCAACTCGTCAAACGATTTAGCATCCGCAATTCCGGCTGCATCGCGCCGGCTGTCATCACATAGAATCGAGCTTCCATGGATACCCTCAACGATCTAAATGAGCGCGTCGACGCCTTCGTCGGCACCAGCTCCTTCGACACGCCCGCCGCGGCAAACGACCAAGCTCCCATCGATGTGCCCGCCGAGGTTCACGAGGACATCGTCGCCTCGGTCGATTTCTTCGAGGTCGAGCTTGCGGACGAATTTACCGAGCCCCAGGTGGCCGTAACTCCCAACGGTCTTTTGCCCATGGAGCCGCTGCCCATCGACGGGCGCCTGCGCAAGGCGGCCCTTCGCATGCCCGATGAGATTGAGGAGGCCAGCGGCTTTACGCTCTTTGGCCGCCGCATCAAATCGCTCATCTACACCACCGACGTGGCGGTCATCCGCAACTCCAATGCCGATGCCGTCTTTGCCGTTTACCCCTTCACGCCGCAGCCGGCCATTACGCAGGCACTGTTGACCGTCGCCGAGTGCCCGGTCTTTGTAGGCGTGGGCGGCGGAACTACGACCGGTAAGCGCTCCGTGCAGATGGCAGCCGTCTCCGAGATGCAGGGCGCGGCGGGCTGCGTGGTCAACTCCCCCGCTACTGCCGAGATGGTCGAGCACATCACTAACATCGCCGACATCCCCGTCATCGCTACGGTCGTTCGCTGCGACGACGATGCTCACGCCAAAGTGCGCGCCGGCGCCAAGATCCTCAACATCGCCGCCGGCAAGAACACGCCGCAGGTCCTGCGTGAACTGCGCGAGCACTATCCCAACCTGCCGCTCATCGCGCCGGGCGGCAAGACGCCCGAGAGCATCCGTGAAACCATCGCCGCCGGAGCCAACGCCATCATCTGGACGCCGCCTTCGGCACAGCAGCTACAGACCGACATGATGCAGCGTTATCGCAAGATGAAGGAAGACGCCACACCTGTCATCTCGCGCGACGATGTACCCATTATCGACCAGGTCGCCGCCGCCGAGGTCAGCCAGGTCGAGAACATGAATCCCGATGTGCCGATTCCCGACGAAGTCATCGAGCGCGTCGCTTCGATCCACGAGCGCGTCGAGGAGCATCGCGCCAACCGCGGCCTCAAGCCGTCACTGCACGGCTTCTTCTTCCGCGGAAAGAAACGCTAGCAAAACATCTTGGCCCGCCCCACAAACGTGAGGCGGGCCGTTTTCGTTTGAGCAATCATGCAGCGACGTGATGGGGCAAATTAATCCACGCGCTTGTCGCCCATAAAGAAGAGCGCCACCGTACCGGGTCCGGTATGCGAGCCAATCAGAGTACCGATGTTATTGATCTCAATCTTGCCTTTAAGCTGCGGAACCTGTTCCTCAATCAGCGCCGCAACCGCCTCGGCATCCTCGCGGCACGCCGAGTGCGACATGATGCACCTACCCGAATAATCCGCACCGTCCTGCACGTGTGCCATCATGGTCTTAGCCATCTCGGAAATCGCGCGCTTCTTAGTGCGAATCTTCTCACGTGGCGACAGCCCACCTTCGCAATCGACCGTCATAAGCGGGCAAATCTTAAGCGCCGTGCCGATGATCGCGCTCGCAGCCGAAATGCGACCGCCGCGCAGGTAGCTCGACAGATCGGTCGAAAAGAACCAGTGGTGCAGGTTGAGTTTATGCTCCTCAATCCAAGCGGCAGTCTCGTCGAGCGAAGCGCCGCTATCGCGAACGTCGGCGGCACATTCCGCCAGCAGGCCAAAGCCCGAAGACGCCGCCAGCGAATCGATGACGCGAACCTTGCCGCCCTGGGGATAGCGATCCGCGAGCATCTGCGCCGCAACGCAGGCCGATCCATACGTGCCCGAAATACCCGACGACAACGTCAGGTGCAGCACGTCTTTACCCTCGGCAACAAACGGCTCCCAAAACTCCTCGTACTCACCCACGCTCACCTGAGACGTCTTGGGCATGGCGCCCGCAGATATCTGGGCAAAAAACTCGTCCGGCGTAATCGACTGATACAGATCGTCCGTATAGACAACATCGTCGATCTCGTAATGAAAACACACGACAGGGATATTGCGCGACACAAAGAACTCACGGGTTCGGTCGGCGGCAGATTCACAGGTCAGGACAAAATCACTCATATGAGGCTCCTTACTCATTGCTGCGCAAATTATCGCACAGTGAGCCTACATACGGTACATATGTCCACTATTTACCAAATCGAAGCAATAATAGCGAACATCTTTACCACCATCGTCTCCACCGACCCCACGCATGAATATCTGAGAAAACACCCTCTGTCGTCTCCACTCAACCGCCATATCTACCTCAACTAAATCGATTTACCAAACCGTTCGGCTAACAATTCGGCCGCCCATCCCCAATCGAAACAAAAGCGGCGCATACTGATAAACGTTTGACGCTGTTTATCAGTTTTACCAGCTCCATCGGAAGGTGTTTCATGGTCGCATTCGATCGCAATCCGCAAGACTTCAAGTATCTGCGTCTGCTGTCGAGACAATTTCCCACCGAGCAATCCGCGTTTACCGAGATTATCAATCTCTCGGCCATTCTCAACCTGCCCAAAGGCACCGAGCATTTTATGAGCGACGTGCATGGCGAGTACGAAGCCTTTATGCACATCCTCAACAACTGCTCGGGCGTCGTGCGCGAACATGTCGACGAGATTTTTGGCGACACGCTTTCCTTTGACGAAAAGGGCGAGCTGTGCACGCTCATCTACTACCCGCGCGAGAAGATCGACCTGGTCCGCAGCCGGCGCGAAGACTCGCCCACCTGGTACAGGACGATGCTTGACCAGCTCATCATGGTCGCCCGCTCGCTTTCGAGCCGCTATACGCGCTCCAAGGTGCGTAAGGCCATCCCACGCGATTACGCCTACATCATCGACGAGCTGCTGCACACGCATCCGGACGAGAACAACTATCGCGTGCGTTATCACGAGCGCATCGTGGAGTCCATCCTAGAGACCGCCAGCGCCGACGACTTTATCGAGTCGCTCGCCTCGCACATCAAGCGCCTGGCCGTCGACCACCTGCACCTGGTGGGCGATATCTTCGACCGCGGTGGCGGCGCGGCCAAGATTATGGACCGCCTGCTCACCTACCATTCACTCGACATCCAGTGGGGCAACCACGACCTGCTGTGGATGGGCGCTGCGGCCGGTGAACCTGCCTGCATCGCCACGGTGCTTCGCAACAACCTACGCTACGACAACTACGAGATCCTCGAGAACGACTACGGCATCTCGCTGCGTGAACTTGTCGCCTTTGCCGATGCCACCTACACCGCCGGTGAGTCCATCACCCCGCTGATCAAGGCCATCAACGTGCTGCTCTTTAAGCTCGAGGGCCAGATTATCCAGCGCCATCCCGAGTTCGACATGACCGACCGCCTGTTACTCGACAAGATCGACCACGACACCGGCACGGTCACGCTCGCCGACGGCAGCGTGTGGCCGCTCACGACCAACGACTTCCCCACCGTCGACCCGACGGACCCCTATACGCTCACGTCTCAGGAGCAGCACATCATCGACAAGCTCGTGTCCGAGTTTGTCACCGCCGATCACCTGCATCGCCATATCGATTTCCTCTATTCCCACGGCTCGATGTACAAGGTCGCCAACGGCAACCTGCTGTTCCATGGCTGCGTGCCGCTCAACGAAGACGGCACCTTTAGCAGCATGAACTGCCTGGGCACCTGGCACGCTGGCCGCGATTATCTCGATTTTTGCGACCACATCGCCCGCCGCGCCTGGCGCGTGGGCGACCGCGACGCTCTCGACTGGATGTGGTACCTGTGGATTGGCTTTAACTCACCCGCCAGCGGACGCCTGGTGCGCACCTTTGAGCGCGCCTATATCGCCGATAAGAGCACCTGGGTCGAGCCGATGGACCCGTACTTTACGCTTACCAAGTCGCCCTCGGTCTGCGATGACATCATGCGCGAGTTTAGCGTCGCGCCCATGGCATGCTCACCGACCGGTCACATCATCAACGGCCACACGCCCGTTAAAACCACCAAGGGCGAGCAGCCCATCCGCGCCGAGGGCAAGCTGCTGGTCATCGATGGCGGCTTCTGCCGCGCTTACCATCCCAAGACGGGTATCGCCGGCTATACGCTCATCTCGAGCTCGCGCGGCTGCCGCCTCAAGTCGCACCGGGCCTTTACGACGGTTGCCGAGGCACTCACACGCAACGTGGACATCGAGAGCGAGACCAATCGTTTTGACCAAGCAGACCGTCGCCGCATGGTGAGCGACACCGATTCCGGTGTCAAGATCCGCAGCCAGATCCAGGACCTGCGCCAGCTGCTCGATGCATATAGAAACGGTGCTATCGAGGAGCGCGCCTAGCTCCACCCGTGGGGATTGGCTAAACTTGCTGAGTTTGTCATCCCCGCGGCGCTTCGGCGCCAGCTTAAGGCAGGTACCATGCAAAAGCTCCTTGCGCAGATCATGAAATTTGGCGTCGTCGGTGTCATTGCCACGGTCATCGACTTTGGCATTATGAATCTGCTCCACTACGGTCTGGGCCTCAACATCCTAATCGCCAACACCAGCGGCTTTATCATCTCACTCATCTTTAACTACCTCGCCAGCATGAAGTACGTGTTTGCGCACAAGGAGGGCATGAGCCGCCGCCGCGAGTTCATTATCTTTGTCGTGCTGTCCGTGATCGGCCTGGTACTCAACGACGCTATCGTGTTGACACTCAACGCCGGTCTGGGACTCGAGGCCAATATCGCCAAGATCTGCGCCACCGCGCTTGTCATGGTCTACAACTTTGTGACCCGAAAGATCTTCCTGGAAGGCGACGAGACCAAGTAACTCGCAACCTTACAGCTTTACGATGCCCACGGATGACGCACGTCGAGCGCTGTGTCGTTCGTGGGCTTTGCTCGTTTACGGGCAAATTTTCAACGTTTGCGGATTAGCTCTTGAAAATTTGGCGAGTTCGTATAGTTCTTGGCAAGGACCTTACGTTTCCCTTGCAAAAGCTCTAAAGTATCCTCTGCTCGATTCATCAACGCATTGGATGTGATTACGTGCGCAAGGCACTGGCACAACCTCATACCAAGCAGTTCCTCAAGTTCGCTGTCGTGGGTCTTATCTCCTTTGGCATCGACTGGGGTATGCTCATTGCGCTCGTCGAGCTGTTTCACCTCGACTTTTTGATGAGCACCACGGTCTCGTTTACCACGTCCGTCGTGGTCAACTACTGGCTCAGCATGAAGTACGTGTTCGACCATCGCGAGGGCATGAGCCGCAAGCGCGAGTTCACGATCTTCACCATCCTGTCGGTGATCGGCCTGGGCCTCAACGACCTGTACATGTTTGTGGGCGTTACGTTTTTGAGCATCGGCTACCAGGCCATGAAGGCCATCGCCACGTTCCTCGTCACCTGGTACAACTACTTCAGCCGCCGCTTCTTCCTCGAGGGCGCACGGTCGTAGTCGATTCGCTATTTGCTTGAATGTATAACCGGTTGGAATTCCCATTCCAACCGGTTTTTTGTTTGCCGAGAGACCCGGCGACCCAATCCCATTCGCATGAAAAACGGGCGGCCCGGATGTCTGTCGGAGCCGCCCGTCTGGCGCGCTATGTCGAAGCCTCTAGCCTGTAACGTAATACCAGACCACGTTGTCGCCGTTGGAGAGAACGTAGTTGCTGCAGGCCGTCATGGGCGTTGTGCCGTTGACGGAGTACATCCAGCCGCTCGTGCCGCCGTACTGTTTCTCGGCCAAACCACCAATCGCAGAAACATACGTGCCGTACGACGAGCCATGTGCGTTGACAGAAAGGCCCAGCGCGCACAGGGCATCGTAGACGGTAGCGCCTTCGTTAAAGGTAAAGGTGCCACCAGAAGACACAGGATTGCCCACAGCGCTCGATGTGACCGAAACCGTCACCGTTACGTAGCTGGACTCCTGCGAGCCGCCCTGGCCGCCCGAGGAGGCGTTTCCACCATTAGAGGATGAGGCTCCATCAGACGACTGGCCACCGCCAGACGCATTGGAAGTATCACCGACTCCCGTATTTTGGGCAGCGGATTTATCGCCAGACTTCTTGCCGTCCTGGTCCTCGGACTTCTTGTTATCCGAGTTCTTGTCCGATTCCTTGTTTGAAGACTCGGAATCGTCCTTGGACTTGGACTCATCAGAATGCTTGGACTCATCTTTTGCGTCATTCGATGACTTAGAATCCTTGGAACTGGCCTCGCCCGAAGTCGTAGTCGAGCCAGACACCTTGGTGTCCTTGGTTACGACGCTCTCCCCCGTCACGGTCTGAATGATCCAGTCGATGGACCAGGCACCGCTCTCGGAAGGATGGACGAAACCCAGCGAGACGACGATCAGAATGGTGCACGCGGCAGTCAGGACGCCGAGGAGCGTCTTGCGACGAGGGGCGGACGCCGCCGAAGCGGCGCCCTGTTGCTTTGCATCGTCGAACTGAATGAACGAGGAATCTGGTTGCTTGGGGTCAGCGTCCTTGGATTTATTGGACACAGCCCTCACCTACCGACGTTTGGTGAACACGAACACGCCGACGATGGCGAGACCGATGACGCCGGCGGCAACGCCAACAATGGCGAGCGGGTTGGTGCCAGTCTCCTGCTCGGAGGCACTAGAGGACTTCTTAGCAGTGGTCGTGGAAGCAGCACCCGTATCGGACTTGGAATCGGACTTCTTGTCGGACTTGTTGTCCTTCTTGTCAGACTTCTTGTCAGACTTCTTCTCGTCCTTCTTATCGGACTTATCGGTGTCCTTCTTGTCGGACTTGTTGTCCTTGGTCTCGGTCTTGGTCGACACCGTCGTCTTGGTCGTCGGCTTATGACCCGGGGCGATAGCGCCGCCGGCCTGCTGGCCCTTCGTGCCGGAGCCGGAACCCGTGCCCGTGCCAGCACCGGAACCGTTGCCAGCGCCACCGTTGCCACCATTAGTGCCAGAACCGCCATTGCCGCCAGGGTTGGTGGCATTCTTGGTCCACTTGGCATACAGCGTCAGATCGGCCGTCACCGGCATACTGAAGTCATACGCCTGCGCGCAAGTCTCATCGGTGAACCAACCGCCGAAAGTGTAGCCATCGCGCGTCGGATCGGCCGGCTTGACCAGCTTGCCGTCGGCCGTAGCCACAAACTTAGTGTCGCAAGCAGACCCGCCGTTGGAATTAAAGGCAACCGTCCAAGACTCAACAGCCCCGAGCTTGAACAGCGTGCCCGAATCATTGATGTAGTAGAGGTTGCCAGAAGCATCGGCAATGACCGGAGAGTCACAGTATTGGTAATGGCCAGCCGCATCATAAATCTGCGTCGCCTCTGCGTCGCCGAGCGTATAGCGATACACGCCACCACCAGCAGAGTAGCTGACGTAATCCTTGCTATCCGCGCTGTTAACGGTGAAGTACACATAGGTCTTGCCGCCCTGAACACTCACCAGCGGAGTAGCAGCAATACCGTTGAGGCCAGCCGGCAGCGCCTTGCCGTCGGCAGCAGCGACCATCGTGGTCTTACCCGTCTTCAGGTTATAGAGAACCAGAGCAGAGCCAGTAGCCGTCTGTCCGCCGACAATCAGATTGTCACCAGACACCGCAGGGGCGCTCAGATTATTCGTAAGGCCCAGATCAACCGTCTTCTGTTCACTCAGCACGCCCTTTGCCGAAAGCGAAATCACATGGAGCATTCCGTCGTGCGTCATCTGATAGAAGGTCGAACCATTGGACGGATCGGCAATGCAATCGGCATTTGCGACAGCGCCGAGCTTCATGGTCGAAACGACATCGCCCGTCGTCTTATCAATGCACTTAAGCGTGCCCGCGCTCGTAGGAACAATGGTGTACTTATCCGTCAGCGCAGCACCAGTCCAATAATAGCCCTCGGAAGGGTCAATGTTCTGCCAAGAGACTTCGCCCGTGGCAATCTTGATACGCTTCAGGGAGCCGTTGCCGTAGGTCGCGTTGTAGTTCTCGTCATACGAAATATCGACCGTACCAACATAGATGTACTCGCCATCCGAAACCACGGTGCAGGAGCTCTGCGTCAAGTCCGTCAAACCAGGCGTCAGCCACTTGCAGATCAGCTTGTCCGCAGTAATCGCCTGGACCGCACCGCCGTTGAGCGGAACGATGATAAGGCCATTGGCATAGATCGGACGAGAGGTATAGCTCACCTTGGAGGCAAGCGGCGCAGAGGCAACCTTTTTACCCGTGGACGAATCGATCTTAATGAGCTCGTTCTCGGTCGCGATGTACACAAAACCGTTAGCAATGACAGGCTCGCTGCAGTTGGCATACTGCTGGCCAGACTCGGCCTTCCAATCGAAGGCCCACTTAAGACCAGCGGCCTGCGCAGGCGTCTTGGCATCCGTTACGGTCGAACCGTTGCCACTGTTGCCGTAGCCGGCCCACTCGGCATCCCAATCAGGAGTCGTCGCACTCGGGTCCACGACAATCTTGTCAGGATCGGGCATGGGCGAATCGTCGGTGGTATAGGCAAGCGTAACCTTATCGTCGCTCTTGAGCGTAATCTGATTGGCGCAGAGTAAGGAGGGCTCTCCATTGATATACAGATGCCAATATTTATTGGTCGCAGCATCCCAGACATACGGCTTGTGATCGAACGGCGAAGTAATGGAATTCAGGAACCAGTACTCACCACTCTGGGAGCCGTTGTACGTAACGCCCTTCGCCTTCAGAACCGTCTCAATAAGGTCCTGGGCCGTAGAGCCTTCGGGCAGAGAAACATTGCTTGCCGAGCCCCAGCGAGTATTGTTGCCGTTGACATCGGGACCGATAACATCGACGGACCCAAGAACCTGACCGGGGAGGGCATCGGCGTCAGCACCATACATAAAGGTGACGGCGTCACCCTCCTGGAGCTTGTAGGCACCGGCGCCAACGTCGGCGAACTTGCCATTTACGTAGAAGCGCCAATAGCTATTGGTCGCAGCATCCCAGCCATAGGACTTACCATCGAACGGCGAAGTAATGCCGTTGAGGAACCAGCCCCAAGACGATTCGCCAGCATCGAGAGTAAGGCCGGTCTGCTCAAGGAGATCCTTGGCAGTAGAACCCGCCTTGAGACTCGTCTGGCCCGTCGAAGCCCAAACCTGCTGCTTGCCGTCCTTGTCCTTACCGAGGACCTGAACGGAAGCATGGACGGAATCGGACGGCAACTGGTCGCCCCAGCCACCGTAGAACCACGTAACGGTATCGCCAGCATGAATGGTGACATTGTCTGCCGTGTAGTCGCTCGACTTGCCGTTAATGAACAGCTGCCAATGGGTCGAATAATCGAGCGGCGTACCCAGCTCAACGCCGTTGTACTTAAGGCTCAGAATGAAGGAGCCCGCAGCAACGGCGTCGATGTCATTCGCCTCGAGCGCGACCTTCGTAAGGTCAAGTGCGCTCGAGCCGGACGTCACCACATACTGCGCGTTATCGACCCAAGTCTGAGTCTTGCCCTGGGCATCGCGACCAATGACGGTCACATTCGCAGCAAGCTGGTCCTTAACGACAGGGGACGAGCTACCAGCCGTATAGGCAAACTCAATCTTCTGCCCCTGGGTGAGCTTGACGCTGCTCGCGCCAACCGAGGAAGACGCGCCATCAACAAAGAGCTGCCAGAAGGCACCAGTTGTCGCGTCGTAGGCAAGCGTGCGGCTATCCGTCGGGGACGTAATGCTCTTGAGGTAGAACCCGTATGCCGTGTTTGCATCGTAGTCCGCCTTGAAGCCCGTCTTCTGCTGCAGCTTAACGAAGGCGTCCGCAGCCGTCGCGCCCTCGTCGAGCTTGAGTTGCGTAGGTGCCACCCAGGTCTGAGCCTTGCCGTCGGCATCGGTGCCGACAATCGAGAACGAGACCTCGACTTGCTTCTTGGCGACATCGCCGGTTTCTGTCGGGTTCTCTGTCTGGACGGCAGTCGCGGCGGCAGATCCTGCTTGGCCAGCGGATGCCGTCGAAGACTGCACGCTCGTGGCAGGGCTCTCCCCCGTCGCCGAGCCTTCGTCGCCAGTTGCCGCCTCTGTAGTGGCGGCACTAGCTGCAGGCGCGCCCTCGGAATCCGAAACCTCGGCCTTACCCTGGTCGGCAGCACCATCCGCAGGCGCTGCACCCTCGTCCGGCGTCGTAGCCTGAGCCACAGCCTCGGCAATGCCCTCGGCGCCCTCGGCCCACAGCTGAGCCGGCGTGGTGCCAAAGGCCATCGCGAAGGCCAGGAATGCCACCAGGCCGCGCTTGGCTACGCCGCGCGCAATTGCGCCACGGCGATGCGAGACGCGCTGACGCTCGTCCACAAACATATCCATTTGTCTCCCATTGTCTGTACTTGGAGCGTTGCCTTGAGGCTGCCCCACGTCATCGCGCATGTTGCGCTCGAGTTCCCCCATCGGGGTCCCCCTTCCCTCCAGAGCCCTATGCACACCGGCGGCATACGCCGCAGCCGCATGCAAGATGGGAGGCGATCCGACTTAACCTTAACGACTCGGGCACGTCGTCCGATCTGCGACGCGAACATCCCGAGCCAAGAGGAATTACGGTTACTGGTACAGCCGGGGACTTGCACCCCAATTCTCCCAAACGCGCAGGTAAACCGCGCATTCATGCGTCTCCGCACCACCATCTAGGCCATCGATTATTACCGTCAAGATGGTATCACGCAAAAGAGCCTCGCACGCAGGCGAAGCCCAAGGTAAAAGCTATTGATTGCGATAGGAAAATGCGGTGACGGTCGCGGCCTCTAGTGCTTGCCGCCGTGACTGTTGAGCCAGATATTGCGGCCCAGCATAAGCGCCAGCACCAGCGCGCTCACGTAGCCCATAAAGCCAATGACTGGGATACCAAACACAACCGGCTCGATGCGCGCGTAGTACACCACCGACGAACCGATAAACAGGCCAGCAATCACAATTGCCATCGACATACGGTCGATAATTCCGCCCAGCTGTCGCAGCGCCTTATCGCTGCTCATGATCTGCGTGTTCACCTTAAGCTGGCCGCGCGTGAGCATGCGCGAAGCCAGGCCAAGATACTCGGCCGCCTCGAGCGAGCCTTTTGCCGCGCGATAGCTGCTCGCGGCAAGATCGCGTCCCATGTCGCGCACGCGCGCATAAGTGCTTTTTTCGTTTTTGATATGCGTCTGAATGATCTGGATCATGTTGACGTTGGGCATGTACTCGGTCAACAGGCCCTCGAGCGTCACCATGCCGCGGGCGAACATCGTTACCACGCTCGGCAGCTCAACGTCGTTTTTGCGCGCCAGGTTTAACAGCGAGGTCAAAAACTCGCCGATATCCAGATCCTTCAGGTCAAGGCCCGCAAAGTCAGCCACGATAAAGTCCAAATCGGACAAAAAGGCCGAATGATCGAGCTCAGCCGAGTCGCCACGCGTCACGGCGAAGCGCATGAGCGAATCCTTGAGCTTGGGCACGTCACCCTCGGCCACGGCGAAAATCATGTCCTTGACGATACCGCGATCGTGACTCGACATGCGTCCGACCATGCCCAAGTCGATAAAGTAAACGATGCCGTCCTTGAGAATAATGTTTCCCGCATGCGGGTCGGCATGGAAAAAGCCGTCATCGAGCACCTGCGTCGAGTAATCCTCGACGATTGCGGCACCGATCTTTTCCAAGTCATAGCCCTCGGCCACCAAGCGTTCAGGATCGGCGATCGAAATGCCGTCGACGTAGTCCATAACCACCACGTGCTCGGTGCACAGGTCCAGATAGGATTTAGGACACGTCACGCCATGAACGCTCTTATGGAACTCGTAGAAGTCGTTGAGGTTTTTGGCCTCGGCCAAAAAGTTGGTCTCCTCGCGAAACGAGGTCCACAACTCCTCGACTACGCCGTGCAGGTCAACAAATTGATCGGTGTTGACGAACTTGGAAACGATACGCACCACCGAGCGGATGATATCGATGTCCTGTGCCATAACCTGCTGCGCACCGGGGCGCTGCACCTTGACGGCCACGTCCTCGCCCGTCACCAGACGAGCGCGGTGCACCTGCGCGAGCGATGCGCTACCAAGCGGATTGGGGTCGATCGCATCGAACATCTCCCCCAGGCGCAGGCCGTATTCTTCTTCCAGACAACTGAGTACGACCTCGTACGGCACCGGCTCCACGTCGGAGCGCAGACGACGCAGCTCGTCGCAAAAGCGTTGCGGCAGAATCTCGGACCGGTTGGCCAGAATCTGCCCCATCTTGACGAACATGGGGCCGAGTTCCTCGAGCAGGCGGCGCAAACGAACCGGCGTGAGGTTATCCCACACACGGTACTTTTTGACCAGGCGAACAATCTGCCCGATGCGTTCGCGACGACCCGCCGGCGTGAGCTGGTATTCCTCGTCCGGCGCCATCGCGTCGGGCTCCTCTGGCACCATATCGACAGCGCGCGGCTTCTTGCGAGCGCCCGAGACGGCGGCGTCGACCTCATCGACAACCGCTGCCTCGTCACCCAAGGGATCTAGATTGTTGTAATCGGTGGTGGAATCTGCCATCTGCGCTGCTACTCGGCCTCTTCGGTATCCTTCGCATCGTCGGGCTCAACGGACTCGACGGGCACCGAGGTCACGTTGTCCTCGACCGAATCGACGATGTCGCGCACATGGGCCAGGAAGGCCGTGCGCTCGGGGGCTGTCATGACGCGGACGCGAGCCAGAATGAGCTCGTCGAGCACGCGCTGGGCCGCGGTCTCGCCCTGCATGCCCAAGCGCTCGGTCAGATCGGAGATGGTACCGCCGGCCTGTTCGAACATGTCGGACACACTGCGGGCGATACCGGGGGCGCCTGCGTCCTTGCGCACCTGCTCGCCCTTGGTGTTAAGGTCGTCGAGAACCTTCTTGCTGCCCTCGACGGCAACGGCGGCGGCGCCGAAGCCCACGTTGATGGCGCCGTTAACAAGCTGATCGAGTTTCATAACCATGGTTGTCTCCAATCACAAACAACTGCATTGGCGTTCTTGTACCCAAGATTGAGTGAAAGCGACAAAGCGTTTAAGCGCTATTCGATCGACGGGAAATCCCTATCTCACGTTGTCGTTCATCGCGAAAGAGTTCTTCATGGCGCAGCTCGTGGTGTAGAGCACCTTGCCCAACAGGGCATCGGTCTCCACGCGCACGAGCTCGGCAAACTCCTCGTTGGCGCGTGCAAGCTCGGCAGGCACCTCGGCCTCGGGCAGAACGGCTACGGCAGCGTCGACGTCATGAAT
>JBPGZF010000015.1:0-47575 GCA_052033095.1 Collinsella sp.
AAACGGCGCGTTCGGTTGAATCGAAGTGCTCATAGATATCTCCCTTTGCATTGGTTGCTTTACTGGGACAGAGTATGAGCGCTCATATGACCATCGTAAAATATACGTTTATAACAGTTTGATATAGATGCTTCCTATATCAGTCTGGATTGCCATAAAGAGACTTGAACCGTGCGGAGCACAGCACCCTAGATATGCTGACGAATCGCGTCGATATAGGCCCGACCGTAGCGCGTAAGTGTCGTGTTCTTGCGCGTGATGATGCCAATCTCCATGTATTCGTCCACATCGAGCGGGATGGAGATAATACCGGGACCGTTGAGCTCGTGGCTAATCACGCCCGAGCAGACCGTGTAGCCGTTGAGGCCCATGGCCAGGTTGAACAGCGTCGCACGGTCGCGCACGCGGATATTCTTGCGGCGCTCAAAGGTCGAGGTCAGCTCCTCGGAATAGTAAAACGAGTTGTAGCTACCCTGCTCATAGGACAGGAACGGGTAGTCTTCCAAGTCCTCGAGCGTCACACTCGAGCGACCCGCCAGCGGATGGTCGGAGCACACAAAGACATGCGGCGTAGCGCAGAAGAGTCCTTCGAATACGAGCTCGTTGGCCGCCAGCATGCGCTCGATGACCTCGCGATTGTGCTCCGACAGATACAGGATGCCGAGCTCGCTTTTCATATGCGCGACGTCCTCGATAATCTCGTGGGTCTGCTCCTCGCGCAGGGTAAAGTCGTAGCGCGCGGCATCGAACTCGCGGATCACGTCAACAAACGCATTAACGGCAAAGGAATAATGCTGACAGCTCACACTAAAGTGCGGCACCTGCTCGGACGTGCCTTTGTACTTGCCCTCGAGCAGGTCGGCCTGGTCGAGCACCTGGCGCGCGTAGCCCAAGAAGGTCTCGCCTTCCTCGGACACAATGACGCCCTTGTTGGTGCGCTCAAAGATGTGTACACCCATCTCGTTTTCGAGATCGCGAATTGACGCGGTAATCGAAGGCTGCGACACAAAGAGCCGGCGCGAGGCCTCGGTGATGCTGCCGCATTCGGCAACTTTGACGACATATCTGAGCTGCTGGAGCTTCATGGCTTTCTCCCTAGATGTTCGTGACGTCGAAACCCGTCGCGTCCATCTGACGCATAAACGACGGCATCTCCCCCGTCGCGGCGCAGGCGGCAATCTGATGCAGAGCCCCGGCAACCGCATCATCTGCCGCAGCGCCGATATGCCAGCGCGCGGCAGCCGTGACGGCCTCGTTGGCATTGGCGACTGCAACGGAATTGGGAACGGCATCGATCATGGGCAAATCGTTATCGGAATCGCCGAATACGGCCACCTCGTCGGGCGTCAGGCCCAAAGCGCGCGCCAGCTCCAGCGCAGCACAGCCCTTGTCCCAGCCGGTCGGAAGAACGTCGAACAGGCGCACGCGGTTGTTGGGAAACACGAGCGAGAGCTCCGGCACCTCGGCGGCAACACGCTCGCGCAGCTCGGCGAGCTCCTCGCGCGAACGGGTACTCCAGATATTCGCCTTGTATACCGGGGCATCGTCAACGACAGGGCGACAGGGAGCCTCTTCGCCCTTGAGCCACGCGTTGCCGCCTGACTCCATGGCGCGACGCACACGCTCGGGATCGCTTGTCACGCAATAGGCGTCGTTGTCCCAAAAGTCATCACCCAGACGGTAGACCTTCAAATAGGTATCGTCGGTCTCTTGCTCCAGGTAGTCGGCCAGGCGCATAAGGGCATCGTTATCAGTTGCGCGCGAGGCAACCGCCTCGCCATCGACAAACATCACCTGGCCGTTGCAAAACGCACCGGTCGAGAAGCACTCGGAGCGATTGCGGAACATCCAGCTCATCGCGGACGGCTGGCGACCCGAAACCGGGCCAAAATGCAGGCCCGCCGCCTGCATGGCATGAATGCCCTCGATGGCGCAGTCGCTGGCGCCATCGTGTCCAGCAGGAATCAGCGTATCGTCCATATCGGTCAGCACAAGTTTGATCATAAGGTCCCCTCGGTCATTCTTTATCCCGTCTATTGTAACGACCTGCCAATAAGGGACAGGTTTATCTTGGCAGGTTTTATCTGGGAAAATGCAGCGCCCCTGTTGCCACCTGCCAAAATAAACCTGTCCCATATTGGCAGGTGCGCTAGTATAGGGAACAACAGATTCGATGCGGGAGTGCCGGCGGTGCAAACCACAAGGCTGAGAGGGCATAGGGCCCAATCCTTTGAACCTGTCAGTTAATGCTGGCGTAGGGAGCATGCCGCCTTTACAGGGGCGCTGTCTATGCACAGCGCCCCTTTTCTATGCCAAGGAGGCATGTGCAGTGATTGATTCGGAACAGCTTAAGCAACATATGGTCAAGGCCGTAGAGGAGATTCGAGCCACCAATCCGATGGCCGGCTCCATCACCAACACGGTGACGATCGACTTTGTCGCCAACGCGCAGCTCGCCGTGGGCGGTTCGGCCGCCATGGTCTATCTGCCCGACGAGGGCGAGGCGCTCGTTGCCGGCGGCGGCGCCATCTATCTCAACATGGGCACGCTCTTCCCCATCTACGAGCAGACGATTCCCCGCGCGGCCAAGGCGGCACACGACGCCGGCAAGCCCTGGGTGCTCGATCCGGTGGGTCTGGGCATCGGTAGCCTGCGCACCCAGCTGGTAAACGAGCTCAAGCAGTACAAGCCCGCCATCGTACGCGGCAACGCCTCCGAGATCATCGCACTCTCCGGCCTGTGGGGTCTTGAGGGCGAGTCGGCCGATCTGAGCCGCGTACGTGGTGTCGATACCACCGACACGGTCGACGCCGCCCGCGGCGCCGCCGTGGCGCTCGCTCGCTACACCGGCGGCGCCGTTGTGGTCTCGGGCGAAGTCGACCTGATTACCGACGGCACGACCGTGGCCAAATCCCACGGCGGCAGTCCGCTCATGTCCAAGATCACCGGCTGCGGTTGCTCGCAGGGCGGCGTGCTGGCCGTGTACGCCTGTGCTACCGATCCGTTTACGGCAGCAGTCTGCGGCACCGCCGTCTACAACGTTGCCGGCACGCGCGCCGCCGCCGTCGCCGATGCCCCGGCAAGCTTTAAGGTCGCCTTTATCGACGAGCTCTACCGCGCAACCGCCCAGGATATTGCCGACAACCGACTCGAGCTCGAGGAGGCATAAGCCATGTCTGAACCCGCAACCAATGCCGGCATGAACACGCTCGTCGCCGTGGCCATCGCCCCATGCGGCACCGGCGACGAGCTGTCCGCCGAGGTCGCCGAGGTCGTGCGCGTCATTCGCGAGAGCGGCCTTCCCAACCGCACCACCTCGATGTTCACCGAGATCGAGGGCGACTGGGACGAGGTCATGCAGGTCGTGCGCGACGCGACCTTTGTGTTGGCGAGCAAGGGCATCCGCACCGAAGTCGTGCTCAAAGCCGATATTCGACCCGGATTTACCGACACCATGACCGGCAAACTCAAGCGCATGGAAGCACAGATCAAAAAGCAGGAGGAAGCACAATGAGCATCCGCGACAACCTTGATATCTCGGCCTATCTGGTACTCGGCCCCGAAAACACCCTCGGACGCCCCGTGGGCGATGTGGTGGCCCAGGCACTCGACGCCGGCTTTACCTGCATCCAGGTGCGCTCCAAGGTGGCAAGCGCCCGCGAGATCATTGCGCTGACCGACGACGCCGCGCAGGCAATCGCACAGGCCGGCAAGACCGGTCAGGTCGCCCTGTTAATCGATGACCGCCTGGACTGTGTGCTTGCCGCGCGCGAGCAGGGTATTGCTGTCGACGGCGTGCACGTGGGCCAAAGCGATATTCCCGTCGAGGTCTGTCGCAGGCTGCTGGGCCCCGACGCCATCGTGGGCCTTTCGGCCCGCTGCGAGGAGATGCTCGAGTACGTCAAGACCGCCGACATGAGCCTGGTCGACTACCTGGGCATCGGCCCGCTCCACGAGACCGAGACCAAGCGCGACTGCGGACGCGCGGCCGACGGCTCTATCATCACCAAGAGCTTTGAGGACCTTGCCGCACTCCACGCGGCAAGCCCCGTGCCCATCGTGGTGGGCGGCGGCGTTAAGACGGCCGACTTGCCGCAGCTTAAGGCCACCGGCGTCGACGGCTTTTTCGTAGTGAGCGCCGTCTGCAGCGCCGACGACCCCCACGCCGCAGCCAAGGAGCTCGTCGATACCTGGCAGCAGGCATAAGCATAAGTCGAGCAGCCGATTTGCAGCTTCATATCTTCAGCAATGGAAAGCGCATCCCAGTTTGGACACCCATTCTGGGATGCGCTTTCCATATAGAGACTTAACGGGAAACCGCATCCCAGTCTGAACGCATATTCCGGGACGAACTTTCCGAAACCCCACCGTTTGGGAAACTGTAGCCCGTTCTGAGCGCTCATTCTGGGACGCGCTTTCCGCCGAGTCCGCGGCAGCTTGTCCTACCCCGCCAGATACGTTTCCAGCGCGGACAAAGACGCCTCCGCATCGTGGCGGCCAATCTGATAGATACGCTCAAGCTCATCGGGCTCGCGGCACAGCGACGGCACCTTTACCGATTCGCTCGGCCGCACCACAAAGACCTCGCCGGCAGCCTCGCGACGTGCCAGGTCATCAAGCGTGGCATTGTAGGCCTCATGCCGATGCTCAAGCGCCGCCACAAACTCCGGGTAGTGACGGAACACGCGCCGCAGCATGGGCATCACGCTGTTGGGCTGCTTCACAAAGCCCGCCGGCTGCGTGAGTACCACAATATTGCGGTCATACCCCTGCGCAAACAGCCAAGCACTGGGAATGGAATCGGCCACGCCGCCATCCAGATATTTATGCCCCTCAATGGCGACAGGACGCGTTGCCACGGGAATAGCAGACGACGCCCGAATCCACTCGATATCGCGCTCGTCGCCATACGGCAGATCGTGATAGACGGCCTTGCCCGTCTCGATATCGGTACACACGCACGTAAACCGCATGGGGCAGGCACGATATGTCTCCAGGTCGATGGGATCGCGCTCGATGGGCACCTCGTGATAGGCAAAATCTGCATTGAACATATCGCCGGTTCGCAGCCAGCTTGCTACACCCGCATAGCGCTTATCGGCGCAATAGGCCTTGTTGTAGCGAATGGCACGACCAATCTGGCGCGATTTAAAGTTGTAGCCAAACGCCGCGCCCGCCGAGACGCCCACCATATGGTCACAGGTCAGGCCGCACTCCATCCATACGTCGAGCACGCCCGCCGTATACATACCGCGGTAGCCGCCTCCCTCGAGCGCAAGCCCCACCGTGGGCGTCGTATCTGGCTGTGCCATGCGACCATCTCCGTTCCTGCGTTTTAAAACGAAACAAGTATACCCGTCAACATATATCGCCTCAGTCGCATTTTCATCGAACATCGTCGCGTTACCGTTTGGCGAATAATGGCGAATAATGGCCGCCCGCAACATGGGCACCCCTACATAATTCCATACACTTGTTTATACTACTCAGTAGTTATCAGCAACGAACGTCAGCCGACAAATAAACCCAACGACGCAGCAAGGCGGGGGCTTGGAAACACGCGAGGCGTTGAGCAACAACGCGTGTGCACAACGAGCTCGCCCGACGCAATCCGCCCCGACCCCAGAAAGCCGCCTACAGCATGGATACCCCCAGCAATTACACTGAAACGCTCGAAAAAACCGTCCGCGACCTTCTCAAGCGTCAGGAGGATCTGGTCAGGACCGCCTTTACCGACCAGCTTACCGGGCTTGGCAACCGCGGCGGCTTTGCCCGTTCCCTCGAGGAGCTCTGGGAGCAGGACACCCCCGTTACCATGGCGTACATCGATATCGACAATCTCAAGCACTGCAACGACGTCTTTGGCCATGACGAGGGCAACCGCTATATTTTGCAGGTAAGCCTCTATCTCAAGCTGTATATGGAGGTGGACGAAGCGGCGTTTCGTCTGGGAGGCGACGAGTTTGCCATCCTGTCTACGATTGCAACCGAGGACGACCTCGCCGAACGTCTGGAACGCTGCCGAACGGTCCTGCTCAAAAACAACGATGCCGAGATGCCTCACTCGTTTAGCTACGGAGTGGCACACGCCGACCCCGCCCTGGGCGAAGCCCCCAATCGCTTGACGAACGATGCCGACCATCGCATGTACGACTACAAGCTACGTCATGCCGTGCACCTTGATCGACGCAATATCGCACAAGCCCACACCGACGACTTCGAAATAAGCGATCGAATTTTCGACGCCCTTTCGATGCTCAACGAAGGCCGCTATTTCTTTATCGAGAACTTGGACAAACATCGAACCCTTTGGTCACAAGGCGCCTTGCGCGATCTTGGTCTTCCTTCGGAGCATATAGACAACTGTCACGATTATTGGAAAACGCGTGTCCATCCCGATGACCTTGAGGCCTATACCAACGACATCGACCAAATCTATGACGGCTCCAAACATCGTCACGTCATGCAGTACCGCGTGCGCAATGCCGCCGGCGATTACATCCTCGGCCGTGCTCGCGGGTTTCGTATCGACGGCGACGGAAATGTCCCCTCGCTCTATGTCGGCGAGCTCGTCAACCACTCGCTTGCCGAGACCGTCGACGCCGCCACGGGTCTCGGAACGCAGCGCACGCTGATCAACGCTATCGATGCCTGCCGTCGCGACCGTTGCGAGACGGGGCTTATAGCAGTGCGCGTTCGCGGCACGGCAAAGCTCAACGAGCTCTACGGGGCCGAGGCCGTCGACAACATGCTCGCCGAATACGCAGGCCGCATGCTGTCGATTACTCGCGGCAGGAGTCGCGTCTTCCGTTCACGCAACGCCCAGTTCGTCGTGCTTAGCAACAATTTGGATCACGAAGCATTCGAGCAACTGATCCAACATCTCAAAGAGGCCGTTTTCGCTCCCGTTCGAATCGCGGGCGACACTATTACCCCCGTCTGTCTTGTCGTTCCGGCCTTTTACGAGCACCTGACCAATCAAACGGCCGCCGTTTTAGGCGAACTCGACCGTCGCATTCGCACGGCCGGCGGGCTTGTTCCCAACGACAGCCTCCCCATACCCGAGGTGGAGCGCAAAAGCGCCATCGCCGAACGCATCGATCCGCTCACGGGTCTCTATCGACCCAGCGAGTTTATGCGCCGCGCCAACGAATTTCTCGAGACAAGGCGCAACGGCGCCTGGTGTATCGCCACCGTCGATATGGGGCACATGCGACTGTTCAACGAATGGCACGGACAGGCCGAGGGCGACCGCGTACTCGCCGATGTGGGCACGGTTCTCAAGGACATCGAGAATGCCGCCATGGGCGTCGCAGGGTACTGGGGCCAAGACGATTTTTGCGTACTCATCCCCTTTAAGCACGACACCGTCCATCAGATCTATAGCCGCATTCGCCAGGCCGTGGCCAAGCATGATGACGGCGTGGGCTTCTGGCCGTCCATGGGCGTCTACCCCATCGACTCCAACGAGGAAATCACCATCGATGCGCAGGCCAAGGCCATGTTTACCAATCGGCGCGCAAAAAACGACTTTAAGGAGCGCATTGCCATTTTCCGCCCCGAGGAATACGAACACGAAATCGCGTTCCACCGCACGCTGACCGAATTCCAGTATGCGCTCTCAAACGGCCGCATTACCTACTACTTGCAGCCCCAGGTCGACATGGAAACCGGCGAGATCGTTGGCGCCGAGGCGCTCACACGCTGGATTGACAAGGATGGCTCCCTCATTTCACCTACCACCTTTATCCCCGCTCTCGAGGAAAGCGGTTTTGTGGTGACGCTCGACAAATATGTTTGGCAGGGCGTCGCCTCGTGGCTGCGTGAGTGCATCGATCGAGGGCTGCGCGTAGTTCCGATCTCGCTCAATGTGTCGCGCGTGGATATCCTTGCCTGCGACGTCGCCGAGCATATGGGGGCGCTTGCCGCCCAATACAACCTACCGCCCGAGCTCATGCGCATTGAGATCACCGAGACGGCTTATACGGGAGAGTCCGAGGCCGTGGATAAGCTGACGGCCGACCTACACACTCGCGGTTTCTCGACCTACATGGACGATTTTGGCACCGGCCAGTCTACGCTCGCGATGCTCAAGAACGTCAACGTCGACGTCATCAAGCTTGATCGCACGTTTGTGCCCACCGACCGCGATCAAAGCCGTAGCGCGCAAATCGTTTCATCAATGCTCGAGATGGCGCAATCGCTCCATCTGCCCGTTGTAATCGAAGGCGTCGAGACAAACGAGCAGGCGAACATGCTGCTCCAAATGGGTGCCCACTACGCTCAGGGCTTCCTCTACTACCGCCCCATGCAGGCAAAGGATTTTGAGGCATTGCTCGATGGCGGTAACAAAAACTGATACGCTCGCGCGCAAAACGATACCGCCGAAGGGGCGCTTGTCCCCATTGGCTAACTTATGCCCCCAATCCAAACCGAATTGGGGATATGATGCAAACCACTGTTGTGCCCAAGGAGGTTATCCATCATGAACGAGTCGTATCGCCTGGGCGAGCAATCGATCATTGCCTATCTTCAGCGACTTGCGAACGGGGTCTCGACCGCCGAGCTCGATGTTGCCGCGCTGCCCACGGAGCTGTGCGCCATCGGCGAGCAGCTACAGAAGACATTTGCCATCCTGCAGCAAGAACGCGAGCTGCTTGAGCGCGGCGCCTATATCGATTCGCTCACCAATCTTGGCAACCGTGCTGGACTCCACCGTTATGCCGAGCTGCTTTGGCACAAAGGCACCCCCTTCACCTGCGCTTATATCGATATCGATCGCCTTAAGCATTGCAACGATACGTTTGGCCACACCGAGGGCAATCGCTACATCCTGAGCATCTGCCGTGCACTCACCGAGACAATGGAACCCAATGACCTGCTGTTCCGTATCGGTGGAGACGAATTTGTGCTTATCTCGCTCTCTGCAAACGAGACTGAACTCGAGCAGCGCTTGGAGCAGGTACGTGCCGGGCTGATCGAGGCGAGCTCAGGTGGCAAGGCGCCCATGATCGCTAGCTTTAGCTTTGGCTGCTCGCGCGTCAATCCACTTGCCGGCGACACGCGTCGCCAGATGACGATGGATGCCGATCGCAAGATGTATCGCTATAAGCTTATGCATCGTGTGCAGCAACCGAAAGACAATGACGCGCCGCCACACCCAATTGCCGAGCAGCTTCCGTGCAACGACCGCGTATTCCAAGCGATCTCTATGAGCTCCGAGACGCGCTATCCGTTTATCCTCAATCTCGATACGGGCGAATCACAATGGTCGGTTAATGCCGTACGCGATTTTGACCTGCCCTCCCAGCATCCCTACAACTCACTCGACTTGTGGCTTGCCCGCGTTCACCCCGAGGACCGCGACAACGTACGCGCCGAGCTCGACATGGTGATAAACGGTACGTGGCACTTCCACTACATGCAGTATCGCGTGATGGATGCCACCGAAGCATACGTGCTTTGCGACTGCACGGGCTACCGCTTGGACGGCACCGATACCGAGCCCAACATGTACGTGGGCATGATTATCAACCGCAGCTTGGCAGATACGACCGATTCCGTGACCGGCCTGGGCGACATCCACGCCCTGGTCAACGCCATTGGCGAAATGCGTCGCGTCGCGCGCAAGGCGGGCTTGGTCGCCATTAAAATCGACGATATCGCTCAGGTCAATGCCCGCTTTGGCTTTGATGCAGGCGACCGCGTTTTGGCGGAGAGCGCCGCCTGCCTCATGGATTGTTCGCGCGGTAAGGGTCGTCTGTTCCGCTCGACCGGACCGATGTTCGTGGCGCTTTTCGACGAATTCGATCCCGAAGAGACCGACGCGATCGCAAAGGAAATCGAGCGGTTCCTGGGCTCTCCCGTGCTCTTTGGCTCGTTTGAATATCAGCCGCCCCTTCGCGTGGCCACGCTTCATTTGGATACCGTCGACCGACAGCCCGTTTCCATTTTGAACGAGCTCAAAGTGTTGCTCGGGAAAGCCGTGCAGGTGCCAGGTACCAAACTGGATTAGCACCACGCCCGCACCGCCTCCCCCATCGTGCGATAATCCTCTGCAGAAGTCACCAACAGCAGAGGGAGTTTGTGATGAAGGTTCTTTTGGTCAATGGCAGCCCCAAGGCAAACGGCAACACCGCTCGCGCGCTCGCCGAAGTCGCCGAGCAACTTAAAGCCGAGGGCATCGACAGCGAGGTATTCCAACTGGGCGCCAAGCCCATCCGCGACTGCATCGGCTGCGGTCAGTGCGGCAAGCTTGGCGGTCGCTGCACCTTTGACGACGACGTGGTGAACGAGCTCATCGCTGCCGCCGAGCAGGCAGATGGCTTTGTCTTTGGCTCCCCCGTCTACTATGCGCATCCCAGCGGACGCATCCTCTCGGCTCTCGACCGCGCATTCTATGCTGGCAGCAAGGCCTTTGTGCACAAGCCGGGTGCCGCGGTCGCCGTCGCCCGTCGCGGCGGCACGTCGACCACCTTCGATGTACTCAACAAGTACTTCACCATCAACCAGATGCCCGTGGTCGCCTCCACCTACTGGAACAACGTCTTTGGCGCTGTGCCGGGCGAGGCCGATGGAGATGCCGAGGGTCTGGCCACCATGCGAAATATCGGCAAAAACATGGCCTGGCTCCTGCGTTGCATCGAGGCAGGACAGGTCGCCGGCATCGAAGCCCCCGAAGCCGATCGCGCCAGGACCAACTTCATTCGTTAGAACGGCGGAACATTATATGAACGTGCAAATTTTTGGCACCAAGAAGTCCTTCGACACCAAGAAGGCCCAGCGCTATTTTAAGGAGCGCCGCATTAAGGTGCAGTTTATCGACCTTAAGGAAAAGGAGATGAGCAAGGGCGAGCTCACGAGCGTGATGCAGGCGGTCGGCGGCATCGACAAGCTGCTCAACCCCAAAGCCAAGGACGAGGAGACGCTCGCGCTCATCCAGCACCTCACCCCTAGCCAGCGCTTCGACAAGTTGCTCGAAAACCAGCAGGTTCTAGCCGAGCCCATCGTGCGCAACGGCAAAAAGGCCACCGTCGGTTATTGCCCCGATGTATGGGGAGCCTGGGAGTAGCCTGTGTTATTTGCCGGCGCATGGGTATAAGAGCAGGCGTTTGGCATAAGATTCAACTGTAAGCCATGTCTAACAAAGGAGGGCACATGCCCAACAAACCCGTGAAGATCATCATGCTTACCGGATACCTCGGTGCCGGCAAGACCACGCTGCTCAACCACATCCTCGCTAACGACGGCGGCATCCGCGCCGCCGTGATCGTCAACGATATCGGCGAGATCAATGTGGACGCCAGTCTCATCGCCGACGGCGGCCTTTCCGAGACCGATGACCTCATCCCGCTCACCAACGGCTGCATCTGCTGCACGCTTTCGGACGACCTTGCCAACCAGCTGCAGGGCATCGCCGATTCGGGCAAGTTCGACTACATCATCATCGAGGCCTCGGGTATCTGCGAGCCTATCCCCATCGCCTACACCATCTCGAGCTTCTGCGACGAGGCCAAGGTGGGCGGCCAGCCCAAGCTTGCACTCGACAACATCGTGGCTGTGGTCGATTGCGCCCGCATGTACGACGAGTTCAACGGCGGCCGCGACCTGTTGGCCGAGGATATCGACGAGGACGACATCGAGAGCCTGCTCATCCAGCAGATCGAGTTCTGCTCCACGCTGATCCTCAACAAGACCGATACCGTGAGCCCTGAGCAGATCGCCGAGCTCAAGGCTATCGTGCGCAGCCTGCAGAAGGACGCCGTGATTGTCGAGGCCCAAAACGGCGAGGTCCCCATGGAGGAGCTGCTCGACACCGACCGCTTCGACTTTATGCGCGCCTACAACTCCGCCGCCTGGATCGAGGCCATGGAGCATCCCGAGGAGCACGACGACCCCGAGGTGCTCGAGTACGACATCGAGACCTTTGTGTACTCGCGCCGCAAGCCGTTTGACCTGCAGAAGTTCACCGATTTTGTTGAGCAGGAGTGGCCCGACGAGGTCATCCGCGTCAAGGGTCCGCTGTGGCAGACCGGCGATCCGGACATGTGCTACATGTTCGAGCAGGCCGGCCACCAAATGCGCCTGATGGAGAACGGTCTGTTCGTTGACTCCGCGCCCGAGGGCGAGAAGCAGAAGATCATCGACGAGAACCCCGAGATCATGCAGATTTGGGACGACGAGACGGGCGACCGCATGACGAGCCTGTGCATCATCGGCCGTCACATGGACAAGGATGCGCTCATCGCCTCCCTCGATGCCTGCCTGACCGACTGGCACCGCGCCTAGGTTTATCCAAGCGGGCATTTTCCGCCTACGTAACCGCCAAACCACCACGAAGGTGCCTGTCCCCTTCGTGGTGGTTTTTCGTTCTATGCCAAGGAGATTCATGTTCAACATTGTGCTGTATGCGCCCGAGATTCCGGCCAATACGGGCAATATCGGCCGTACCTGCGTGGTTACCGGCGCCCGCCTGCATCTGGTGGAGCCGCTGGGGTTTTCGCTCGACGACAAGACGGTGCGTCGCGCCGGCCTGGGCTACTGGCAAAACTTGGACGTGACGACCTATGTCGGCTGGAAGGATTTCCTTGCGCGCAACGACCTCTCCCCTGCCGACGAGCGCCTACATCTGCTGACCAAAAAGGCACGCCGCACCTATGCGCAAAGTACCTACCGCGACGGCGACTACTTGGTTTTTGGCAGCGAGAGCTCGGGCATTCCCGAGCCGCTGCTTGCCGCGGCGCCCGAGCGCTGCGAGCGCATCCCCATGTTGCGCGATTGCGACTCGCTCGAAAACGCCGACGCCTGGGAGGCCCACGAGGAGTCGCTCGGGCATACCGAGGACAGCCACGAAGCCATCCTTCGACAGGATATCTGCGGCAACTTCGTCGACCCGGACGACTACCGCATCAGCGCTCTCAACCTCTCCAACAGCGCCGCCATCGTCCTCTACGAGGCCCTGCGCCAAACAGGCTTTCCGGGAATGTGACAAAGGAACTGTCCCTTTGTCACATTCGGTTATAGGTAGCGGCCGGTGATGCTTGCGGGGCAGGCCACGATGTCGCCCGGCGTGCCGGCGCAGACGATTTGCCCGCCCGCGTCACCGCCGCCCGGGCCCATGTCGATCACATAGTCGGCGTTGCGGATAAGGTCGAGGTCGTGTTCGATCACGACAACTGTGGCGCCCTTGGCGACGAGGCCGTCGAACACACTCAGCAGCACCTGAACATCGAGCGGGTGCAGGCCGATCGTGGGCTCGTCGAACACAAACACGGCATCATCCTGCACGCGGCCCATCTCGCTCGCGAGCTTAAGACGCTGCGCCTCGCCGCCCGAAAGCGCCGGTGTGGGCTCGCCAAGTGTGAGATAACCCAAGCCCAGGTCGTGCAAGGTCTGCAAGCGCGCCTGAACCTTCTTGAGTCCCACCGTGGCGTCGAGGGCCTCGTCCACACTCATGTCCATAAGCTGCGGCAACGTCAGCAAGCTCCCGTCCTTGCCCTCGCGATGGATATGCGAAGCCGCATCTGCATAACGTGAGCCGCGACATGCCGGGCAAACGATCTCGACGTCGGGCAAAAACTGCACGTCGAGCGATATCGAACCCGTGCCATCGCACGTAGGGCAGCGCAAAGCGCCAGTGTTGTAGCTAAATGCGCCTGCCTTGTAGCCGGCTGCCTTGGCCTCGGGCGTGCGGGCGAAGGCGCGACGCAGTTCATCATGGATGTCGGCATAAGTCGCTACCGTCGAACGCACGTTGGCACCGATGGGCGTGGCGTCTATCAGGTTGGCACGTGCAATGCCCTCGGCATCGACCCAACGCACGTGTTTTGGCAGGCGCTCGCTGGCTGCCTGCGCCTTAAGTGCCGGGATGAGTGTCTCGAGCACCAACGTCGTCTTACCCGAACCCGAAACGCCCGTCACCGCGACAAGGCGACCGCGCGGTATATCGACTTCGAGCGGTTTGACGGTATGGATGGCATCGGTCGCCATGCGGATATGGCCCCGGTCAAACATTTCGTCGTCAGGCACCTGCGGACGCAAGCGCTCAGGCTCCGAGCGCAAAAATGGGGCGATGCGGCTGCCCTGCGATTCTTCGACCTCGCCTACCGCGCCCGCGGCGATCACATTGCCGCCGCCTGCTCCGGCAACGGGGCCCATCTCGACCAGATAGTCGGCTTCCGCCAGTACGCGCGTGTCGTGGTCGACAACGACCACGGTGTTGCCGTCATCCACCAAATCGCGCATCACGCCTACCAGGCCGTCGACATTGGCAGGATGCAAGCCAATCGAGGGCTCGTCCAGCACATAGAGCACGCCCGTCGATCGGTTACGCACCACGCGGGCGAGCTGCACGCGTTGACGCTCGCCCGTGGAGAGCGTGGCACCGGCGCGGTCGAGTGAAAGGTAATCGAGGCCCAGATCGACCAGTCGACGGGCCGTGCTCAAAAACGAATCGCAGATATCCGTCGCCATGGGCTGCATCTCGGCCGGCAAGGATGCGGGCACCCCGCGCACCCACTCAATCGCCTCACCCAGCGTCATAGCCGCGGCCTGCGCCAGATTGATACCGCGCACCTGGGGATGGCGTGCGGCCTCGGAGAGACGCGTGCCGCCACAGTCACGGCATGGCCCCTCGCGCAAAAAGCGCGCCACGCGCTTGAGGCCCTTGTCGTCCTTAACCTTGGCGAGCGCATTCTCGACGGTATAGACAGCGTTGTAATAGGTAAAATCGAGCGGCGTGGCGCCCTCGCCGTTTTTGGGAACGTAGAGAATGTGCTTTTTAACCGCCGGACCGTGGAACACGATGTCGCGCTCTTGAGGCGTGAGCTGGTTAAACGGCACGTCGGTGCGCACGCCCATCTCGCCGGCTACCTGCTTCATCAGATCCCACATGAGCGTACCCCAGGGAAGCACCGCGCCTTCGTTGATGGTCTTTGACTCGTCGGGCACCAGGCTCGCTTCGTCCACCTCGCGCATGACACCGGTGCCGCCGCAGGTAGGGCACGCACCGCCGCTGTTAAAGGCAAGGTCCTCGGCACTCGGCGCGTAGAACTCGCGGCCGCATGCGGGGCACGTGAGCGACAGGCCCGCAGCCACGTTAAGGCTCGGCTCCACACGCGCCCCGCAATGTGGGCACACGTGATGGGCACAGCGGCTAAAGAGCAAACGCAGACTGTTGTTGAGCTCGGTCATGGTACCAAAGGTCGAGCGCACGCCTGGCACACTGGGACGCTGATGCAACGCGAGTGCCGCCGGTACGTGCAATACCTCGTCCACCTGGGCGTGCTCGGCCTGCATCAGGCGACGTCGAGTATAGGTGCTGAGCGCCTCCAGGTAACGGCGCGAGCCCTCGGCATAAAGAACTCCCAGCGCCAGCGAGCTCTTGCCCGAGCCCGACACGCCGGCAATGCCCACGAGCCTCCCCAGCGGAATATCGATATCGATGTCCTTGAGATTGTGGACACGTGCACCGCGCACCTCGATAGCCTGCGGGCTCATCTTCTGTTCCGTCACCTTTATCACCCTACTCATGCCATAAAACGCGGTCGCGGATATACTCGCCCAGCATGGGCACGGTAAACCGCACAAGGCCGTATCCGGCGGCCTCGATGACGCGCTCGCGAATCAGGCTTGCGCGATATTTACTCGCCCAGCTCTGGGTACGGTCGCAGCGCTCAATGATATCCGCCGTGCGCGTCGGCTTGTCCTCGTCAACCGCCATAGCCTCGATAAAGAGGCGCTGAGGGCTGCGCAGACCGTAATACAGAGGTGCGTCAACCGCTTCGTAGAACTCGGAGACGGCATCCGCATGGCCATTCTCGACATCGCGCCTTTCGATGACCTGCGAGCCACGCCGGACAGCAGACCGCCACATGTAATAGCCCACCAGCTGAACCATATAGGGATGCCCCATGCTCTTGCGCGCCGCAAGGTCCGCCGTCTCCGCGTCAACGTAAAGACCAGCGTCTTTGACCGTCTGGATATACGAATCGCGCACTTTGGGCAAAGATATTGCCCCCAACGTACGCTGCTGGGCACGCCGCAAAAACGTCACGCTCGGCTCTTCGAGCAGATCGTCAACCATACTGGGCAAGCCGGCGAACGCCAGCGCAAGACCGCGCTGGTCGCTATCGGGCAAGCCCGTGGCATCCTGGTCTCCGAGCACCTGCTGATAGAGGACGGCAAGAGCCGCCAGTTCCTCGATAGACACCGATTGTGCCTCGTCAATCGCAAACAAGACGCCCTTGCCCGGACCGAGCTTCTTGAGACGCTCGTTGACCAGCCCTCGCAATGTCTCGCCTTTTGCCCGCGCCGCCTCGACCGACATCCGGCCAAACGACGGCCCAAACTCCATTGACGTCACAACGGGTTTATTCGAGCGAAGCGCGTCGGCCAAGCGGTCGCACAAACCAAGCGAAGCGGAATCGGAGACAACCGCCCATCCGCGCTCGCTGGCTAGACGTTGCAGCTCCCGCAGGAGAACCGTTTTGCCACAGCCGCGGTTTCCCGTAATGAGCATGAGCCTGCCCGGCGCTCCGGCGCCGTTGTCGAGCCCTTCCTCAAAATCTTCGATGACCGACTCGCGACCGATGAGTATCGGAGGCCGCTTACCAGCTGTGGGCTTAAAGGGATTTGGATTCATATCGGCCTCCTCGGATTGGCAAACCCTGGTAACAGTTATACCAACTTATACTGAGTTATACCAATAGCATGTGACATAGGGGCTGTCCCTTTGTCACATGTGGCCGAAAAACTCGGCGTCTGCTGCTCGCCAGGGACGGAAGGTGGCGGGATCGATCTTTACGTGCGCTGCGGCGGGCACGTCATACCATTTGACCGTGTAGCCGGCGCCATGAGAGCAAAAGACCGAGTCGGGTGTGTTGGGCAGATCGGCCTCGGGCTCATAGGCGGCCGTCTCGATTACGCGCTCGGCATCATGGCAAGCCGCATAACCGGCGAACTCCAGGTACAGATGACCGCGCCCGCTCGTGTAGGCAGCCACCTCCAGCGCGTAATCCTGCACCTCGGATGCCGGCACGCGACCCACAAGCTTCGCTCGGTCTCCCGCCATCGTCGGCGGCTCGTACTCGGCACCCATGCGTGTGGCATCTGACAACGCCCGGCCCACGCACTCCCCCGGCACCTCGAGCTCAAAGTGGTACCACGGCTCCAGCAACACGTCTGCGCCGACCTCGCGCGCCTGCATAAAACCCTGGCGAATCGCGCGATACGTGGCCTGGCGAAAATCGCCGCCCTCGGTGTGTTTGGCATGCGCGCGGCCGCCCGTGAGCGTAATGCGCACATCGGTGATGGGCGAGCCCGTCAGCACGCCCAGGTGGTCGCGCTCCATAGCGTTGGTGAGTGCCAAACGCTGCCAGTTAAGATCGAGCTCGTCGGTCGAGGTCACGGTGCCAAACTGCACACCCGAACCCGCCGGCAACGGCTCCAGGCGCAGATGCACCTCGGCATAGTGGCGCAGCGGCTCAAAGTGGCCCACGCCCTCGACCGGCCGCGAAATAGTCTCCTTATAGAGAATGCCGCCGGGCTCAAACGCAACCGAAAGGCCAAAGCGATCGGCCAACACCCGCTGCACGACCTCGAGTTGCACGGCGCCCATCAACTGCAAATGGATCTGCTCAAGATGCGTATTCCAGCTTACGCCGAGCATGGGATCTTCGTCCGCCAACTCACTCAGCGCTTTAAACACCGCATGAACGTCGTGTTCGCCCGGCAGCACCGTATAGGTGAGGACCGGAGCGATGACGGGCGCATCGCCCGCGGACTCCGTGCCCAGGGCGTCCCCTGGGCGAACGTGCGCAAGACCCGTCACGGCGCAAATACCGCCAGCAGCAACTTCTTGGGCAAGCTCATACTTCTCGCCGTTATAGATGCGTACCTGATCGACCTTCTGTTCCCACGCCTCGGCACTGGAATGCCCGCTGATCATCTGTTTTGCGCGCAGCGTGCCGCCGGTCACTTTAACCCAAGCCAAGCGCTCGCCACGATCCCCGCGGCTGACACGATAGACGCGCGCGGCAAACTCCGGGAGCCACGCCTGCTCACGCATCAGCGCGCATATACCATCCAGTAGCTCGTCAACGCCTTGGTCCTTGAGCGCCGAGCCGGCAAAGCAGGGAAAGAGCTTGCGCTCGGCAACCATGCGCGACAGCGTTGCGACAGAAAGCTCACCCGCTTCAAGAAACTCCTCGAGCGCCGCTTCGTCCAACGCAGCAGCGTCCTCCTGAACGGCGCCGCCCGCCAGCAGCTCGTTGGCATCCAGGCAGCCCTCGGAAAGACGCTGCCCGAGTTGTGCCAGCAAAACATCGCGGCCGGGATTCTCCAAATCGATCTTGTTGATGAAGATGAACGTCGGGATGTCATAGCGTGCAAGCAGGCGCCACAGGGTTTCGGTGTGCCCCTGCACGCCATCGTTGGCGCCCACCACCAGAATCGCGTAGTCCAGGGCACGCAGTGTGCGCTCCGCCTCGGCAGAAAAATCGACATGGCCGGGAGCATCCACGAGCATGACGTGGGTATCGCCGTGGTCGAGCACGGCCTGCGACGAGAAAATCGTGATGCCGCGCTCGCGCTCGATCGTGTTAGTGTCCAGATGCGAATCGCCATCGTCCACGCGGCCACGCTTGCGAATGCGGCCCGCGTTGAACAGCATGGCCTCGGCCAACGTGGTCTTGCCGGCATCGACATGCGCCAAGATTCCAACGACCGCTTGCTTCGACATGGCTCTCCTCTTATTGCAAGCCCATCGCACGCGGCAACGGGCGTTCACGCTCCACACTGGATGATACAATTTACGGGCCGGTGGGCGAAGCGGGCCCTATCCCCCGACCGAGCTCATCGCCCCGCGTTGCCGCGCGGCGATTTTCGTAGGTTCGCGCCTTGCGAAAGCCGGCACCTCCCCTTTTTGTCTGCCCGGGTTCATCTGGGGCGGTAACAATGCGAGTCCCACAACGACGCGTTTTACCAAAAATGGCCCCACTCGGGGCCATTTTTTATTTGAGCTGGGTGATGATACGTGCCTTGGCTCCTACGCCTCGCGCAGCCAATCAAACGCGACACGCGCCGTGCCGTCGGACACATAGACGATACCGACACGCTCGAACCCCGCCTTGGCGATGGCGCCCTGCATGGGCAAGTTGTCCTCGTGCGTGTCAATACGCAGATGGTCGGCGCATTCCTTGGCAAAGGCAAACATCGCCGCCGCGATACCGTGCACGGTGCCGTCGGATGCCACGCGATGCAGCACGGCATACGGAGTGTCGCTGCGCCATTGACCGTCCTCAATCACGTCATAGCACTCGTCCGGACCCGGTAAAAAGGCAAACGTCGCTACCACGTGACCGTCAACTTCGCACACATAGCTGCCACCAGCGGCGATATCGGCAGCCAGCTGCTCGGCAGAAGGCGTGCCCTCGGGCCACTGCGTGGCGTTGCCATGCGCGCGCATAAAAGCGCGGGCCGCGTCATAGATAGCCATGACGGCAGGAATGTCGGTATCGAGGGTTTTTCTGATCATCACGCGGCGACCTCACGTTTATTGGTATCACTTTGATTGAGCAATGATACCAGCGTTTGAAGAGGGGCGCGAAGCAGATGGGGAGCAAAAAGCGAGCCGCCTGGTCAAAGGCAAAGAGCGAGTTTTTGGGCGCTGCCACCGGCGGCGATATGAGCGATCTGTTTGCGCGCGAAGACGAGCGCCGCGACGCACTAGACGCCGAGCGCGATGAAGCCTGGCGCTACAAGTCGTGCGAACGCAAAAACCGTTACGACACGCGCGCCGAGGCCGAGGCAGTTATGGCCGACTGCGAAAACCGCGGGCGGCGCGGCCTTGCCTGCTACAAATGCGAATACTGCGGCGGATGGCATCTGACGTCGCACCCCTGGAAATAGGCCCCGCATCGGCACGGCGCTGGCGAAGCGCCGGCCATCGCACGCAAGCTACGGGCGCGGCGGCACCAAAACATCGTAGCGAACGGCCTTGCCCGCGAGCTGATAGCTCGGCTTAACGCCGGCAAGCAGCGGCCCCTTCACTGGCCGCTTGATAACGACCTTGCGCGGCCGCGCCGCAAGCGCGGCTTCGACCAGTGCCCTCTCACCGGCGCACGGCTGTTCCAGATGGTGCAAGAGTTGGAACTTCTTTTTGACCGCCGCACTCTTGGTGCGCTCGGGAAACATGGGGTCCAGATACACCACGTCGGGAGTCGCGAGCTCGCCCTGCCCAATCAACTCAGCTACATGGCGAAGGCCGGCGATGCTGTCCTCGCCCGCATGCAAGCGCATGCGCGACACGGTAGCTGCAAGCGCCGGATCGTCTGCCGCGCGATCCAAGGCATCCTTGAGAAGCGCCGCGATCACGCAATCCTGTTCATACAGATCGACGGTAAAGCCCGCGGCCGCCAGCAGCAGCGAGTCCTCGCCAAAGCCTGCTGTGGCATCAATCGCCCATGGTTGCTCGATGCCTTTTGTGCGCGCAGCCTTTACCAACAGCTCTTGCTGCAGACGACCCTGCTTGAGCCGCGGAAGCATGCGGCCAAAATCGGCACGCAGCTCCATCGTGCCATCGGTGAGCGTGAGGCCCTCGGACGTCCGCACGAGCTCGAGCCCAGCAGCCCGAGCAACAGAAAAGGGATCGACGACGCCCATGGACACTCCTTAGCAAGCAAAACGAATACGTGAGCGCCACCTCAGTCGGCACCCAACTGTCCGCTATTGTCCCACATGCGACATGGCCCACAGCATCCCAATGCAAAGCACCGCCATCAATCCCGTGCACACGGCAGCGATCACAGAATCACCCATGCGCCTTCCCAACGACCGCGGTTCACGCACTTGCTTGACTCCGTACATCATGGCTCCTCCTTCGGTCCAACTCTTACCATGGCCCCATCATCTCAGCGCCGCACATGAGCTGCCATCGATTTGACTTACGTCCAGCTTTCCTTTTTGAAAGGTTGGACCGTACAGGCAAGAGACGCTTTCAAACGCATGCATCGCCCCGTTGAACTACAATGTGCTTCACCATATGTGCAGCACATGGGGTGCGCCAGGTTGACGTACTCGTATCGAAAGGACCAGCCATGAGTTTCACTCGCAAGACTCTCAAAATCCTTGCCCTGATTTATTTTGTTCTGGGCATCGCCAGCCTCGTCATTGGAATCGCCGGCATCGCGACCGGCAAGTTCGAGTCCACCTACGGATCGAACGCCATGCTCGCCGCGGCCGTGATTATCGTCAAGGGCCTCATCGATCTCGCCGCAGGCGTTGCGGGCATCAAGGGTGCCAACAAGCCTTCGCAGGTTGACGGCGCGTTTAAGCTCGGTATCGTTGCTGCAGTCGCCACGCTTGCCCAGGCGGTGCTCACGCTTCCCGCGTTTGGCGGCGACGCCATCAACTTTGGCGCCTTTGTCATCGTGGTGTACGACCTGTTCTTTGTTCAGCAGGCGCACGACGTCAAGGCCGAGAACAAGGATCGCCTGTAAGCGCTCGCTTCTCATACCCTCTGCAGCCAAGCAACTAAAAGTGCCGATCGCGCAGCAACGCGGTCGGCCCTTTACGTTTGCCCAGATAAAACCGGCCAAGATAAACCTGTCCCTTTTGGCAGGTTGCTAGCAGTGGCGGTACTCGGCGATGATGAAGTTGATGTCGGTTTGAAGGGTATCCAAATTTGCCAGGCGCTCTTTGTCGGCAGGGCGCGTGCGGTAGTAGTACGGCGTCATCTGGAACACCGCCTCGATGTCAGCCTGGGTCTGGAGCGTAATGTTCGCAGACACCCGCTGCGTTCCGACCAACTCGAGCTCGGTAGTCTTCGGCAGCTTCTCGTCGTTGAGATATGGCGTGTCGTAGAGCACCTCCTTGAGCCCAAACAGATGACGGGCACCCGGCACCACGGTGTAGAGCGAACCCTCGGGCGCCAGCACGCGAGAAAACTCACGCTCGTTAAAGGGAGCAAAGAGTTCGGTCACCATATCAAAGGCGCCATCAGCCACGGGGATGTCCTTCATGTTGGCCACGAAGTAGGTCGCATCGCCGCGCTTGGCGGCCAGGCGCACCATCTCTTTGCCCAGGTCGAAACCGTAAGCATCCACGCCCGGCACCGCACCCATGGCACTCGTGTAATAGCCCTCGCCACAGCAAATATCGAGCAACGTCATAGGGCAGTTCGCAGACGCGGCACGCCCAGACACCCGCTCGCGCACCAGCTCGACCATCGCATCGCGCAACGGCGCGTAGTATCCACGGTTCAGAAAGTCACGACGGCTGCGCGCCTGCGACTTGGGATCGCCCATGGAGTCGCCGCTCTTGGACGAGCGCAGCAGATACAGATAGCCCTCGCGCGCACGGTCAAACCGGTGTCCGCCCGCACATGCAGCACCGCGCTCGTCGTCCACCAACGGCTCATGGCAAACGGGACACAACAACATGGCAACTCCTTAGCGCGAACAACACAACGCCCACCATTGTCGCACGCCTTCCCCACCTAGTCATTGGGGACGTTCTTGAATGACCAAGGAGTGTCCCCAGCTGCCGGCAGAAAAGGAACGTCCCTAAGTGCCGACTGCCTAAGTGCCGACTGGTTGCATTAGGAGTATCATCGTCTGCGCAAATAAGCACAGAAAAGCATATTCGAGATTGAGAGCGTATGGCTGATACCGCATCTAAGCACATTGACATGACCACCGGCTCGCTGTGGCGCAATATTCCCCTGTTCGCCTTCCCCGTGGCCGCCACGAGCATCTTGGAGCAGCTGTCGAACCTCATCGCCACGGTCATCATCGGTAACTTCTCGGGCGACCAGGGAACCCTCGCCATGGCGGCGGTCGGCTCCAATGTTCCGCTTACCAGTCTTATGCTCAACCTTTTTATTGGCATGTCGCTTGGCTCCAACGTGGTCATCGCCAACGCTATCGGCCGCAACGATCAGAACATGGTCAAACGCGCCGTCCATACCTCGATTTTAATGGCGCTCGTGGGCTTTGTCGTCATCGCACTGGGCGAGATCTTTGCCGAGCCCATGCTCGCTGCGCTCAACGTGCCTGCCGAGACCATGCCGCTCGCTTCGCTCTACCTGCGCGTCTTTTTGCTCAGCATGCCCTCGATCTTGCTCTACAACTTTGAGGCCGCGATCTTCCGCTCCGTCGGCATCACCCGCATGCCGCTGCAGGCGCTCGCCGTGTCCACCGTCCTCAACATTGGCCTGGACCTCATCTTTGTCCCCGTGCTCCACTGGGGCGTCGCGGGCGTCGCCATCGCCACCGCCATCGCCTACACCGTCAGCGCCGCCACACTCTTTGTCCACCTGCTCAAGACCGACTCCGTCGTCCGCGTCACCCCACGCGACTTAGGCTTAGACCCCGTCGCCCTCAAGCGCATCGTCAAGATCGGCCTGCCCGCCGGCATCCAAAGCGCTGTCTTTGCCGTCGCCAACATCATCATCCAGTCCGCCATCAACAGCTTGGGCACCGAGGTCATGGCGGCATCAAGCGCCGCCATGAGCTTGGAGTACGTGTGCTACAACCTGCTCAACAGCTTTAGCCAGGCTTGCACCACCTTTGTGGGACAAAACCACGGCGCTCGCCAGATCGACCGCTGCACCAAGACGCTCAAGGTCTGCCTGATCGAAGGCGGTATCGTCGCGCTCACCACCATCGTCATCATCGTAGGCTTGGGACGCGAAATCCTGGCGCTGTTCAACAGCGACCCCAACATCGTCTCGATCGGCTATATCCGCGTGTGCTCGATCTTCCCTGCCTACGCCTTTAGCATGTTCTACGAAAACATGTCCGGCTACCTGCGCGGCTTTGGCATCTCGCTCATGCCCGCCCTCATCACCATGATCTGCGTCTGCGGTATTCGCTTCTATTGGGTATTCTGCGTGTTCCCGCACTTCCGCACCTTTGCGAACATCATGATGGTCTACCCCATCAGCCTGGGCACCACGGCGTTCTTTATGGTCGTGGCGGTACTACTCTGCCACCCGGCACGCACCTATCGCGCCGCCCAAGCCAAAGCGACAGCCCGCTAAACACCGCACTCAACGCCATGCCAGTCATTAATTGACAATATGTGAGCTCATATAGTCGATAAAGTGCCTCGTGGCGATAGGCATGGTGTCCCAGCTGCGCCAGGCTGCCACCACGTCACGCGAGGGAGCGTGCACGATGGGACGCACGCGAATATCGGCCCTCATGCCCTCGACGGTACGGCGATACAGCATACTCACACCTAGGCCCTCCTCCACCATCGCCATGATGGTGTAGTCGTCGGTCACCTCGCTCGTCACGTGCGGCGACAGCCCATGCGCCGCGAATGCATCGAGCACCAGGCTCTGTTCGCCCTCATCCAGCAGCACAAACGGCTCGGACGCCAGGTCGGCGAGCGTCACCTTTTCCTTTGCCGTCAGCGGATGCGCGGCCGGCAACAGTGCTACCAACTCATCGTGATAGACCACGCGCTTCTCGAGCCCAGCAGTAAATCCGCGTGCCGTAAAGCAAAAATCAACCACGCCATCGTGCACCCACTGGGCATTGCGCGTGTAATCGCCCTGTTTGAGCGTAAAGCGTACACCCGGATGCAGGGCACCAAAGTCGCGGATCACGCGCGGCAACACGGTGCGGCTCACGTTGGTAAACGTTGCGATACGAATATCAGTCGAGGAGAGTCCCAGCAATTCCTGGCGCTTGCCCTCAAGCTCGGCCTCGGCAGTTACGATTTGGCGCAGATACGGCAGGTACTGCTTGCCGTCGCGCGTAAGCGAAACGCCCTGCTTGCCGCGCTCGATAAGCGTGGTACCCAGCTCGCGCTCGAGCGCTTTGACGGCCTGGCTCACCGCGCTTTGCGTATAGCCCAGCTCGTCGGCCGCGCCCTTCAGACTGCCGCAATCGACCACCATACATACAATCTGATATCGCGATGCCATCGTGCCTCCACATCGATGTAGCCGTAAAACGTTTTGCCAGCGCTTTATCTAGCAACATTAGTATTTCTTAATCATACTGAAGATACATTCGCTTTACTACATCCAAATCTGGGAGCAGAATCCTTTTTGCGAAACCGTTCTGTAACAAAAGGAGTCCCATGGATCGCAAAAAAGCAATCGCGCTCTCATTTTCCGTTCCCGTCGCATGGGGCTTTTCGTACCCCCTTATGAAGATCGGCATGGACAGCATGAACGCCACGAGCATCGTTGCGCTGCGCTGCATCATCGCCTTTGCGGCCTGCCTGCTGCTCTTCCACAAGCGCGCGTTGCGCATTAACCGCGACCTTATGGTTCGCGCCGCCATCATCGGCGCCATCATGGCAACCGAGCTCACCTGCATGTGTCTGGGTTCCAGCCTCACCTCCGCCTCCACCGCCGGCTTTTTGCAGAGTCTGACGGTCGTGATCGTGCCGTTTGCCAACGCGGCCCTGCTGCGCCGCGCCCCCGAGCGCAAGGTGCTCATCGGCACTGCCATCGTCACCTGCGGTATGCTGCTGCTCTCGGGCGCCGACTTTACCAGCCTGAATCCCGGTGCGATCATTATGCTGCTCTCGGCCTTTGTCTATGCCGGCCACATCATTGTGGCGAAGCGCTTTGTCGAAGATGTCGACCCGCTGGCTCTGGGCGTTTGGCAGCTGGGCTTTGGCGGCCTGTTCTCGGGCATCGCCGCATTCGTCTTTGGCGGTTTCACGCTTCCCAGCACGCCCAACGAGATCGTCGTGGTCATCGCGCTCGCACTCATCTGCTCTGCCTACGGCTTTATCACCCAGACGCTCGTGCAGCCCCACGTGCCCGCCGAGACCACCGGCTTTGCCTTCTCGCTCGAGCCGGTCTGCTCCGCCGTCTTCTCGTTCTTCCTGGTCGGCGAGGTCCTGAGCCCCATCGCCTTCTTTGGCGCCGCCCTCATCCTCACCGGCGTGATGGTGGCAACCGTCGAGCTCCCGTGCCTTCGCTCGCAAGGACACGCTCACATGGCAGGAGCGCCCGAGCGCGTCTCGTAGACCCCACTCTTCATGCAGCCGCGGCATAAAGGCAACCGGTGCGCCTTTACAATAGATGCCAACAGAGCATCTGCCATAAAGGAGCCCCATGGACACCGCAACTCGCGACCGCAACATAACAACTTGGTTGGGCGATGCGCCGCAGCCGGTACGTGACACGACGAACCAGCTGCTCGAGCGCATCGCCCTTTTACGTGCCGAGCAGACTATCTACCCGGCACAAGACGACATGTTCAATGCCCTCGCCTATACGCCGGCCAACCAGGTCAAGGTTGTCATTTTGGGTCAAGATCCCTATCACGGACCCAACCAGGCCATGGGGTTATCGTTCTCGGTCCCCGCGACGCAAACCAAGTTGCCGCCGAGTCTGCGCAACATCTATAAGGAACTCAACGCCGATCTGGGTTGCCCCATTCCCGCCACGGGAGACCTAACCCCATGGGCACAACAGGGCGTCCTGCTCCTCAACACCACGCTCACCGTGCGCGAGCATGCCGCCAACTCGCACGCCAAACTGGGTTGGGGCACGCTCACCGACTATGTTATCGAACGCTGCTGCCTGCTGCCCCAACCGGTCGTCTTTTTGGCATGGGGACGCTTTGCCCAGCAAATGGTTGAGGGCAAGCTCGACGCAATCGGCGCGGGCAAGGCAACCGGCAAGTTCTGCCTGGCCTCTACGCACCCCTCGCCGCTTTCGGCCAACCGTGCCACGGCAGAACTCCCCGCCTTTATAGGGTCGCGCCCCTTCTCCGCTGCCAATCGGCTACTCGAACAACACGGCTCGACCCCCGTCAACTGGACTTGCCTCGGCTAAAAACCGATACATCAAAAACGCGCCCGACGGCTTTCCATCGGGCGCGTTTCCTATTCGGGCCAAATAAATTGTGTGCGGCCGGCCTCGCCGCCATCGATCAGCAGGCTCTGCCCGGTCATAAACCGGTTGGTCACGCCCACAAAGTAGATCCACTCGGCGATCTCTTGGGCGGTGGCCCAGCGTTTAAGCGGCGTGAGCTCCATAATCTGGTTCCACAGGTGTTCGTCTTCCATCACGCAACGGTTGAGCGGCGTGATAACGCCGCCCGGGTCCACGCTGTTGGCGATGGCCTGCGGCGCCAGGCGGTTTGCAAGGTTCTTGGTGTAGGCGATAACGCCGCCCTTGCTGGCAGCATAGGCGGGAAACTCCGATCCCGTATGCCCGCTCGCCGAGCCCACATTGACCACGGATTTGATAGCCGGCGTCGGCTTGGCGGCAAGCCCCTCCCCCACAAAGGCGTAGCGCTCGGTCACGTTGATGGTGCCACGCAGGTTGGCAGCGATGTCGTCAGCCGAATCCTGCGTACCGGCAACGTTTACGATTACCTGAGGCTCAAGGTTGCCCGGAAACGAGTCCGGCTCGCGGACATCAACGATCAGATGGCGGTAGCGCTCGTGTTCGATCGCCGCCGGCAGCAGATCAAAGCCCACGACCTCGTGGCCCTCGTCCAAAAAGCGCTGCACGCACGCGGCTCCGATACCGCCCGAAGCGCCCGTGATCAAAACCCGCATACTTGCTCCTTAGGCGGTTGCGTGGCGCTCGAGGTACTCGGCGCCCACATTCTCGCGCTCCCAGCCACGCACGACCTTGTAGCCCACGGGGCTCAGGAAGACCTCGCACAGCAGCTCGGCAACAGCGCCGGTCAGCGAGCACATAAGGACCTGCACCCAGGTCCAGCCAAAGAACGTGTGGCTCACCACAATGGCAAAGACCAGGTTGTCGACAAACTGACCGATGCCCGTAGAAACATAGGAGCGGAAGGCAAAGCTCGCAAAGTTATTCTTTTTGAGCATACGGCCGAGCGACTGGTTGAGCGTGGAATTAACCACGGCAGAAACGAGCATTGCCAGCGAAGAGCCCAGCACCACGTACCAGGTGCCGCCAATGGTGGCGTTAAGGGCGCTGTTGACCTCGATCATGCCCGTGTCGTAGTAGGCGCCCCACATGCCGGGCGTGAGCGAGCATGCCCAAAAGCACAGGCTCACGGCCAGGTTGACCAGCAGCGCGAGGATAGAGATTTTGATGGATGCCTTGGCGCCAAAGCGCTTGCAGATCATGTCCTGGCACAAAAACGAAACCCAGCTCACCACAAAGCCGCAATCGAGTGCCAGATACGGCAGGCTGATGAGCTCTTTGTTGGCCAGCAGGTTCATCATGATGACGCTCACGAAAAACAGCGAAACCGTTGCCGCGGGAATGCTCCGCAACAGGACCTTGTAGTCCTCCATGACCTTCTTGATCATTATGTACTCCTTTGGTTTTAGGTTTAACGAGCAGGATATCGGACCCGAACTGCTCGGACGCCCCGGTCTTGAGACGACGGTGGGTATGATAGCCGCTCATACGGCATCAGGCAAGTAAACGGCGCGGCAGCCCCGCAGGGCCACCGCGCCGATGCGCTAAAAGGCCACGTTGCCAAACTCCGACAGGATAAGGTCGGGGTTGTGGTCAGTTGCCCAATCCACGTTCCACGGGCTCGTGAACAGCAGCAGCTTACCGCCGCGCATGTCCTCGACGCGCAGGGTGTCGCGCGTGAGCGAAAGAGCCGGAATGTCAATGGTATCGGGGTCGTTCTGAATCCAGCGAATGTCCGTATAGGGCAGTGGCTGGCGACGAACCTCAACACGGTACTCGGCCTTGAGGCGGCGCTCAAGTACCTCAAACTGCAGCACGCCGACCACGCCCACGATGACGCTCTCCATGCCGGCACCCAGCTCGCGGAAGATCTGGATGGCACCCTCCTGGGCAAGCTCCTCCATGCCCTTCACAAACTGCTTGCGCTTGAGCGTGTCGACCTGCGTAATGCGAGCGAACATCTCGGGGGCAAACGTCGGGATCTGCGGATACTGCACGTGGCGCTTGCCGGAGCACACGGTGTCGCCGATGCTAAAGATACCCGGATCGAACAGGCCCACGATATCGCCCGCGTACGCCTCGTCCACGATGGCGCGGTCGTCGGCCATCATCGAGGTGCCCGTCGCCAGCTTGAGCTTGCGGTTGCCCTGCACGTGGAAGGCGTCCATGCCGCGCTCGAACTTGCCCGAGCAAATGCGCACAAAGGCGATGCGGTCGCGGTGGTTCTTGTCCATGTTGGCCTGGATCTTAAACACAAAGCCGCTAAAGTCGTCACGGCAGGGATCGATCGGCTCGCTGGTGAGCGTATCGGTATAGGCGCGCGGTGTCGGGGCCAGACGCAGGAACTCCTTCAGGAAAGGCTCCACGCCAAAGTTGGTAAGCGCCGAGCCAAAGAACGCCGGGCTCAGCTTGCCGCAGGCCACGGCATCCAAGTCGAGTTCGTCGCCGGCACCATCGAGCAGCTCGATGTCGTCCATCAGGTTCTTATGGTTCTCCTCGCCGATAAGCTCATCCATGGCGGGGTCGCCCAGCTCGGCCTCGACCTCGGCGACCTTCTTGGTGGCATTGGCGTGGCCGTCGCCCTCAAAGGCAATGACGCGACGGGTCTGACGGTCGAACACGCCGCGGAAGTTGCGGCCGCTGCCAATCGGCCAGTTCATGGGATACGTATTGATACCCAGGACGTTCTCGATCTCTTACATGAGCTCAAACGGATCGCGAGCCTCGTGGTCGAGCTTATTCACAAAGGTGAAGATGGGAATATGGCGCAGCGTACAGACCTTAAAGAGCTTTTTGGTCTGGGCCTCGACGCCCTTGGCGCCGTCGATGACCATGACCGCGGCGTCGGCAGCCATAAGGGTACGGTAGGTGTCCTCCGAGAAGTCCTGGTGGCCGGGGGTATCGAGGATGTTGACGCAGGCGCCGTTGTAGGTGAACTGCAGAACCGAGGAAGTAACGGAGATACCGCGCTCCTTCTCGATGTCCATCCAGTCCGAGACGGCATGCTTGGCCGAGCTCTTGCCCTTAACCGAGCCGGCAGTCTGGATGCTGCCGGTATAGAGCAGCAGCTTCTCGGTAAGCGTGGTCTTACCGGCGTCCGGGTGGCTGATGATCGCGAACGTGCGGCGCGACGAGATTTCATCCGACAGGCTTGCCATGCGGATCCTTTCTTGCATTGAGTGCATTACGTCGTTGTAACCGCCCTATTGTAGCCGCGAAATCCCGCTGTAGGGCACCTATCAGGACAAATTCATCAGTTGGGGCCTGGGTAGCCGGCCCAATCCGAATTTGCCTCTTGCGTAACTGTACATAGTGTATATATACTGTGCTTACCGGTTATATACACGTGTAGCCCATCAGCTAAGGAGCCGCTGTGGACATCATCCTATCCAATTCGAGCGACAAGCCCATCTACGAGCAGATATCCTCGCAGGTCAAAGCTCAGATCCTTTCGAGCACGCTCGCTGCTGGAGCCAAACTTCCCAGCATCCGTGCACTCGCGAGCGATCTTGGGGTGAGCGTCATCACCACCAAGCGCGCCTACGCCGACCTGGAGCAGCTCGGGTTTATCTGCACCGTGCAGGGCAAGGGCTGTTTTGTCGCCGAGGGCAACCAGGAGCTCTTGCGCGAAAACCAGCTCTGTCATATCGAAGAGCTGCTCGCACAGGCAGCAACGCAAGCCGAAACCCTGGGCGTCACGCGCGACAAGCTGCACGAGATGCTCGACCTCGTAGCCCCCGAAACCATGCAGTAGCCATCTGCAAGAAAGGCTATACCATGCAAAACTTGCTAGAACTCAAAGGTGTATCGCGCCGCGTGAGCGACCGCTTTTCACTGCGCGACGTCACGCTTGCCGTGGAGCCCGGCCAGATCGTTGGCTTTGTGGGCGCAAATGGCGCCGGCAAGACAACGACCATTCGCGCCGCGCTTGGGCTTATAAAGCTCGATTCCGGCGAGGCGCATCTGTTTGGACAGCGCTGCGACGCCAACGCGCCCGACGAGACGCAGCGCCACCTGCGCTCCCGCATCGGGCTTGTCCTGGACACGTGTCCCTTCCCCTCCACGCTCAATGTGGGCCAGGTCGAGAGGCTCGTAGGCCCGGCGTACCCCACGTGGAGCTGCGAAACGTTCGCCGGATTCATCGACCGATTTGCCCTCGATCCCAAGACGAAGGTCAAGGACCTCTCCCGCGGCATGGGCATGAAGTTGCAGCTTGCTTGTGCGCTCAGCCACAATGCCAAGCTGCTCGTTTTGGACGAAGCCACCGCGGGCCTTGATCCCATGGCGCGCGAGGAACTGCTCGATGAGCTGCTCGCCTTTGTTTCCGACGGCCAGCGCAGCGTGCTGCTCTCGAGCCATATTACGTCCGACCTCGATCGCGCCGCCGACCGCGTCATCTGCATCGATAACGGCTCGATTGTGTTTGACCTGCCGCGCGAGGACATTACTGACCGTGCTGGCATCGCTCACTGCACTCAGGCACAGACCGCCGAGCTTATGGCTTGCGTCGAAGGCGCCCGTGCCGCCCACCACGCCTATAGCGTGGACGTGCTCGTTCCCAACCGTCGCGATACGCTCGAGGCCTTTCCCGAGATTCCCTGCGATCGGGCAACCATTGATGACTATCTTCGCCTCATGCTGAAAGGGGCTTCGAAATGAAACGCGCCTTTATGTCCGAGCTCGCCATCGTTCGCACGCTCGTCCCGAGCATCGCGGGTGTCGGCCTGTTCATATTCGTCGTGTTGACCCTCGCCAACGCATCGGACGGCGATTCCGCCATGAGCGCCGGCGCCTGCGCGGTCAGTGCCATGTCACCCATCATGGTCATGAGCTCGCTGGCCGGTTTCGACAATCAAAACGGATGGGAGCGTTATCGGGCAACGCTGCCCCTCTCGCGCAAAGACATCATCTGCGCACGCTACCTGAGCATCATTGCCTTCTCGGCCGCTATGACCTGCGCCGCCGCGCTTTTGAGCATCATCGCCCTTCCGTTCTTCAACAGCGCGGGCGTGACCTCGACAGGACAAGCCGTCTTTGAGATCGCAATAGCCTCGGCAGCCTCGATGCTCATCTCCCTCATGATGGTGTTTTTGGCACAGCCGCTGTTCTTTCGTTTTGGACATATGGAGGCGCTGCGCCTATCCGTTGGCCTGTTTGCCATGCTCGGGTGTCTTACCATGGCAACGTTGAGCTCCTCCAACCCCATCAGCAACTGGCTCATGTCGATTGCTGGGGCGAATCCCGATCCCGCCGTCCTTGGCTGTCTGTGCGCAGGCATCGCCGCACTTACCCTCGCGCTATGTGTAATCAGCTGCACCGTCAGCACCACGGTCTATCGAGTACGCGATCTGTAGCCACGCGAGTCTCAATCCACGAAGGGCGCGATCGTCCCCCTCCCCGCAAATCCGTGGCAAACGGCATGTCCCCGGCGTGCGTCACCGCACTACTTGCGCAGCGGTTTAGGTAGCGGAATGCCAGCGGCGATAACAGCGGCGATGATCATGCAGACGATACCCTTGAGCGGGAAGCACATGAGCAGCAGGCCCACGACCATGACAGGCTGGCGCATAACGGCACCCATCGTCGATGCCGTGCAAACGGCGACGCAAAAGACCGGATCGGCTCCGGTGAGGATGGCAAGGCCATAGCCCAGGCTTACGCCCGAGAAGATAACCGGGAAGAAGTGGCCGCCACGCCAACCAAGGTTGATGAGGGCAGGCGTCAGCATGGCCTTAACCAGACCGGTCGCGATAAGCACGCCGGCGGGAATGGTCAGGTAGGTTTCCATGAGCACGTCGGCCTGGGTCTCGCCGGCAAACATGGTGTAGGGCAGGACCGTGCCACAGATGGCGAGCGCCAGACCGGCCAGCATGGCCTTGACGACGGGGCGCTCCCCTATGGCATGGGCAAACGCTTCGCTCGCGTGCTCCGAGACAAAGTACAGCCAGCCGCAGACCGTGCCGATCAGCGCAAGAGGAATGAGCCACGCAAGCTCGAGGTTGCCCACCTGAGCGGACTCGAACCTGGGCATGCCCATGCCGCCGCCCATGAGCTGGCCGAGCAGCAGGTAGGTGCCCAGGCCGCCGGCAATCGCGATGCCGTAAACCACGGTCTTTTGTGCCTTGGGCAGCCTGATGGTGATCTCGTCGGACGCAGAGCCCTCGTCGCCGTCGGCGCTACCGGCAAGCGGTGCCACAAAGCCAAAGACGGGCGCGGTAAAGAGCGCCGTCAACGCGGCCTGGGTACCCAGCAGCGTAAGCTCCCTAAATTCGGCGCCAAAGCGGCGCATGCGGTCGCCAACCCAGCTGCACAGACCCGCGATAACGCCGGTCAGGCCGGCCTCCGGTCCAATACTTCCGCCAAACAGCAGCGGCAGCAATGCCGCGAGCGAAAGCTTGCCCAGGTTGTCGTACGGGTAGCGCCCGTCTTGCTTAACCTTAGCCATCACCTGGTTGAGGTCATCGGTCTTGGTGCCTGTCATCTTCTCGTACAGACCAATTAACAGACCGCCCAGCAAGCAGACAAAAAACGGGTACGGCAAAAAGCCAAACGGGCCGCTCGCGAGCTCAGGCGAAGCGACGCCCAGCGCGTGCGGAATCTCGGTCCATAGATAGTCGACACCGTGCTCCATCGCAAAAAAGAACAGCCAGACCGCGGCGCCTGCGAACGCACCGGTCACGGCAACGCTAACTAAAAACAGCGCACGGTTTTTGGGTTTTGCAAGACTATCCATCGGGACCTCCCGTGGTCAAATTCGGCAAAGATACGTTTTATTGTAGAGCGAGCGTTACCCGAACGAGCCAACCGTCTGCGCCGCAAACGGCACCATTGGGAGTCATAGTGGGGCAGGCTCAAGACTTATCCGTTGATAATCGAGACAATCTCGCGCAAATCGTCGGCAAAGTAGATGCCGTGCTGGCGCCTCAGGCTCGAAAGCCCTTTATCAATCATGTGCTCGAGCAACGCCTTAAGATCGTTGTAGTAGCCCCCAAGGTTGTACAGAATGCACGGCGCATCGAGATGCCCCAACGACACGGCGGACATGACCTCGGCAATCTCCTCGAGCGTGCCCGTCCCACCGGGAAAGGCGATGAACGCATCGCCGAGCTCAATCATCTTGGCCTTGCGCTCCGCCATATCGCTCGTCACGATGAGGTCGTCGATACCGTCATGTTGAAACTCGGCCTCGATAAAAAAGCTCGGCTCAACGCCCGTCACATGCCCGCCAGCATCGAGCACGCTATCGGCAAGCGCGCCCATCAGGCCCGACTTGGAGCCGCCGTATACCAGCGCGTGGCCGTTGGAGCCAACCCACGTGCCGAGCTCTCGCACTGCAGGCAGAAACGTCGGGTCGTTGCCGACACTCGCGCCCAGGTACACCGTGATGTTCATATGCAATCCCCCCTCGTCGTGACGCGCGGCACCCGTTCTATCGTTGCCGGCGACGGTACTCGCGCACGCGGCGCGACAGGTCAGCGAGCTCGTCACGATCGAGCTCTTCCAAATGCTCAAGATCGTCCATAAAGCGCGCCATGGTGTCCTTTTGGCGCAGCTTGATGAGCGTATTGCAGTAGTTCACCGCCACACCCGTGAGCATGGCGATGTAGAAGATGCTGATGACGCTCAGGACGACGGTAATAGCGCGGGCGACCGGCGTTTCGGCCGGGATATCGCCAAAGCCGATCGTCGAGACGGTCTCAAAGCTAAACCACAGGCCATCGCCAAACGTAAGGGTTGTGGGCTCGGACAGCCAGACGGCCGTCGAGCACAGCAGATAGAAGATAAGGAACAGGCCCGTGATGCGCGCAAAGCCAGCCTGGCGCAACACGTCAGCAAGCGTCCTCAACTTGTTCATCGCGACCCCTTTTCCCAGACGCCCAATCACATTCGCTCGGTATTGTCCCACGCCTCCCCCGCAAACGGAACTAGTCATTGGGGACGTTCTTAAACGACTAGTCAGTTAAGAACGTCCCCAATGACTACCTAACCGTTTAGCGGTGCGGCGGCTGAATGGGCAGGCTGAGCTGGTATCCTTATGCGAAACTGTCTCAACTCGATAGGATTTCATGTGAAACCTTCCGCCGTCCTTCGCTTGGCTCTATATCGCACCCTGACCGTCGCGCTTGCCGCGCTCGCCATACTGAGCGCCGTCATGCCCGCCCCCGCCTTTGCCGCCGACTCCGACCAGCAGGTCAAGACGGTCCGCGTTGGCTGGCTCGTCAACAACAAAGGCTTCCAGGAAGGCATGCCGGGCGAGCGACTCTCGGGGTGGGGCTACGAGTACCTCCAGACCCTCTCGTATTACACAAAGGGCTGGCAATACGAATACGTTAGCGGCACCTTCTCCGAGCTTATGGACATGCTCGAAGCAGGCGAAATCGACCTCATGCCCAACATCTCGTATTCGGCAGAGCGCGAGCAGAAGCTGCTCTTTTCCTCGAACCCCGAGGGCACCGAGCGCTACTACATCTACGCCAGGCCCGACCGAGACGATCTGGCCAAGGGTGACCCCCAGGCGCTCCAAGGCCTCACCATCGGCTGCAACTCTGGCGTTATGCAAACTATCGTCGGCCAGCAGTGGCTCGCCGACGAAGGCGTCACCTGCACCTATAAAGAAATCGACACCGGCAGTGCCCTCTTTGAGGCGCTTGCAGACGGCGAGGTCGACGCCGTCATCATGAACGATACCATTTCGTCGCCCGATGCGTCACCCATGTTCTACGTAGGCTCGAGCGACTACTATTTTGCCGTTCCCAAAAGCCGCCCCGATCTGATGAACGACATCAACGCCGCCATGACGACCATCGCCCGCGATAACCCGCGCTATAACGAGGAAGTCAAATCGAGTTACTCGACCCAAAACAGTGGCTCGTCATCGCTCACCGGCCCCGAGACCACCTGGCTCAAAGCAAACGGCAATACCATCACGCTCGGCTATCTTAAAAACCAACTTCCCTACTGCACGCAAAATGACGACGGCGAGATGGAAGGATCGCTCGCCTCGCTTGCAACGACGTTGCACGACAAGTTTGGTATTACGGTCAAAACAATCGCACTCTCGAACAACAGGCAAATGATCAAAGCCCTTTCCAACGGAACCATCGATGTCGCCCTGCCGTTGTTTCACGACTACTGGCTCGCCGAGCAGACAGGGGTCATCCAGTCAAACTCGATGGGAACGGTTTCGCTGACCGCCATTCACAGTGGCAAAAACCTGAACAGAGACCTTAAGAACATCGCTTGTACAAAGAGCACAATCGTTAACCGTTTTGAGCTCGAAAGTCTCTTTCCGAACGCAACGGTAACCGAGTATTCGAATGACGGCGAGGTGCTCAAAGCCCTCAATGAGGGGAAGGCACGTTGCATCATTGTCCCCAGCACGCGCCTGGAAACTCTCCGCGACACCTACGACATCGAGGATTTCGAGACACAGGAACTCACCAACACGGCGCAGCTATCGTGTTTAATTTCGCGCGGCAAGCCCGAGCTGCTGGGAATCATCAATAAGGGCATCGTCAATGCAGGTGAATCGCTCTCTGCAAACAGCTATTTCCCCACATCGTACTCGGCGCAAGAATCGGACACGTTCCAGTTTTTCTATCGTAACCGCACCGCCATTGCGACTGTTATCATCTGCATCTTGCTCACCAGCATCGCCATCCTTGTCTGGTCGCTTTACCGCGCACAGGAGGAACGGCAGAAAGCTGATGCCGCCAACGCCGCCAAAACCGCTTTCCTCACGCGCATGAGCCACGACATCCGCACGCCGCTCAACGGCATCCTGGGCCTTATCGAAATTGAGGAATTGAGAGAAGGCGACATGCAGGTCGCCCGCGAAAGCCGCGCCAAGGCGCGCGTTGCCGCCAATCACCTGCTGTCACTGATTAACGACATCCTCGAGATGGGCAGGATCGAGGAGTGCAAAGTGACGCTCGAGCACGAATCATTCAACCTTAAAGAGCTGTGCGACAATGCGCTCGTACTGTGCAAGCTCCGCGCATCGGACCGCGGCATAACCATGCTCGACACCAGCGAGCCCTACGCTGTCGACCAATATATGATCGGCAGCCCCACCCATATTCGGCAGATCCTTGTCAACCTGCTCGACAACAGCATCAAGTACAACAAGCACGGAGGCACCGTCACGTTCTCATCGACCATCAAACCGGTCGACGACGAGCACGCCGTGTTTTGCTTTAGCGTCTCGGATACCGGCATTGGTATGACGCCCGAGTTTTTGACGCACATTTACGAGCCGTTTGCCCAGGAAGGCGACGATGCGCGCAGCAAGTTCCAAGGAACCGGCATTGGCATGTCTATCGTCAAATCGCTCATCGATATGATGGGCGGCACGATTGAGATTTCGAGTGAGGTTGGCGCGGGAAGCACGTTCAACGTCCAGATACCGCTCGATATCGACAAGAACCCTCAGGCAAAAGAACGTGAGTCCAAGCAGGCATACAGTTGCTCGCTTGCCGGCATGAACGTCCTTTTGGCAGAAGACAACGAGCTCAATGCCGAAATTGCCCAGGCTCTACTCGAAAGCGAAGGCATCGTCGTAATGCGCGCCGCCGACGGCAACAAAGCAGTCGACCTATACGTTAGTCGTCCCGCCGGCAGCTTCGATGCGATCCTGATGGACATCATGATGCCGGGCATGGATGGCTACGAGGCAACCCGCGCGATTCGTCTGAGCGAAAAGGCCGATGCAGCCGACATCCCCATCATCGCGCTCACTGCCAACGCCTTCAACGAGGACGCCAAGGCGGCACACGATGCCGGTATGAACGCCCATCTGCCCAAACCACTCGACTTTAACAAGCTCAAAAACATACTCGCCCGCATCAAGAAAAACGGAACTGTTTCGCTATAGTTTGCGTTTAACCACCATGCACAGCCAGAAAGGAAGCCAACGATGTTTAGGCCCTTACGTCGAAAGAAACGCGCCATCACTGACGAGGAAGCGCGCAAACTGCTCGCCACCTGCAAGCGCGGCGTCTTTGCCGTCAACGGCGACGATGGCTACCCGTACGCCATTCCCGTCAACTACTTCTTTGACGCCGAGCACGACAAGATTTATTTCCATGGCGCCAAGGCTGGCCACAAGGTCGACGCACTCAAGCGCGATGACAAGGTCTGCTTTACCGTTTACGGCAACGAGTGGTACAAGGACGGTGACTGGGCTCCCTACGTTATGAGCACCGTCGTCTTTGGCCGTTGTCGCCTGGCGAATGACACCCCCGCGCTTATCGAGGACAAAGTCCGCCAGCTCGCGCTTAAGTACTACCCTTCTGCCGAAGAAGTCGAGGAAGAAATCGCCAAAGACATCAAGGGCGTCCAACTCTACGAGATTTCAATTGAGCATCTTTGCGGCAAGCAGATTCAGGAAAAGTAGCGAATGCGGAAAACGCGCTCGCTACCCTCTGCGCCCCATGCGCCCACGCATTTTGACGGCGTGGGCGCATGGGGCAGCACTCGAATCGAGCGCCCCCTATACCCCAAAAACGTAGCGGTCCAGGCGGTCGCACGCCTCCCTTACGCGCGAAAGCGGCAGCGCCAGATTCACGCGAATGTGGCAGGGCCCGTGGAACGGGCGGCCGTCCTGATACCCCACGCCCACGCGCGCCCCCTCGTCGAGCAGCCACTGAATATCGCGGCCATGCTCACGGCACCACTCGGTACAGTCCAGAAACACCATGTAGGTGCCCTGCGGACGCGAATAGGACACGCCCGCAAAATGCTTGTCCACGTAATTGCAGAAGTAGTCGACGTTGCCCTCGATGACCTCATTGAGCTCATCGAGCCACTCGTAGCCCTGCTGCTGGTAGGCACCGATAAGCGCATGCATGGAGATGACGTTCATCTCGTTGTAGTGGGTCTTGTTGGACACGGCGCACGCGCGGTCGCGCAGCGTCTCGTTATAGATGATGTGGTAGCTGCCGACCAGGCCCGCCAGGTTAAACGTCTTGCTGGGCGCGTAGAGGGCAACCGTGCGCATGCGGGCATCTTCGCTCACCGACTGCGTCGGGATATGCTTGTGACCAGGCAGGATGATATCGGACCAAATCTCATCCGAAATCACCACACAATCGTGCTGGCGATAGATGTCCATGGCGCGCTCGATCTCGTCGCGCTCCCATACGCGGCCGCAGGGATTGTGCGGCGAGCAGAACACCGCGGCATGGATGTGGTTTTGGGCGAGCTTTCGCTCCATGTCCTCAAAGTCCATACGCCACACGCCCCGATCGTCGAGCTTAAGCGGGCTGTGGACAATGCGATAGCCCGCGGCTTCGATAGACTTGGTAAAGCCGATGTAGGTGGGGCTATGAACCAGTACCGCATCGCCCGGCTGGACATACGCGCGCAGCGTGGACACGACGCCGCCCAGCACGCCGTTTTCGTAGCCAATATGCTCGGGGAGCAGGCCTTCGACGCCATTACGGCGGCTCTGCCATTCGACGATGCGGTCGAAGTACTCGGAGCGCGGATTGAAATAGCCAAACATGGGGTGCTGGGCGCGCTGAATGATGTACTCCTGGACCGTGGGCACCGTGGCAAAATTCATGTCGGCCACCCACATGGGAATGCGGTCGAAGCCCCCGTCGGGTGCGTTCGGAGCCATACCGGGGATCTCGCCCCAAGAGTCAACGGCGATGGAGTCCATGCCGTGGCGGTCGATAAGCGAGCTAAAGTCGTATTTCATGCTGAGCTCCCGTGCAAAGCGGATTGTTTTGGTAGGCGTTATTGTCCACCAGCGCGGGCGGTTTTGGCATGGGGCTTGGCGTTGTTTTTGACGGATACGGACGGATGGCCGGTTAGTCTTGCGCGTCGTTGATGGCGGTTATCGTCAACCTGGTTCCGTCGACCGTAAACGATATGTCGAGCCCAGCGTAAGCCAAATGGTAAATGCGGTTTGGCTCGTGTTTGCTGCCCGCGCGGCGCGGGTCCTGGCGAAGGACCTCGACCAAGCCGGGGAGCTTTGCGGGCGGGACCATATCCTGCAGCGCCTGCGGAAACTCGACGTCGAGCTCTTGCCACGGCGCGTCCTCAATCCAGCCGCCCGTCGCATCCGGGTGACAGTCGGCAAACGGAATGTAGGGCTTAATGTCGTAGATGGGCGTGCCGTCGCGCAGGTCGGCCCCCAGCACATGGATGATGGGGCCGTCGTCGGTGAGCTCGACACGGCTGAGCTTGACGCAGGTGAGCCCGATGGGATTAGGGCGAAACGGACTGCGTGTGGCAAACACGCCCACGCGTTCGGCCCCACCCAGACGCGGCGGGCGCACGGTTTTCGACCACTTGGCATTAGCGCCGGACCTGTCCTGCGACTTGGCATCGGCAGCTATGTCCTTAGCCGTGCCGCCGGGCGTTCCGTTTTCAAAACGCCACAGCAGCCATAAGTGAGAGAAGGAATCCAGGCCCTCAACCGCTGCATTGGAGGCTAATTCCGGCTCAAAGACGATGCGTCCCTGCAGATGGGGCGCCAAAAAGCTGTTGCGTGGGATGCCGAACTTCTGCGGCAGGTCGGTATGTATGTGTGCAATAGGTTCCATGCCGGTCATTGTACGGCATGGGGGCGTGGGGTGTTGCGCGCAATTCTTTATCGCGGTCCCCGTCGTGCAACCAACAGTTGCTTGGAAGGGCACCAGCCACCGCGTATGCTTAAGCCATCAACCAGCAGAAAGGAGCCGTTATGGCCTTCGCAGAAAAGCTCGTTGCTGTCCGTCGCGCCCACCACCTCACCCAAGAGCAACTCGCCGCCAAGCTCTTCGTCACACGCCAAGCCGTCAGCCGTTGGGAACGCGGCGAAGTCACCCCTGGCATCGACATGATGAAGCTCATCGCCGCCGTGACCGGCGAGCCACTGTCTCACCTGCTCGAAATGCCCGAGCACTATTGTCAGAGCTGCGGCATGATACTCACGCCCAACGACTGCGGCACCGACGCCACGGGCGCCACGACCGACCATTACTGCAAGTGGTGCTACGACCACGGCAAGTACACCTACGAGACCACGATGGAGGCCATGATTGAGGATTGCGCCCCGCGCCTGGCACAAAACACCGGCATGTCGCTCGACGAAGCCGTCTCGCTCATGGGCGCCGTGCTGCCGCAACTGGAGCGCTGGCGTACCGTGCAGGAAAACGAGGAGCGCTACGGCGCCGAGGCGCGGGCGCGCTATGGTGACGAGGCCGTTGATGCAGCAAACGAGGCACTGCTGGACATGGGCCCCGAGACATGGAACGACATGAAGGAACTTGAACGCGCTATTCTGGGCCAGCTCTCGATCGCCATGGGCGACGACGATCCAAAGAGTAACGAAGCCCGCAAGCTTGTCGCAATGCACCGTCGATGGATTGGCCTTAACTGGGGACACGAGCCCCAAGACGAAGCATACCTGGGCCTCGCCCACGGCTATCTGGCCGATCAACGCTTTGTTGACTACTACGACAAGCCCTGCGGCACCGGAGCCACGGCGTTTCTGGTCCATGCCATCGCGTCATCAATGGATCGCGCATAGACTGCGGCGGCTTTGGGTATCTCAACCGAAACCTCAACCGATTGGAGACCTATGGCTACTGATCACAAGCTCGAGCTGTACGTTATGACCGGCTGCCCGTATTGCATAAAGGTCAAGCGCTTTTTGGCCGATAACGGCGTGACCATTCCCGAGCGCAATATCTCGACCGACCCCGATGCCGAGCAGACGCTCATCGCCGTCGGCGGAAAGCGCCAGGTTCCTTGCCTATTCATCGACGGCAAACCACTCTACGAATCGAGTGACATCATCGCATGGGCACAGGAAAACCTGCTCTAGCACGCGCATTGATAGCACTCATTGGGGACGCACTTAAATGAGTAGTTTCACTCATTGGGGACATACTTAAATGAATAGTCGCTAAAGAACGTCCCCAATAACTGGTCCCCCGCCGAACCCAAACATGTACGCCAGCATCCAAAGTCGACATTTTTCGACATCTTTGGATGCTGGCGTACACCTTTTTTGCGTGGGTCCCTCACAACCGCTCATTGGGGACGCACTTAAATGAGTAGGTAGAAATATACTTTCTCAACTATATAGAACATATGTTTGCTTTATGCTATACTCGCCTCAAGGCATGAGACGAGTCGAGAGCTCCTGCGGAGGTCCCCAATGACACGCTGGAGCGAGCTCGGTAAGTAAGATCGGTGGTTACCGCACTCGCCCATCTCAGACAGGCTGCGCTCCTGTTCGCCGTCGCCATCAAAGAACGGCACTCACAACCAAACGTTTCCGTTATCCGTGAGTCACACAGGAGTGCATCGTTATGGCAAAAAAGATCCCCACCTTTACGTCCGACACCGTTTCAAGCGCCCGCTCAGATATCAGCAGAATCGTTGAAGCCATGAGCCTCAATCAAAAGAACATCGATCATGGAACTTCGCTTGAGGGGGCATTGCTCATCGGGCGCCGTCTCGAACAAGAGACTGCCGGATACCCCGTTACCAACCTCAAAGGACTGCTTTCCCCTGTCGGCGCTCATCTACACAAGCACTATGGTCCCCGCTTAGGACAATCCTATCTCACACGCTGCATTAAGCTCGCTCGCGCTGTTCCCGAAGGCGTTCCTTTTCGAACAGAGCTTGGCCTAGCTCACTATGAGTCACTCGCTCGCGTCGCAAACGAATACCTGCGCCTAGAGCTCATGAACGTCGCGGCCGACAACAGGTGGTCCTCATCGCACATCGCGCTTCACGCCAGATACCAGAGTCCGCAAGATGTTCCCAGCAACAGGGAGTTCCGCGAGCTCAAAACGAACCAAGAAGTTTGGCGCTTTGCCCGCGCTTATACAGATGCCTGCGGAATCATTTCGCTCGAGAAGTTTGTTGAACTCTACAATTCATACGCTCCCAAACCAGTCTCGTTATTCGAAGTACATGAAACCATTTGGAAAATCAGAGACGAGTCGGGGCGCATCGACAACCCCTGTATGTTATCCAAGGACGGAGAGCTGTACCTCATAGCGCCAGAACTAGACGACACGATTGAAGATAACCCTTATTACTACGACGACTACGGATATTGTTATCGAAAATACGAACGCCATAGCGAGTACACCAAGGAAATGCGTTCGCTGCGCGAACGGCGTGTTCAGGGCAGAAAGGCGGCTATATTTGCTGGCCATAAGCATCATTCGATTAAACTGCTCGATTATGAGGACGTCGTTTGCGGATACGCCAGTTACACACGGGCCGTTGAATATCTCAAACTGTATATTTTGAAAGATTCCAAACTTAGCGCCGCAAGCCTTCACGCAAGAGAGGACGAGTTCGATTTCATCATGACAAAGCTCTTGCGCTCTATTGGTCTCAATGGCATGCCGACAGCACAACAAACAATCGAAGATGCCGAATTTTTATTGATCGTCGTACGACCCGATTTTTACGAACAAGCGAAGATAATCAAGGTCTCCAAGCTCCTCACAATAGTCTACGAAAACACTCCCCTGTGGGAGTTCAATGGACGCTCACATGCCGAGCTGAGAAGCGAAGAAGCGGTGGGTTCTCCGGTGACGACTATACATCGAGAAATTCAATCAAAACAGGCTGCTTAACCGTATTAACTGCTTGCATTTTTGTCTACAAAACTGTATACAAAAAGAGAGGCCCTTATGGAGCTCATCGCAATCCACCCCCATGCCCTCAAACACGGGCTGACGGAGACGGATATTACCTGCGCCTGGAACTCCGCTTTCGCATGGCTCAGGCGTGATCTTGAAAATGGAGGCATCGATTACGTTCTCGTTGGACTTGATGGAAGAAACCGTCTTATGGAGCTCATCGCTCGATGTTGCCCCGATCGAGATGGGTACATCATTTACCACGCCCTTGTCCCTCCTACGCACAAGGTGCTCAGAGAAATCGGGATCGATCGATAGGAGGCGCTATGGACGCTAAGCAGCTCGAGAAGATGATGGGGTTTGCTCCCGGAGAGCTGGAAAAGGCCGCAGAGGCATACGAAAAAGATGAGTGGCCAAAGGGTCGCACTATCAAGTTGGGAAGGCCGCCGATCTCCGATGAGCCAAGCGTTGTTTTATCGGCACGTGTGGGTGAGTCGGTTCTTGAAGCGTTTGACGCAAAAGCAAAGCGCCATGGGCAAACACGCACGGAGCGACTCAGGGAGCTCATCACGCTCGATGCAATGATTGCCTAGTCCCCTGCCGAACCCAAACATATACGCCAGCATCCAAAGTCGACATTTTTCGACATCTTTGGATGCTGGCATACAGCTTTTGCAACATAGTCGTTGGGGACGTTCTTGAATGACTAGTCGTTAAAGAACGTCCCCAATGACTAACTAGCCGTGAAAGCGGGCTATGGGCGCAAGTGGCTGTTCGCGAAAGACGCGCTCGACGGCGGCGCGGTATTCGTCGACCTTTTTGGTCTTGCGCACGATCTTGTGAACGGTAGCGGGATCGGTGAAGGCGCATTTGGCGTAGAACCACCACTCCTTCATGCGAAAGACCGCATTGCCGCCAATCTCGTCCGCATAGGCCGCAAACAGCGTGTCGTGGAAACGCTGCAGCTCAGCAGCCGTGGCAGCAGGGCCGCCCTTGGCCATGCGAGCCAGCGCGGGGTTCGCAAGCAAGCCACGCCCCAACATCACATGGCGCATGCCGGGATAGGCCTCCACCAGCGCGTCCATATCCTCAAGATCGAAAATGTCGCCGTTGTATGCCACCGGAAACGGCGCACGTTCCAGCGTCTCGCCGTAAAACTCCTTGCGCGGCGAGCCCGCATAGCGGTCCTTTTGCACGCGCGGATGCACAATCAGCTCTGCCAGCGGCATGCGGCAATACAGATCGAGCACACGCTCATACTCGTCATCGCGCTCCAACCCCAGCCTGGTCTTTACCGATACCGGCAACGGCGACCGCTCGCACACATCGCTCAAGAACACCTCGAGCTCATCGAGGTTGCGCAGAAAGCCCGAGCCCTTGCCCTTGGCGACAACCGTGCCCGAGGGGCAGCCAAGGTTGAGATTGACCTCGCGGTAACCCATGTCGGCGAGCACCTGCGCCGCCCACACAAACTCGTCCGCGTTTTTGGACATCAGTTGAGGCACCACGTTAAGCCCCTGGTTATTGGCGGGATCGACCTCTTTAAACGCCTTACCGCCAAAGCGGTTGCCCACGCGCGGCGGCGGCAAAAACGGCGTGTAATAGCAATCGAGCGCGCCAAAGCACTCCGCATGCACGCGACGGAACACGTGCCCGGTAATCCCCTCCATAGGGGCCAACGATAGAATCATCAACATCCATTCTCACATCAATATGACAAAGGGACAGTCCCTTTGTCACATGCATTATGCCTTGTGCTTGAGGCCACCCACAAGGCAGAGGCGGTTGCTTGACGTTAACCACCCCTCCAGCAGTCACTGCGCAACGATCACCAATACCACGCTGTTGGCCACTATGTTTGAACAGCAGACGCCCTCCACTCATTTATACTCAAAAGCGTGTGCGCATTGCACCCCGAAAACGATGAGAGTCGAGGACCCTATGCAGCGGCTCACCGAACAAGAACGTAAGCGCATCCAGCGATACTGCATCTGCCCCAAGGTTGCCGGGGCGGCGCTTGCCATGGCATTCGTGCTGCCCTTATCGATCATTCCTTTCGAAATGATCGATGACATTGTCTTCCATCACGAAGGCTTCCAAGAGACGGGCATGATGACCGCCTTGGTGCTCACCGGCATCGAGCTCGTCATATTCTGCTACTGCGCTCTCGCCCCGCGCTTTGGCATGCGCGGCAAGCAATGGAAGGAAATGCAGCGCCGGCTCGCCGTCGGGCAGAGCGAGAAAGACCGCTCGGCACAAATCGCAGGCGTTGTTGGCACGCAGGCCGCCGCGCGTCTGCTCAAGAACAGCGACAACGAGACCGCGCGCAACGTGGGCGGCGCGGCAGAAGTCGCCGCTGCCGTAGGCGCCGTCGCCACCGCGGCAGACGTGCTTGCCGAAAGCTTCGCCAACGCAAAGGCCATGGCAGAGGCCTGTGGCGTGCCTATCCCCCATGCAAAAAAGTTGATCGTCGCACTTGTGGCGCTGCCCCTCGCAATCGTTTGCGGTGCCTATATCCCGCAGCTGGCACAGGGAAACATCGAGATGAAGGAGAACGCCGCTGCCGCGGCCGAGCAGATCGCCATCGCCCGCAAGGCATTAGAGCCCGCATGCGAGTACGTGTCCGCCGATGACCCCTACGAGCGATATCAAGATTACGGCTACCACGTCCGCGGCTATCTGCACGACGGCGACTCCGACGCCCAGAAGACCTATACGTACCTGGATTTTGACAACAAGGGGACGCTCACGGAAGTGAGCTACGCGGCAGAGGTCGACCCCGATGCGAGCCTCGAGGACAACCTCGCCCGTATTGAGCTCGACCTTGATGAGCTTTCCTCTGTCGTCCAAACCATAGACGTCAAGACCGCAAGCCCCGAGCTCCTAGCAGCGCAGAAGCTCCCCGAAGAGTTTAGGCAGGCCTTTTTGAACGGTTCGCTCTACGAGAGAATCTCTATCAGGACGAGTGACGCCCCCATCAAAGCGTATTACTCGTTTGATACGGATCCGGAAGACGAGTTTGACGAGTACACCCATCCAACCATCCGCATCACGCTGATGGGCAAAACAAGCTAGGCGCCGGGAAAGGAATGTGACAAAGGAACAGCCCCTTTGTCACATTATTCGGAGCGCAGGGCTTCTACGGGGTCTTTTTTGGATGCGCTGCGGGCCGGCAGCAGACCGGCAACGACCGTCAGCAGCACCGAAATCGCGATGAGCACCAGCGCATCCTGCACGGGCAGGCTCATCAGATTGGGCACCTGCTTGGCCGCAAGCGCCCAGGCATTAACCGGAAAGCTCACGAGCACCACGACGACAATGGCGAAGACGCCGGCAATGAGGCCCTCGATAAAGGTCTCGGCATTGAATACGTTGGCCACGTTACGCTTCGACGCGCCGATCGCGCGCAGGATGCCAATCTCCTTTTTGCGCTCCAGCACGCTAATGTAGGTGATGATGCCGATCATGATGGAGCTGACGACCAAGCTGATGCTCACGAATGCGATGAGCACCAAGCTGATGGTGTTCACAATGTCGGTCACCGAGCCCATGATGATGCCCATGTAGTCGGTGTACGAAATTGCCTGTTCATCGTGACCAGCGGCTTTAACCTGCTTGTTGTACGCATCGATGTGATCGAGCACGCGCTCCTTGGCCTCAAAGTCGCGCGGGAAAATCTTAACCGAGATGGGGTCTGCCTCGTCCGCATAGCCCAGCGTGGTCAGATTGTTGTCATAGGTGAGCTTCGATGCCTTGGCATAGCTCATCATGAGCGAGCTCAGGTCCTCGGCATCCATGTTGAAATGGATGGCACGAGCAAAGGCACTTACATCCACGTGCATGGCGCTCGCCAGGTTGGCAAAACTCGAAGACATCTGCGTCGCCATCTGGCCCATGAGCCCCGCCGCGCCTGCCTTGAGCTGAGCTGACACCGTCGCCGCAATCTGCTCGCTGATTGCCTTCATCACCTGATCCATAGCCTGCTGCAAATACGGAGCCAGCTGCTTTTGCACATAGTCGGTCATCGCCCGCTGCAGGCGCTCAGCTAGGGCATCGCCGCCGAGCACTTTGAGCTGGGCCAGGATTTGCT
>JBPGZF010000016.1:0-46939 GCA_052033095.1 Collinsella sp.
AGATGTGTATAAGAGACAGGGCGTTCGATACGCGAGCGGGCTTTGAGCTCGTGTGCGAGCGCGCGGCGCTGATGGCCGCGGCTGCCGAGCGCCATCCGGGCGGCATGCGCGCCGTCATCAAGCTCGATGCGGCGCAAGTCGAGAACCTGGCAAAACAGGCCGGCGAGGACTGCTGGCCGGTCAACTACAACAGTCCGCAGCAGACGGTTGTTGCCGGAGCGCCCGAGGCGCTGCAGGAGCTCGACGTCCTAGTAAAAGAGGCTGGCGGCCGCGCTATGAAAGTCGCGGTGTCGGGCGCATTTCATAGCCCCTATATGGCCGAGGCGACTGAGGGGCTGGCGACGTATATCCAAGCCGGCCACGCGCCGTCACCGCTGCTGATTCCGGTCATGGCAAACATGACGGCGGCGCCCTATCCGGCGGACCCGCGAGCGGCATCGGATGTCTTGGCCAATCAGGTGAGTCATGCCGTTCGTTGGGTCGACACACTGCATACTCTGCAGAATCAGGGCATCGACACGTTTATTGAGGTCGGCCCTGGCAAAACGCTGTCGGGCCTGGTCAAGCGTACGCTGAGCGACGTTCGCGTGTATTCGTGCGAAACGGCCGAGCAGGTCGCAGCTATTGCCGACGAGCTCGCATAGTCCACAGGGCTGTAACCCGAAAGGAATGACATGGGCAACTTGAACAACGGCGCGCTCGAGCGCAACGACTCACGTCGCGTGGCACTGGTCACGGGTGGCTCGCGGGGTATCGGCCGCGCCTGCGCTGTCGGTCTGGCGGAGGACGGCTTTGATATCGCCGTCGTCTATGCCGGCAGCGTCGATGCGGCGCGCAAGACGTGCGAAGCCTGTGAGGCGGTTGGCGCCACGGCACGCGCATATCAATGCGACGTGGCCGATCCCGCTGCTGTCAACGCGTGCGTGGAAGCGGTCCTCAACGACTTTGGTTCCATTTGGGCGCTCGTCAACAACGCCGGCATCACCCGCGATGGCCTGCTCATGCGCATGGGCGATGACGCATTCGATCGCGTGCTCGATGTCAATCTCAAGGGAACATTCAATATGACGCGCGCGCTCACCAAGACCTTTATGCGCCAGCGCGGCGGTTGCGTCGTCAACATGAGCTCGGTCGTGGGCCTGATGGGCAATGCCGGGCAAGCCAACTACGCTGCTTCCAAGGCGGGCGTGATAGGGCTTACCAAGGCGGTGGCGCGCGAGCTTGCGCCTCGTGGCGTACGAGCGAACGCGGTCGCTCCCGGGTTTGTCGAGACAGATATGACGGCAAAGCTCTCGGAGAAGGTGCGTGCGGCAACCGAGGAACAGATTCCCCTTAAGCGCATGGCACGTCCCGAGGAAGTGGCCGGCGTGGTGCGCTTTTTAGCGAGCGATGCGGCTGCTTACATTACGGGCGAGGTCGTGCGCGTCGACGGCGGAATGGCGATGTAGAAACCAGGGCCGAAGAACGGCTTGGATGAGGAGACCATGATGGAACAGAGAGTTGCAATCACCGGCATCGGTGCCGTATCGCCGCTCGGCAACACCGCGCTTGCCACCTGGGCGGCCATGTGCGCCGGGACCTGTGGCATCGGCCCGATCACGCACTTTGATACCGATGCGTTTACCGTCAAGGTGGCGGCCGAAGTCAAGGGCTTTGACGGCAACGAGTACTTTGGCAAGCGCGACGCCAAGCATCTGGACCCCTGCGTTCAGTTTGCGCTGGTGGCTTCGGACGAGGCAATGCACGATGCGGGCTTTGATGTCGAAGGCGCCATCGATCGTGAGCGCCTGGGCGTCTACGTGGGCTCGGGCGTGGGCGGCATGCAGACGCTCGTCGGCAACGTCCACACGATCGCCGATCGTGGACCTCGCCGCGCATCGCCCTATATGATTGCGATGATGATCCCCAACATGGCTTCGGGCAATATCGCGATCCGCCACAAGGCAAAGGGACCGACCCTGCCAGTCGTGACTGCTTGCGCGACCTCGGCCCATGCGGTGGGCGAGGCGTTCCGCGCCATCAAGCACGGCTATGCCGACGCGATCCTCGCGGGCGGCGCCGAGGCGGCCATTATCCCCGATGCCGTTGCAGGCTTTACGTCCTGCCGCGCATTGACCACCAACCCCGATCCTGCGACGGCTTGCCGCCCGTTCGATGCAGACCGCGACGGCTTTGTGATGGGCGAGGGCGCTTGCGTGCTGGTACTCGAGAGCATGGAACATGCGCAGGCGCGCGGTGCGCACATTTATGCCGAGGTCGTGGGCTACGGCAACACCGATGATGCCTATCACATCACGAGTCCCGATCCCGAGGCTGCCGGCATTGCCCGCGCGATATCGCTGGCGGTAGCCGAGGGCGACGTCAAGCCTTCCGAGGGTCTCTACATCAACGCCCACGGCACCTCGACCAAGCTCAACGATTCGTCCGAGACGACAGGCATTAAGCGGGCGCTCGGCGAGGACGCGGCGCGCGCCGCACATGTCTCGTCGACTAAGTCGATGACGGGGCACATGATCGGTGCCACGGGGGCCATCGAGGTCATGGCCTGCGCCATGGCGCTCGAGCAGGGCGTGGTGCCCCCGACCATTAACTACCACACGCCCGATCCCGCCTGCGATCTTGATTACACGCCCAATCGCGCGGTTCGCGCCGACCTTACCTGGGCGCTTTCGACCAACCTGGGCTTTGGCGGGCACAACGCCGCCATCGCGCTGCGTAGATATGCAAGGAGCTAGAGCATGGATTCCAAAAGACTTGCCGAGATAGCCGATGTTATGGAGGACCGCGGCCTCACGCGCGTGCGGGTTGAGGAGCCCGATGGCACCGCGGTCGAACTCGAGCGCGCGAGCGCCGCGCAGCCGGTTGCCATGCCCATGCCGAGCGCCATGGCCGCTCCGGTTGCGGCTCCTGCAGCTATGCCCGCCGCGCCGGAACCCACCGCGCAGACACCTGCCGCCGCGCCGGAGCCTAAGGGCACCGAGGTGACCGCTCCCATGGTCGGCGTGTTCTATGCCGCCCCGGCGCCGGGCGACGAGCCGTTTGTGCGCGTGGGCTCTAAGGTCAAGGCCGGCGAGACCCTCTGCATCATCGAGGCCATGAAGGTTCTCAACGAGGTGACGGCAGAGGCGGATGGCGAGGTGCTCGAGATCTGCGTGGCCGACGGCGACCTCGTGGAGTTTGGCAGCTGCCTCATGAGGATCGGATAGGTGATATCCATGAACAAAGAAGAGCTCAAGAAGCTGTTGCCGCATCGCGAACCGATGCTTTTGCTCGACGAGGCCGAGCTGGTGGGCGACGAGGCCCACGGCAAGATCACGATTACGGGTGACGAGTACTTTTTGCAGGGGCATTTTCCGGGAAACCCGGTGGTCCCCGGCGTGATTCAGTGCGAGATGCTCGCCCAAAACTGTTGCGTGCTGCTGATGGGCGATGAGGAGGCGCGCGGCGCGACGCCGTTCTATACGAGTCTGGACAAGGTGCGCTTTAAGCGTCCGGTGCGACCGGGCGACACGGTGGATCTGGTGTGCTCCATCACGCGTGCGCGCGGGCCGTTCCGCTTTGCGACGGGCACCGCGAGCGTCAACGGTGAGGTTTGCTGCCGCGCCGATATGTCTTTTGCACTCATGCACGAAAGTTAAGGAAGGCTTCATGTTCGACAAAGTGCTCATCGCCAACCGCGGCGAAGTCGCGGTCCGTGTTATCCGCGCGTGCCGCGATATGGGCATCAAGACCGTCGCCGTTTATTCCACGGCCGATGCGGACGCGCTGCACGTGCAGCTTGCCGATGAGGCGTATTGCATCGGCGGCCCGCGTCTTGCCGAGAGCTACCTCAACGACGATGCCGTGCTCACCTGTGCCGTAAAGTCGGGAGCTAAGGCAATTCATCCCGGCTATGGCTTTTTTTCCGAGAAGGCGAGCTTCGTGCGCGACTGCGACAAGTACGGTCTGGCGTTTGTCGGTCCTTCGGCCGAGGTGATCGACCGCATGGGCGACAAGGACGCCGCACGCCGAACGGCCGCTGCCGCGGGCGTGCCCATCGTGCCGGGCTGCGATTTGCTCAAAAGCCCCGAGGAGGCGACGGCCGAGGCTGAGCGCATCGGCTGCCCCGTGCTCATCAAGGCGCGCGCAGGCGGTGGCGGTCGCGGCATTCGCAAGGTCGAGCGCGTGGAAGATGCGGCAAAGGCGTTCATCGAGGCGCACGCCGAGGGCGAGGCCGTCTTTGGCGACGGCGAGTGCTACATGGAGAAGTTCGTCGCGCCGGCGCACCACGTTGAGGTGCAGATTATGGCCGATAAGCAGGGCCATGTGTTTTCGCTCGGCGAGCGCGAGTGCTCGGTGCAGCGTCGCAACCAAAAGCTGATCGAGGAGAGCCCCGCGCCGTGCCTCGACGGACGCGATGATATTCGCGTGCGCATGCACAAGGCCGCGCGCGACCTGGCTCGTGCCGTCGGCTACGAGGGGGCCGGCACCATCGAGTTTTTGTACTCGGACGACGGCAATTTCTACTTTATGGAAATGAACACGCGCTTGCAGGTGGAGCATCCGGTTACGGAGTTTGTGACCGATACCGACCTGGTTAAGTGGCAGCTGCGCGTGGCTGCCGGCCAGCCTCTGCCCTTTGAGCAGGAGGACATGCCGGTGCGCAACCACGCCATGGAGTGCCGCATCAATGCCGAAACGCCGGACTTTCTGCCGTCGTGCGGAACGGTCACCGCGTTGCGTGTGCCGGGTGGCCCGCGCGTGCGCTGGGATTCCGCCATGTTTACCGGTGCGAAAGTTCCGCCGTACTACGACTCCATGCTCGGCAAGCTCATCGTGTGTGCGCCCACGCGTGACGGCGCCATTCGCAAGATGCGCTCGGCCCTAGGCGAGCTCGTGATTGAGGGCGTGAGCGAAAACAGCGAGCTTCAGCTCGACGTGCTGGCAAACGACGAGTTCTTGTCGGGCATGTATCACACCGATCTGATGGGGCATCTCTATGCTGATGAATAGAAAAGCGAAGACGGTCAATGTCCTTGAGGGGCCGATAACCGAGTCGTGCGCCGAGTTCCCCGCGCGCCACGTGTTTGTCAAATGCCCGGAGTGCCGCCGTGTGATCGATGAGGCACGCCTGCACGACAACCTCGAGGTCTGCCCTCGTTGCGGCAAACACTTTCGCGCGAGCGGTCGCGCGCGCATGCGCATGACGGTCGACGCGGGTACCTTTGAGGAATGGGATGCCAATCTGGCGTCGAAGGACTTCCTCTCGTTTCCCGGTTATGCCGACAAGCTTAAGAGCGTGAGCGAGCGTTCGGGCGAGCGCGATGCCGTTGTGTGCGGCAGGGGCAAAATCTGCGGCTGCGATACCGCGCTCTTCTTTATGGATGCCAACTTTATGATGGGCTCAATGGGCTCCGTGGTGGGCGAGAAGATCTGTCGTGTCTTTGAGCGCGCGGCCGAGTTGGGGCTGCCGGTCGTTGGCTTTACCGTATCGGGCGGCGCCCGCATGCAGGAGGGCGTGACCTCGCTCATGCAGATGGCCAAGATTTCTGCGGCGGTTAGGCGCCACAGCGAGGCGGGCGGCCTGTACATCACGGTGCTCACCGACCCCACGACCGGAGGCGTAACCGCGAGCTTTGCCATGGAGGGCGACATTATCCTGGCCGAGCCCGATGCCCTGACAGCATTTGCCGGCCCGCGCGTGATCGAGCAGAACATGCACAAGCGTCTGCCCAAGGGATTCCAGCGTTCCGAGTTTTTGCTGGAGCACGGCTTTTGCGATGCCGTTGTTCCGCGTGGTGAGATTGCGCTCACGGTAGGCGAGCTGCTGGCGCTGCACGAAGGGCACGCGCCCGGCCTGGGGGCACCGCATGAGATCGTGCATACGGGTCGTCGCGACAAAAAGCTGGGACACTTGTTTAAGCGCTCGGCCGCACCAAAAAGCGCGCTCGAAATCGTCAAACAGACTCGCTCGGCGAACCGCGCCACGGCAGGCGAGATGATCTCGTTGGGTCTCGACGGATTCGTAGAGCTGCACGGCGACCGCTACTTTGGCGACGATGCTGCCGTGGTGGGCGGCATCGGCTGGAAAGACGGGCGACCCGTGACGGTTATCGCCATCGAGCGCGGTACCACGACCAAAGAGCGCATGCGTCGCAACTTTGGTATGGCACATCCCGAGGGCTACCGCAAGGCACGTCGCCTGATGCACCAAGCCGAGAAATTTGGTCGGCCGGTTCTGTGCCTGGTTGATACTTCGGGCGCGTTTTGCGGCATCGGTGCCGAGGAGCGCGGCCAGGGCGAGGCGATTGCCCAGAATCTCATGGAGATGAGCGGCCTTAAGACGCCGATTGTCTCGGTGGTGACAGGCGAGGGCGGCTCTGGTGGCGCGCTGGCGCTGTCCGTGGCCGACCGCATCCTGATGCTCTCGAGCTCGGCCTATTCGGTCGTGAGCCCCGAGGCCTGTGCGTCGATCCTGTGGAAGGATACCGAGCGCGCGAATGAGGCCGCTGAGGCGCTTAAGCTCACGGCCCCCGATCTGTTGGCGCTCGGCATCATCGACGGCATTGTTGACGATAGGGGCCTGTCGCATGAGGAGATCGCCGGTGTCGTCATGTCCTCGGCATTTGATGCCTTCGATACGCTTGGGCAGCTCGACGACGCGACCCTCACAAACCTCCGCTACGAAAAGTACCGCGCAATCGGTCAGTACCGCACGATGTGACAAAGGGACAGTCCGCATGTCACATTGGGAAAGGCGTTCCATGTCACAAGTTTCTAACACCTCGTTTACAACGACGGTTTCATCAAACGCCATGGCCGTGGTGGACTATCTGTCCAAAAGCATGATGTCGGCGTTGCCGTTTATTGTCTGCGCGGCGCTGTTCCGCACCGTTGCCGTCATTATGGGCGAAGGCATGCTTGGTCTATGGCCTGCCGATTCCGAAATCTATCGCCTGTTTTACAGCTGGCTGTATAACGCTGGCTACTACTTTTTGCCCATTTATCTTGGTTGGGCGGCCGCCCGCCAGCTCGGTTGCTCGGAGCAGCTGGGCATGATGCTGGGCGGCGTATTGATTGCGCCCGATCTGCTTAAGCTCGTCGATGCCGCATCGACGACGGGGGCAGCGATGACTTTCGTGTATGGTCTGCTTCCCGCGCCGGTCAACGATTACACGACGACTGTTATTCCGGTTCTCATTTCGGTGCCCGTGCTATGGCAGGTGGAGCGTTTCTTTAAGCGCACTATCCCTCAGGCTGTGGCGTTTTCTTTTGTACCGTATGCAACCATGCTTGTCATGGTTCCGGTGTCGCTGTGTGTTACGGCGCCGGCAGGCAGCTATCTGGGCATGCTGTTGGGACAGCTTATGTTTATGCTTGGCAATTCCGGTGGCATCGTGTCGCTGCTCACGCTCATGGGGCTTGCCGCGGGCTGGGAGTTTCTTAAGATCGCGGGTGTCAGCAACGTTGTCCTATCGCTCGCCTATGCGCAGTTTATGAGTGTGGGAACGGATTCGTGCATCCTGATCGCCGCGACGATGGCAACGTTCGCCGTTTGGGGTATGCCCTTTGGCGCGTCGCTCCGCGTTGCGGATAAGGACGAGAAGGCGCTCATGCTGGGCTATTCAATCTCGGGTATTCTTGGCGGCGTAAGCGAGCCAGCGCTGTACGGATGCGGCTTTAAATATGGCAGGTGTCTGACGTGCATGGCCGTTGGCGGCGCCGTCGGAGGCCTTGTTGCGGCCGTGGGCCACGTTACGGCTTATACCATCGGTATGACGAATGTCCTCATGGTCATTGGCTTTGCCACGGGCGGCATCTCGAATCTGCTGTGGTGCTGCGCTGCCGGCGGCGCAGCATTTGCGGTGTCTGCGGCGCTGAGCTGCTGTTTTGGCGTGGTGCCGACAAAGATGCAGGCGGCAGAAGACGCAGCTGATTCGCTCGAAACAGTGGCGAGCGCTGCTGAAGCAAGCGCATAAATCTGTGCGACAAAAGGACGATTCCTTTGTCATATTCCAAGGCTGCGGCCCGTGTGGGCTGCGGCCTTTTTGTATCTGGAGGACAAAGTGGCTACACTACAATCCGTTTGAGCAATAGATATATAGGTAGTACCGTGGGGACTGATGAGGATGGTCGAGTGGATTGTTCGTCGTGCGCAGGGCGACCGTGCGCGCGTGGGAACGTTGACGGGCATAGTGTGTATTCTCGCCAATGTTGCGCTTTGCGCTGCGAAGGGTGCAATTGGCGTGCTGTCGGGATCGGTTTCGATTGTGGCGGACGCCATGAACAACCTGTCCGATGCCAGCTCGAACATCGTGAGCGTGCTTGGCTTTAAGCTGGCGGGCAAGCCGGCCGACCCCGAGCATCCTTACGGACATGGCCGCTACGAGTATCTCTCGGGTCTGGTCGTGGCGGCGCTCGTGCTGCTGATTGGCGTTGAGCTGGTGAAGTCCTCGGTTGAGCGCATCATCCACCCCGAACCTGTCGAGTTCTCGCTTGCCCTGGTGGCAGTCTTGGTGCTTTCGATGATTGTTAAGCTCTGGATGGCGGCCCTCAACCAAAAGCTCGGCGATCGCATTGAGTCCGAGACGTTGCATGCGACCGCTCAGGACTCAAAGAACGATGTCCTAGCTACGGGTGCCGTGCTGGCGTGCGCAATTGTTTCGCAGGTGACGCACATCAATCTTGACGCATGGGTCGGCCTTGCCGTTGGCGCCTATATCGGCTGGAGCGGCTTTGAGCTCATCCAGGATACGGTGAGCCCGCTTTTGGGCCAGGCACCCGATCCGAAGCTGGTCAAGCACATTCGAGACAAGATCATGAGCTACCCCGGCGTTTTGGGCGTTCACGATTTGATGGTTCACGACTACGGCCCGGGCAGGAAGTTCGCAAGCGCTCACGCCGAGATGGCAGCCGAGGCCAGCCCGCTGGAAAGTCACGACACGCTCGATAACATCGAGCAGTCGATTAGGGTCGAAGACGGCATGATCGTCACGCTCCATTACGATCCCATCGTGACCGACGATCCAAAGGTGGCGAGCATGCGTCTGCGCATCAACGCTATGGCTCAAGAGATTGATAGCCGCCTCTCGATCCACGACCTACGCTGTGTTCCGGGCCCCACGCATACCAACGTGATCTTTGACTGCGTACGTCCCTCGGATTTGGCGATGAGCGCCGAGGACCTGAAGCGCGCGCTGGCGAAACGGGTCGAATCGGAATATCCCAAGTCGGTCGCCAAGATCACGATCGACGAAGACTACGTAGGGCATACCCACGAGTAAAGCTGTGCCGGCAAAGCAGGTTATGCAGAAGGGGAGAGCATGAAGAAGCTGTATCTACTCCGCCACGGTCAGACGGAGTTCAACGTCAAAAAGCTGGTCCAGGGCCGCTGCGATTCACCGCTGACCGACCTGGGTCGTCAGCAAGCCGGGATGGCAGCCGCGTGGCTCAAAGCCCACAACGTCGTTCCCGACAAAGTGGTCTCTTCGCCCTTAGGCCGAGCCATGGACACGGCAAGTCTCGTCGCAACCGAACTCCTCGGCCCGGACGCTGCCGTCGAGCCCTACGAAGGCATCATCGAACGCAGCTACGGCACCTTCGAAGAAGGCCCCCACGACGCCCTGCCCACCGACGTCTGGGACCCGGGTGAGGACCTGGTCCCCTTCGGAGGAGAAGGAAGTCGCGCACTGCAAGAACGCATGGTAGGTACCCTCACCAATCTCATGGGCGCTAAGGACATCGAAACCCTCCTAGCAGTAAGCCACGGCAGCGCCAGCCGTCAATTTATCAAAGCTGCAGCCCCAGAGGGCTTCGAGCTCCCAGCAAAACTCCCCAACTGCGCCATTATGATTTTCGATTTTGATGAGGCGGAGCCACAAGTAGAGGGCGAGCCAATGCAATGCAAGTTCACCCTCCAGCAAATAGTGGACCCCCAACAAAGTCATTAGCCTGAGCGAGCAGAGTTAAGCAGACATCAACGTGTCGTCTCCCGAGCACGGCGGAGGGCCGGAGAAATATATTAAGGTCATCGCGAGTTCCGCACGCAAAGGAGAGCACTTAATGTGCTCTCCGTCTTGCGCAGGACTGTAGAGCAGGGACCTTAATATATTTCTCCGGCCCTCCGCCGTGCTCGGGAGCCATCCACGCACTTTACCTGCGTAAACAATGTGAGTGAAATATGAATCTCGATGGATACGCCCGCAGCCGTGTATACTAAACAGCTGTGTGAAACCAGGGGAGTATTCTGGCTGGACAAAATGCCTGCTTAATAGGGTTGTCAGGTAGTCCGGGCGAAATACAAGGCTGGGGAGCACGTCGTGTAAGTAGTGGTCCTCTAGGGGCGTACGCTCGGTGGTGTACGCATTGTCCCAAGACCACGCGAGAGTTGGGATCATATCTTGATCAGCATGATTCTCGGCCGCAAGATTGGCATGACCCAGGTTTGGGACGAGGACGATAACGTCGTTCCCGTCACGGTCATCCAGGCTGGCCCCTGCGCTGTCTCGCAGGTTAAAACTCAGGCAACCGACGGCTATGACGCCGTCCAGATCGGTTTCGGCGACATCAAGGCCAAGAACGTGAACAAGCCCATGGCTGGTCACTTCGCCAAGGCTGGCGTCGAGCCTGTCCGCTTCCTTCGTGAGGTCCGCGTCGAGAACGGCGAGGAGCACAAGGTCGGCGAGGTCGTCACCGTCGCTGATTTCGCTGATGTCGAGAAGGTCGACGTCATCGGTACCTCCAAGGGTAAGGGCTTCCAGGGTCGCATCAAGCGCTGGGGTCAGCGCCGCGGTCCTATGACGCATGGTTCTCACTTCCAGCGTCACCCCGGTTCTATCGGTCAGTGCGCCTATCCTGCGCGCGTCCTCAAGGGCGTCAAGATGGCCGGTCACATGGGTAACGAGCGCGTTACCGTCAAGAACCTTTCCGTTGTCCGCATCGATGCCGAGCAGAACCTCATCTTGGTCAAGGGCGCTGTCCCGGGTGCCAAGAATGGTCTCGTCGCCATCCGTATGGCCTAAGGGCCCAGCCCATTTAGCCCAGCGTCATACCAAGGAGAACACTTAAATGGCAAAGTTTGAAGTAAAGAACAGCGAGGGCAAGAAGGTCGCCGAGGCCGAGCTCGCCGCTGAGGTGTACGGCATCGAGCCGAACATCCACGTTATGCACCACATCGTCAAGTGCCAGATGGCCTCTTGGCGTCAGGGCACCCAGTCTGCTAAGGGCCGCTCTGAGGTTTCCGGTGGCGGCAAGAAGCCTTGGCGTCAGAAGGGCACCGGCCGTGCCCGCCAGGGTTCCATCCGTGCTGCCCAGTGGCGTCACGGTGGCGTTGTCTTCGCCCCCAAGCCCCGTTCCTACGCTAAGCGTATGAACAACAAGGAGGTCAAGCTGGCTATGCGCTCCGCGCTGTCCGCCAAGCTGGCCGATGGCGAGCTCGTGCTCGTCGACGACTACGGCTTCGAGAAGCCTTCCACCAAGGCTGCCGTCGCCATGCTCAAGGCTCTTGGCCTTGAGGGCAAGCGTCTGACCATCATCGTTCGCGATGAGGACGTCAACGCCTACCTGTCGTTCCGCAATATTCCCAAGACGTTCATCATCACCGCTGACGAGGCCAACACCTACGATCTCGTCAACAACAACGCTGTGCTGATGCCCGCCGACATCGCCGCTCACTTCGGGGAGGTGCTTGCATAAATGACCGCCCACGAGATCATCATCCGTCCGATCGTGTCCGAGCGTTCCTTCTCCGGCATGGAGCAGAACAAGTACACGTTCGAGGTCGCCAAGGATGCTAACAAGTATCAGATCAAGGACGCTGTCGAGGAGATCTTCGGCGTCAAGGTCGTTCGCGTGAACACCTTGACGGTCAAGCCCAAGACCAAGCGCGTGCGCTATGTCGCCGGCAAGACCCGTTCTTGGAAGAAGGCCATCGTCACGCTGGCCGAGGGCGACACCATCGAGGTCTTTGGCAACCAGGCCTAAGACTCGCTGCTGTTGAGTGAGCTCATGCCTCCCAAATAGGGGAGGCGAGAGCTCAAGGTTTCGGGCGTATAAAATGGACACGCCCGGAACCGTGTATACGTCCGGTGTCATCGCACCCGAGGCAGAACCTCGAATCCCTGTCTGCGATGGCTAACGGATTCCTATTGAAAGGGATTGTAATGGCTGTAAAGCACCTTAAGCCGACCTCCGCTGGTAGGCGTTGGCAGACGATCTCCGATTTCTCTGAGATCACCTGCACCAAGCCCGAGAAGTCTCTTCTCGAGCCCCTGCCCAAGAAGGCCGGTCGTAACAACAACGGCCGCATCACCACCCGCCACCAGGGCGGCGGCGTGAAGCGTCGTTACCGCGTGATCGACTTCAAGCGCAACAAGGACGGCGTGCCCGCCAAGGTTGCCACGATCGAGTACGATCCGAACCGTTCCGCTCGCATCGCTCTGCTGCACTACGCTGACGGTGAGAAGCGCTACATCCTGGCCCCCAAGGGCCTCGAGGTCGGTCAGACCATCATGTCCGGTTCTGACGCCGACATCAAGCCGGGCAACGCTCTGCCCCTCGCCGACATCCCCGTCGGTACGCTCATCCACGCCGTCGAGTTCCAGCCGGGCAAGGGCGCCGCTATCGCCCGTTCCGCCGGTAACTCCTGCCAGCTGATGGGTAAGGAGGGCAAGTACGCTATCGTCCGTATGCCTTCCTCCGAGATGCGCCGCATCCTCGTTACCTGCCGCGCCACCGTTGGTGAGGTCGGCAACGCCGATCACGCCAACATCGTCATCGGCAAGGCCGGCCGTAAGCGTCACATGAACGTGCGCCCGACCGTCCGCGGTACCGTCATGAACCCTGTCGACCACCCGCACGGCGGTGGCGAGGGCAAGAACCACACCTCTGGTCGTCCCTCTGTTACCCCCTGGGGTAAGCCGACGAAGGGCCTTCGTACGCGCAAGAAGAAGAAGGTCTCGAACCAGCACATCATTCGTCGCCGTAAGAAGTAATTTCGGATACCGAGTTTTAGGAGAAAGCACTTATGAGCAGAAGTCTCAAAAAGGGCCCGTTCGTGGAGACTCGCCTTCTCTCGCGTATCACCGCGATGAACGAGGCTGGCAAGAAGGACGTCGTGAAGACCTGGTCTCGCGCGTCCACCATCTTCCCCGAGATGGTTGGTCACACCATCGCCGTCCACGACGGCCGCAAGCATGTGCCCGTGTATGTTACCGAGTCCATGGTTGGTCACAAGCTCGGCGAGTTCGCGCCGACTCGTACGTTCCGTGGCCACAAGGCCAAATAGGGGGTTAACCGTAAATGGCAACTAAGTCTATTGAAACTGAGGCCACCGAGGTTCGCGCCGTCGCTATGTACGTGCGTGTTTCCCCCAGCAAGGCCCGCCTGGTGGTCGATCTGATCCGCCGCAAGCCTGTCGCTCAGGCCTTCGACATCCTCCACTTCTGCGACCGCGCCGTCGCCGTGGATGTCGAGAAGGTTCTCCGTTCCGCCGTTGCGAACGCCGAGAACAACAACGGTCTGCGTGCCGACAACCTGGTTGTCGCCGCTGCCTATGTTGACGAGGGTCCGACGCTTAAGCGCATCCGTCCCCGCGCCAAGGGTTCCGCTTCTCGCATTCTGAAGCGTACTTCCCACATCACCGTCGTCGTTGCTCCTCGAAAGGAGGCGTAAAGCTGTATGGGTCAGAAAGTCTACCCCACCGGCTTCCGTCTTGGCATCACCGAGAACTGGCGCTCCCGCTGGTTCGCAGAGAAGGATTACGCTAAGACCCTCGGTAACGATCTCGAGATCCGCAAGTACCTCGAGAAGCGTCTTTCCCGCGCAGCTGTCTCCCGCGTCGAGATCGAGCGCGCTGGCGACAAGGTGAAGGTCATCATCCTCACCGCTCGCCCCGGCGTTGTCATCGGTAAGAAGGGTGCCGAGATCGATACCCTTCGCACCGAGCTCGAGAAGGTCGCTGGCGTCTCCAAGGGCCAGCTCTCCGTCGACGTTGTCGAGATCAAGCGCCCCGAGCTCGACGCCAACCTCGTTGCTCAGTCTATCGCCGAGCAGCTCGAGGGCCGCGTTGCCTTCCGTCGCGCTATGCGCAAGGCTGTCCAGTCCGCCCGCAAGGCCGGCGCTAAGGGCATCCGTATCCAGTGCTCCGGTCGTCTCGGCGGTGCCGAGATGGGCCGTCGTGAGTGGTACCGCGAGGGTCGCGTTCCTCTGCACACCCTCCGTGCCAAGATCGACTACGGCACGGCTGTCGCCAGCACCACCATGGGCGCTTGCGGCGTGAAGGTCTGGATCTACCTGGGCGAGAAGCTCCCGGGCCAGCCTGTTCCCAACCCTGCACTCGAGGGCTCTTCCCGTCCTCGTCGTCGTAACTCCGAGAGGAGGGGTCAGTAGTGCTTGCCCCTAAGCGTATTCTTCACCGCAAGGTGCAGCGTGGCTCCATGAAGGGCCAGGCCAAGGGTAATACCGAGCTGCATTTCGGCGAGTTTGGTATCCAGGCTCTCGAGGCCCATTGGATCACCAACCGTCAGATCGAGGCCGCTCGTATTGCCATGACCCGCTACATGAAGCGTGGCGGTCGTGTCTACATCACGATCTTCCCCGATAAGCCCATCACCAAGAAGCCTGCCGAGACTCGCATGGGTTCTGGTAAGGGTAACCCCGAGGAGTGGGTGGCCGTCGTCAAGCCCGGCCGCATCATGTTCGAGGTCAAGGGCGTGCCCGAGGAGGTCGCTCGCGAGGCTCTGCGTCTTGCACAGCATAAGCTTCCCATCAAGACCAAGATTGTTGCTGCCAAGAACGCTGAGCAGCGCATCGAGAAGGAGATGGCTGAGGAGGCCGCTCTCGAGGCCAAGTGGGCTGCTGAGGACGCCGCCGCCGCCAAGGAGGAGAACTAATGAAGCCCGCAGAGATTCGTGAGCTCTCGGACGCTCAGCTCGTTGAGAAGCTGAAGGAAATGCGCGCCGAGCTCTTTAACCTTCGTTTCCAGATGGCCACCAGCCAGCTGGACAACACCGCTCGCGTCAACACCGTGAAGAAGGACATCGCTCGCGTCCTCACGGAGCAGCGCGCCCGCGAGATCGCAGCGGAGAAGTCCGCTGTCGCCGAGTAGGACCTAAGGAGAGAACATGACTGATTCGCGTAACTCGCGTAAGGTCCGTACGGGTGTCGTTACCTCCGTCTCCGGTGCCAAGACCATTGTTGTCACCATCACCGAGCGCAAGCGTCACCCCAAGTACGGCAAGATGATGACCAGCTCCAAGAAGCTGCACGCTCACGACGAGGAGTGCACGGCTGGCGTGGGCGACACCGTCCGCGTTATGGAGACCCGTCCTATGTCCAAGATGAAGCGTTGGCGCCTCATCGAGGTCGTCGAGCGTGCTAAATAAGCAGTCGCTCTTACGACTTGTACGTTTCCGAAGATGTGCGTATGCCTGGCTTGCATACCACGGGCCGTATAAAGGCTGCGCACCTCTCTTCGGTTCTTAGTTCGGAGGAACATCTACCATGATTCAGATGCAAACCATGCTGAACGTCGCCGACAACTCCGGCGCTCGCAAGATTCGCTGCATCAAGGTGCTTGGCGGTTCCAAGCGTCGTTATGCAGGCATCGGCGATGTGTTCATCGGTGCTGTCCAGGAGGCTACCCCTGGCGCCAACGTCAAGAAGAAGGACGTTGTCCGTTGCGTCGTCGTTCGCACCGTTAAGGAGATCCGCCGCAAGGATGGCTCCTACATTCGCTTTGATGAGAACGCCTGCGTTGTCATCAACAACGATGGTTCGCCCGTCGGCACCCGTATCTTCGGGCCCGTCGCTCGCGAGCTTCGTGACAAGAAGTACATGAAGATCGTCTCGCTCGCTCCCGAGACCCTGTAGTTAGGGGAGATATATGTATATCAAGAAGGGCGATAAGGTCCAGGTTCTCTCTGGTAAGGATCGCGGCAAGCAGGGCGTTGTCCTGCGTGCTCTCCCCGCCGAGAACAAGGTCGTTGTCGAGGGCGTTTCGGTCGTCAAGAAGGCCGTCAAGCCCAACGCTGCCAACCAGCAGGGCGGCATCGTTTCGCAGGAGGCTCCCATCGACGCCTCCAACGTCAATCTCGTGTGCCCCGAGTGCGGTAAGGTTACCCGCGTCGGTCACGAGAAGGACGGCAAGAACAAGCTGCGCGTCTGCAAGAAGTGCGGTCACAAGTTCTAAGCTGCCCGCAACATCAAGTTGCTAGCAAAGGCCCGGATGCCATGGCACCCGGGCCTTTTTCTATCCCTACTCGATGGCTTCGGTTCTGCCGTCCTGTCATTCCGGTTGCATCCAGTTTTCGGTGCCGTCTCGAATCGAGTGCCGCCAGGTGACACCCTGTCGCGTTTCGTCGGCTTCGGGGACAAAAGTCGGGACAACTCCAAAAACTATTTTCGAACTCAGGGCTTTGAGTTTTTGTCCCAAAGGGCGCGGCGGGATGCCTTTGGAGGCTCGATAGCGCCGAAAACGCCCGTTTTGAAACTTAAATGCCTTTTCGCGTGCAATTCGCCAGCTGCAATAGGAAGTGAATCAACGCAGGTGGCTTTCAAGCAGTTTGCAAAACTGCAGGTCGCAGGTCTTCATTGCCAGTAGGAGAAATGAGTAGTCTCAGGTGGCTTGCCCATGAGTTGACGAACGGGATTTGAGATTACGCTGACGTCCGGAAACGCTTCGAGCACGGCGTTACGTTTTTGGGGTTTGGGCGTAGCCCCTGCACCCGCGAGCGCGGGCCTTAAGCCCGCCGAGAGGGTGACGCGTCGAAAACGAAGGGGAAAGAGAGAAGGGGCCGTCCCTATCATTCAGGTTGCGACCGAAGAAGACAAGGAGACCCCCTGAGCCTGAATGATGCCCCACAGACCGCGTCCGACCGAGCTCAAGCCGAGCTTTTCCTGACGTCCGCCTTCGCGAAGATGATGGCTGGATTGGCTATGGATTGGCAACACTTATTTGGACGATTCCGGGAGGGACGGCCCCGCCTCCCTGAACTCGACCGGCGACATGTAGCCCAGCGTCGAGTGGATCCTGAAGTTGTTGTACCAGTGCACGTAATCCAAGAGCTTGGCTCGGAGCTCGCGCGTCCCTCCTCGGTCCTTCGGAGTGGCCGACGATCTCCCCGTTGCAGAGGTCGACGAGCAGGCAGACGTAGTTCCACGACGCCCCGACGCGCACGCAGGCCAAGTCGCTGCATATATGGGTGCACGGCGCCCTGCCGCCGAAGCCGCGCGCGACGACGTTCGACACGTCGGCCTCGTTGACCGCCCCGGGGTGCACCTTGAACCTCTTCCTGCCGTATGCGCCGGCCAGGCCGTTCTCCCTCATGATGCGGCAGACGCGGCGCCGGCTGACGGTAACGCCCGACCTCCCGGGCGACGCCTTGATCTTGCGCGATCCGTTCCGGCCCTTGCTGGCGGCGTGCGCCGCCGCGGCCGCCGTCGCCCCCGACATTAAGGTCCTCAAGGGCCGCGTCGTCTCCGGCGACCAGTTCGTCTCGCCCGCGGAACAGAAGGAGCGAATCCTCGCGACCTTCGGCGACCTGTGCTGCGAGATGGAGGGCTGCACCATCGCGCAGGCCGCTTATCTCAACGGCGTGCCCCTCGTCGTCGTGCGCGCCATCAGCGACAAGCCCTGCGCCGAGGGCCGGGTCGTCGACTACAACACTTTCGAGAAGAAGGCCGCCTGCGACTGCGCCCGCATCGCCGCGCGCATGGTTAAGCTTTAGGCCCTGCGCGCCGGGGCCCTTCTTTATGTTGGGACCCCGGCGCGCCGGGCCCTTTCCAAAGCGAAGTGTCGAGCCGAAGTGTTGAGCGTCGGCCCTGAATGTTCAATGGCCGTTGTTTTCTGCCCCTCAAGTGGTGGACTTTTCCTCGGAGCTGTTGATTCCCCCACGCGCCCCCTTCCGTTCTCTGTTCTCCCCTTATACTCCTTGTACGAGGAGGTAAGAAGTCATGGACAAGACCACACAGGACAGCTTGGCAAAGAAACCCGTCGACATGAGGGACAGGATTCTCGAGCATCTCGAGGCCCTCACCTCTGCCGTCTCGCTCGACGACCTTGCCCGTCTGTCCACCTCCGACATCGCCGAGACGCTCATCATCTCCAGGAGCCTGGCGAGCCAGTACCTCAACGACCTTGTTCGCGCCGGTCTTGTGGTTAAGGTGGCGGGCAGGCCTGTCCGTTATTTTCATCGCCGCGCGTTCCAGAAGCGTTTTCAGGTAAAGCTCTCTGCAAGCGAGTACGCCACGCTCGCCGACCTCATCCAGGCGACGGGAATCGCCGATCACCGCGACTTCGCGCGTGCCGTGGGCTTCGACATGAGCCTCAGCTCCGTTGTCGAGCAGTGCAAGGCTGCGGTTCAGTACCCTCCGTTTGGCCTGCCCATCCTCTTGAGCGGCGGCGTGGGTGTCGGTAAGTCTTTCCTTTCTCGCCTTGTGTACGAGTACGGCAAGAACCAGGGCTTGCTGTCCCGCGACTCCTCCTATGTGCGCATCGACTGCGCCGGGGTCCCGGACGCCGCCTCGTTCAACGGGCTTCTTGACGAGTCGATCGCGAAAGCGCGCGGGGGTGTGGTCTTTGTCAACGGCATCGAGGCACTCTCTCCCTCTGCGATGGAGCACTGCCTTGCGACGGCCCTCGGGCTCGATGCCTCCCAGGATGCGCCGCGCGCTCGCCTCGTTCTTTCGACAACGCTTTCCGCCGATGACCTGAAGGTTTCCTCGGCCTACAGCAAAATGCCCATCTGTGCCCGCGTCCCCTCACTCAAGGAGCGGACCCCCGAGGAGCGCGAGGATCTCATCTTGAGCTTCCTGCGCAGCGAGGGGTGCCGAATCGGTTCTGATGTGAAGATCAGCCGCGGCGCATACCGTTGCCTCGTGAACGCGGACTTTTCCGATAACATCGCCGGCTTGCGCGCCTGCGTGACGAACTGCTGCGCCAAAGCGTTCCTCAATCGCGAGGGCGACTACGTCGTCGTTCGCCCGTATCTTCTTCCCAGCGGGCTCCTCTCCTCCGCGCAGATCGATCAACAGCCCGACGATGGCGTTCTGATCGACGCGTCTCTGGATGCCGCCGAGAGCACAGGGCCGGTCGAGCAGGCGCTCGATGCCCTGTGCTCCCTCGATGAGCGATTCTGCGCCGGGGAGCTCTCTGTCTCCGAGCTTGTCTCGCAAGCTGTCTCCGCTGTGCGCGGCGTTGAGGATCACTTGATCTTCGACCACGGCGTCGCCTCCTCGAGGTCGCGCGCCTTCGAGCGCGTCGTGGGCGCGGTCCTTGCCGACGCAGGCTCTTCTTATGGCATCGAGCTTTCGAGGAAGGTCGCTTTTCTACTGGCCCAGGAGATTTGCCTGCAGTTGTGGCCGGGTATCGGCCTGGCTAAGCGAAAGTCTGCCTGTGCGGAGCAAATCTCCCATCTCCTCGGTGCCGTGACCTCCGAATTGCCGTTTGCCTCGAGTGTCTCCGATCAGGTCGCCGCAGACGTGGAAGGGGCGCTGGGAATCTCGCTCGATCACTTCACGAAGACGCTTCTGACGCTGTGCGTCGCATCGGAGTCTCGCGATGCGAAGGCCCTTCGGACGCTCTGCGTCATCTTGTCCCACGGCTACTCAACGGCGACGAGCATCGCCGACGCGGCGAACCGTATGCTCGGCATGCATGTGTACGAGGCTGTCGACATGCCCTACGACCAGCAGCTGAAGGACATCGTCGGTCCGCTCCAGCGCCTCGTCGACCGCCATTCCTACTGCACCGGGGTCGTGTTCCTCGTCGACATGGGCTCCTTGGAGGAGGCCTATAAGGCCCTCGAGAACGTTACCGACTCCACTGTCGGCGTGGTGAACAACGTCTCTACCGGTCTTGCGCTCGAGATCGGGGTCGGGCTGCTCGGCGGCAAGTCCATCGCCGAGGTTCTTGGCGATGCGACCGCCGCGTGCGTGACGCACTGCAAGGTGATCGAGCGCGTCAACCGTGAGGACGCCATCGTCTTCTGCTCCGAGTCCGGGGTCGACGCCGCGGAGAGGATACGCCAGCTCGTCTCGCAGAGCCTCCCGCGCACCATAGGCGCGCGCCTGCTCACGAGGCCCTTCAAGCAGCTCGTCGCGAACGGGTCGAACGACGCCGTTTTCTCCGAGCACCGCGTCTGCGCCGTCATCGGCACGGGAGACCCCGGGGTCGCCTCCGTCCCCTTCGTCGCCCTCGAGGACATCATGTCGACGGCGTCCGCCTCTAAGGTTGATGCCGTGTTCGGCAGGTGGCTTGACGCTTCCGAGCTCTCTTCTTTCCACGAGAAGCTGCTCTCGAACATGACGCTGCAGAACGTCATCCGCTCCATCACCATCCTCGACCCGGAGCGGCTATTCCATGAGATCGAGAGCGCCGTGCACGAGCTTCAGCGCAGGACAGGCGAGAAGATCGGCAGCAACGCCATCATTGGGCTCTACGTTCACCTCTGCTGTCTCGTCGAGCGCCTTGTTACCAGAAACCCCATTGAGACCTACGTTGGCCAGGACCGCTTCGAGGAGGAACGCGCCGATTTCATCGAGTCCTTCAGGCAGAGCTTCTCGAGCATCTCGACGCGCTATCGCGTAGAGGTTCCCGTAAGCGAGATCGCATATGTCTTCGACTACATAAGCGTGAGCGCCGCCCCGGCGCGAGAAGAGCGCCTCGGCTCCTCGGACCTCCTGCTCGACGAGTGACCTTCCCCGCGCCGCCGCAAGCTGACCGCGCGTCCTCAATAATCCGATAACCCCTTGCCCGGCGCGAATCCGGATAGCGCCGAGGCAGTACCGAACGCAAAACTTCATTTGATAGGAGCAAACATGAGTGTTGTTATGGCACGAATCGACAATCGCCTGCTTCACGGCATCATCGTGACGCAGTGGGCCCCGGTGTCGGGCGCGACCCGAGTCATGGTCATCGACGACAAGGTCGCCGGCGACGAGGTCCTGAAGTCCACCATGAGGATGGCGCGCCCCGCGGGCATGGCCGTTTCGATCATCTCCGAGCAGACCGCGCTCAAGAACTTCGCCGCGGGCAAGTACGACCGCGAGAAGGTCTTCGTCATCGCCAAGGAGCCCGAGACGATGCTTCGCCTGGTCGAGTCGGGCGTCGAGCTCCCGTCGCTGGTCGTCGGCGGCTCGCTCGTCAAGGAGGACGGCATCCAGCTCACCCAGCGCGCCTACGCCTCCGCCGAGAACGTCCAGAGCTACAAGGCGCTCATCGCCCGTGGCGTCAAGGTGACGGCCCAGTTCGTGCCCGCCGACAAGCCCGTCTCCGTCGCAGACCTCATCTAAGGGGGAAATATGGTCAACTTCACTATCCTGCAGGTCGTCCTTTTGACCCTGCTGGCCTTCATCAAGCACGTGGACTACTACGGCATCCCGATGATCTTCGTCAATTACGCCGTTTTCTGGGGCCTCATCACCGGAGTCGTCATGGGCGACTGGAAGACCGGCCTTGTCATCGGCGGCACCATTCAGCTCATGCAGCTCGGCGTCGCGGGCTTCGGCGGCTCCTCCATTCCCGACTACGGCACGATGGCCATCATCGCCACCGCCTACGGCGTGACCCTGGGCTCCGACACGGGCCTCGCCATCGGCCTGCCGGTCGGCATGCTCGGCATCCAGCTCGACGTCGTCGCCAAGATCCTCAACGGCTTTGTCGTCGAGAAGTCCCAGAAGTTCTGCAACGAGGGTAAGTTCAATCAGATGAACGCCATCCTGTGGGTCTGCCCCGCGCTCTTCGGCCTGTGCGCCGCCCTGCCCGTCTTTGTCTCCGTGACGCTCGGCCAGCCCGCCGTCAACTGGCTCCTCGAGGTCATGCCCCAGTGGTTCCTCTCCGGCCTCACCCTCGCCGGCAAGATGCTCCCGGCCGTCGGTATCGCCATGCTGCTCCGCTACATGCCAACCGCCAAGTACTTCCAGTACCTGCTCGCCGGCTTCTTCCTCTCGGCCTTCCTGAACGTGCCCATCATCGGCGCCGCCATCGTCGGCGTTGCCCTCGCGATTGCGTTCTACCAGCGTGCCGAGAGGGACACCGAGCTCGCCGCCCACGCTTCCGCAGACGCCTTCATCGGAGAGGATGAGTAACCATGGAAAACGAGAACATCACCGCCGTCGCTGAGGGCAAGCCCTCCGGCTACAAGGTCACCAAGAAGGACCTGCGCAACGCGAACTGGCGCTGGCTCATGAGCGTGTGCACCTTCAACTACCAGACCCAGCAGGGCGCCTCAGTCGCCTACGCCCTCTCGCCGGTCCTGAGGAAGATCTACACGAACGACGAGGACTATAAGCAAGCGCTCAACAACCACTTCCGCTACTACAACACCCAGCCTTGGCTCGCCGCCATCATCCTTGGCGCCTGCGTGGCCATGGAGGAGCGCGACGGCCTAGCGGCGGCGGACGCCGTCCAAGACCTGAAGATCGGCACCATGGGACCGCTCGCCGGCGTCGGCGACTCCCTGCTCATGACCATGATCCCGACCATCATGGGCTCCATCGCCGCCTACATGGCCATCGAGGGCAACCCCGTGGGAGCCGGCATCTGGTTCGCGCTCATCCTGGCCATCTTCTGGGTCCGCATGCACGCCCTCGAGTTCGGCTACAAGCAGGGCGTGAAGCTCGTTACCGACTTCAGCGAGAAGCTTCCCAACCTCACTGCCGCCGCCTCCGTGCTCGGCCTCACCGTGGTCGGCTGCCTCATCGCCTCGGTCATCGGCGTCACCTGCCCGATTAGCTTCAGCTTCGGCGACGTCGCGATGGAGATTCAGCCGCTGCTCGACAAGATCCTGCCTGCCATGATCCCCGCCGCCATCACGGGAAGCGCGTATTACCTTCTTACCAAGAAGAACGCGAGCATGACGGCCCTCATCCTCGTGGTGATCGTCCTCGCGATGGTCGCCTCCGCCGCCGGCATCCTCGCCTAGCTTCGACCCAAGAGATTGGTGAATCAATGAGAAAGATAGTTGTGGCGAGCCATTCCCTTCTCGCCCAGGGCTTCAAGGACACCCTCGAGTTCCTTACGGGTAAGGGCGACGCCGTCAACGCCGTGTGCGCCTACGTGAACGACAACGGCGAGGGGCTCGACGCGGCGGTCGAGGCGGCTCTTTCGGGCACTGACGAGGTCGTCGTCCTCACCGACGCGTACGGCGGCAGCGTGAACCAGCGCTTTTCCCGCTTCGCCTCCGACCGGATCCACGTGATCGCGGGTGTCAACCTCCCGCTCGCAATGACGGTCGCGCTCGCGCGCCCCGACGAGAAACTCGACTTCGACGCCCTCGTCAACGAGGCGCGCCAGCAGATCATCTACGTGAACGGTGCCAGTTCCGCCGAGTGCGACGACGACGAATAGAGGAGGTCGACGATGAGAGAGTTCCTTAAGGACGTGTGGATGCACGGCGGTGAGGAAAGCCGCGCCATCACCCCCGAGAACATCACGGGCGAGAAGGGCCGCGCCGCCATGTCGGCCAGCCACCTCGGCGTCGGCCGCAAGGGCTCGTGCTGCGTGCCCCTTGAGTCCGGCGAGACCATCACGCTCGCGGACATCGAGGGCCCCGGCATCATCCGCCACATCTGGATGACCGTCCCCGACAAGACCGCCGCCGGCAGCTTCGTCATGCGTGACCTCGTGCTGCGCTTCTACTGGGACGACGAGGAGACCCCCTCGGTCGAGTGCCCTGTCGGCGACTTCTTCTGCAACGGCTTCGGTGAGCGCGCCATCGTCAACTCGATGCCCATCTGCGTGAACCCGACGGGCGGCATGAACTGCTACTTCGAGATGCCCTTCAGGAAGCACGCCAAGGTCACGCTTACGAGCGAGCACCCCGGGTTCATTAAGTACATCTTCTACACGTTCAACTACGCGCTCACCAACGTGCCGGACGACGCCATGTACTTCCACGCCCGCTTTAACCGCGAGCGCAGCACCCGCAGGGGCGTCGACTACACCGTGCTCGACGGCGTGCGCGGCAAGGGCTACTACGTCGGCACCTACATGGCCCTGTGCGCCCTGGAGCGCTATTGGTGGGGCGAGGGCGAGATGAAGTTCTTCCTCGACGGCGACGAGGAGTTCCCCACGGTCACCTCGACGGGAGCCGAGGACTACTTCGGCGGTGCCTGGGCCTTCCTCGACAGGCCGCCCCACGCGCTGCCCGAGGCGCAGTGCTTCAACACGCTGTTCGCCGGCTACCCGTACCGCTCGACGCGCGACGCCACGCGCGACCGCTTCAGCGCGGGCAAGCCGAACCCGAATCCGATGCTCGCGACTAACGACGACGCGCTGCCCAGGCACGGCCTCTACAGGTGGCACCTTCCCGACCCGATCTCGTTCAAGGAGGACCTGCGCGTGACGTTCCAGGACCTCGGCAACGACGACATCAAGCTCTACGAGCGCGAGGACGACATCTCCACCGTCGCCTACTGGTACCAAAGCGAGCCGCACGCCGTGCTCGCCCCGTTTGCCGCAAGGCAGGACCGCGTGCCCAGGTAGGGTCGCCTCGAAACAAGCCAACGTTATGGGCACCCGCGGTTGACCATGACTGCGGGCGTCCCTTTGTAAGGAGGATCACATGAGCGAAAAGCAAATGAGGCTCGGCGCCCTCGAAGCCGGCGGGACCAAGATGGTCTGTGCCGTGGTGTCCGGCGACGGCGAGGTCCTCGACCGTATGGAGACCCCGACGCTTACGCCCGCCGAGACCGTCCCGCAGATGATCGAGTGGTTCACCGCCCGCGATGTGGACGCGTTGGGCATCGGCGCCTTCGGCCCGACCTGCGTCAACCCCAACGACGAGCGCTACGGCTCCATCCTCCAGACGCCCAAGCTCGCGTGGCGAGGCCATGGTCTTCGCGCCGCGTTCGCCGACGCCCTCGGGATTCCGGTGGCCTACGACACGGACGTGAACGTTGCCTGCCTCGGCGAAGTGGTCTTCGGCTGCTGCAAGGGGCTCGAGGACGCCGTCTACGTGACCATCGGCACCGGCGTGGGCGCGGGCGTCATGTGCGCGGGCAGACTCCTTCACGGCATGCTGCACCCCGAGGCCGGTCACATGCTGGTAAGGACCCGTCCCATCGAGGAGGGACGCTGCGTCTGCCCGAGCCACGCGAGCTGTCTCGAGGGGCTCGCCTCCGGCCCCGCCATCGCCGCGCGCTGGGGAAAGCCCGCGGCCGAGCTCGCGGACAACGATGAGGTGTGGGCGCTCGAGGGGGACTATCTGGGGCAGATGTGCGCGAACCTCGTGCTCATGTACTCGCCTCGCCGCATCGTCCTCGGCGGCGGCGTGATGCACCAGGAGCAACTCTACGGCATCGTCCGCAAGAAGACCCTCGAATATCTGGGTGGCTACATCCAGACCGCCGAGCTTAAGGACATGGAGAGCTACATCTGCGCCCCGGGCTGCGGCGGCGACCAAGGAATCCTCGGCGCGGCCGAGCTGGCAAGAAGGGCGCTCGCGTAACTTGCGCTCTCTCCGCCATACAACGCGTTAAGAAAAGACGAGCGCTTCTTGCCAATTGAGCGGCAAGAAGTGCTCGTCTTTTGCATTTGTTTTTGGGGCAGGACGCCCCGCCTCCGCTAGAGTCCCTGGACCGCCACACCCACGAGGTTTGGACCGGTGTGGACAAGAAGCGCGGGGCTGATGTCGGAGCGGACGACCTCCACCGCGTTGGCCACGCACTCGCACAGGGCCTGCTCCATGCGGTCGTAGAGGTCGGCGTGGGCCGAGGTGCGGCTCGCGGCAAAGCGCACCTTGGGGTGCTTCTCGACGATGGCGGCGATGAGCTTGACCTCGGTGCGATGCGGTACTTGCACAGCCATTTCGTGTACGCGAGGCTGTTGGCTTTCTGGGCCACAGCAATCGCCTTCCCCCTAGTATGATGACCTGAACAATCCTCATGCTAGGGGGAAGGTTTTTGTCGCGTAGCGGAAATTGGCCTCCACCCGCTGAGCGGGTGGCTTTCTATGCCGCGCGTGCCGTGCGGCACGGACTAAAGTCCATGAATAAAAACGAGGAAGGCCACGTCCGGCCTCCCTCGCAAAGAGTCTCTGATTGCTCCCACTCATTGGGGACAGACTTACATGAGTGATTGCACTCATTGGGGACAGACTTAAATGAGTGCTCTTGAAATGCCGGCGCCTGGGGACGTTCTTTTTCTGTCTGCAGTTTGGGACGTTCCTTTTCTGTCGGCAGTTTGGGACGGTCCTTAGAGCTGCAGCGCGCCATGAGCGACGAGGCGAAGCGGATCATCCTGTCTTTCGAGTTCTAAGCAGAATTCCCCGTCTCTGAGTAATGATTAGTGCGCATTTGTGCGTATTTGTGTGCGTAGGATTGCGTGGCTATGCGTGTATAAGCACCGTCTGCGGCTGTATTATGACCATTTGGCGGTTATATACGCAAAAGTACGCACATACGCGCTAATTTGTGCGAATATAGAGACGGCAGAAATGTTAGACGCTCCATGACCCAGGAGGCACATATGGCAGATTTCAAGCAGGCTCCACTCGACGCGGCGGCAGCCGCCAAAGCAGCGTTCGCTTCGGTCCAGGACAAGCCGTTCCCCGACGATATCTTTACGGCTCCCGAGCTCCGTTGGGCTGTGATCGGGTGCGGTGTTATCGCCAACCAGATGGCCCAGTCTCTCGCTCTTGCCGGCCGCAAGCTTGCGGGCGTTGCCAACCGCACACTGTCCAAGGCTCAGGCTTTTGCAGAGCAGTATGGCATTGAGAAGGTCTATGAAACGGTCGAGGACCTCTACACCGATCAGAACATCGACGCCGTCTACATCACCACCCCGCACAACACTCATATCACCTATCTGCGCGCTGCGCTGGCAGCTGGTAAGCACGTGCTCTGCGAGAAGGCCATTACCCTCAATTCCGCTGAACTCGATGAGGCCCGTGCCATTGCCGCCGAGCACAACGTGGTCCTTATGGACGCCACCACGGTGCTCCACATGCCTTTGTATCAGGAGCTGCGTCGTCGCATGGATGTCGGTGAGTTCGGCCGCATGAATCTCGCTCAGCTCAACTTTGGCAGCTACAAGGAGTACGGCGATCTGACCAATCGCTTCTACAACCGCAACCTTGCTGGCGGTGCCATGCTCGATATTGGCGTGTATGCCCTGTCCGTCATGCGTCTCTTTATGGCCAGCCAGCCCGCCGAGGTCGTGTCTCTAGGCAACACCTGCGAGACTGGCGTCGATGTTGCGGGCGGCATCGTCTGCCGTAATGCCGAACAGCAGCTGGGCGTGGTGAGCCTTACGCTCCACTCCAAGCAGCCCAAGCGCTCGATCATTAGCTTCGACAAGTGTTATATCGAGGTCAACGAGTATCCGCGTGCCGATCACGCGACCATCGTGTGGACTGCCGACGGCCACCGCGAGGAGGTCCACGCTGGCACCGAGGCCTACGCACTGTGCTACGAGATGGCCGATCTTGAGAAGGCCGTTGCCGGCGACGACTCCAAGCGCGAGCTGCTGGATTATGCTTCTGATGTTATGGAGCTTATGACCAAGCTTCGCGCCGACTGGGGAGTCGTGTACCCCGAGGAGGAGTAAGCGATGCTTGCGGAAGATAGGCTCAACGCGATTGTATCGATGGTGCAGCAGGCCGGCTCGGTTACCGTTCCGGAGCTTGCTGAGGCCCTGGGCGTGACGGCGTCTACCATTCGGCGCGATCTGCAGACGCTCGACCGAGCGCATCGCATCGCCAAGGTCCACGGTGGGGCGACGAGTCTTGAGCGCGCGCACGTGACGCGCGACCTAACGCTTAATGAGCGCAGCGACCTCCATAACGATGACAAGGAGCGTATCTGCGCCCGTGCGGCGGCGCTTGTGGAGCCTGAGAGCTTTGTATACATCGACTCGGGCTCGACGACGCTCAGGCTCATCGAGCATCTTCCCCACCTTGAAGATGTCACCTACGTGACCGATTCCGTGCTCCATGCTCAGCGCCTTGCTTTGCGGGGTATGCGTACCGTGGTGCTGGGCGGCGAGCTCAAACCCGAGACCGAGGCGCTCGTTGGCCCCGATGCCTTGGCAACCTTAGATCGCTACAACTTCAACTGTGGCTTTTGGGGCTCTAATGGCATCGCCGCCGAGCAGGGCTTCACGGCGCCCGATATCGAGGAGGCCCAAGTAAAGCGCATCTCGATGCGTCATACGGCCAAACGCTTCGTAATCTCGGACGCCAGCAAATTTGGCATGGTGGCGCCCGTCAAGTTCGCGGACTTTCGCGATGCAACGATCATCACCGCGGGCGAGGTGCCCGCCAAGTACCGGGCAATGGACAACGTCGTCACGGTCTAGCGGCGGGGCAAGGTCAAAACCATTTAGTTTTCTCAATAGAAAAGCGGCAACGTCCATCACGGACGTTGCCGCTTTCGTCGTCTACTGGTTCTGTCTAAGTCTGTAACAACTGGACCGTTAAAAGTGGGATAGGTGTTACAGATTGAGATGCTTCCGAACCGCGCCGTCCCTTTGTCTCAATCTGTAACATCTGGGATCGATTTTGCCGAGTTACTGTTACAGATTGAGATTTTCCCTTAAGGGGGATTCGAATGTCTCGATCTGTAACAGATAGACCGGAAAATGGGTTCTAACTGTTACAGATCGAGACGTTTTGGGACCGCGGCTGAGCCATTGCGGCAAAACCACCATAAAGGTGCTTGTCCCCTTTGTGGTGGTTTAGGGCTCCCAGGGGCAGGGGGCTTCGATGTGGATGTGCTCGCCGGTTACGGGATGCGTAAAGGACACGCTGTGGGCATGGAGCATGAGGCCGCAGGGGCGCGGCGTTCCGTACAGGTCGTCGCCAACCAGGGGATGATGCTCGCTTGCCAGGTGCACGCGAATCTGATGCTTGCGGCCGGTGAGCAGCTCGACATCAATATACGAGCGCGTGGGCAGGCCTCGACGGCTCTTAAGACGCTTGAGCACCTTTACGCGTGTTTGAGACGGCTTGCCGCTGGCGCCGACGCGCATCTTTCGACTGTCGTGACGGTCGCGGGCGATGGGCTTGTCGATGAGCTTTTCGTTCCAGTCGATCTTGCCCTCGGCCAGCGCCAGGTAGTGCTTTTCGAACGCGTGGTCGATGATCATCTGATCAAAGGCGGGCTGCGTCTGCTTGTCGAGTGAGAACAGCACCACGCCGGTGGTGTCACGGTCCAAGCGGTTGAGCGGCTGCATGTCGGTCGCGGCAAAGCCGTCGCCCATCGCCAGCAGCAGGTCGCTGGCGTAGTCGGTGAGCGTGCGCTCGCCGGTGCCATCGCCGTGGACGATCATACCGGCAGGCTTGTCGATGGCCATGAGCCAGGCGTCGCAGTAGAGGACTTGAGGTTCTTCGTTCACGTGTAAGCCTTTCAGTTAGCTGATTCCGACAAACATGCAGCCCGAGGTCGCCCCGCGTAGGCGGGCGGCGGGCTTGCGACCGGCCTGCGCGGCCTCGACGGCGCGACGGACGCGGGCAACGGCACGGCCCACCTCATCCGTCTCGAGCAGCGTTCCGTCCACCATGAGACGGCGCACGCCGGCGTCGAGCAGCTGTGGAACCTGCGGTGTGAGGTCGATGGGGTAGGCGTCGTACAGGCGAGAGCGGCCGTGGATGTCGGTGCGGACGGGCATGACCTTTCCGTCGATATTCTTGAGCGAGAGCTTACGGGCACGCAGGCGGCAGCTGGCACAATCGTGGATGCAACCGTTGGCAACCTGCAGAATGCAATGCTCGCTTGTCATGACGCGCGGGCGGCCAAAGACGGTGATGCCTAGAGCCGCGGGCGCGGCGGCGCCGAGCGAGACAATCTCGTCGAGCGTGATCTCGGGCGAGAGCCAAAACGCACCGGCTCCGCGCTCGGCAAGCGCCTCCATGCAGGGCGTGTTGTGCACCGGCAGGCAAGAGCGAATCTCGGCCGTGGCGCCAACCTGGGCGGCCAGGGCAAGCTCAGAGATGTTGCCAATAGCGACCGTGGCGCCGGCAAAAACCCATGGGTCAACGCGGGCGTGGTCAACGGCGCGGCAGACCTCGTCGAGTGCGGGCACAATACCCTGCTCAAATGCATCGGCAGGGGAGAGTCCGACAGCCTCGAGCGCGTCGGTGGTCATGTAGATGCGCGTTGCACCCTCCGCGCGAGCGGCCTCGGCGGCCTCGAGCGAGGTGACGGTAGCGCAGATCTGCGGCTCATCGCGGTAGTGCTCGGGCGCGGGGCGGGAATCATTGGTGACAGTCGCCGGTAGCTCGAGCGTGCGGGCGCGCTCCTCGTACGGTGCCAGAATGGCCTCTTCCAGCGCCTTGCAAGCGGCGGCGCGCACCTTGTGCACGGCGGAGAAGCCCATACCGCAGCCCTCATCGAGCGCCACCTCAAAGCTCGCAGCCTCAAAGGGAGAGGAACCCATGCGGCCGACGTGCTCAACCAGATCGGACGCCTCGACCGCACGGGTCTTGGCGGCCTCGACGGTAAAGCCCGTGGCCGTGGCCGTAAGCGAAGGGCCGTCGCAGCAGGTGAGCGTAACGGAAAACGGCTCGCCCAGACGCGCCACGACGGACACATCAACAGCTCGGCGGCGCAGCACATCGCGCTTGAGCGCGGCGCCGGCGGCGTCGATGGCACGCTGACTGCGAATCACGCGGACGCGGCAGCCCTCGGGCATGCTGCGGGGTACGCGACATTCGATGACTTCACCGGCTGCGGCATCATCGGCGGCAATGGTGGTCAGGAACTGGTCAAACTCGTTATCGTGGCGAAGCTCCAGCAGGTCGCCCTTGCCCACGGGCTCAAACAGCTCAATGCGGGCGATGGCGGCGCGGCGACGGCGGTCGTCGGGCTTGAGGCCGCGCACATCGCGGTTGGCCGGGCGGCTGCCCAGCACCGTGCCCACGATCTGGCCGCGGTTGTTGGAACGCTCATAGCTCATCATCTCGTCGCCCGAGGTGCCGTCCTGATAGGCGTGCGTAAAGTCGCGGTTAAAGCAGCGCTTGAGCTGGCGCTGGCGGGCGGCTTTCTCGTCCTTGGCAACGGTGGTTCCGGCCAGCATGTCATCAATCTGATGACGATACACGTCGACGATGGAATACACGTAATCGGGCGCCTTCATGCGGCCCTCGAGCTTGAGCGACGCGGCGCCGGCGTCATACAGGCGGCGAACAAGTTGTGAGGTGTTGGTGTCACGCGGGCACAGCGCGCGCTCGCGACCGGCAGGGGAGAGCGAGCGACCGTTCTCGTCGATCAGCTCGTAGGGCAAGCGGCAGGGCTGGGCGCACATGCCACGGTTGGCCGATCGTCCCGCCATGGCAAAGCTCGAAAGCAGACACAGGCCAGAGTAGCAAAAGCAGATGGCGCCATGGCTAAAGACCTCAAGGTCCACATCGGGCGCGGCGTTGTGAATGGCGGCAATCTCGTCGATGGAAAGCTCGCGCGAGAGGGTCACGCGGTCGGCGCCCTGCTCGCGGCACCAAAGGGTTCCGCGGTCGTCGTGGATGTTCGCCTGGGTCGAGATATGCGTCTCGATGCTGGGCATCGTGCGCTTGACCTCAAAGAACAGGCCCCAGTCCTGGATGATGAAGGCGTCGGCGCCTAGCGTGGAGCAGCGATGGATGAGCTGCAGCGCATCGCTCATCTCGGATTCCTTGATGACGATGTTGACCGTGACGTAGACGCGCGAGCCGGCCAGATGCGCGGCGCGACAGGCCTGCTCAAAGGCCTCGTCGGTAAAGTTGGTGGCCTTGCGGCGTGCGTTGAAGCTGCCCATGCCGCAGTAGATGGCGTCTGCCCCGGCGGCGAGCGCGGCGGCAAAGGGCTCGGGCCCTCCGGCGGGCGCCAAAAGCTCAGGTCTGCGGTTGGTGGTTCGACTGGCGGTTGCGGTCATATCCTGCCTTTCAAAATGCTCAGATACTCAAAAGTATAGTGGTGCCGTCGCGATGGACGATGCCCGTGCTCCAAGCGGGATAAAGTCTTCAGCAGCTTGGGCTGGCTGACCCCGTGGAGAACCGTTCAGCGGTCCGGGGAAACCGTTGGACGATAAAATATTCTCGCAACGTGATAATAATCTTGCATCGCGCGGAAACCTTGAGTACTATCCCAATCAAGCGCGGTGTTCAGACCGAACTGTGCCTCCCGGTGTGAACGCCGCGCTCCCGTTCCCTTTTACTTGTAAGGAGAAAAACATGAGCAAGACCGTCGTGTCTTCCGATAACGCACCCGCAGCCATCGGCCCGTATTCCCCCGGTATCCAGACTGGCAACATGGTGTTCCTGTCCGGCCAGCTGGGCATCGACCCCGCAACCGGTAAGATGCCCGAGGGCGTCGAGGCCCAGGCCAAGCAGTCCCTTGCTAACGTCGAGGCCCTGCTGACCGCTGCCGGCGCCACGTTTGCCGATGTCGTCAAGACCACGGTCTACCTGGCCGACATCGCCGACTTTGCCGCCGTGAACGAGATTTACGCCTCCAAGTTCGAGGCTCCGTTCCCCGCGCGCAGCGCTTTCCAGGTTGCCGCCCTTCCGGCTGGCGGTCTGGTCGAGATCGAGGTCGTCGCCGCTCTCTAAGGTGTTGGTAACAACTAAACATGACATGCAAAAAGACCCTGCAGCGCGTGCGAGCTGCAGGGTCTTTTGTCAAGCGATGCGACAAAAATGATCCGTTTCCCTTCGTCCCCAAGGGATCACGTTTAGCCCTCCTTGCGGACTTTTTGCAGGTAGCGGTACACGCTGGGCTCCGAGATGCCCAACGCGGTGGCAGCGCAGGCCACGGCGCCCTTGAGCATGAACACCCCGTTGCCGTTGAGGTGGCGAATGACGTCCACGCGGTCGCTCTGACCAAGCGACGCTACATCCAGCCCGCGCGCGCTCAGCAACTCGGCAATGCTGCGGTCGATGAGCTCCTGGGTGGACTCCGAAAGGCTTTCGACCTCGATAGGGGCGGGCTCCGTGCGCGTCGGCGCTGCGTCGAAGCACGCCATGAGCTGCTGCGCCATGGCGTTGATGGAGCGCACGGTCGAGAGGTCGGTGTTGACGCAGAGCATACCGACGATCTCGTCATTCTCGCGGATAAAGTACGTCGCCGACTCCAGCGTTTTGCCGCCGGCGCCGCGGCCCTCGTAGCCCGTAATAAACGGCAGGTCGCGATACTTGGGGTCGTGCATGATCTTGAGCGCCAGATCGGTGGCAGGACCGCCGATCTTACGGCCGCTCACGATGCCGTTGCGAATATCGACGATGGCGTGGTCGGGATCCGAGAAATCGTGCAGCACGATTTCGCTGTTTTTGCCGAGTATCTGCTCCAGGAAATCGACCATCGGCAAAAAGCGACGTACGGTCTCGTTCACGGGCAACTCCTTTGGGTGAAAGCGGAAGTTTCATAACAATTTTTTCTCATGGTAACACGCTGCTCATCATCTCGTATATCCGCAGGTACATGACGTAATGCAGACGAACGGTATGATTTTGGCGGTAAACGGTTGACCAAAAGAAAAGTTAGATGCTATTTTGACCAGACACTTTCCTGACCTGCGGAAATGCATTATCTCAGCTGAAGAATAGTCTGATAACAAAAAATTATTATTGAGAATGAGAATCATCTTTAATACGATATGCAACGAAGGCACAACCTCAACCCCGCACTGCGTCACAATAGAGCGTTAGATGCGAAAACAACTATTTCGAGGATTGGTGGTCAAATGGCCCAGGAGACGGTTACAAACGGCACTGAAGCCCTGTTCACTCGCGAAGGCATGCCGCCCGTTAAGGAAATGATCCCGTGTGCCCTTCAGCACGTGCTGGCATCGTTTGCCGGCATCATTACCCCGGCGGTCATCATGGCCGGCGTCTACGGCTTTAATAGCCAGCAGAGCACCGACATCATTCAGGTCGCGCTCATTCTTTCGGCAATCGACACGGCCCTTCAGGCCTTTGCTCCCTTCCGCCGCATCGGCGGCGGCCTGCCCATCGTCATGGGCGTTTCGTTCGCGTTCCTGCCGGCCCTGCAGGCCATGGGTGCCTCGGGCTTTAGCTTTGGTGCGCTGCTGGGCGGCGAGATTGTCGGCGGTGCTGTCGCGGTCCTCTTTGGTCTGGCCTACAGCAAGATTAAGTGGCTGTTCCCGCCCGTCGTGACCGGTACGGTCATCTTCTCCATCGGCGTTTCGCTGTATCCCACGGCTGTCAAGTATATGGCCGGTGGTATGGGTACGCCGCTGTGGGGCACCCCGCAGGCCTGGTGCGTCGCTCTTATCACCTTCGCTGTGGTCTTTGCGCTCGCCAACTTTGGCAAGGGCACGCTCAAGCTGGGATCCGTGTTCTTTGGCATGATCGTTGGCATGATCGTTTCGATCCCCTTTGGCATGATCGACTTCTCCAGCGTCGCCACCGCTCAGGTCTTCGCCCTTCCCAAGCTCATGCCCTACGCGCTCGAGTTTGATCCCGAGGTCTGCATTACCCTCGCCGTCGTGTTCCCCATGGTTGCCATCCAGGTTATCGGTGACGTCTCCGCCGCCTGCCTGGGCTCCATCGACCGTATGCCCACCGAGCGCGAGCTCTCCGGCGCTATTGTGTCTCAGGGCCTCACCTCTATGGTCGGCGGCCTGCTGGGCGGTCTTCCCACCAGCGCCCTTGGCCAGAACGTAGGCATCATCTGCTCCAACAAGGTCGTCAACAAGTGGGTCTTTGTGATCATCGCGGCCGTCTTTGCCATCGCCGGCCTGTTCCCGCAGCTCTCTGCCGTCCTTTCCGCTATCCCGCAGCCCGTCATCGGCGGCGCGACCGTCGGCGTCTTTGGCACCATCACCATGAACGGCGTGCGCATGTTCACCCGCGAGGGCCTTACGCAGCGCACTACCACCATCGTCGGTACCTCCGTCGTCTTTGGCCTGGGTATCTGGATGGCCAGCGGCTGCCTCGCCGGCGAGGGTATGCCCGCCTGGGTGTCCACCGTCATCGGCTCCAATGCCGTAACCCCCACCGCCATCATGGCCATTGTCCTTAACCTGATCCTTCCGCAGACGCCGGTCGTGGCTCAGCACATCGATGCTGCCAAGGACGCTGCCGTGGATCTGGTCTTGCCCGAGAGCAAGAAGTAACCAATTCGGTGCTATTCGTCGGCGGACGCATCGCCTCGTCCGCCGACGTCATGCGGCGCCAAGCCGCACTTCAAAGGGTTTGTCCCTTTGGTGAAGCGTTGACGGGAGAGGGCCCGTTTCCGGTGTAGGCCGGCGCTTCGCACTTCCGCTATGTCAGAGGTGTCAAACCCCGCCCCTGATGTTGAAGGGAGCACTCATGCTTCTGGTCGCTAACGGTTCCGTCTTTACCCGCAATTCTCAGACCCCGTTCATTCCAAACGGTGCGGTCGCCATTGACGGAGATACGATCGTCGAAGTGGGCCCCGAGTGCGAGCTCAAGTCCAAGTACCCGGATGCCGAGTACGTCGACGCCCGGGGCAACCTCATCATGCCTGGACTCATCAATTGCCACACCCATATCTACTCGGGTCTGGCCCGCGGCCTTGCCATTAAGGGCTGCAACCCCACCAACTTCCTGGAGAATCTTGAGCAGCAGTGGTGGAAGATCGACGACAACCTAACGCTCGACGGCACCAAGGCCAGCGCCTATGCCACGATTCTTGACTCCATCCGCGATGGCGTCACCACGATCTTCGATCACCATGCGAGCTTCTGCGAGATCCCGGGAAGCCTCTTTACCATTAAGGATGCAGCTCAGGAGCTGGGCATGCGTTCGTGCCTGTGCTACGAGGTCTCTGATCGCCGCGGCCAGGAAAAATGCGACCAGGCCATTGCCGAGAACGCCGAGTTTGCCCAGTGGGCCGCCAAGGAGCGTCGCGATAACGACAACCACATGATCGCCGCCATGTTTGGCGGTCACGCCACCTTTACGCTGTCGGACGAGACCATGGACAAGATGGCAGAGGCCAACAACGGCCTGACCGGCTTCCACATCCATGTGTGCGAGGGCATGAACGACGTGTGGGACTCCCGCCTCAACCGCGGTGGCATCAGCCCCGTCGAGCGCCTGCTGCAGCACGACCTGCTGGGTCCCGACACCATGCTGGGTCACTGCATCCACGTGACGCCCGCCGAGATGGATATCGTCAAGGAGTCCGGCACCTGGCTCGTCAACAACCCCGAATCCAATATGGGCAACGCCGTAGGCTGCGCCCCCGTGCTCGAGTTCTTCCGCCGTGGCATCCCCGTGTGCATGGGCACCGACGCCTACACCCACGATATGCTCGAGAGCCTTAAGGTCTTCCTGATCATTCAGCGCCACAACGCCGCCATGCCCAACGTGGGCTGGTGCGAGGCCATGACCATGCTGTTCGAGAACAACGCCAAGATGGCCAGCAAGTACTTCGATCGCAAGCTCGGTGTGCTCGAGGCCGGCGCTGCCGCCGACGTCATCGTCATGGACTACAAGCCCTTTACGCCGCTGAGCGAGGAGAACATCGACGGTCACATGCTCTTTGGCATGATGGGCAAAAACTGCCGCACCACCATCATCAACGGCCGCGTCCTGTACAAGGATCGCGAGTTCGTTGGCATTGATGAGGACAAGATCAACGCGTGGACCATGGCTGAGTCCAAGAAGCTCTGGAGCACGCTCAACGATCGCGCCTACTAATTACAAGTAGATTCACGCGCGTCGGATGTTTCGCCGCATTCGACGCGCGTATAGGCGACCTCCGCGGGGTCGCCGGCGCTTGTGCTAGCGCTACACCGTATTTGCGCCCGCCGCGCGGTCTCGCCGGGCGTTACAGAGAGGAGCTCACTATGAGCGACATCATGAGGCCGATCCCGTTTTCGCAACTGATGAACTGGATCATCGAGGAGCACAAGACCCAGGGCGCCATCTTTGGCGTGCGCAAGATGGTCACGGCCAACCAGGAGGGTGCGCTTCCCATTTTTGACGAGCGCATCGAGACTCCGTTTGGCCCGGCTGCCGGCCCCAACACGCAGCTGGCCCAGAACATCGTGGCATCCTATGTGGCCGGTTCCCGCTTCTTTGAGCTCAAGACCGTCCAGGTTATGGACGGCGAGGAGCTCTCCAAGTGCGTCAACAAGCCCTGCATCGTGGCTCAGGACGAGTGCTACAACTGCGAATGGTCGACCGAGCTCGAGGTTCCGCAGGCCTTTGCCGAGTACGTGAAGGCATGGTTTGCCTGCCACCTGATCGCTCGCGAGTACGGCCTGGGCAGCCCGGACGGTTTTGTCTTCAACATGTCCGTGGGCTATGACCTGGAGGGCATCAAGAGCCCCAAGGTCGATGCCTACATCGAGGGCATGAAGGACGCCAGCGGCTCCGAGGTTTGGAACGAGTGCCGCACGTGGGCGCTCGCTAACCTGGACAAGTTTGAGCATGTCGACGCCGCGTTTGTCGAGTCCATCCCGGCGCGCGTCTCCAACTCCATCACCGAGTCCACGCTGCATGGCTGCCCGCCAGCGGAGATCGAGCGCATCGCGACCTATCTGATTACCGAGAAGGGCCTCAACACCTACATCAAGTGCAACCCCACGCTGCTGGGCTATGAGTTTGCCCGCCAGCGCCTCAATGAGCTGGGCTTTGACTACATCGTCTTCGATGACACGCACTTCCGCGAGGACCTGCAGTGGGTCGACGCCGTGCCCATGTTTGAGCGCCTGATTGCTTTGTGCGCCGAGCGCGGCCTGGAGTTTGGCGTCAAGCTGACCAACACGTTCCCCGTCGACGTGACGAGGAACGAGCTGCCTTCCACCGAGATGTACATGTCGGGCCGTTCGCTGTTCTCGCTGACCATCGAGGCCGCCCGCCGTATTACCGAGCAGTTTGACGGCAAACTGCGCATCAGCTACTCCGGCGGTGCCACGGTCTACAACATCCGCGCTCTGTACGATGCCGGTATTTGGCCCGTTACCCTGGCGACCGACGTGCTCAAGCCCGGCGGCTACGAGCGCTTTAGCCAGATGGCCGGCGAGTTTGCCGACCTGGACGGCAAGCCGTTCGCGGGCGTCTCTCTCGAGGCCGTGACTGCGATCCAGACCGACTCGCTCACCAACCCGCTCTACAAGAAGCCGCTGCGCCCGCTGCCCGACCGCAAGGTTGCCGGCAAGAGCCCGCTTTCTGACTGCTTTACCACGCCGTGCCGCACGAGCTGCCCTATCCAGCAGGATATTCCCGCCTATCTGGCGGCTGTTGACGAGGGCCGCTACGAGGACGCACTCAACATTATCATCGAGCGCAACGCCCTGCCGTTCATTACCGGCACCATCTGCCCGCATCCCTGCGGCCGTGCCTGCGAGCGTGCATTTTACGAGCCCGAGGGCGCCCAGATTCGCGCCAGCAAGCTCAAGGCCGCCCGCGAGGCCATGACCGCCGTGCTGCCCAAGCTGCGCGCCCAGGCCATCGCCAACGACAGCGAGCGCAACGTTGCCGTTATCGGCGGCGGCCCGGCCGGTCTGGCGACGGCGTTCTTCCTGACGCGCGCCGGCGTGCCCGTCACCATCTTTGAGGCCCGCGATTCGCTCGGCGGCGTGGTCCGTCACGTGATCCCCGAGTTCCGCATTGCGAGCGACGATATCTCCCACGATGCCGAGCTTTGCCTGGCCTTTGGCGCCAAGGTGCAGCTCAACGCTCGCGTGGATTCCATTGACGAGCTCAAGGCCCAGGGCTTTACCGACGTTGTCGTTGCCACCGGTGCCTGGATGCCCGGTTCCGCCGGTCTGGGCGAGGGTGCCGAGCTCGACGTGCTGGAGTTCCTGGAGGCCGCCAAGAAGGGCGAGAAGCTCGAGCTGGGCGAGGACGTCGTGGTTATTGGCGCCGGCAACACCGCTATGGACGCCGCCCGCGTGGCCAAGCGCCTGGCCGGCGTGAAGAACGTGCGCCTGGTGTATCGCCGCACCAAGAAGCAGATGCCCGCCGACGAGGAAGAGCTTGATCTTGCTCTTGCCGACGGCGTTGAGTTCTGCGAGCTGCTGGCGCCCAAGGCACTCAACGGCGCCGTGCTGACCTGCGACGTTATGGAGCTTGGCGAGCCGGATGCAAGCGGCCGTCGCAGCCCCGTCGCCACGGGCGAGACCGTCGAGCTTGCCGCCACCACGGTGATCTGCGCCGTGGGCGAGGGCATCGATGCCAGCCTGTACGATGCCGCGGGCGTTGAGCACGACCGTCGCGGCCGCCTTGCCGCCACCTCCACCGGCGTTGAGGGCGTTTGGGCTGCAGGTGACTGCCGTCGCGGTCCTGCCACCGTGGTCGAGGCTATCGCCGATGCCGCCGAGGTCGCCCGTGCCATCGCCGGCGTGGACTTTAACAAGTACGCCGACTGCAACGAGCAGGCCGGTCGCGAGGACACCTGCTACGAGCGCAAGGGGTCGCTGTGCCGCGACAAGCGCAACTGCACCAAGACCCGCTGCCTGGGCTGCGGCTCGGTGTGCGAGGTTTGCTGCGACGTGTGCCCCAACCGCGCTAACGTTGCCATTAAGGTGCCGGGCCTGGTCAAGCATCAGGTCGTCCACGTCGATGGCATGTGCAACGAGTGCGGCAACTGCGCCGTGTTCTGCCCCTACCAGGAGGGTCGTCCCTACAAGGACAAGCTCACCCTGTTCTGGAGCGAGGAGGACATGGAGAACTCCGAGAACGAGGGCTTCCTGGCCGTGGACGAGGATCACTTTAAGGTCCGCGTCGCCGGCACGGTCCGCACCGTCTCGGTCGATGCCGTCAACACCGGTCTTCCCGAGGCCGTCCGCCTGACCATCAGGGCTGTGCGCGATAACTATTCGTACCTTCTTAAGAAATAGGCGAGTCTCTTATGGCCAAATCCATTCAACATAACGTGGCCTACGTTGCCTGCGGAAGCGGTTGCGCCTCCGCAGGCGGCGACGCCCGCTGCAGCGAAGGCTGCATTGGCTGTGGCGCCTGCGTCACGGCCTGCCCCCACGGCGCCATTGCGCTGGTCGATGGCATCGCCCGCGTGGATCGCTCCAAGTGCACGGGCTGTGGCCTGTGCGGCATGGCGTGCCCGCAGCGCGTGATCGCCTTTGTTCCCGGCTACCAGAACATCCTGGTGCGCTGCAACAACACCGATAAGGGCGCCATTGCCCGCAAGATCTGCGACACGAGCTGCATCGGTTGCGGCATGTGCGCCAAAAAGTGCCCCGCCGGCGCTATCCGCATCGAGGACAACTGCGCCCATATCGACGGCGCAGACTGCCTGTCGTGCGGTATGTGCGCCGTCGTCTGCCCGCATGGCGCCATCCACGACCGCACCGGCATCGCCGCCGGCGTGTAGAAGGGAATCACCATGGCACAGGAATTCACTTTTACCGTTAACGGCGTCGAGCGCACGACGACCCAAAACAAACCGTTGCTGCGCTACCTGCGCGACGACCTGCACATCCACTCCGCCAAGGACGGCTGCTCTGAGGGCGCGTGCGGCACCTGCACCATCCATGTGGACGGTGCGGCCGTCAAGGCGTGCGTGCTGACCACCGCTCTTGCCGCCGGCCGCAACATCGTGACCGTTGAGGGCCTGCCCGAGGACGTGCGCGAGGCCTTTGTGTACGCCTTTGGCGCCGTGGGCGCCGTACAGTGCGGTTTTTGCATCCCCGGTATGGTCATGGCGGGTGCAGCGCTCATCGCCGAGGACCCCGAGCCCACCGAGGAGCAGATCAAGTACGCCATTCGCGGCAACGTCTGCCGTTGCACCGGCTACAAGAAGATCATCGAGGGCATCTCGCTGGCCGCCGCGGTGCTCCGCGGCGAAAAGCAGATCGACGAGGACTTGGAGCGTGGCGACGACTACGGCGTGGGCAAGCGCGCCTTCCGTATCGACGTGCGCAAGAAGGTGCTCGGCGAGGGCAAGTACCCCGACGACATCGACGAGATCGACCAGCCGGGCCTGACCTACGCCAGCGCCGTGCGCTCCAAGTATCCGCGCGCCCGCGTGCTCTCCATCGATACCTCCAAGGCCGAGGCCCTGCCCGGCGTGGTGGGCATTCTGCGCGCCGAGGACGTGCCGGTCAACCAGGTCGGCCACCTTATCCAGGACTGGGACGTCATGATCGCCCAGGGCGATATTACCCGCTGCGTGGGCGATGCCATCGTGCTGGTGGTCGCCGAGGACGAGGCGACGCTCGAGAAGGCCAAGAAGCTCGTAAAGATCGATTACGAGCCGCTGGAGCCCGTGCGCAACATCGCTGAGGCCAAGGCTGCCGACGCGCCGCGCCTGCACGACAGCTTCTTTGCCTTTGGCAACACGGTGGAGCTCAAGGACAACGTGTGCCAGAGCCGCCATGTGACGCGCGGCGACGCCGCCAAAGCGCTGGCAGAGAGCGCGTTTACCGTGACGCAGCGCTTTACCACGCCTTTTACCGAGCATGCCTTCTTGGAGCCCGAGTGCGCCGTTGCCTTCCCGTATAAGAACGGCGTCAAGGTGCAGTCGACCGACCAAGGTGCCTACGACACGCGCAAAGAGTGTGCCCACATGTTTGGCTGGGACAACGAGCCCGAGCGCGTGGTCGTCGAGACCATGCTCGTGGGCGGTGGCTTTGGCGGCAAGGAGGACGTGTCCATCCAGCACCTGGCCGCGCTCGCCGCATATAAGTTCCAGCGTCCGGTGAAGTGCAAGCTCACGCGTGCCGAGTCGCTCGTTTTCCATCCCAAGCGCCACGCCATGGACGGCACCTTTACGCTGGGTTGCGACGCCGAGGGCAACTTTACCGGCCTGGACTGCGAGATCAACTTTGATACCGGCGCCTACGCGTCGCTATGCGGTCCGGTGCTCGAGCGCGCCTGCACGCATGCCGTCGGTCCCTACAAGTACCAGAACACCGACATTCGCGGCTTTGGCTACTACACCAACAACCCGCCCGCCGGTGCGTACCGCGGCTTTGGCGTTTGCCAGTCCGAGTTTGCGCTCGAGAGCCTGATCGACCTGCTGGCAGAGAAGGTCGGCCTGGATCCGTGGGAGATTCGTTACCGAAACGCTATCGAGCCGGGCGAGGTTTTGCCCAATGGCCAGATTGCCGACTGCTCCACGGCGCTTAAGGAGACGCTGCTCGAGGTCAAGGATGCCTACTACGCGCATCCCGGACACGCCGGCATTGCCTGCGCCATGAAGAACGCCGGCGTGGGCGTGGGCCTGCCCGATGCCGGCCGCTGCAAGATTCGCATCGAGAACGGCGTGGCCGTGGTCTATGCCGCCACGTCCGACATCGGCCAGGGTTGCAACACGGTCTTTTTGCAGGACGTTGCCGAGGCCTGCGGTCTGCCGCTGAGCTGTATCGCCAACGGTGAGTGCTCCACCGAGAACGCTCCCGACTCCGGCACCACGTCTGGCTCGCGTCAGACGGTCGTGACCGGCGAGGCCGTGCGCGGCGCCTCCTTCCTGCTGCGCGACGCCATGGTTGGCATCGAGGCCGGCAAGCCTGCGCCTACCGCCCCGGTGAGCGCGCATGGCGACGGCGTCAAGATCGAGTACGACGATGGTCGTGCCTATCAACTGCGCACGCAGGAACTCGTCGCCGGCCAGGGTATGCATCCTCAGGATCCCGTGGCCGCCATCAAGGCGCTCGAGGGATGCGAGTTTGGCTACGTGTATCTGGAGCCGACCGACAAGCTGGGCGCCGACGTTCCCAACCCCAAGAGCCACATCTGCTACGGCTTTGCCACGCATGTGGTCATTTTGGACGACGACGGCCGCGTGAGCGAGGTCTATGCCGCGCACGATTCCGGCAAGGTGGTCAACCCCATCTCCATTCAGGGCCAGATCGAAGGCGGCGTGCTCATGGGTATGGGCTATGCGCTTACCGAGGACTGGCCGCTCAAGGACTGCGTGCCCCAGGCAAGGTACGGCACGCTCGGACTGTTCCGTGCGCCCGAGATTCCGGATATCCACGCCATCTATGTGGAGAAGGACGAGCTACTGCCCGTGGCATACGGCGGCAAGGGCATCGGCGAGATCGCGACGATCCCCACGGCGCCCGCCGTGCAGAACGCCTACCGCGCGTTTGACGGTAAGCTGCGTCCGGATCTGCCCATGGTGGATACGCCGTACAGCCGCGCCCGTCACCGCGGGTAGGGTAGGGCACGGACGGCCATTGCTGATGGGCCGTCCATGCTCAGCATCAACTGCATACGCTGCGCCTTTGGCCCCAGCTCCATCACGAGCCGGGGCCTTTTGTTTGGAGCGGAAACTGCGTCCCGGATTCGATGCCCAGAATGGGGCGCGCTTTCCTTTTGAGCCTCTAGCGGAAAGCGTGTCCCGGAATTCGGCTCCAGAGTGGGATGCGCTTTCCGATTGGAGCTTCAAACGGAAAGTGCATCCCGGAATCCGCGCCTGGAATGGGACACACTTTCCGGATCAGCCCTCAACCGGAAACTGCGACCCGGAATTCGATGCCAGAACGGGATATGCTTTCCGAATCGCCTTCAGGCGGAAATTGCATCCCATTCTGAGTCTTCATTCTGGGACGCGCTTTCCGGAAGGAGCTTCGTCGGGAAAGCGCATCCCATTCCGAGCGCCTATTCCGGGATGTGCTTTCCGCTGGTCAATCGTTTGGAAAGTGCATCCCAGTTCGAGCGTTCATTCCGGGATGCGGTTTCCGCTAGGCATGCCATCTGGAAATGGCGTCCCGTTTTGAGTGTCCAGACTGGGACGCGCTTTCCGTTGGCGTGGCCGTTGGGAAAGCATGTCCCAGATTGGCAAGATGCGACGCGGCAAGCCGCCGTTCAGTAGCCCCTACAGCTCAATATCGTTGAGCCACGTCGGCAGCGCGGTCTGCCGGATGCCTGCCGTCTGCAGCTTTTTGGCGAGCATTCCTGCCGAGCGGACCTCGTTCATGGTAAAGCGCAGCAGAGGGTGACCGTAGAGTGACAGGTGCGCTTCGCGTTGCCGTTCGGCAACGAGTGCCTCGGCGGTGGTGCGCCCGGCTAGCATGGCCTGGTCGGTATATTTGACGAACCCGTCGAGTTCTCCCAACGTGACCTCCCGCGTCTGGCGCTCCCAGGCGAAGTCCGTTCGCATGGTTTCGGTCGAATCGAAGGGGTCCGTCAGCTCGTATTGCAGTTGGTCGGGTGCGAAGCCGGTTTCGATCATGACGGCGCGGGCGACTGATTCTCCACCGCTCTCGGCGCGGGCGTCGGCATATCGAAGCGTTGTGAGGGCCGTACGAATCGCGTGACCATTGCGGGCGGTCGTTCGTTGCTCGACGGCCTCCATCAACTGCTCTCGCGTAAGGTCGAGCTTTGAGATCGCCGAATCGGCAATGGGCATGCCGTCGGCAAAACCAGTTTGCAGCAGGCAATCTGTGGCCGTTTGGATGGGCGGCGTCACCGATATACCGGCTCTGTGTATTGCTCCCGCCGGCTCAATCTGGTGCCGCTGGATACGGACGGCCGGACGAGCCGACGGTTTGGTGGCGCTGCAGACATGCACGACATTCAGGTGTCGCCACGAGACTTCGAGTCCCAGGAGACAGGCGGCCGAAAACGAGCAGAACGTCCAATCGGGGTGGATGATCGCAAGGGCGCGAATAATCTCGCAATGACGCTGTGCCCGGTTGAGTTCATCCCAGCGCGTTTTTCGCGCAAACAGTCCCGGCATGGGGGAGACGACCGTGTCGCCGATGCGCCGAAGGAGCGCTTTTCGAATCGCCGTGCTCGGGGGAATAAGGCATCGTCCTTCCTGTTCGGCTTGGGTGAGCAGTTGGTCGATGAGTTGGTCATTGCAATGGGTCATGAGCTACCGCCTCCTTTTGGGTGGCAAAAACGTATCAGCCGCAACTTGCCGCCCAGCTGACCAAAAGCTGACCAGAATCTAACCAAGCAGGTAGACGGCCTGCTTTTGGCGACATATTTCATGTTTGAATCGGTGGGCGGTAATCGACGACCGTGAACGGTAGCTAGATATGAAGCCTTGGTAAGTTTCGGGACGTGTACTTTTTTGAAAAATGATTGTTTATCTGCTATTTTGCAGCTCTTGATTGCGCGTTTGAGAACGTGTGATATGAGCGGCTGAGCGGATTTCAACCGGAAGCTGCGTCCCAGATTTCGGCCCCAGAGTGGGATGTCGTTTCCGATTGGGACCTCTGGCGGAAGCTGTGTCCCAGATTATGGCTTCAAACTGGGATGAACTTTCCCAGCGGGGCTGCAGGCGGAAACTGTGTCCCAGATTTCGGCCTCAGAATGGGATTCGTTTTCCGGTAGAAGCTTCAGCGGAAAGTGCATCCCAGAATTTAGGCTCAGAGCGGGACGAGCTTTCCTGATGGCAGGCTTGGCGGAAACTACGACCCAGTATTTGGCTTCAGAACGGGATACATTTTCCGGAACAGCCCCTAAACGGAAACTGCGTCCCGGATTCGACGCTCGGAACGGGATGCTGTTTCCGGCTGAGTCTTCAAGTGAAAAGCGCGCCTCAGAATTCGGGACCGGCGATATCGGTATAGTCCATTTACCGATGCTTGTCCCAGTTTAATTGGGCGGGTAGAATAAAGTCGACGGCAGCCCAAGTGGTGGAAAGCTGGGCAGCGCCGTTACTCACTTTAAGGGGTCAATGCCTTAACGGCGTCGACCCCTCTTGTTTTGCTTCGAACACTGCTTGAGTGCCTCGGAAAGCCCGATAAGCGTCGTGAGGAGCGAGGCCAGAGTGGCCAGGAGCTTCACGAAATCAATCAGATCGGTCATTTCATGTCCGCACGGGCGCCTATCCTTACGGCAATGTAGCCGCCTATGTAGCAAGCGGCAGGCAACGGAGAAAGGCCCTAATCGTGTCAGCTGAAAAGACGCCGGGTATCTCGGCTATCGATACGACGAACTTTGCGCGCCAGATTGTGCTGGACTTTGAGTTTGCGCCGGTGCCAAAGCAGCGCCAGCGCCGTGGACTGCGCAACGAGATTATCGAGGTCGGCGCCGTCAAGCTCGATTACCACGGCAACGTTATGGGCGAGTTCTCGCAGTTTGTGCAGACGGAATTTACCGAAGGCGTTGCGTTTCCCGTCCGCGAGCTCACAGGGATATCGGCTGTGGACACCGCGATGGCCGATCCGCTCTATGTGGTGATCAAAAGGCTCAGCGATTGGATCGGTCGCTACTCCGCCCAAGTGGTCTGCTGGAGCGGGACGGACCGTCGACAGCTTTTGACCGAGTGCCAGGCAAAGCACATCGATCTTTCCGCATTTCCTACGGACTGGGCCGACCTGCAGGCGTTTTACACCTCGATTATGGACGTGGGCAGCCACGGGCGCGTCTCGTTGGGCGACGCGGCAACGTGGTTTGGCATCGAGTTCGACGAGTCGACGGGTCACGCCCACAGCGCCCTAGCCGATGCGCGCGTGACCGCCAAGCTGCTCAAGCAGATGATGGAGGGGGACTACCGCGTGAGTCCGCGCGCCCAGGAAGTCCGCCAGCGGTGGGGGATGGGCGAGCGACCCCAGACGTGCCTCTCTAGCAAGTGCCCCGAGCTGGGCGACCTGCTGCTAAAGCTGAAGGCGGAGGGGAGGTAGGGGCGTTAGCTGTCTGCACTCGCCCGTGCCTGTCGCGTATCGTTACTCTTCCTGCTGCTTGGCAGGCAAGATGTAGACGTTCTCGGCGTCCACGGCGATCTGCGTGGGGCGGTTGTAGAGGGTGTCGATCTCCTTTACGCTCTGCTTGAACGGCGCGGCGTCGGGCGTCTTTGCCTGATGGAGCTTCTCGAGGAGTTTCTCGGATTGCCTGTCGTTGAACCTGCCGATGTCCTCCCCTGCACCCTCGAGTGCCTCGTCGATGAGTGTATGGTCGCCAACGGGGGTCTTTGCGATGGCGTGGCCGAGCAATTTGCCCGCGGACGCGATGCCGCCCAGCAGCGCCGCATCGACGGTGTCGGCAGTTTCCGCCTCGAGGGCGTCGTAACACTCGGTGTAGAGTTTACGGTAGGCGAGCGAATCGGCCTCGATCTTCGCGGTGGCGTTCGCGAGCTTTGCGGGCTCGAAGTTCTGGGCGAGCATGGGTTCGAGGAACAGCGAGAATGCGTGGATG
>JBPGZF010000017.1:0-42710 GCA_052033095.1 Collinsella sp.
GTCGTCTTCTTGGTGGCTTCCTCGACCGCAAGCTTTACGGTGTTATTAGCCATTACTGTTCCTCCAATGCTGAGGCTCCGCCGACGATCTCGTTAATCTCGGTCGTGATCGAAGCCTGGCGCACGCGACTATACGTGCGGGTAAGGGTCGAGATGATCGCGGTGGCGTTTTCCGTCGCGGAGTGCATGGCCTTGCGGCGTGCACCCTGCTCGGCAGCCGCCGAATCGATCAGGGCCTGGTAGATGACCGTCAGGATATAAGACGGCACAAGCTTGCCGAGAACATGCTCGGGAGAGGGCACGAACTCGAACGTGGACGAGATGCGCTTAGGGGCGTCGGTCTCGTTCTTACGCGGACCGTGGGCCATAGCGATCATCTCGGGATCGAGCGGCAACAGATGCTCGACGCGAAGCTCCTGATCCACGCGGTTCTTGGCGTGGTGGTAGACAAGCTCGACACGGTCAAGCTCACCGGCACGATACGCATCGCAGATATGAGAGGAGATCATGCGGGCCTGATTGAAATCGGGCTCAGAGGAGTTGCCCTCAAAGTGCATGACGACGTTTGCGCGGTCACGGAAATACGTGGCCGGTTTGCGCCCGCACGCGATGATCTCGCACTCGATGCCGTCGTTCGCCCAAGAAGCGGCGAGCTTTTCGGCCGTGCGCTCCACCGTCGTATTGAAACCGCCGGCAAGGCCGCGGTCCGAGGCAATAACGACAATCAGGCCATGCTTGACGCTCTCATGCTTCTGCAGCATGGGATCGGTGCCCGAACAGGAGGCGTCGCCGGCGACCGTCAACATGACGTCGGTCAGCGCCTCCTTATAGGGCTCGGCCTGCTTGGAGCGATCGAGGGCACGACGGATCTTGGCCGTAGAGACCATCTCCATCGTGCGCGTGATCTGCTTGGTCGTGGTAACCGAGGAGATTCGCTTCTTAATGTCGCGAAGGTTGGCCATGGGGCTTAGTTCTCCTCTGATCCAGAAACATCCGAATGGTGCTTGGCCATGAACTGCTGCTTGAAGTCGCCGATGACGCGCAAGAGCTCAGCCTTGGTGTCATCATCGATCTTCTTGGCGCGAACCTTGTCGAGCAGCGAGCCAAAGCCATTGTCCATGTACTCGATGAGCTCGGCACGGAAGGGCAGCACGTCGGCGATCTCCAGGTCATCCAGGAAGCCCTCGTTGCCAGCGAACAGCGTAACGATCTGCTCGCCAACCTCAAACGGCTTGTAACGCGGCTGCTTCAGGAGCTCGGTCATGCGAGCACCATGGGTCAGCTGCTTCTGAGTAGCCTCGTCGAGGTCGGAGCCGAACTGCGTAAAGCCGGCGAGCTCCTGGTACGAAGCGAGGTCCAGACGGAGGTTGCCGGCGACCTGCTTCATGGCCTTGGTCTGCGCATCGCCACCGACGCGGGACACGGAGATGCCCACGTCGACTGCCGGGCGCTGACCTTGGAAGAAGAGCTCGGACTGCAGGTAGATCTGACCATCGGTAATGGAAATGACGTTGGTCGGAATGTAGGCCGAGACGTCGCCGTCCTGGGTCTCGATGATCGGCAGTGCCGTCATGGAGCCGTAACCGTTCTTCTTGGACATCTTGACGGCACGCTCGAGCAGACGAGAGTGCAGGTAGAAGATGTCGCCAGGATAGGCCTCGCGTCCGGGCGGACGATGCAGCGTCAGCGACATCTGACGGTAGGCCACAGCCTGCTTGGACAGGTCGTCGTAGATGACGAGCACGTGGCCGCCGGGGTTGGTCTCGCTGGCGGGCTTGCCGTCCTCGCCGTTGTACATGAAGAACTCGCCGATAGCGGCACCGGCCATAGGCGCGATGTACTGCATAGGGGCGGAATCGGCAGCGGTGGCCGAAACGATGATGGTGTAGTCGAGCGCACCGTGCTGAGCGAGGGTCTCGCGGATGTTGGCAACCGTGGAGGCCTTCTGGCCGATGGCGACATAGATGCAGACCATGCCCTTGCCGCGCTGGTTGAGGATAGCGTCGATGGCGATGGCGGTCTTACCGGTCTTACGGTCGCCGATGATGAGCTCACGCTGACCGCGGCCAATAGGCACCATGGAGTCGATAGCGAGCAGACCGGTCTGAACCGGCTCGCACACCGGGGTACGATCGATGACGCCGGGAGCCTTGAACTCGATGGGGCGACGGTGCGTGGCGACGATGTCGCCCAGGCCGTCGATGGGCTGGCCGAGCGGATTGACGACGCGGCCGAGCATGGCACGGCTCACGGGGATATCCATAATGCGGCCAGTGGTGCGGCACTCGTCGCCTTCCTTGATGGAGTCGACGGCACCGAACAGAACGGCGCCGACCTCGTCACGGTCAAGGTTCTGGGCAAGGCCGAAGACGGTCTCACCGGTATCGGAGCTCTTGAACTCCAGAAGCTCGCCTGCCATGGCGCTCTTGAGGCCGGAGACGCGCGCGATGCCGTCGCCTACCTCGTCGACCGTTGAAACCTCATGCGTATCGACCGTCGCGGAGAGGCTTGTGAGCTGCTCCTGCAGTTTCTTGGCGATATCCTGGGCATTGAGGGTTTCGGACATTAGGCTTCACCTCCGTACGAATTAGCAGAGTTTGCGAGGGTCTCCTGCGCGATGCGCAGCTGCGTCTTGACGGAAATGTCACGACGCTCGCCGCGGGCCTCGAGCACCAGGCCGCCCACGATAGACGGGTCGACCTGCTCGATAAGGAATACCTTGCGGCCGAAGTCCTGCTCGCATTTCTTAGTGATGGTTTGACGCAGCTCGTCGTCGAGCGGGATCGCCGTGGTGACGGTCACGCCCACTACATCCTCGTCTTCCTCGGCAACATACTTAAAGGCAGCTGCCACCTTGGGAAGAAGGTCGAGCTGGTCGCGCTTGGACATGGTGTCGAGCACGGCGATGATCTCGGGGCTGGCAGAAGCCAAGCGCTCGATCATCTCGAGGTCCTCGAACACATGATTCTCGGCCTTAGCGGCTTCCAGAAGGGAGCGCGCGTAGGTCTCGAGCACCTTGTCCTGATAGCGGCTAGTCGGCATTCAGGCTACCTGCTTCCTGGATGTAGCGCTCGATGAGCCTCTTCTGCTCGGCATCGTCCTCGAGTGCCTCGCCCACGATCTTGGTGGCGACGGCAACGGACAGGTCGGCGATGGAGCTCGCGGCACCGGCGTAAATGGACTTGCGCTCGTCCTCGACGGTCGTATGGGCCTTGGCGATGATCTCCTCGGCCTCCTTGTGAGCAGCCTCGATGATACGGGCGCGCTCGGACTCGGCGTCCTTACGGGCCTCGAGAACGATGTCGGCAGCCTGACGACGGGCGTCGGTGACGATCGAGTCGGACTCAGCGCGCTTGGCGATAGCCTCCTGCTTGGTCTTCTCGGCCTCGTCGAGGCTCTCCTCGATCTTCTTGCCGCGCTCCTCCATGGTTTTCATGATGCCCGGCAGGGCAACCTTGGCCAGCACGATCCAGATAATCAGGAAGGCGATAAGCGCCGGGATGAACTCCGCCATCTTAGGGATGAGGATGTCCGCACCGGCAGCGCCGTCCTCAGCGAACGCGGAAACCGGCATGAGCAGCGCGGCCGCGGACGCGGAGAGTGCGATCGCGCTCTTCTGGGATGAAAGATTCATACTTGACGCTCCGTGCTATTTAACGATCAGCGCGACAACGAAGCCGATCAGAGCCAGAGCCTCGCCGAAGGCGGAGCCCATGATGAAGACGGTGAACACGCGGCCCTGGACCTCAGGCTGACGGGCCATAGCACCCGTAGCACCCAGAGCAGACAGGCCGATAGCAAGACCAGCGCCGATAACACCGAGACCGTAACCGATAACTCCCACGATTCCTCCTTTGTCGTGCGTGTCTTATTTCACGCAGGATAACCTTTTTATAACTGCCGGGCTCCATGGGTACGGGCACCGGCGGTTTAACGAATTGCCTTACCTTTAAGGCGCGAACGGAAGACTACTCCTCCTCCGCGACCTCCTCTGCCTCGGAGACATACACGGCGGTAAGGACCGTGAAGACGTAAGCCTGGATGGCGCCGACCACAAGCTCGATCGCATAGATCAGGATGAGGATGGCAAGCCAGGCTAGCGAAGGCAGGGCGCCGACGGCGTGGGCCGCGGAAACCTGCTGAAGCAGCGGCTGCATGAACATGCTCGCCATGATGGCGAACGAGCCCATGACCACGTGTCCTGCGAACATGTTGCAGAACAGACGGACGGCAAGCGTGATGAGACGCAGGAAGGTCGAGAAAAGCTCGACGACCCACACGAGCACGTTCATCGGGAAGCTTACGCCCTGCGGGGCGAGGCTCTTGATGTAGCCGATCACGCCGTGAGCCTTGCATCCGTAGTAGATGAAGTACACGAAGGCGAAGATGGCGAGCGCGGCGGTGGAGCCGATTGCGCCGGTGCCGGGCTTCATTCCCGGAATCAGGCCGATCATGTTATTGATCAGGATGAACAGGAAAAGCGAGCACAGGAACGGGAAGTGCTTCTTCCAGTTCTCACCCACGACGCCCTTGCCGATATCGTTCTCGACGTACTCGATGATGTACTCGAAACCGTTGACGAAGAAGCCCTTGGGGACCAGGGTCTGCTTCTTCTTGAACACGGCCAGGACGATCAGGAGCACGATCGTGGAGACGATCAGCCAAAACGAGTACTGCGTGATGCCGCAGCTCAGATCGCCCACGACAGGGGTGGAGCTGAACTCGCTGACCAGATGATTAATCTCATCAGGCAGCTTTTCAAAAATTTCCACGACTTACCTTTCGACCTCATGAGGATCTCGCAGCGCCTTGACGACACGAACCGTGCAGGCAGCCATAAAGGCCACGAAGCCGATCGCCTCGCCCAGGAGGAACATGCGAAATGCCTCTCCGAACAACACAAACACAACCAAGGTAAAGACGAGCAGGGCGATTGCCGAGACCGCCAGACTCACCATACCCTTGAGCATGTCCGCATTCTGTTTATCGTCAAGAACCGGCTTGAGCGTAAAGACAAAGGGAAGGAAGGCAATTGCGCCCGCGATGGCGCCTGCAACGATAGCGAGCAGATCGGCTATCTGAAACACTGGCGTCCTCACTTTCCTTTTTAACGCTTCACAGAACAGTTCCCGCCAAACATTGGTGACTATTGTACGAGCCAATCGCTAAAGTACAACCGAAAAAGCATCGGTTAATACGCACCTGTTCGTTTTCTTAAGACCTTCTTTATGCCGCAGGTACGGTAATACGTTTTTCTCGAACCCTGCAGGGCAAAACGTCCGTTAACAGGAGTGCGCGCGGTCGCCTTTTGTTCGTCCGCGCGCACCGTTTCTTCGTATTTGCAGCCGCGGCCGTCTTAGCTCAGCGACTAGAGCGTGCCGTAGATGCGGTCGCCGGCGTCGCCGAGGCCGGGAACGATGTAGGCAGCCTCGTTGAGATGGTCGTCGATGGCGCAGGTATAGATATGCACATCAGGATCCTTCTCAGTCAGCGACTTGAGGCCCTCGGGGGCCGCGACGATGCACAGCATGCGGATGTCCTTGACACCACGCTCGCGCAGGTAGCTGATGGCCATCTCGGCCGAACCGCCCGTGGCAAGCATGGGGTCGACGACCAGGCAGATGCGCTGGTCGATATCCTTGGGCATCTTGCAGTAATACTCGTGCGGCTCGTGGGTGACCTCGTCGCGCTCCATGCCGATGTGGCCCACGCGAGCGGAGGGCACCAGGTCGAGGATGCCGTCGACCATGCCAAGGCCCGCACGCAGGATGGGCACGATGGCGAGTTTCTTGCCGGCAAGCTGTTTGAACGTGGCGGTAGTGATGGGGGTCTCGACCTCGACGTCTTCCATAGGCAGGTCGCGCATGGCCTCGTAGCCGTCAAAAAGCGCGAGTTCGCGCACGAGCTGACGGAACTGGTTGGTGCCGGTGTTTTTGTCGCGCAGGATCGACAGCTTGTGCTGGACGAGCGGGTGATCGACAAGCGTCACACGGGACGCATCGTAGGTGACGGTCATGGATTGATTGCCCCTTTCGTTGCGGCCGCAAAACGGCCTTGCTGACAAGGTGTGCAGCAATGTCGCCGCCGCACGCCATGCATTAGTTTAGCGGTTTGTTGTATCGAGCAGCCCATCGCAGCCCTACTGTGAGGTGCTGAGCGAGCGCCTGACTGCATCACGCCAGCCCGCAAGGTTTTGCTCGCGGCGCTCGGCGGACATGTGGGGAAGGAAGGTCCTAACGATCTGGGCATTTTGCTCCAGCTCTTCCAGGTCTTCCCAATAGCCGACGGCAAGACCCGCCAAGTACGCGGCACCGATTGCCGTGGTCTCCACCGTCTCGCATTGCAGCACGGGGATATCCAGCAGGTCGGCCTGGAATTGCATGATGAATTCGTTGCGCGAGGCACCGCCATCGACAGACAGGCGCTCAATCGAAAGCCCCACGTCCTGCTCCATGGCGCGCAGCACGTCGTAGCTCTGATATGCCATGGATTCGCAGGCGGCACGTACGATGGTCGCACGGCTCGAGGCGCCGGTCAGACCGCACACGATACCGCGAGCATGCGGGTCCCACCAGGGAGCACCCAAACCCGCAAAGGCGGGAACGAAGTAGCAGCCCTCGTTGTCGCTAATCGAAGCGGCGAGTTGTGCCGACTCGCTCACGCTCGAGATGATGCCCATGTTGTTGCGAAGCCAGTTCATCGTTGAGCCGGCGGCAAAAATAGAGCCCTCGAGCGCATAGCTGACTTTGCCGTCCGCAGCGATACCGATGGTGGAGACCAGGCCATTCTTGGATTCGACGATCTCGTCGCCGGTGTTCATGAGCATAAAGCAACCCGTGCCATAGGTGTTTTTGGTCTGGCCGGGACGGAAACAGCAGTGGCCGAACAGCGACGCCTGCTGGTCACCCGCCACGCCCATGATGGGCGGCATGTTGGTCATGATGTCGCTCGCGACGCGGCCGTAGTCGCCCGAGCTCCAGCGAACCTCGGGCATCATGGAACGTGGAACGTCAAAGAGTGCCAGCAGGTCGTCGTCCCAATCGAGCGTATGGATATTAAAGAGTGCCGTGCGGCTGGCATTGGTGTAGTCGGTGGCAAAGACCTGGCCGCCGGTGAGGTTGTAGATGAGCCAGGTGTCGATGGTGCCAAACATGAGGTCGCCCGCCGCCGTGCTTTCGCGTGCGCCGTCGACGTTGTCGAGAATCCACTGCACCTTGGAGGCCGAGAAATACGGGTCGAGCGTGAGTCCCGTGCGGGAGCGCACCAGCCCTTCTGCGCCCTGCTCGACCAGCTCGTCGATCAGAGGTGCGGTACGGCGGCACTGCCATACGATGGCGTTATAGATCGGCTGACCGCTCACACGGTCCCAGACCACCGTGGTCTCGCGCTGGTTGGAGATGCCGATGGCGGCAATGCGGTCGGAGTGGATACCGCTCTTAAACTGGACTTCCATCATGACCGCGATCTGGCTGGCAAGGACCGCCATGGGGTCTTGCTCTACCCAACCGGGACGCGGGAAGCTGGTTTTGACGCTGCGACGTGCCTGCGCGACGATGCAGCCGTACTCGTCGACGATGGTCGCAAGTACCGAGGTGGTGCCGCAGTCGAGCGCCATGATGTAGGAACCGCCAAAGTCAAACGAGGCATCTTCCATGCCCAGGCTGCCCAGATTCAACGACATCGCTTAAACCTTTCTATTGCATCGGGTCGGACAGGACCCGTTCGATCTCTGATGCGGGAAGTGCGCCTTGGCGCAGGATCTGGAGCTCGCCGTGCTGAAACGACACGATGGTCGAGGCGTCGCGACACGGGGTCTCACCGGCGTCGACGGCAACATCGACCCCCTCCAGGATGCGACCCTCCACCGTGATAAAACTTGCCGGCGCGGGCGCGCCATGCGTGTTGGCGCTGGTGCAGGCAAGAGGGCTGCCGCAGGCGCGGATGAGCGCCTGCACCACGGGCGAGGCCGAAGCGCGAAGTGCCACCGTGTCGTCGGCGGCGCGCATAAAGGTCGGCACGCAGGGGGCCGCCTTGACCACGATAGTCAGGGCGCCCGGCCAGCATCGTCGGGCAAGCACGCGGGCCTCTTCCGGGATATCCACGCCATAGCGGTCGAGTGCTTCGGCATCATCGACCAGCCAGGCAACCGTTTGGGTGAGCTCGCGCTGCTTGAGGGTAAAGATACGACGATAGCCGGTACCGAGTGCGGGGACCGCGGCGCCGTTGACGGCAGCCTGCGGATCGCGCGGCCACGATGGGAATTCGCTTGTATCTTGGGGCACGGCGTCCGAGAAGGCGTTGACTGCCACGGCGACACCGTAGACGGTCTCGGTCGGGATCAAAGCCAGGCCGCCGCGGCCGAGCACCTCGGCCGTGCGCTCGACGGCAAGCCGATGCGGCTCGCGCGTTCCCTCGTATACCCGATAGACCGTCTGCATGTGTATGCCAGCCCCTTACGTTCTGGTGCAAGTTTGTTTACTGTGGGGCATTCTCGCACGAAACGTTCAACCTATTTGCCCAGAGCGCATGTTGGTTTGGTGAGCGGCTCTAGTAGTCGGTGAAAGTGAGGGGGTTATTGGACTGCGACGAACTTCTTTGGCCTGCCGGCGTGACGTTCTTGGGCGGCGTAACGCTCGATACTGTCTATCGTTATCATCCGACGGCCGTCGACGAGTTCAACATCGAGCTTTCCGGCTTTGACCAGCGCGGTAATCCGCGGAGCGGAGACTTTGAGGTCCAGCGCTGCGTCTTTAAATGTTCGGCACGCCGCTTCCCGAGCGTCCTCGTGGTCGATTTCGACTGAAAGGGCCACGACCTCGGCCGAGCGTTCGTACCCTGCCGGAGTCAAACCGTTGTTGAGGTCGTCGGCCAAAAACGCCATCAGTGCCTCGGTGGCATGGGCAATCGCTTCTTCGCGCGTATCGCCATCGGCAAAGGCGCCGGGAATCTGCGGGAAGCTAGCGCAGTAACCATCGTCTTCTTTTATGAGAACGCAGTCATAGGTAAATCGCTGCCTCATTTTGCCTCCAACTACCATCCAGCTTGGCGACGAATACTTGCCCACGTGCCCTTCTTTGGTCGATCACCACCAGAGCCGTTCACGGTGACAACGCGGTCACCAGAAACATACTTAGCATGACTACCGACTTGCGCGACCTTCACGAATCCATCGTGCTTGAGTAGGGCAATGATTTCCCGAAAGGTAGGAGGTTGCATGGGCCGACCTCTTTCAGCCGTCCTAATTATAAACTACTTTATAATTTTTGCTAACCAGTTAATAAATATTACTGGCGCTGCTTGGGCTCGGTGACGATGGCTCGGACGATGCGGGGGCGATCGGTAAGGTCATGGACGATACGCACGTCCGAAAGGCCTGCCTGGCGACAGAGCTCGGCCGCGGCATCGAGGGCACCCTCGTAGAGCTCGCAGGCAAACAGGCCGCCGGCGCGCAGCATGTAAGGCGCCGCGTTGAGCAGGCGGCGGAAGATATCGAGGCCGTCGGCACCGCCCTCGAGCGCCAGATCGGGCTCAAAGTCCTTGACCTCGTGCGGCAGCGAGCGCATGACATCGGTGGGGATGTAGGGCGGGTTGGAGACGAGTACGTCAAAGGTGCCCCACTCTTCGCGGGGAATGGAGCTCACCAGGTTCGTGAGGCTGAAGGCGACCTCATCGGACGTAAGCCCGAGCGCGTCGCGGTTTTTGGTGGCCAGGTCGATGGCGCGCGGTTCGATATCGGTAGCGGTGCAGGTAACATGGCCGCGGCGCTCCCAGGCAAGGGAGAGCGAAATGCAGCCTGTGCCGCAACCGACCTCGAGGACGCGGGCGATGCGGGGGTCGGCGGGGGCGAGCGCGGCGGCATCCTGCGTCAGGGACGCCTCGTGGTCGGCGCTGCCCTCGATGGCGATGCCGTATTCGTCGAGCTCGGGCTCGGCGGCTTCCGCGGCTTCGGCTTCCGCCGCCTGCGCGGCGGCTTCCTCGGCCTCGCGGTCGGCCAGTTCCTCGGCATAGGCGCGGCTGCCCAGCACATCGCCACCCAACGCCGCCTCGTCAGCAGCCGTCAGGTTTGCGGCACGGCGCTCAGCCGTCGCGCGCTCGTCGGCCAGCGCAGCCTCGGCTTTGCGGGCCTGCTCGACCTCATCGTTCCAAGGCAGCTCAGCGCGCTGGCGGGTGGCTGCCTCGGGGCTCAGCACCTTGGCATCCAGATAATTGAGGACTTCCTCGACGAGCATCTCGGTTTCGGGGCGCGGAATGAGCACGCCGGGGGCGCACGCGACGTCGATCATGCGAAACTGCGTACTGCCGGTGATGTACTGCAGCGGCTCGCCTTTGGCGCGACGAACGACGGCCGCATGCATGGTCTCGAGCTGAGCTGCATCGAGTGTCTCGTCCATACGCATATATAAGTCGATGCGCGCCAGACCCGTGGCTGCGCACAGCAACCATTCGGCAGAAAGACGGGGGTGTTCCTCGCCGCGCTCGGCCAGGTACTCCTTGGTCCACTCGAGACAACGCTTGATGGTCCAGATCTCGTTTGCCATGGGGTCCTCCCCTCTTAAGCGCCGGGCGGCGCGCGAATGTCGGAGCAGATTGTAAGCGAGGCCAGCGCTTGGCAAGGGACGATTGAAGGCGATTATCGATAATCAGCCCAGGTTTTTGCTTGGAGCCCACCTGAAGTGTTCATTCGTCGACGTCTAAATCTGCATCCGTCAAGCTTTTGGCAAGGTTGCCCCAAAACTGACCAATATCTAACCAAGAACTTGCCACATTGCTTGACAGGCGACGCACCAAAAAGGGCCCCGCGACTTCTTGGACGTATTTTCGAGCAATATTTTCAATTGCAGATGAATACCGCCAATTGCTTTAAGCAGGTAAGCAGCTCAAAGGCCATCAAAACCGATTGAATAACATCTCAAAGCAATGTACCCAACCTAGTCATTTAAGAACGTCCCCAATGACTACCTTGGAAACCCCGCAGGTTGAGCATACCGCATCCGGAGCAAGGCAACGCCGCAGGTAGAGGACGGACAGCGAGCGGGTCGCATTTGAGACAAGGTGACGTGAAACGAAAGGGCGCTGACCTTCTGGTCGCGCCCTTGAAGTTGAACGTCAGATTGTCCAAATGCGGCCCGCGCAGCGTCGAGCCGTTACGCGGGTTGGTAAACCCGCGTAACCTACTAAACAGCCTGTGCCAGCTTCTCGGCTCGCTCGGCGGCGGCGAGTGCCTCGATGACCGTGCCGAGCTGGTCGCCCAGGAGGACGCCGTTGTAGGTGGAGTTGAAGCCGATGCGGTGATCGGTCACGCGGTCCTGGGGCTGGTTGTAGGTACGGATCTTCTCGGAACGGTTGCCGTGACCGATCTGGCTCTGGCGCTCGGCACCGAGCTCCGCCTGCTGCTTCTCGAGCTCCATCTCGTACAGACGAGCGCGCAGCATCTGCATGCAGACCTCGCGGTTCTGGATCTGGGAACGCTGCTCCTGCGACTGCACCACGGTGTTGGTGGGCAGGTGGGTGATGCGCACGGCGGAGTAGGTGGTGTTAACGCACTGACCGCCAGGGCCGGAGGCGCAGTAGGTATCGATGCGCAGGTCGGACTGGTTGATCTGAACGTCGATCTCCTCGGCCTCGGGAAGCACGGCGACGGTTGCCGTGGAGGTCTGGATGCGACCCTGGGACTCGGTCTTGGGGACGCGCTGGACACGGTGCACGCCGGACTCGAACTTCATGACGGAGTAGACGCGGTCGCCCTCGACCTTGAACTCGATGGACTTAAAGCCACCGGCCTCGCTGGGGCTGGAGTCGAGCACGGTGGTCTTCCAGCCGCGCGACTCGCAGAAGCGCTGATACATCTTGTACAGGTCGCCGGCAAAGATGGCCGCCTCGTCGCCACCGGCGGCGGAGCGGATCTCGACGATGGTGTTCTTGTCGTCGTTGGGGTCGCTCGGGATGAGCATGTACTTGATGTCTTCCTCGAGCTGGGGAAGCTTGGCCTCGTTTTCGGAGATGTCCATCTGGAGCATCTCCTTCTCATCGGCATCGGTGGTATCGTGGAGCATCTCCTTGGCGGCCTCGATGTCATCGAGCGCGCCGATGTACTCACGCGAAGCGGCGATGAGGTCGGACTGGTGCGCGTACTCCTTGTTGAGACGCGTGAACTCCTTGATATCAGAGGCGACGGCCGGGTCGGAGAGCTTCTTCTCGAGCTCCTCGTAGGCCTTGATGATCTTTTCGAGCTTGTCGCGCATGACGGGACTCCTTTATATGCGTGAAGGTGAAAATCGGCAGAATTGATGGGGCGCACGGCGCCGCTGCGGGGGTAAGTCCAGCTAGAACATGTCGATCTTCAGATACATGCGCATCCCTTCGCGTACGGGGTACATAGTTGCGGTCTAACCCATACATGATAGCGTGCGCAGGCAAACCTGCATATAACCCGCACGGAATGAGTGGACGTAGCCGTTGGGGACGTTCCTTAACGGCTAGTCGTTTAAGAACGTCCCCAACGGCTAACAAAGGGAGCGTCGCTTTGTCACATTCTAGAGCGTTTGAAGCAGGGCGATGAGGAAGCGAACACCCTGGAGGTAGGCGCGGCGGGTGATGCGCTCGTTGGTGCCGTGGACGCCGCGGTCGCACTCGTCATCGTCGACCACAAACGCCGAAAAACGAATGCATTCGGAGCAAATGCGCTGGTAGTTGGCAGCGTCGGTCGCGCCGATCACGGTCGAGGGGACAATCGCCAACGGCTCGGATGATCCGTTTTCCTCCGTCCCCTTTGGATCGCGGAAATAGCGGGCGGCGATGGAGCGAACCGCCTCGAGGCCGGGACCACCGATGCGCGGGGACGGCGAGGGTTCGGAGCTGCCGGGGCCCAGCTCCACTTCGGCACGACCGGCAAGGTCCGCCCCGGCAACCGCCTCACGGCAGCGGGCAACGACATCGGCCACGCTCGTGCCCTCGAGCATGCGGAAGTTAATGTTGGCCCACATATCCTGCGGCATCACGTTAGCACCGGTGCTACCGCCCTCGATTTGGGTCGGTGCACAGGTGGTGGTCACGAGCGGATAGAGCTTCTTGCTGGCGAGGCAATCGCGGACAATGGCGCCCCCGTTGGCGGCAATCTCATCCGCCGTGTAGAGCCCCAGCTCGACAAGCTGCGCGGCAAGCAGGTCCGTGACGCGCGTCGGCCACTCGATATCGCAGATTACGGCGATGGCACGGCTGAGCACCTCGAGCGACGTGCCACCGTAGGGGTTGGACGAATGCCCGCCCTCGCTACGCGTCCTCAACACGATATCGGCGTAGCCCTTCTCCGCGAGATCGGCATGCATAAGCCAACCCTCGCCCGCGCCGTACTCGGCAGCCGAAACGATACGGTAGTCACCCTCGTCGATCAGGTATTCAAGTTCAATACCGCGCTCCTCGAGCGCGCGGCCGATGGCACCCGCACCGAACTGCGTGGTTTCCTCGTCCTGGCCAAAGGCGAGCAGCAGGGTGCGCTCGTGCTGCCAATCGTGCGCCAGCGCATACTCGACAGCCTCGAGAATGCCTGCGACCTGATCCTTCATGTCGATAGCGCCGCGACCCCAAATGTAGGTGTCGTCCACGTGGCCGCTAAAGGGGGCGTGCGTCCAGTCGGCCTCGGTACCCGGCACCACGGGGACCACGTCCATGTGGCCCATGAGCATAACGGGCTTGAGTGAGGGGTCGGAGCCGGAAAGCGTCACCAATAGCGAATGATCGATAAGCTCGACCTCGCCCGCCGCGAACACGCGCGGCCACGCCTGCTGCATATACGCGCGCAGGTCGTCGAACGGCTGCCAGTCCACCGCCTCGGCATCCATGCTCGAAATGGTCGGAAACGACAGCACGCGGCCCAGGCGCTCGCACGCACCGGCCTCGTCTATATCGACAAAATCATCCTCGTGCGCAAAAAAGCGCCAAACCTCGGCCATGACATCCTTTCGATTGTGATGACGAGGGCCGCCCCACCGGAGCGGCCCTGCAACGTAAGCGTTTGCGGTCGGTTATTTGTCCTCGAGATAGCGAGAGAGGAACTCGCGGGTGCGCTGGTGCTTGGGGTTGCCGAAGAGCTCGGCCGGCGCGGCATCCTCGAGCACCACGCCCTTGTCCATAAAGACCACGCGGTCGGACACCGTGCGGGCAAAGGCCATCTCGTGCGTGACGACGACCATGGTCATGCCGTCGGCGGCGAGCTTGCGCATGACCTCGAGCACCTCGCCCACGATCTCGGGGTCGAGCGCAGAGGTCGGCTCGTCGAACAGCATAATCTGCGGATTCATGCATAAGGCACGAGCGATGGCCACGCGCTGTTTTTGACCACCGGACAGACGACCCACGGCGGCGTGCGCGAACTTTTCGAGTCCCACGCTCGTCAGATGCTCCATCGCAATTTTTTCAGCCTCGGCCTTGCTCATCTTTTTGAGCGTGACGGGCGCGAGCGTGCAGTTGTCGAGCACATCCATGTTGTTGAACAGGTTAAAGCCCTGGAACACCATGCCGATGTCCTCGCGCAGCTTGTTGATGTTGCAGCGCTCGGCCGTGAGGTCCTGGCCGTGGAACCAGATGTGGCCCGCGTCCGGGGTCTCGAGCAGGTTGAGGCAGCGCAGGAAGGTCGATTTGCCCGAGCCCGAGGCGCCGATGATGGTGACAACCTCACCGGGATTGACGGACAGGTCGATGCCCTTAAGCACCTCGAGCGAACCAAAGCTCTTGCGCAGGCCCTCGACGCGGATGAGCGGCTCATTGGTCTGTGCGGCGGCCGCAACGCCGGTAATGGCGGTATCTGCCATGATGATTCTCCTCGTCTTAAGCCTAGTTAGAGCTGGGCAGCGTGGCAGGAGCCTCGGCGCCGAGCTTTTTGCCAAAGGCCTCGAGCAGGCGGCTCGCCACGAGCGTCAGGATCAGATAGACCACGAGCGCCACGCAGTAGACCTCCATCTGGCGGTAGTACACGCCGGCGACGGTGGTGGTGGCATACATGAGGTCGAACACGCCGATGACCGAGAGCACCGACGAATCCTTGATGTTGATGATGAGCTCGTTGGTGAGCGCCGGGATCGCGTTTTTAATGCCCTGGGGGAACACGACCTTGCGCATGGCCTGCCACTGCGACAAGCCCAGCGAGCGCGCCGCCTCGGCCTGGCCGGGGTCGATCGACTCGATGCCGCCGCGCAGGACCTCCATCATGTAGGCGGTAGAGTTGAGCGAGATGGTGACAAGGCCGGCGGTGAAGGTGCTCCAAATCTGGTTGGCCTGGGCAGTCTCGAAGCCCATGCCGCGCAAAACGGTGAAGCCCGCGTAATAGATGAGCAGGCCCTGGACCATCATGGGCGTACCGCGCACGATGGTGGAGTAGACGGTCGCAAAGCCGCGGCCGATACTCTTAAAGAAGCGCACCAGGTCGTTATCCACGCGGTCGAACGTCTGAATACGCAGGAACACAAAGAGCAGCGCCAGGAAGAATGCGATGACGGTGCCGAAGGTCGCGAGCGCAATGGTGATCTCGATACCGCGGATGAAGAAGTCACCACTCTTGTAGGTCATGTAGACCAGGCTCGACAAGAAGTCGCTGGGGTTGGAGTCCGAGACAATGCTCACCTGCACCAGGTCGATAAATGACATGACGCAGCGGTCGATAAAGAAAACTGCCGCGATGGCGACCACGACATAGCTGCCCAAGCGTGCGCCGCGACGGAAACGCTCGGATGCGAACGGCGACGTTTCGCGATAGTCGCCCCAATGCATGAGCTTGGTGACAAGCGCCGCCGCCGACACGACGAGCCACGCCCACAGGATCGCCCAAAGGCAATCTTGGAACACGCCCGTGGGGGCCAAAAAGCTCAGCGGTGTGGGGTTGCGCTGGCTAAACGCCAGGCCGAGCGCCGCGATGACGCTCGTGCCCAGGTACACATAACGATGGTCGGCCTTGATAAAGGAGGCCAGACGATTGACTGTTTTCATGCTGCCTCCCTATGCCGGCTGACGGTCGAGGCACGCGTCCCACATCTGGTCGCGCTCCTCCTGGCTGATGCCCTTGAGCGTCTTATCGATAAGTTTGAGCAGCTTGTCCGAGCCCTTGCGGCAGCCGACGTTTGCCGTAACCTCCTGCTTAAAGCCCTCGCCCTCCGCAAAGCGAATGGGTACGATGCCCGGGTTTTGGGCCATATAGCCCTTCTCGTTCTCGGTGTTGTAGGTCACAGCGTCACAAGTGCCCTGCAGCAGGTTCGAGAACACCGTGGGTACCGAATCGACCGGATTTTTGTGGACGACGCCCGGGATCTCGTCAATGACGGTGTCGAGCATCGTGTCCTTTTGGCCGAGCACCGTGGCGCCGCTAAAGTCGCTGAGCTTGGTCGCGTTTTGGTAGGGCGAGCCCTCTTTTACGAATAGGCCAAAGTAGCCGATAAAGTACGGATCGGAAAAGCCGACGGACTCCTCGCGCTCGGGCGTGGCGCTCATGCCGGCGATGATGAGGTCGATCTGGCCGTTGTTGAGCGAGTCGATAAGGCCCGAGAAGCTCTGCTTGACGGCGACGGGCTCGCCGCCGAGGGCCTTGCAGACGATCTTGGCGATCTGCACGTCGTAGCCATCGGCATAGGCGCCCTGCACGTTGTCGATGGGGATCGTGAACTCGCTGGCCTCGGAAACCTGCCAGTTGTACGGGGCGTAGGCCGCCTCCATGCCGATGCGGATCTTGTCCTTGCCGATAACGGAATCGGACAGGTCGTCGCGACCGCCGCCCGTCGTGGGCTGAACTACTTCCAGCGTGGAGGGGCGCTGGCAACCGGCAAGTGCGCCGGCGACGACAGAAGCGCTCGCAGCGAGAGCACTACCCAAAAAGATGCGACGGCTGCATACCGGCTGTGGATGCGCGTCGCGTTGATGGGGAGAATGCATAATCTGCCTTCCCTGTTGAATCGTATGCTGACGACTTAACAGGATATACGCCAGCGACCAGCAGCGCAGCACAAGCTCGAAAAATTAATAGACACACGGTAGTCATTGGGAACGTCGATGTTTTGGCAATGCCAGCGAGCGCCGCCCAGAGCGAACAAGTTGGCATGAAAAAGGCAAGGCATAGACCGTCTGGTCATGCCGTGCCTTTTGAATGGCAAATTGTCGCTCTGGGTGGCGCGCAGCGTCGACCGGTCCACCGTTCGTCAGAACGGCGAAACCTCTAGAGCAAGGTGACGCTAAAGCTGCGGACGTCCGTCTCGCCCGGCGCCAGCGTGATGGTGTTGACCTTGTGCTCAAAGATGTCGTCCTCGGTGTCCATGGTGGTGTGGCCGGTCCAGGGCTCGAGCGCCACAAACGGAGCGTCGTTGGCGGCAGACCACACGCCGATGTACTTAAAGCCCTCAAAGTCGATCTTGACGCCGTGGCCCGACTTGCGACCGCGCAGCGTGAGCGTGGAGCCCGGGGTATCGGTGAACATGATGGCGTCGTTATCGAAGCTGCGGTGCGTGATGGGCAGCACGTCCGAGTTGTCGGGGGCCTTGTAGCTACCCTCGAACGTCATAAGACCGTCGGGCGTGATGATGGGGGCCTCGTTAGTCCAAGCCTCGGCAAACGCCAGCTCGTAATCCTCGAATGCCTCGTCCTCAGCACCGGGGACGGGCACGTTAAATGCGGGGTGGCCGCCCACCGAGAACGGCAGGTCCACGTCGCCGGTGTTGGTGACGGCGAAGGTCTGCGTGAGGGTGGCGTCACCAGTCAGGGCATAGGTCATGTTGAGCTTAAAGTGGAACGGGAACGCCTTGAGCGACTCGGGCGTGTCAGTGATCTCGTACGTTACCGAGGAGCCGTCCTCCGAAACCTCGACCAACTTGTGCTCGACGATACGAGCGAGTCCGTGGCGCGGCATCTCGCAGGTGCCGACCGCAGATGTCGCCATGTTGTTGCGCAGCGATCCCACGATGGGGAACAGAATGGGCGCGTGCTTGCCCCAAAAGGCCGGGTCGCCCTGCCACAGATACTCGTTGCCGTTGAGGGCAAGGCTCGTGAGCTGGGCACCCATGGAATCGATGGCCGCGATGAGGCCGCCGCGCTTGATGGTAGTGACGGTGGACATGCTACTTCCTCCAATAGTAAACAACGGTGTCGAGGGCTATTGTCCCACTCTTGGCGGCGGGGTTGAGCGACAGGTGCAGTTATTGAGCAATAGCGTAAAGGTCAAACCCGCCCTGCGGCGTGCTATCGACCGTATCGGGCGCCTGTGAATTAAAACTCACCGGAACCATGCGCTTTGAGGCACGGTAACGCGTGCCGTCGGTGGCGACGGGCGGTTCATCGACCGTGAGCTCGTAGTCGCCAGGCTTGAGCTCGATGCCGTCACCTTCGGAATTGACGTATTGGTACTCGTCAATCGTCTGCCCTTTGAGCGTGCGGCCCACGATATGGACGAGCATTTGGCTATCGCCGCGCGCGGTATCCCACGTCGCGCCGTCCTTAACCTCGACCGACACATGCACCGAGCGCGTACGGCTGAGCGATTGCTCGACAGACATCTCGACCTTGGCGGCGTCTTTGCGCTGTTGCTCCACGTGACTCCAGACATTTCCGATCGCCGAGCAAGCGATGACGCCGGCCATGAAGGCGATGAGGATGGGGCCGAGTGGTGAGCGGCGGGCCGCGTCTTCCTCGCGAGCCAGGTTGGGGCGATGCGTGGGGGCGGGCGCCTGGGCACCCTGCGCGGGCACGTCGAGTATGCTGAAGGATGCCGTGCTGTCGGGGTCGATAGTGTGACGCGGCCGCGGGGTCTTTGCTGGCGAGATGGACATGTCCGCCGGCTCACCGAGTGTGGCCGTGGCATCGGCCTTAGCCTCATCGGCCTCGGCTTGAGCCCAAGCCTGCTCAAAGGTCAGGGGCTCGGCGGCATCGGAGGCGGCTTCAGGCTCGACAGCGGCATCGTTGCCGGTCTCGTCCTCGTCGCTCGACACGTCACGCGGCGCGGGCTCGTCCCACTCCTCGTCCGGAGCCTCGCCCTCGCTATACCACCATTCAAAGTTATCGATATCCATACGGGGCGCCCCCTTGGCCTCGCAAATAAACACTTGCCAGCCTTATACCCCCAGATGGCACGGCGGCTCGCATGGAATGTAACAAAGGGACTATCCCTTTGTCACATTTTGCGTTTAGCCGTGGGCAATCTTGTTTCTCAGCAAGAAGTCGACCGCCCCTACGATTCTGATGCCGTCGATGTCTGTTGGATGCTCACCATCCCTGACGATCAGGATCTTCTCGTACGAATCAGGGATTTTTCCCAGCGTGTTTAGTTTGAGCGGTCGCAGCTCGCGCTCTCTGGTCGCCTCGGCATCGATCCGTTCGGTAACCTGGATATATTTACGGTCCGATCCCTCGCCGATTGCGACAAAGTCGATTTCCCCCGCGCGCAGATGGCCGCAAAACACTTCGTATCCTTCAAAGACAAGCTGGTTGTAGATAACGTTCTCGAGCATCCTTCCGCTATCGCTGCCTCTATATCCGTCAAGATAGCTGCGGATTCCCGTATCGGCTATGTAATATTTACCGCCTGTCTTGAGAAGCTCCCGCCCCTTGACGTCATACCTTTTTACCTTGGTAAACAGGTACGTCTCTTCCAGAGCGTCAATATACGCCGACACCGTCGATGCGTTGGTCTTACCGCCCGATGATTCGTTGAGCGTCCCTACGATTTTGTTGACCGAGGTTTGATTGGAGATGTTGTCTGCCAGATACGCACAGAGCCGCTCGAGAACGTCGCGCTTGGTGATAGCTCCGCGACCTCTACGCGTCGCGCGCAATAGGATATCGCGCGCGACAATCGTCTGATAGAGGTTGCGGATGTAGTCGCGGCACGGTTCGCGTCTCGGCTCGTCATGAGCCAGAAACGGCATGCCGCCATAGGTTATGTACTGCTCGAGCACGGTGTTTGAATTAAGGCGATCGCCCGTCTTGGAAACGAGCTCGGCCCTCTCGCCAAGCCCTTCGGCGACGACCGCATCAATCGAGCGAAAATCAAGATACTCGCCAAACGTGAGCGGCTGCATCTTGACCTCGATATACCGGCCCGAGATAAGCGTTGCAAGCTCGCTCGATAGCAAAAAGGCATTGGAGCCCGTGACATAGATATCGCACGGCAAATCGATTCGGAGCGAGTTAACCGCCTTTTCCCAGCCCTCGACATTCTGGAGCTCGTCAAAGAACAGGTAGGGGCGATCGACACCGTCAACGCGCTCCCGAACCATGCGATAAAACGTCAGGTAATCTGTAACCCCCGCGTACTCTAGAGATTCCATCTTAAAGGTCAGCAAACGCTCTGCCGGCACCCCCTGTTGCGCCAGGTGCTCCCTCATCATGTCCAATAACGTGGATTTGCCGCAACGGCGTATACCCGTCACGATTTTGATGAGGTCGGTATCCTGAAAAGCAATGAGTCGATCAAGATAGCGGCTTCGGCGAACGATGTTCATAGAGTCTCCCTAGCGCCCGGCCAGACGTAACATCTTATAAACTTGCATTATTTGCAAGTTTATAAGATGCCACCTTAGAAACTTGCAGATTTTGCAAGTTTCTAAGAAATGGGCGTGGATGTGACAAAGGGATCGTCCCCTTGTCGCATCTGAAGGGCGACGGGGATTTGGATGCAGCAGAAGTCCTCTTGGTGGGACTCGTCGTAGCTCGTGGTATCGAGGTAGCAAAAGTCGAAGGCGTTGCCAACGGGCTGGAGCGCGTGCTTGTCCATGCAGGCCACGATGGCACGGATGCCTTCGGGCTCGTACGGCATGCCCCAGCGGCTCATGCACAGGTATGTGCCCTCGGGCAGCACTTCGACGCCAATCTTTGCCAGCTCGGCAGCGTCGCTCGGCAGCAGCTCCTCGGCACCGCGCGGCAGCACGGCAAAGGAGCCGGCGCCAGCAATAGGGTCGTCGGAATGCAGTGCCTCGCGACGCAGCATGGCGCCCCAACCGCGCATGGGGCGCGTACCCGTGAGCGCACGCATGCGCAGAATCGCGCGCATGAGCGTGGGGTGCAGCATCGAGCGGCCGCGCTCGATATCGGCCGGGAACTCCTCAAAGACCACGAAGCGGCGCTCGAACTGCTTGAGCTCCGGTTTGCCCTCGCGCTCGCGCCAATAGACCGCCTCGTCATAAAAGCTCAGGCGCTCCTGCACACTGGCGCGCTCGGCATTAAGCCCGGCAATCTTCTCGTTGAGCGCCTGCACCCGCGAGCGCAGGTGCTCGGTCATCTCGCCGATGTCGAACGTCGAGGTTAGGCGGTCAATCTCGTCGAGCTCCAGTCCCAAGTCGCGCAACATGCAAATCAGACGCATGAGCGGGATCTGCGTGGGCGAATAGAAACGGTAGCCCTTCTCGTTGACCACGGCGGGCTTAAACAGGCCGATCTTGTCGTAGTAGATGAGCGTTTGGCGCGAAACGTTAAACAAGCTCGCCATCTCGCTAATCGCATACATACCCGTCTGCATAGGTCCTCCCGACACATCCTTTGACGCGAAAAGCCCGCCGCCCACAGGGGCAGCGGGCTCAAACACTACTCGTATCCTACCCTAAATGCGCCTATGACCAGCGCTTATAGTTTGCACATGATACGCCGACGGCCTCGAGCGCCTTGGCGGCGATGTGATGCACCGCGTCATCGAGCGTGGCGGGGCCGTTGTAAAACGTAAGCATGGGCGGCATGAGCATGACGCCCGGTACGCGCGCCAGGCGCGCCATGTTATCGACGTGAATGGCGCTGAAGGGCGTCTCGCGCACCATGAGCACCAGGCGGCGCTGCTCTTTCATCTGCACGTCGGCCGCACGCAGCAACAGATTTTCGCTGTAGCCGCTCGCGATACCGGCGAGCGTCTTCATGGAGCAGGGCGCCACGATCATACCGTCAACCGGATAGGTACCGCTTGCGATGGCGGCGCCAATATTTTTATTGTCGTAGACCACATCGGCATGCATGGCAAACTCGTCGAGCGTCATGCCGAGCTCCTGCTCGATGGTGATCGCTCCCCCGCGCGTGACGACAAGCGCCGACTCGGCACCTGCCTGGCGCAGGCATTTGAGGCACTCAAGACCCAGCGCGGCACCGCTAGCGCCAGACACGCCAACGACAATGCGACGGGGACGGCCAGAAGACTCAGGCATGACAACTCCTTAACTACTTGGTAGGGCTACGTACTAGAAAGCAATCTCCCTAGCCCACTTGTCCGTGTCGATCTCCATGAACTGCGAGCGGATGAAGTTCTTCTTAAGGTCGAACGGGACCGTGCAGTCGAAGATGGCCTTGCAGGCGATGCCGTGCTCGCGGATCGAAGGATCGAACGCGGGGTCGTTGGACGGGTCGAGCACGTGGCAGTGGCAGCCGGGGATGGTGATGAGGTCGACGTCAGCCTGGAAGCGCGTGGTCATGGCCCACATCACGTCGCTCATATCGAAGATGTCGACATCCTCATCAACAAGGATGACGTGCTTGAGCTCGGAGAATGCCGAGAAAGCGAGCATGGCGGCGTTGCGCTGACGGCCCTCGTCATTTTTGCTCGACTTCTTGAACTGCATGATGGCAACGAACTTGCCGCCGCCGCAGGGGGCGGCGTGAACGTTGAGCAGGCGGCCAGGAATAGCGGTCTCGACCATCTTGTAGATGGAAGCCTCGGTGGGGATGCCCGCCATGGAAACGTGCTCGTGCGAAGGACCGATGCAGCTCTCCATGATGGGATTGACGCGCGTGGTGACGGCGGTGATCTTGATCACCGGGCAGACCTTGGCGCCGCCGGTGTAGCCGGGGAACTCGGGCATGGCGTAGCCGTGGCCGTTGACATCCTCGTTGATGGTCTCGTCGTGCATGAGGTAGCCCTCGAGCACGTACTCGGCATTGGCAATGCACTTCTGCGGAACGGTGACGCAGTCGGCAAGCTCGACGGCGTGGCCGCGCAGGGCGCCGGCGATCTGCAGCTCGTTGAAGCCGAGCGGCGTGGTGGGAGCCTCGAAACCGCAGCACATGTACACAGCGGGGTCCAGGCCGATGGAGATGGAGATGGGCATGTCCTCGCCGCGCTGGCAGTACTCGTCAAAGAAGGAGCCAAGGTGACGACTGCCCGGGGTGATCCACATGGCGAGCTTGTCCTTGTCGACGCAGGAGAAGCGGTGGATGGTCACGTCGGACTGGGAGCCGTCGGGGCTCGTGCCGTAGGCGAGGCCCATGGTGATGTAGGGGCCGCCGTCGACGGGCGTGTTGGTGGGGGCGGGAACGATCTTGCGCAGGTCAAAGCCCTCGTCGGTCGCCTTGTACACGACCTCCTGGCAGTCGACGTGCGCACCCTCGGCGATCTGCTCGGGCGCGATCAGGTTCTCGAAGCGCTTGCCGATCTCGAGGCCCAGGTGCTCCTCGTCCAGGTCGAGCAGGGCGGCAACGCGCTTGCGGCTGGCAAGCATGCCGATGCAGACCTTGGCATCGTCAAAGCCCTTGACGTTGTTGAAGACCATCGCCGGACCCTCTTTGGTCGGACGCATAACGGTGCCGCCGGCGCCGACGTGACGATAGACACCCGAGACCTCGGCGTCCGGGTCGACCTGGGTGTCGGTCTCGAGCAGCTGGCCCGGCATCTCGCGCAAAAAGTCGAGTGCGGAGCGCAGGTCGTGGATCTGGGAAGCATCGATGGTGGACATGGCGTGCTCCTTTCGGGAGAGTGCCCGGCGGCGGGAGTGCCGCCGGGCTGGGTAACGTAGTGGGGCCGCGGCGCTCATAGATAGAACGCTCGGCCACTCGCAGTTCGAGCGCTCGGCTGCTTACAGCCCAAGCGCTCGACCGCTTACATCAGGCCAAAGAGGTGGAACCAGGCGGCCTCGACCAGCACAACGACAAAGACGACCGCGGTGAGGGGAATGCCCATGCGCATGGCCTCTTTGGAGGTGTAGCCGCCGGCGTCCTTGCCCTCGCCGATAAGGATCGGCAGGTTGTGGAACGGCAGGATATAGTGGATGTTGATGGACGTGAAGACGATGAGCGCCACGGCGAGCGGGCTCACGCTGGAGCCGGCCGCGAAGCTGATGAACGCCGGCACGCACACGCCGAGCACGGCCATGACCGAGCCCATGAACATGTGGATGACCATGGAGAGCGCGGCGACAAGCAGGGCGAACAGGAAGATGTTCTCGGGCACGGAGCTGGGGAGTACGACGTCGGCGATCCAGGCGTTCATGCCGGTGGCGCCGCCCACGGAGCCCACGGCCATGGCGGCCGTCAGGAACATGAGGGACTTGATGTCGACAGCGTTCCAGCTGGCGGGAGTGAGGACCTCGCCGATGATGGGCATGGCGAGCGCGACGCCGATGGCAAGTGTCACCCAGCCGATGTAATCGCCCGAGACGGTAAGCCACAGCGCGATGGCAATGACAAGCCACACGATGGTGCGAATCTCCTTGACGGAGAGCTTGCCGAGCGCGGCCTGCTTGGCCACGATCTGCTCGCGATCGTAAACGAGCTCCTTGCTGGGCTTAAAGAGGAAGAGGCCCAGGAACAGGGTGCACAGCAGCGTGACCAGCATGGGCACGCTCATGTACAGGAACCAGTCGATAAAGGACGGGCTCATGCCGCCGGCCTCGACGCTGTACTGCGCAACGAGCGGGTTGAGCGTGGAGTCGCCCGTCAGGAAGAACATGGAACCCGGGGCGGCAGCGGCAAACACGAGAAAGCCGAGCTTACCCTTGTCGTCGTCACCGTAGCCGGCGGACTCGGCGATGACCGAGACGACGGCGAGGATGAGGAAGGCGCGGGGGAACGGGTGCGGGATCAGCAGCGACAGCACAAAGGTGAGCGCGAAGATCGAGATGATGAGCGACTTGGCATCGCGCACGAACTTGAGCATAAACGCATAGGCGATGCGCTCGCCCAGGCCCGACTCCTTGACCGCGCTGGCGATGAGGTAGGCGCCGATGACGAGCCACATGGTGGCTTTGGTCCACGAGCTAAACGTGGAGGCGACCGTCGCCGAGATGCTCGCGGCGCCCGTGTCGTCCACGCACACCTTGAACAGAACGAGCAGCGCGCAATAGAGCAGGCCCACAAAGCCCGGCTGTGCCACGCCACACGCCCAGAACACCACCGTGGCGAGCGTCAACGCCAGACAGGTCTGACCGCCGACCGTAAGCTCGACCGTCGAGCTCAGCTCCGCCAAAGGAAGAAACTTCACTAGCAAAAAGACAACGATACCCAGCACAAAGCCAATTTCGCGCTTGGTAATCTTAAACGCCTTCTTTTCCGCTTCCATCTCCCCACCTTTCTTGTTGGGGGCGCTCCGGATTCGTAGCCGCGTTGCCACTTAAAAAGGGGCGCCCGTTATCGGACACCTCTTACGTTGCGCTGTGTTGCGGCAATACAGTCAAGCGGGATTTTTGGATGAGAAGCGATCCTCTGGGCAAAAACCGTCACAACATTCGACGCTTTTCCTCGATTTCGAGATTTTCATCGAATGTTGTGACGGTTTGGATGTGGCAAAGGGACTGTCTTTTGTTTCACATAGCGAGATCCGTACGGATGGATGGGTCGCTGAGGGCCTCGCGGAGCCAGGGGGCCAGCTGCTCGGGGCGACCCCGCAGGTAGCCGTCGAGCTCGGACGGGGCGACCGGGCGCACCTCCGAGATCTCCTCTTGGTTGATATGCAGCTCGCCCGGCTCAACATGGGCTACGAACACCTCGCACCATTCGCACTCGCAGCGGCCGTCGCCGTGGTCCTCGCGGTACACCACGTGTCCGAGGTGCTTGAGCTGATCGGGATCGCGCGTAATGCCAAGCTCTTCGTTGATGCGGCGCGCCGTGGCGGCCGCGACGTCTTCCCCGGGGAGCGGATGGCCGGCGCAGCTATCGGCCAGCACCCCGCCCCACAGGCGCTTGAGCGGACTACGGCGACAGAGCAGCAGACGCGCGTCTTCGCCCCGGCCCTCGACCAGAAGCGTCAGAAATGCCTGATGCAGGATTCCCTCGCCGGTATGGGCCTCGATGCGGTCGACGGGGCCAAGCGCCTCGCCGGTCGCGGCATCGACCGCCACGACCTCGGCGCCTGCGCCGCCCTCATCCCAGCCGGCGCGCAGAATGCGGGCTGCGGCCTCCTCGAGCGCGGCGATGAGTTCCTTGGTGGTATCGAGCATGCGCCGCAAGTCGTCCGCGGTCGCGTTCTCCACATGAAAACCCGTGCTTGCAACTACCGGCACGCCAAAGCGCGTGGCCAGCGCCGCCGCAATATCGTGCGCCGGGATCTCGTCTCGATGGCACGGAACGGCCAGGATGCTCACCGTCGCCGTACGGCCGGGCTCGGGGCGAGGAATGGCCTGCGCCGTGGCGCCCAGGTGCGCAAACTCCGGCGAGCAGGCGTACACCGCCATGCCTCGCGGCGTCACCGTCAACTGGGCCTCGAGCGCAAACTTGCCCTCGCCCACTACAACCTTTGTCGTGTGCATACCCATGGGATCTCCTGTCGCCCGCAATGTACCTGAGACCATCTTCGCCTGTATTGCGACTATACAGGCAAGCGCAGCCTGCGACAAAGGAGGCAGGCACCTGACACATTCTGTTAGAGTTGCAGGGATTGAATCCCGCTTATTCATGCGACATTGGAGTGACAACCTTGACCGCCGCAACCACGCCTAAAAGTAAGTCAACCGCCGCCGCGCTCTCCCCCGCGCGCACCAGGCTCTGCCTGGCGCTGCTCGTGCTGCTGGGATTCTCGCTCGGCTGCTCCGAGTTCGTGGTCATCGGCATCGAAAGTGACTTGGCGACGGAACTCGGCATATCGCTTGCCGCTGCGGGCCAGCTCATCAGCGTTTTTGCACTGGTCTACGCCATCGCGACGCCGGTGCTTGCGCTCAGCACGGGGCGCTTCCGTCGTTACCAGCTGCTCGTGTGCTACAGCATTATCTTTGTGCTCGGCAATCTGGTCATGGCGTTGGCGCCCAACTTCCAGGTACTGTTTATCTCGCGCATTGTCCTGGGATCCGTCTCGGGCGCACTGCTCGCCGTGGGCGTGACGTACATCCCCGAGCTGCTGTCCCCGCAGCAAACTTCGCTTGCCATCTCGGTCGTGTACGGCGCGTTTTCCGTGGCGATGGTCTTTGTGACCTCGATTGGCAAGTTTGTGGCCGACACGCTCGACTGGCACGTGGCCATGTACGGTACGCTGACCTTTGCCGTTTTGATCTGCGGAGCGCTCGTGGCGTTTATGCCGCGCGCCGGACAGACCGACGAACCCGCTACCTTCCGCGAGCAGGCGGGTCTGCTACGCGAACCGAGCATCATCACCGGCATGCTCATCTTTTTGTTTGGCGTGGGATCGGTCTATGTGTTCTACGGCTACGTGACGCCTTATCTTGAGCAGGTGCTGGGCATGGGCACTGTTCAGGCGAGCACCACGCTTATGGCCTACGGCGTGTTCTGCCTGGTCTCGAACATCTTGGGCGGATGGATCGACGCGCGCTTTGGCATGAAGGCGCTGCTTGTGACGTTTGTGCTGCAGGCTGCGGCGTTACTCGGGCTGTTTGCCGTGGGCGGCACCATGCCGCTCGCGCTGGTCTTTGTCTTTAGCCTAGCGCTGCTCATGTACCTGTTCTCGGTGTCATGCATCACGCACTTTATGGACGTGGCGCGCAGCCGCCATCCCAAATCGATGGTACTCGCGAGCTCGGTAGAACCCATGGCGTTTAACGTCGGCATTTCGTTTGGCACCGCAGTAGGCGGCGCCGTGGTGAGCAGCGTTGGCATTGCCTACGTTGGCGCGGTTGGTGCCGCGTTCTCGCTTGTGGCCTGGGCGCTTACGCTGGTGACGATTAAGCTGGCTCGCTGGGAGCGCAGGCGGGCAAGGGCGTAGAGCGAGGTTCCCTCTAAAACGTCTATCGTTCCAGTCGCGACGCTTACCTGACGACAGGCTAAGCCAGCCCCTTTAGCTGTGGTTCGATCTCATGTACTTCGAATGCACGATTTTCCAGTTTTCGTGTATCCGAAGTACACGAAATGTGCGCGGGGCACCTCAAAGGCGGCGGCAGACGCATTGTCTGCCGCCGCCTTTTATACTGGATTTTATAGATATGCGAGTCGTTTACTCCATACCCAGCAGCTCGCGCATCTGGGTTGCGTAGTTAGATGCCATGTTGCCGTAGACAATCTGCACGCCGCCGTTGACATGCACGATGCCACGCGCTTCGAGCTTTTCGGTAAACTCGGCGTCATCAACCACCTTGTCACAGTCATTGAGCTGGATGCGCAGACGGGTGAAGCAGGCCTCGACAGACTTAATATTGTTGTCGCCGCCCACTGCCTCAACGATGGCGGGAATGAGGTCGCTAATCACGGTCTTGGGAGCCTTTTCGGCCTCATCGTCGGACTCTTCCTCGCGGCCGGGAGTCTTAAGGTCCTTCTTAAGAATGATGAACTTGAAGACGAAGTAGTACACCACGAAGTAGATGGGGCCGAGGAACAGGATAACCTGCCAGTTGGAGCCCTTGGCTGCACCCATAATGCCGTTAAAGATCAACGACAAGAGCGGGCCGCCGAAGGACGCGGAGCCAGCCACGTTGAACTGCAGGATATAGGTCAGCGCATAGGCAAGACCAGCCATGAGAGCGTGGAACACGTAGAGGATGGGCGCGATAAACAGGAAGGAGTACTCGAGCGGCTCGGTAATGCCGGAGAGGATGCAAGGCACCACGATGGCAATCATGAGCGCTGCGGTCTTCTTCTTATTCTTGGGAAGCGCCGTCTTGTAGAAGGCGAGCGCAGCGCCAGGCAGGCCGAACATGGCGAAGATAACCTTGCCGTTCATGACAAAACGGCTGACCTCGATGTTAAACGGCGTGCTGGGAGAGCCCAGGATCGCGTTGTAGATATTGATAGCGCCCTGAACAGTCTGGCCGTCGATGGTCTCGACGCCACCGAGCGACGTGAAGAAGAACGGCAAATAGACAAAGTGATGCAGGCCAAAAGGCAGGAGCATGCGCTCGCCGGCGCCGTAGACAAATGCACCAAAGGCACCCGTAGTCTTGATGAACTCGGACAGCGCACCGAGAGCGTTCTGAATAAACGGGAAAACAAAGGACATGACCAATGCGAGGATGCTGCATGAGAGCAGCGTCACCGCCGGGATAAAGCGCGTGCCGTTGAAAATGGAGAACACGGCAGGCAGCTCAATCTTGTAGTAACGGTTATGCAACCATGCGACGATTGCGCCCACCAGAAGACCGCCGATAACGCCAGTGTCGAGCGTGGTGATACCGAGGATCGTGCTCTGGCCCGTCGTAAGATTCGCGGGATCGATGACACCAGTCGCCGTAAGGAACGTGCCCATCACGGAGTTCATGCACATGTAGCCCAAAAAGCCACAAAGCGCCGCGGTAGCCTTCTCGGACTTGGCGAAGCCATAGGCGAGACAAATCGAGAAGATAACCGGGATGTTGTTCATAACGATGCTGGCAGCGGCCTTGAGAATCGAAAAGAAGATCGCAAAGCCCGGAGCAGCAAGCCAGGGAACAGCTGCCGTAAGGGTGGGGCTGGTAAAGGCATTGCCAAAGCCCTGAAGGATGCCGGCGATTGGCAGGATCAGGACAGGCGTCATGAGGACTTTGCCCAGACGCTGGAACTTTGCCAGCAGCTCATCTTTGTTCATGGGATACCCCTCTTAAAGAAACGGGGCGTGCAGCTCCACAGCCCACACGCCCCATAACAGTTATCAAGCGCTATGGAACTAGCTACTTAAGCTCCGGCCAGTAATCCTTATTGGCCTCGATGAGCTTGTCGAGCACTTTGCGAGCCTTCTTTGCGTCACCGACCAGACGATTAAGCGTGAGTGCCTGCAGAGCCTTCTCGTAGGAACCCTCCATCCAAGCCTCAACGGTCAGGCGCTCATAGGCGTACTGGTTCTCCATAAGACCGCGATAGAAGGTACCGATCTTGCCAACAGCATAGGGTTGCGGGCCATTGGCGCCCACGCTTGCCGCGACCTCGACCATGGCGTCATCGGGCATGCCCTCGATAATGCCGTTGTTGGGCACGATGACAATGAAGGTCTTGTTGGTGTTGCGATAAATGGCCGAGGTGATTTCCACGATCATATCGCCATGAGCGTCGTTTTGCACAACCGAGGAGTTCTTTGCGGTGCCGACTTTGGCAACACGCTCGCACTCGGCGAACACGCGCTTTTCACGACCGTTGATAACCTCGTCGGAGCGAGTGTAGTCGGGGTCGAGGTGAGCGACCTTGTACTCGGGATACAGATAGTACTGCAGATAAGTGTTGGGCAGATAGTCGGGGAAGTCCTCGAGCATGTCCTTGACCATGGCGTAGGTATCAAGCCAGGACTGGTCACGCTGCTCGGCATCGGCAGGAAGGAAGCCGTTCTTCTCCGTGTATTCCTTAATCTGCGGGACGAGGTCATGGCCCTCTTCATCGTAGATGTGCTTGAACCAACCGAAGTGATTGAGGCCGAAGTACACGGGCTCCGTCTTGCTCATATCGCGACCGAGCAGGCGACCGTAAGAGCGCATGAGGTTGACAGGCTGGTCGCAGATGTTGAGGACGCGATGCTCATCGGGCAGGACGCGCTCGAGACCATATGCCACAATAGCAGCCGGGTTGGTGTAGTTGATAATCCACGCCTCCGGGCTATGAGCGCGAACGTCGTTGACGATCTCAACCATGTCATGCATGGAGCGCATACCGTAAGCCATGCCGCCAGGGCCCACCGTTTCCTGGCCGATGATTCCCATATGCAGCGGAATCTTCTCGTCCTTGCTGCGCATCTCGTAGCCGCCGGTACGAATCTGGCAGAGCACAAAGTCAACGTCGGTGTATGCCTCGTCCTTATCGGTGGTGTAACCAAACTCCACACCGGGCTCCTCCTCGGCAAAGAGGATCTTGCCAAACTCGCCGATCGGACGCTGACGCTCGGCATCGATGTCATAGAGCATCACGCGGTTCAGCGGCAGAATGTCCATGTGCTTGGTCAGGGCTTTAAGAATGCCAGGGCACCACGTGGAGCCGCCGCCAACGATCACAATATTGAGCTTATCCTTCATGTTCCGTCCCTCCAGGGTTGGCTGATCGGTGTTCTCGAAGACCTTGGGCTCCGCGGTTGTCCTCGGCTTGCTTCGTTTCGATTGATATTTTGCGACATAAGGTCATTTGCGAGTCCCCGTGTGGGCCAATGCGAAACGGGGACACATGATTTCGCTCACGACACAGATATGTGTAGGCAAACACGCGCGTTTGCCCAGTTCATGGGCAATAGGCAATCTTGACCGATTACCGATTTCTCACCTGGCTACACAAAGCGGTACCATATATACGGCGAGGTGCGAGGGGCTGAAACATCTTATGAAAGATCAAGAATCTTTTTATGATCATGTGCGAGCTGGCGAGAGCAAGCTCAACGATCTCGAAAGCGAGATCATGCGCTACATCATCGAGCTGCGTGATGATATTGACGATGTCACGCTTAAGAGCGTTGCTGAACGGTTCTTCGTCGCTCCCAATACAATCGTCAGGCTTGCCCATAAGCTTGGCTTCTCGGGGTTTACGGAGCTCAAACAATCGTATTCCGCCTCGCTCGACCGCAATCGATTCACTATCGAGGCACTTCCTCTTGATACCCAGCTCGTACAGACCAAAGATCTGCTTAACGACCGGGTCATCGATTCGGTTGTGAGTCTTATCCAGGACGCCTCGCATATCGTGTTCTTCTGCTCGGGTTTTTCGAAGTACCCGTGCCTCGAAATGGCTGAAAAGCTCAAAATAATGGGCAAGAATACCGACACGCTCAGTGAACGCCACGTCATGAGGCATTACGCAGAACTGCTTGGCAAAAACGACCTGGTCTTCAGCGTTTCAGTCAGCGGTGAGACGCAGGTGTCTATTGACGCCACATCGATAGCCAAAACGCGCGGATGCAAGGTCGTCACGCTCACCGGCTTTTCTCGAAATTCTCTCTCGAAACTAGCCGACTACCCCATCTACACCGTGCAAAAAGAAATCCGCTTGGGCAGCATGGACCTCGACAGTCGATTGATGTTCTATTACGTTTTCGAATTGATATTTGAGCGTTACTTCAAACTGGCCAAGAAATAAAACTTGGCATGCGTCCGGCTTCGACCCTTTAGCAGCCTTCTATATGAAAGGTATCGTCCTATGCAACGCGTACTGTTTATCTGTCATGGGAACATCTGCCGCTCGACGATGGCTGAGTCCGTGTTTACCGAGCTGGTGCGCCGCGCTGGGCGCGCGGGCGAGTTTGTCATCGATTCTGCAGCGACCTCGACCGAGGAGATCGGCAACCCGCCGCACCACGGTACCGTTGCCAAGCTACGCGAGGTCGGAATCCCCGTCGTCGCCCACCGCGCGCGCCAGGTGCGTCGCGCGGAGTATGGCGACTGGGATCGCATTGTCTATATGGATGCTGAGAACGCGCGCGGCCTGCGTCGCATCTTTGGCGACGACCCCGACGGCAGGATTACGCGCTTGCTCGACTGGACCGATCGCCCCGGCGACGTGGCCGATCCCTGGTATACCGGCAATTTCGATGCCACCTACCGCGACGTGCTCGCCGGTTGCGCCGCTATGCTCGAGCAGCTGTAGGTTCGCGGAGGCACGAACCTCGCGAGCCGCGTCATCGGCATACAGATCGAGCGTGGATTTTCTCCCACTTTGAGCATTCAAGTGCGCTCTAGACGGGAGAAAATCCACGCTCATTATCTCGGATAGCGGATGCGACAAAGGCACTATCCCTTTGTCGCGTCGGGGACTGTCCCTAGACCGGCTTGACCTCCAGCTTTATCCCCTCGGCACAGGAGTCACCCAAAACATCCGAAAGGGCCCAGGTCGCATATAGCGGCAAATAAAGAACAGCTCCGCTGCGTTCAACGTTGCCTCTCGAGAAAACAATCCCGAGCCTTACACCATATTCGGCCGTATCAAGCACATGGCCGAGCGCGGCGTGCGCGTGGTAATAGGAACCCGATTTAACCTCGATCGGAACAGCTGTTCCATCCGGTCCGTCGACCACAAAGTCCACTTCGCCGCGCTTCTTTGTCTGATAGTAGTAAAGCTGGCGATTTTGGGCAGCCAGCTGCTGGGCCACCACGTTTTCGTAAATACCGCCCAGATTGGGTTCCTTGCTATCAAGATACGCCGCCTGGGCGACGCCAACGGGGTAGCGCGCCATCAACATGCCCGTATCCGATTGGTATAGCTTGAACTGCGATGGCCGTGCCGTCTTGAGCAGGGGCGACTTTGGCTCGGTTACGATATCCGCCTTGAGAGCAACGCCGGCATCGACAAGCCAGACAAAATCTCGCTGGTACTTGTCGTAATGCGCCTTGGGGTCAATGGAATTGAGCACGAAGCGTTTGTTTTCGCCCTCGAGCATAATAGGGAGCTGATCGTAAATGCTCTGCACCTGAAGGGCTCGCCCGCTTGCATACTTGGAGATATCCCGCCGGTACTGTTCGTTGAGCTCTGACTGTAGCTGACGAACAGAGGCAAGGTCGCCCCGCGTGTCAAGGAAACGCTGCACGACCTCTGGCATTCCACCGACAACGGTATAGGTCCTGAAGTTTGCCATCATCGCGTCGTGAATGTAATCAGGAATGGGCTTCTCGCTGATACACGCGTCGCGTATCGTTTGGCGAGCTCCCTCGCTCACCCCGATCGCCCAGCAAAACTCCTCAAAATCGAGCGGGAACATCCTAAGCTCGTGAACATATCCCACGGGATAGGACCTAACGCCCTTGAACTGGGTCCCGAGCATTGACCCCGAAAACGCCCAGCGGCACCTCCCGTCCTCAACAAGGAACTTTGCCATCGTCATGATGTCGGGGGCCTCTTGGACCTCATCGATAAACACGAGCGTTTTGCCCGGTGCTATCGGCTTTCCCGAGAGAAGCGTCACCCTGCTGATGAAATCGTCGGCATCCCGTGCCTCGAGAAGAGCATCTTTTGCCTGGCGATTTTCCGCGAGATTGAGCTCGATATAGGTTGCGTAGTTTGACTTACCGAACTCGCGAATCGAGTAGCTCTTACCGATTTGGCGAGAACCCGTGACGAACAACGCCTTTCGTTCAATGGATCTCTGCCAACAATCAAGCTCATCAGCGATTTTCCTGCGCAACATAAGCTCTCCCATCGCCTCGATAAATGAAATGCAGATATTTATATCGACTATTATCGATGAAATGCAGAGATTTTTAGTACCGAAATTTGATGAAATGCAGAAATTTGAGCTTACTCGCGCATAGAACAACGACGCGTGCGCCTAAGCATGGGCATAAGTGAGGTCGGGATTCTCGCATACAAATCGAGCGAGGACTATCTCCCACTTTGAGTGCGAAATTGCGCCCAAAACGGGAGATAATCCACGCTCGATATTTCGACGGGAGAAAATCCTCGCTCGGTTACTCGTCGACGATCTCGGCAAGCCAGACGTTCAGAGTATCGACCTCGGGGCAGCAGAACTTTGCCGTGCCGGGCTCGTTGCCAGGCACGGTTCCGCCATAGCGCAGGATATCGATATAGGGAAAGCCCACATGGCAGGCCATGGCGCACATCTTGCCGCGATCGCGGTCAAAGTCAAAAACGTCGCCCGGCTTGTGACCGTGGTGGCAGCGGCACGTCCCCAGCTGGTCCACGCAGCTCACGCGGATACGCGGCCGCTTGCCACGCGGCGCGCCGAGCGGCCTGTTCTCGCCCGCAGGCTTGACGCCGCCCTCGCCAATGTTACTCATGGTCGATCACGTCCAGGCAGGCCTCGATGGGAAGGCCGGCCGACTTGTCCTCTTGGTCGGCATTGCGCTCGATAAGCTCAGCCACCACGCGCATGGCATCGGACGTCGCGCGCTGCAGACTCCAGCCAGCCATAACGCGGCCGACGAGCACTGCCGAGAACGTGTCGCCCGTACCCGGGAAATAGACCGGAATGAGCTCAAAGGGAATCGTAAAGTACTCCCCCGCCACATGGTCGTAACCGATAACCGCGTTCGTGCCATTGACTACGGCGCTCGTAATGACCACCGACTTGGCACCCAGCTCACGCACGGCGTTCACAAGAACGCGAGCCTCGTCGGGCGTGATTTGCTCTGCAATAGGCGTATCGGTGAGCAGACAGGCCTCAGTGTAATTGGGAACCGCGTAGTCTGCGCACTCCAGCAGATGCCGCATAAGGCCAATCGTGGACTCGGGCACGCCCGCATAGAGCTTGCCGTTGTCGCCCATGATGGGGTCGACGAACACCTTGGTGCCCTTTTGCGCACGGCGGTGGCAAAAGTCCGAGATGATGCGCGTCTCTTCCTCGGTCACGATAAAGCCGGTCGAGATGGCGTCGAACTCAAAGCCGAGCTCCTCCCAGATAGCGAGGCTTTGGCGCACGTACTCGGTGGTGTCGTGGATGTAGAACTTGGGGTAGTTGAGCGTGTCGGAAACGAGCGCCGTCGGCAGGTTATGGATACGGTAGCCCATGTGCGACAGCACCGGCAGCATGGCAGAAAGCGCGACCTTGCCGTATCCGCACATATCGTTAATCAGCAGCAGCTGAGTGTTCTTCATGAGGGTCTCCCTTGTTTCGGGCACAGCGCAGCAGCGCCACAGTGCGACTAAGTGTAGCGCAGGAGGCGTTGTGGGCGGAGGCGAGCGGTACGAAGGGCAAATTGTTGCGGAAAGGTTTCGGAAATGGGGGCTGTTTGCTCCATAGCGGCCTAGTTGATGCTACTCATATAGCGCCATTTCAAAACTATGCCTATTTACTACGTTTAACCGCCCGCCTCCAACCACAACGAATTTCTCTCCAACAAAACCGCAGGTAGATAGTTTGCGTTTTTTCAGAAACAGCTGTTGTGGTCAGCGATGCTGGATTCATCGTAGTAATTAGGCATAGTTTTTGGCAAGGCCGCTTCGAAAGGCATCATCGCAGCCCAAAACGATACCTTTTCCTTCGTCCCCAAGGGATCAGATTGCCGCTTAGGAGCGTTTGCAGCGTCGAGCGGTTACGGCGTTTGGTAAAACGCCGTAACTTAATAAGTTTGGTACCTTGACATTTATTTCTTGCACTCCTAAATTAGTTAGGCACAAAACAATTGCACTACCTAACTAAAGAAAGGAGCGACACCATGTGCGATGACCACATCGGCCTCTGCCCCCACACGCCGGGCGGCGACCCCCATGAACCCGCAGATGCGCCCGCGGCACAGTCCCAATCAGACGCGCTCGCCAAGCACATCCTAAACGGGCTGGGCTTCTGCGGCCACTTTCTGCACTTTCACGGCGGCGGCGCCTCGGGAAAGGCCCCCATCGTCTGCTTGCTCGCCAAGCAGCCAAACGGCGAGATGTCACAGCAGGAACTAGGCCTGCACTTTGATCTTAAGCCCGGTTCGCTTTCCGAGATTCTCTCCAAGATCGAATGCGCCGGCCTTATCGAGCGCAGCCGCAATCCCAAAGACCGGCGGCAGCTCACCATTCGCCTGACCGAAGCGGGATGGGAAAAGGCCCACGTAGAGCAGGCGGCCCGCATTCGCTTTAGAGAGCAAGCCTTTAGTGCCCTCACCCACGACGAGCGCGAGCAGCTCGCCGAAATGCTCGAGAAAATCCGTGTAACCTGGGAGGAACTGGATGATTAAAACCCTCATGGGCAGCATCCGCGACTATATGAAAGTCACCGTTGCCACGCCGTTGCTCGTGCTTGGCGAGGTGCTCTGCGAGATGCTGATTCCATTTATCACCGCCAACCTGATCGACGCCATCAAAGACGGCGCCACCGTAGCCGAGATGCTTCCCACAGCAGGCTTTTTGGTGCTCATCGCGCTGACGTCGCTTGCTTTTGGTGCCGCCGCCGGCGTTACCTGCAGCCATGCGAGCTGCGGCTTCGCCAAGAACCTGCGTCACGACCTGTTCTACAAGATCCAGACGTTCAGCTTTGCCAACATCGATGAGTTCTCGAGCTCCTCGCTCGTCACGCGCCTGACCACCGACATCAACAACGTGCAGCAGGCCTTTATGATGATCATCCGTATCGCCGTGCGCGCGCCGCTGGTATTGATCTTCGCCTTTACCATGGCGTTTATCATGGGCGGCAGCGTCGCCATGGTCTACCTGGTCATCATTCCGCTGCTGGGCTTTGGGCTGTTCTTTATCATCTTTAAGGTGCGCCCCATCTTCTCGCGCGTGTTCCACAAGTACGATGCCCTTAACGAGTCCGTCGAGGAAAACGTCACCGGCATGCGCGTGGTTAAGAGCTACGTACGCGAAGACTTTGAGAAGGAGAAGTTCGCGGCCGCCGCGCGCGATGTCCAGATGGACTTCACCCGCGCCGAGAAGCTGCTCGCCTTTAACAACCCCATGATGAACATCTGCGTCAACGGCGCGTTTGTCGTCATCATCTACCTGGGCTCCAAGCTCATCATCACGAGCCAGGGCACGCTGTTCGACGTGGGTCAGCTCTCCTCGACCTTTACCTATGGTTTCCAGATTCTCATGAGCCTGATGCAGCTGTCGATGATCTTTGTCATGGTGACCATGGCCGACGAATCGGCACACCGCATTGCCGAGGTGCTGGCCGCCGAGCCCACGATCGCCGATCCCGCCGAGCCCGTGCTCGAGGTTGCCGACGGTTCCATCGACCTTGACCACGTGAGCTTTAAGTATTCCAAGCATGCGAAGCGCCAGGCGCTCGACGATATCGACCTGCACATTACGAGCGGCGAGACCATCGGCATCATCGGCGGCACCGGCTCGGCCAAGTCCACGCTCGTTAACCTCATCGCCCGCCTGTACGACACCACCGAAGGCGCTGTGCGCGTGGGCGGCGTGGACGTGCGCGACTACGACCTGGACGCGCTGCGTCACCAGGTCGCCATGGTGCTGCAGAAAAACGTGCTGTTTAGCGGCACCATCGCCGAGAACCTGCGTTGGGGCGACCCGAACGCCACCGACGAGGAAGTCCGCGAGGCAGCGCATCTGGCCTGCGCCGACGAGTTTGTCGACGGTTTCCCCAAGGGCTACGACACCTGGATCGAACAGGGCGGCTCTAATGTTTCGGGCGGTCAGAAGCAGCGCCTGTGCATTGCACGCGCCCTGTTGCGTCGCCCCAAGATCTTGATCCTGGACGACTCCACCAGCGCCGTCGACACCAAGACCGACGCCAAGATCCGCGCGGGGCTGGCAAGCTATCTGCCCAACACGACCAAGCTCATCATCGCCCAGCGCATCAGCTCCGTGCAGGACGCAGACCGCATCATTGTCATGGAGGGTGGCCGCATCGCACAGATCGGCAACCACGAAGAGCTGCTCAAGACGAGCGAGATCTACCGCGAGACCTTTACCTCGCAAAACAAGATGTCTGCCGAGGGCGAAGGGGCCGTCGAGGCCGACACCGAGGCATCCGCAACGCAAGCTCAGACCCAGGAAGGAGGCGAGGCACATGAGTAAGGCAACGACCGCCGAGCGCGCGCTCAACCGTAAGGGCGGCACCATGTCGCGCCTCATCAAGACGCTCTTTGGCTTCTACCCCGTACTTTTGCCCCTCGTCGTCGCCGGCGTGGTGCTCTGCGCCATCATCAACTCCATCGGCGCGACCTTCCTGCAGAGCGCCCTGCAAATTATTAGCGAATCGTGGCAGTCGGGCGATTGGGGGGCCGCGCAGCCCAAGATCGCACAGCTCGTGACCACCCTCGCCTGCATCTACGGCGTCGGCGTCCTGTCCTCGCTCTTCTGGAACCGCGCCATGGCCATCGTCACGCAGGGCTCGCTGGAGAAGCTGCGCGAGATGATGTTCAACCGCATGCAAGACCTGCCGATCCGCTACTTCGACACGCACCAGCGCGGCGATATCATGAGCCACTACACCAACGACATCGACACGCTGCGTCAGATGATCAGCCAGTCGCTGCCCAACCTGCTCATGACGATCATCATCATCGTCACGGTGTTCTTTATCATGCTGTACTACAGCGTGTGGATGTGCCTGGTCATCATCGCCGGCGTCGCCTTTATGACCTTTATGACCAAGCTGCTCGGCTCCAATTCCGCGCGTTTCTTCATTGCGCAGCAGACCGAGCTCGGCGTGGTCGAGGGCCATATCGAGGAGGTCATGAACGGCCAGAAGGTCGTCAAGGCGTTCTGCCACGAGTCTGCCGCCGAGGCCGATTTTGACGAGCGCAACGAGAAGCTCTTCGAGGTCTCGCAAAAGGCCAACATGTACGCCAACATCCTCATGCCCATCCTTATGAACCTAGGCAACCTGCTCTACGTGCTGGTCGCACTGGCGGGCGGCATTTTCCTGGCGCTGGGCGTGCCCAACCTGAGCATCTCGGGCATGGCGCTGTCCATCGCCGTCGTGGTGCCGTTCCTCAACATGACCAAGCAGTTCTGCGGACAGATCGGCCAGATCTCGCAGCAGATCAACGCCGTGGTCATGGGCCTCGCCGGCGCCGACCGTATCTTTGAGCTCATCGACGAGAAGCCCGAAGCCGACGAAGGCTATGTGACGCTCGTCAACGCGCAGGTCAACCCCGATACCTGGCAGCTCGAGGAGGCTGACCACCACACCGGCATGTGGGCGTGGAAACATCCGCACCGCGCAACCGGCGAGATCGAGTACGTGCCGCTGCGCGGCGACCTGGTCATGGACAACGTCGACTTTGGCTACACGCCCGACCACGAGGTGCTGCACGGCGTGTCCGTGTTTGCCAAGCCGGGCCAGAAAGTCGCGTTTGTCGGCGCCACCGGTGCGGGCAAGACGACCATCACCAACCTCATCAACCGCTTCTACGACATCGCCGACGGCAAGATCCGCTACGACGGCATCAACGTCAACAAGATCCGCAAGGCCGACCTGCGCCGAAGCCTGGGCGTCGTGCTGCAGGACGTGAACCTGTTCACCGGCACCGTGATGGATAACATCCGCTACGGCAACCTGGATGCCACCGACGAGGAGTGCATCGCGGCGGCCAAGCTCGCGGGCGCGGACGACTTTATCACCCGCCTGCCCGACGGCTATGACACCATGCTCACCGGCAACGGCGCCCAGCTGTCGCAGGGCCAGCGCCAGCTGATTTCGATCGCACGCGCCGCCGTCGCCGATCCGCCGGCAATGATTCTGGACGAGGCAACGAGCTCCATCGACACCCGCACCGAGGCTATCGTGCAGGCGGGCATGGATAAGCTCATGGAGGGCCGCACGACGTTTGTCATCGCGCACCGCCTGTCCACCGTGCGCAACTCTGACGCGATCATCTGTCTGGATCACGGCCGCATCATCGAGCGCGGCAACCACGACGAGCTGATCGCCAAGCGCGGGTATTACTACCAGCTGTACACGGGAGCGTTTGAGCTGGAGTAGGAACGGTTACTGACGGAGGGTTCCCCGGGGCGTCGGGGTAATTCCTCCGTGCTCAAACATTCTCACTTCGCTGCGAAACTGCGCGCGGAGGAAATACCCCGCCGCCCCGGGGAACCCTCCTGCGCGCAATCAGCCCGTTGTTTAAAACGGAATAAAGGTTAGTGAGGCCCTGGCCGTTTGGCCAGGGCCTCGTTTAGTTAGTCTTTTTGGGACGGGGCTTTTTGACTACTTTGAGGGTGCGCAGGCAGGGCGGCGAAAGTAGCAAAAAAAGCCCCGTCCCAAAAAGACTACCCGCGCCAAATGAGCTACTTGAGGAGTTGGGCCATGGCGTTGACGAATTTTTGGACTTGGAGGGTGGGCTCGAGCGGGTAGTGCAAGAAGACCGGCACCTCGCGGCCGCATAGGAACGGCACGCCCACAAAGGCCGGGTGCACACCCGACCATGCGCCGCAGGTGAGCACCGCGTCGCCCTTTTCCTCTGCCTCGTTAAAAAGCGCAAAGTCAAAGCTATCCACGTCGATCACGTCCACGCCGCCGTCGGCCAAAAGATCGATGCGCAGGCTGTCCATGGCGTCGTTGCCGTGGCGCAGTACGCGCAGACGCATACCCTCCAAGTCGGCAACCGTAATGCGATTCTTGCGCGCCAGCGGGCTCGTGCGCGGCAGATCGATATAAAACGGAACGTTGACAATGCGGAGCTTTTGGCAGGCATCACCCCAGCGTGGGGTAGAAAAACTCGATTGCACCACATCGACCTCGCGGCCCAAGCTGCGCATGACGGTTTCGCGCTCGTCGTAGAGATCGCTTACCGGCACGATCTCAAATCGCAGCGACGGTTCCAGATCGTGGATGCCCGACCACATCGACAGCGTTTGGCGCCCCGGGCACATCATCGACACGCCCAGGCGCACGGCACCGCCATCGCCCGCCGCGCGTCGGGCACGGCGCAGCGCGTCCTCGGACTGCCGCATGATCGAGCGCGCGTCGTCCACCAGCAGTGCGCCGGCCGGCGTCACTTTGACGCCCGAGTGCGAGCGTTCGAACAGCGTGATGCCGAACTCGGCCTCGAAGCCCGACACCTGCTTGACGAGCGCCGGAGTCGACACGCGCAATTTTGCCGCCGCACGCGAGAAGCTTCCCAGCTCTGCGGCGGCCGATATGGCCTCAAGTCGTCGATCGTACACGTCAATCTCCTGTTTTCGCGCCCGTGGCAACATGGCGCCACAGGGGGTCGTTTTCGCAGGTTACGCGCTCAATTGAGCATAAACTGCATCGCACGGTGTAAACCTATGGTTAACGCCATTCTAACAAATATGCAATTCACCTGCGCAAATGTAAAGCATACGATAACCAGCGAAAACCACGTGGGTCGGTTAATGGGAGCGACCCACTGGGAGGCACAAGAAGGGAAGTTCCTATGAGCAATTGGCTTAAGCTCGAGGGCGATGTCTGCGCCGTGACCGGCGCACTCGGCGGCATGGGCGTCGAGATTTGCCGCGAGTTCGCCCGCAACGGCGCCAACGTCGTCCTGCTCGATCTGAACGAGGAGAAGGTCAAGGCCGCAGCCGCCGACCTCGCCACCGAGTTTGGCATCCACGCCGAGGGCTACAAGATGAACGCCACCGACGAGGCCGAGGTTCAGGCCGCCGTCGACGCCACCATCGCCGACTTCGGCCGTGTCGACGTCCTCGTCAACACCGCCGGCATCCTGCGCTTCGCCGCCATGGAGGACCTGCCGCTGAGCGACTGGGAGCAGGTGCTCAACGTCAACCTCACCGGCTACTTCATCACCTCGCAGCGCTTTGGTCGCGAGATGATCAAGGCCGGCCAGGGTCGCCTGGTCCACATCTCGACCGTTGCCAGCCACTCCCCCGAGACGTTCTCGGGCGTGTACAGCTCCACCAAGGCGGGCGTCAACATGATGTCCAAGATGCTGGCAGCCGAGTGGGGCCCTTACGGCGTGCGCTCCAACTGCGTCGAGCCCTGCTTTGTTAAGACCCCCATGTCGGCGAGCTTTTACGCCGATCCCGAGGTCGAGAAGAGCCGCAGCCGCCTCATCGCCACGCGCCGCATCGGCGAGGTCAGCGATATCGCCAACGCCGTCATGTTCCTGGCGTCCAAGCGCTCGGACTTTACCACCGGCGACGCCATCAAGGTCGACGGCGGCTTCTCCAACATGATGGGCGACCTCACCGCCAAGCCCGGTGGCCGTCGCGCATACGCCGACAACTACCTTAAGAACAAGGGTGTCGAGCTTTGGTCCGACGAGTCCGGCGTCGCAAAGCCGACCGATCAGTAAACCAGCCCGACTGGGAGGCCCCGCGGACGCGCCACTCCCTCCCCCGTAT
>JBPGZF010000018.1:0-42423 GCA_052033095.1 Collinsella sp.
GCTCTACAGTCCTGCGCAAGACGGAAAGCACATTAAGTGCTTTCCTTTGCGTGCGGAACTCGCGACAAACTTAACCCCCGCCCTCAGCCCCGGAAGCCCTCCCTGCCGTCACATTATTCAACCAGTTTTGCGGGCGTGCGCCGCTGCGCGGCTAGCCCGCGTGCTCCTCGGCGGGGTTGGTCTGATTGTTTTTGTTGAAGCTCTGCCTTTGGCTCAAATGGAAACGGGGGACGCATTTGCATCCCCCGTTTTTGTTGTGGTTACTCTAGATCAATAAATTTGGTGCTTATGATCTTGCCGTCTTTTACTAGCATTCTGGCCATGGTGGGGCCTCGGGTGCCTCTGGGGTAGCTAGCGCTGCCCGGGTTGAGGACTAAACAACGGCCCACTTGGGCTTCTTTGGTTACGTGGGTGTGACCATTGATGGCTACGTCTACGGATCCCACCGGAAGGTCTTCGCGGTAGTGAGCTACGGCGAATTTGAGGCCTTCGTAGGTAAAGAGCGCAAGACGGTCTACATCGGGACCGTAGTCGCGGTAGTAATCGTTGTTGCCCAGTACGGCCCGCACGGGGGCGATGGTGCATAGGTGCTCGTAGTCCATCTCTGACGTGAGATCGCCGGCGTGGATGATCAGGTCTGCGCCCTCAAGCTCATCCAGGAGCGCAGGCGAAAGATAGCCGTGGGTGTCCGAGATGATGTCGATACGCTTGGCGCTTGCACTGTTCATGGGATCCCTTCCGCAAAAAACGATTCGGCAGATACATACAAAAAGGCCCCACGGCTCCGCAGACGATGGGTCTACAGGGCTGCGGGGCCAGTGTGCTAGAGACTCAGAGCCTTCTTGAGCGGCACGACGCGGCGGCGCGAAACCGGCACGCGTTCGTCGACGCCCGTAATGCCCAGCTGGATGGCGCCCGAGGGCACCGTCTCCACATCCGTGACGCACGCCAAGTTGACGATATAGCGGCGGTGAACACGGAAGAAGCCAAAGTCGCAGAGCTTGGCCTCAAACTGCGCCAGCGAGGTCGTCGACAAAAAGCGATCATCGACGGTATAGATGCAGGAGTAATCGTCCTTGGCCATGATAAAGCGAATGTCGTCCACGGGAATGAGCACCTTGCGGCCGCCCTTTTCCACCGGGATACGCTCGATGGTCACCTTGCTGTCCGTAACCGGCTTGGCGCGTTGCATGACCTTCTCGATCGCGCGATCCAAGCGAGCTTCCTCGACCGGCTTCATCAGATAATCGACGGCATCCACGTCGAATGCCTCGACCGCATGGTCACTATACGCAGTCACAAACACGATCGCCGGCGGATTTTTGAGCTTATGCAGCGCCTCGGCAAGTTGCAGGCCCGAGGCACCGGGCATCGAGATATCGAGAAACACGACATCCACGCGACTTTCCATAAGCATCTCGATGGCGGAGCGGACGCTCGACGCCTCCGTGATCGTGCCGATCTTGCCCGTTTGCTCGAGCAGGAAGCGAAGCTCCGAGCGAGCCGGCGCCTCATCATCCACAATCATCGCACGCAGCATAGGGATAAAACCTTTCGTCAACTAACTACGCCGGGCATCCGTCGCATGACGTTGAGCCCGTAGCCCTTTATTTTACTCTTGAATGTCAAAGATGCTCTCTGACAAATCAAGATGAAGGAGCACTTTGGTGCCCTTGCCCGGCGCCGATTCGACACGCGTATAGGAGTGCGGCCCATAAAAGCGATGGATGCGCTCCGAAATATTGTGCATGGCCACACCGGCGCCGCCACCCTGGGGAGAGCTGGCGTCGGGACGGGCAGAGCGCTCGTCAAACAGTCTGGCGGCGGTACCCTCATCCATGCCCACGCCATTATCGGCCACGGCAATCAAGATTGCATCCTCGCCGTCTTGGTGAACGGTCACGTCGATCCTCAGGGCGTCGTCATCGCCCATACCATGACGTACGGCGTTCTCGACAATCGGCTGGATCACGAACGCCGGCACCAGCGTATCTTCCACGTCCTCGGACACATCGAACGTCGCAAGCACGCGGTCCTCGCCAAAGCGGGCCTTCTCAAAGGTAAGGTAGCGCTTGGTCTGTGCGACCTCGCGCGAGACCGGAATAAGCGATCCCGAGTTGTCGAGTGTGGCACGATAGAACGATGAGAACTCACGAAGCAGTTCGCGGGCCCGCAGCGGGTCGGTGCGCGTAAACGATGCAATGGTGTTCAGCGTGTTGAACAGGAAGTGCGGGTTAATCTGCGCCTGCAGCGCACGCACCTCGGCGCGCGCCGTGAGTTCCTTTTGCACCTCGAGCTCGTGGATGGCGAGCTGCGTGGACAAGATCTCGGCAAAGCCCGAGGCAAGCGCGTACTGGGTACGGTCGACGGCGCGCGGGGTCTTGTAGTAGAACTTGAGCGTGCCGACGGTACGATCGCCCACCTTGATGGGGGCGATAATGCCGGCGGGGACTTGGTTGTGCGAGCCGTCCGAGCCCACGACATCCACCATACGGTTGAACGACTGCACGATGCCATGTTCGATAACGTAGCGCGTGGCAAGCGTGTGGATGGGAGAATCTGGCAGTAGTTTTTCCTCAAACTCTCCCGCGCAGGCAAGCACGTTGCCCTCGTCGGTGATGGCCACCGTCATGGCGCGCGTCTCGGGCAAAATGCGCCGGCACACCAAACGCGCCGACTCCTGCGTCAGACCGCCCTTAATGTCCTCGAGCATGGCCGAGGCCACCGAGAGCGTCTCCTCGGTGTACTGGGAGCGCACTGAATCGGGATTGAGCGTCAAAAAGATAAAGATGCACAGAAAGATACACAGCAGCGCGCAGGCAATCACCGTGGCGATCGGCTCGATACCGGTCACCAAGGCAAAAATAAAGTACACCAGCACGCAAATGGCGCAGGCAACGGCAATGATGCGAAAGATTGATATTGAACTATCGCGCTGGGCGCGGCGGTCGATCATTCGGCCCCCTCCAGGATACTGATCAGTTGTGCGTCACGCCAAAGCCCGTCCATGATCTTGGGCCAAAAGCTCTGGAAACGCAGGTAGCTTGCAGCGTTTTGGCGCGCATAGGCCTTTGCCTCGCCGATACCATGGCGCCAAATGCGCAGGTAGCCCTCATGCTCGCGGGTAAACACACTGCGGACCATAGCGGTCTTGCGCACGCGGTCGTCGAGCTCGCGCGAAATCCACGGGCCCGGGTAGGGCATGAGTGATGCCGCCGTAACGGGAATGAGCTCCTTTTGATGCGCGGCGAATGTCAACTTGGCCCGTTCGTAGTACCAACGGTATACATCCTGCATAAAGCGCGGTGAGCGCTTTTCGGACTCCGGAGGCAGATGGCGCACGGTCCACTCGTTATCGAACCACACGTCGTAGCCAAACATGCGCATGTTAAAGAGGTAATCCAAGTCCTCGCCGCGGGTGATAAACGGGTCAAAGGCCACACGCGTAAAGGCGCGGGCGTGCAGGGCCATCAGGCCGCCGCACACGTAGTTGGAGCGCGAGATGCGGGTGCCCGAGAGCGCCTTTTTCATCCAACGGTTGAACTCGATGCGCTTGGTCCACCAACGATGGCAGATGCCTGCCTTGTCCGTGGGAGCCAGCGGCGAGCCGTCGCGATCGTAGAAATAGCCGCTCTTGACCAAGATCGGCAAGCCCTGACGCGTCTGCTGCCCCAACGCATAGGTCGCGCGCTTCATAAAGTCGGCGTCGATGACAGTCTCATCGTCATCCAAAAAGATAACCGCGTCATGACCCAGCACAGCGGCACAGGCTAGCCCCATGTTGCGAATGGCACCGTAGCCTCGCAGGCTCACGCATTCGCCCGAACCCTTGGGCGCGATCTGAGCAACCCGGTCTGCGATGCGCGAGGCCTGGGTGTTGGTGACAACGGTGACCTTGAGCGTGGGATGCGCGTCGACAATCTCGCGCACGCGCAGCGACACATCGGCTGTGGCAGAAACGGGACAGACCACCAAAAGGATGATGCGCGGGATGTCACGTACCTGCTCAAGCGAGGCCAGACAGCGGTCGAGTTCGGGATTGTCGGCGTTGAGTCGCGTCGAATGGTCATAGGTGCCAGGGGCGTTTGCGCAAGCGTCATCGCCCGCCCAATACGTTGGAATCACGACTGTGGCGTTCATGCCTTACCCTCCCTGCAACACAAAAACGGGACGCCGCCAAACACAGGCGACGCCCCGCGACCTAGCTGATTCCATCATACCCACTTGGGCAAATCATTGCTCGCAAGTCGCAATGTTTATTGCGGATAACCCCAAAAGAGTACCGTGGACAGGCACAATAGCCGCTCGCTCCTATGCGGCATGCTCTGCCGCCCGAGTCATGCGGGACAGGCGGACCAGCAGCATAAAGCCAACAATCAGCAGCACGCCAATGGAAAGGACGCCCAGCGACGGGTTGCCGGTCAGCGAGGTGACGACCGACACCAGGAAGGTGCCCATAACGCTTGCATAACGACCAAAGATGTCAAAGAAGCCGTAGTACTCGTTGGACTTTTCCTTGGGGATAATGCGGCCAAAGTAGCTACGGCTGAGCGCCTGCACGCCGCCCTGGAACAGGCCGACCATAATGGCAAGCACCCAGAATTCAAAGGCGGTCTTTAGGAAGAACGCGGCGAACAGCACAATGCCCATGTAGGCGGCGACGGCCACCAGGATCATGTTGAGCGTACCAACGCGTCCGGCGAGCTTGCCGTAAATGATGGCAGACGGAAAAGCCACAAACTGCGTAACGAGCAGCGCCAGGACCAGCTGCGTCGAATCGATGCCCAAAGCCGAGCCGTAACTGGTGGCCATGGAAATGACCGTGTGCACACCGTCGATATAGAAAAAGAACGCGATCATGTAGACCAGCACGGTCTTGTTGTGGGCGATCTCGCGCATGGTGTGTCCAACCTCGGAGAACACACCGCCCACGATATGGCCGATGGTGTCCTGGGGACCGCGCTCGCGACCGTACTTTTGCTTATAGGTACGAATGAGCGGCAGGGTAAAGATGAGCCACCAGGCACCAGTGATGATAAACGACAGACGCGTTGCCAGCATGGTGGGGACGCCAAGAGCGGGGCCACCCATGATGAGCGCCAGGCAGATGATGAACGGCACGGTGGAACCGATGTAGCCCCAGGCATAGCCCGAGCTGGACACGGCGTCCATGCGCTCGTCGGTGGTAATGTCGGGCAGCATGGCGTCGTAGAACGTCATAGAAGAGTTAAGGCCGATGGTGCACAGCACGTACACGGTCAAAAATGCCATGGCGGACATGGGGATAGCCTGCGCCAGACAAAGAACCAGGCCCGTGAGGAAGAAGCCCAAGAAGAACTTGATCTTGTTGCCGGCGTAATCGGCAAGCGCGCCCAGAATGGGCATGAGCATGGCAATGACCAGCGAGGCGATCGTCTGCGCGTTGCCCCAAGCGACCACCAGGTCTGCCGAGGAAGCACCGGTATTGATGGCGTTAAAGTAGATGGGCACCACCGAGGTATTGAGCAACACGAGGGCCGAATTGCCCACATCGTACATAACCCAGTTACGCTCGAGCTTGGTGTATTTCATGGACAGGGCCCCTTCGTATTCGCCCGATATGCAGTCAGTTCATCGTACCCCAATTGTCCAGAGGCGCCGGTAAGGATTCGGCAAAGGGGCACGCACGAGCCCTACTCCTCGCGGTCGAACTCTTCGTCGGCGCCGAGCACGCGACCGCTGTAGTTGATATGGCCGGTCACAGCCCCCATGTCGCCGGTCTCGATAAAGCGGGCGACGGTGAGCTCGTAATCGGCCAGCGCGCGCTCAAAGACCTCGGGGAAGCTCTCAGTCGAGACCTCATCGGTAAAGGGGTTCTTCCATGTCAGGTGGCCCAGGTTACCGGTGCGCTCGGGCAGCTCCGTCGTCACGCGATGGGCAAGGCCGTCGAGCAGCGAGTAGTCGTGCACCAACCCCTCAACCAGGGCAATCGCGCGCGTCTTAGCCGAGCCGGCAGGCTCGATGGCACGGTAGAGCATCTGCATGTCCGAGACGGCGCCGGCGTACTCCCCCGCCGGGATGTCGATACCGTACACGCGCCCGGCGACGTAGCTCATCAGCACGCCGGCCACACGGTTGATGCGGTCGGTGGTGACGATCTCGCCCGCCGGCGGATAATCCTCGACCGTGGCCCCGTCGCGCTTGAGCTGCAGCATCAGCACGTCCAGGTCGCTTTCGAGCACGGCGTGAACTTGGCTGCCCGAAGCCTCGAGCTCGGGGTCGGACTCAACAATGCCAAACTGCTGCTCGTAGACAAAGGGGTGGGCATTGCGGTCGAGCACATAGTGCGACAGCAGGCCCAGCGCAAAGGCGCGACCCAGATTAGCATCGCGCGGCTGCAGGTGCGACACGCCGTCGCGCAGGCACGAGAACTGGCGCGACATGCGCGAGCGGTGCATGACCTGAGCAAGCGACGTGCAGTCGGAAACGCGCGGCGTGAGCATGTGGAAGAAAAACGGGTCGGGACCTTGGTTTCCCAGGATAAAGGCGATGCGCTCCTCGTCGGACGTAATAACGCCCTGCGGAAGACGGTCGATGCTTTCCTCGCCAAACAGATGATGCGTAATGAGCGCGGGCATAATGATCCTTTCGATTTCATTCGATGTCACCCATTATGCCCACCGCACGGTCATGCCAAACCTGCGGCGGTAAACGATGGCATGCAGACTGCCTACGCAAGCCCCAAGTGCGCCTTGACCTCGGCAGCGCGACGACGGGACACAGGCACCGTCGAGGTTACGCGATCGAGCCTGAGCTCCATAAGACCCGTGGAACCGATCTCGACATTGTGCACGTCTTCCAAATTGACCAGATAACTGCGGTGGACACGGATAAAGCCCTCGGAGGCCAGGCGCCGCTCGAGCGAGGAAATCGACTCATTGATCAGGTATGTTCCCTCGGCGCAGACGGCGTTGCAAAAATCGGCACGCGCCTCAAAGTAGCAGACATCCGCCACGGGAATGAACACCCTTTTGCCCCCACGATCCACCGTCAAGCGCAAAGGCTGGCGCGGAGCATGGACGACACGGCGAGCGCCCAGGGCAGTCTCGATCTTGTCGAGTGCCTTTGACAAGCGGGCATCCTCAACCGGTTTGACGATGTAATCGACAGCATCGAGGTTATAGGCATCAGCCGCATACTCGGCAAATGCCGTCACAAACACCACGATCGGCGGCGTCTTTAGGTTCTGCAGCGTCTCGGCAAGCTCAATTCCCGAGCGACCTGGCATGGTAATGTCTAAAAACAGCACGTCGGGCTTGTTCGTCAGAATCGACTCCACGGCTTCGGTGACATTGCCCGCCTCGGCAATCTGACCCACACGCGCATCCTTTTCCAGCAGATAGCGTAGCTCAGCCCTAATGGGAGGCTCGTCATCAACCACCAGGATGTTCCAGCTTTCGGACATATGCGCTTCCCCTCTTTTTCTCTCAATCCAACCGCGTGCTACGCCGTTAGCGGCGCCGGCTCATGCGGCTCGCCGTTCAACTCAACGATGACCTGTGTTCCCACGCCCTCCTGGGACTTCACGCGCATGCCGGAATCTTCTCCGTAAAAGAAATGGATGCGCTGAAGCACGTTGAAGAGCGCCAGGCCGCAACCTCGCTTGACGGAGCCGTCGGCGGTAATGCTCTCGGGCTCCTCTCGGCGATGCTGCTCAAACAGATGCGCGCAGACTTCTTCGCTCATACCGATGCCGTCATCTTCGACGATAATCTCCAAGCCGTCATCGGTCTCAAAAGCCCTAACACGAATAGAAAGCGGCTCGGTCTCGCGCTGCGCATGCTTGATGCAGTTTTCGAGCAGCGGCTGCAAGATAAACGGCGGCACCAGGCTGTCGCGCACCTCAAAGTCAATGTCGACCGAAACGCGCAGACGGCCGTCGCCATACCGGGCCTGCATAAGATTGATATAACGAGTGCCCTGTTCCACCTCGTGCTCGAGCGTGGTGAGCGTATCGGAATCAGAAAGCGTCTGACGATAATAGTTGGAAAAGTCGATCAGCAGAGATCGCGCCTTGTCGGGCTCGGTTCGGACGAGCGACACGATCGTGCTAATGGTATTGAATAGAAAATGCGGGTCGACCTGCGACTGCAGGGCGCGAAGCTCAACGCGGGCTGTGAGCTCATCCTGACGCTCGAGTTCAAAGCTGGCGAGCTGCGTGGAGATGAGATCGGCAAAACCTGAGGCAAGGGCCGTCTGGCGCATATCGATGCTGCTCAGACGGGGATAATACAGCTCGAGCGTGCCCACGCAATGCCCACGCACGGTAAGCGGTGCGACAATACCGGCGCGCAGGCGCGGAAAGTAGCCACCCGTCTCGGTCGAGGCATCGCGCGAGAACACGCTTTGCTCACCGCTGTTGATCACGTTGAGCGTAGTCCGCAGCACCACCGGGGTGCCCGCGGGGCATTTTGCCGAGTCCTCGCCCCAGCTTGCCAACACCTGCTTGCCGTCGGTAAAGCAGATGGCAGAGGCGATAGTTTCGGACAGGATGATCTTAGAGGCGCCTAGGGCAGCTTCGGGCGTAAGGCCGCGCGACGTGTAGGCGAATATTTTTGAAGCGATGGCGAGCGTGCGGTCGGTAGCGCTCGATGTGAGGTCGTCGGGAACGACAAAGACGTATGAGAAGAAGAAGCACAGCATGACCAAGCCGGCAATGACGACAACGGCCGGAACGGGATTGGGATTATCGGTTAGATCCCAGATGAGCAGCAGGATAAGCAGCGGAACGACAATACCGAGCAAGATGGCTTGAACCACATGCTGAGCGGTACGAAAGACCTTGGTAGAGTTGTAGCTCTTGCCCAGAATCAGCCTATTGAGATCCACCGTCATCCCCTTCTTACTGACGCACCCCATAGCAATAAAGAGGGCCGCAAGCGACCCTCTCCATTGCATTATGCAATCAAATACTGTGTTTTACATCCAGTCATCGATGAACGGTAGCTTAGGCGCTGTACTTGTTTGCCTCGCCGAAGGTGCCGGCCTCGACAATCCAGCCGTCCTTCATGATGACGTCCATGTTGTCGGTGTTGAGCACGTGGATGTCGGCGGCGACGTCACCGTTGACGACCAGCAGGTCGGCGCACTTGCCGGCCTCGATGGAACCGGTCTCGTCCTCGATGTGGCACATCTTGGCACCGTTGAGGGTGGCACAGGTGATGGTCTCGACCGGGGTGAAGCCGATCTTGTCGACGAACTCGTACATCTCCTCGATGGAGCAGGTGCCGTACGGGGTGACGAAGGAGAAGGAATCGGAGCCGATCGTCATGACGACGCCGCGCTTCTTGGCCTCGCGCAGGCAGTCGTAGTTGCGCTGCAGCTCCTTCTCGACCAGGGTGCCCTCGTACTTGTCGTGCAGCTCGGGGACGTAGACGGGCGGATAGGTGGCGTACCAGGTGGGCAGGAAGGCGATCGTCGGGGTGAAGAAGGTGCCCTGCTCGGCCATGAGGTCCATGGTGCGCTCATCGATATCGAAGCCGTGGATCAGCTGCTCGCAGCCAAAGCGGACGGAATCGTAGGCAGCGGCGTGGTTGTTGTAGCAGTGGCTCCACACGGGGATGCCGACCATCTTGGCCTCTTCGACCACAGCCTGAATCTCCTCGGAGCAGTAGTGCTGGTCGCGGCCGGAGTCCCAGCGCCAGATGCCGCCACCGGTAGCCCAGATCTTGATGGCATCGGGGTTCTCACGCAGGCGACGACGGACGGCCTTGCGCAGATCCCAAGGACCGTCGACCTGATCGCCCCAGGGGTGCGATTCCTTGTTGAGCTCCTGGCTGCAGTGGTGGGAGTCGCCGTGGCCGGCAACGCGGCAGAAGCCAAGGCCGGTGGCCAGAACGCGCGGGCCCTTGAAGACGCCCTTGTCGATGCAGTCACGGATCTGGATACCAAAGCGACCGATCTCGCAGACGGTGGTGAGGCCGTGGGTGAGGCAGTCGTAGGCCTGCTTGACGGCGACGGCCTGCTTCTCGAGGAGCGGCTGCATGACCCAGTCGGTGTCATCGTCGGTCAAGTTGCCCGAGAAGTGCAGGTGGGTGTCGATCAGGCCGGGAAGGACGGTCTTGCCGGCGGCGTCGATAACCTCAACGCCCTCGGGAAGGTCCTGCATAGCACCGGCGTACTCGATCTTGCCGTTGTCGTCGACGAGAACGAGGGAGTTCTCGACCGGCTCGGCACCGGTACCGTCGATGAGCTTACCGCCAACGATTGCATACTTAGTGGACATGGTTCCTCCTTATGGATCCATATAGTGGGCGAGGCCGTGTTGGGTTAAGGCCTCACAAAGCTACCCAAGTGGTGCCGGGTTCGGTGCGCGGAAGAGAGGGGCCCGCGCACCTGATCCGCCCCGGCTCGGCGTTACTTTTTGCGGGAATTGGTGAAGGCCATGAGAGCCAGGCCGACGGCCAGCCAGCCGATCACGATGCTCCACTCCACCATGTTGAGGGAGGCGGGAGAGAACGGAATCACGAGCAGGCCGATGATGATGGCGCAGGCGGCGATAGCGAGGCCGATGCCAAACTTGCCGCCGGGCACCTCGTAGGGACGAGGCAGGTCGGGCTCGGTGAAGCGCATACGCAGGCATGCGAGGGCGACCATGCCGCAGGAGAAGATGAAGGCGAGAGCCGACACGTTGGTCAGAGGGATGAGCATGTTCTTGCCCAGGAACGGACCGACGACGGTGATGACGCCCAGAACGACGCAGGCGAGCTTGGGAGCGCCGGACTTGGGGTCGACCTCGGCGAACTGCTCGGGCAGCTGGCCCTTGCGGCCCATGGCGAGCATGATGCGGCTCGTGGCGCCGTAGAAGGAGTTCATCGGGCCCATGGGTCCAAGCGTGGCGATGACGAGCATGGCCAGGTACAGAAGCATGTTGATGCCCTTGAGGCAGGCAAGCGCGGGAACCGGGCTCTTAACGAACTCATGCCAGTCGAGGATGGTGCCGAACGAGTAGATGCAGACCATGTAGAAGCCGCCGGCGGCCAGCAGAGCCAGGGAGATGATCTTGCCGAACTTGTTCCAGTTGAGGCCCTCGGCTGCTTCCTCAGCCTGCTGGGGAATGGTGTCGAAACCGGCGTAGAAGAACGGGGTCAGAACCAGGACCGACACGATGCCGGCAAACAGGCTGGAGCTCTCGGTAGCGGCCTTGCCGCCGCCAGCGCCGGTGACCTGGGAGAATACGGGCATGGCATTGTCCGGCGAGCCGGTGAACAGCGAGACGCCCATGGCGAGCAGCATGCCGCAGAGCAGAGCCTTGGTCAGGAAGGCCTGGAGCTTGGCAGCCGAGCTGGCACCGCGGAAGTTGAGGAAGATGACGTAGACTGCAAAGCCGAGCGCGATCAGCGTCGGGAACAGGTAAACGTCGGCCCCCAGGATGGTGTAGAGCTTGACGGCGCGCAGCCACTCAAGGCCGGGCAGGCTGCCGAACATCTCGGACACAAGGGTCGAAATGGCGATGGCCTCCCACGGGCACAGGATGCCGTTGCCCAGGGCCAAAAGCCATCCGGTGATGTAGCTCAGCGTACGGCCAAAGCTACGATCGACATACTCGACGATGCCGCCCGAGATGGGGATAGCAGCCGTGAGCTCACCGAAAACAGCTCCGACGGGCACGAGGAAGATTGCACCCAAGAGGAATGCGATCATAGCGGGAACGGGACCGCCGCCCACGACCATCCAGTCGCCGACCTGCAGAACCCAACCGGTACCGATGATGGCACCGAAGCCGATGGTGAAGAAGTTCCAGAGCGAGAGCGTTTTCTTCATGCCGCCGTTATCCTCGACTGCAACTTCTGCATTCTTGTCCGCCATTGTTCCCCTCCTTTCCTTTTTGACGCCCCTTGGCGTCACCCCTTGCGCGGTCCGTTTTGCCGCGCGCTTTTTTCCATGGCTTTAAGATACGGCCTTGGCGCAGCAGCGCCGCTCGCAGCTCGACCGAAGGCAGAACTGCAAAACGAGCGGCACCGTTTTTGGGACGAACGGCGGGAGACGTCATTCGTCTTGGACGCTTTCATCTTGTCTGCTTTTGAATACCTGTTGCCGTGACACTTGGCGCGCGGCGCGGCAACGTTCATACCATTTGTCAGGCTTTTGGCGCACATACCCATGTGTCGTGCATCATTTTATGTAGGATAGACAAGTTACACATGAGGCAAGGTGATTCGAATGGCATACGGATACAATGACGGCGACCAACGGCCACAAAGCGTGCGCCTTGCCGGCCGCACCACGCCAACGCCCAGAAGCACCTCCGACAACGACAACCCGCAGCGCCCCCAAGAGCAGCTCGGGGCTTCTTCGCGGCAACAAAGCCGTACCGTGCAGCAGTCAGACCGCGTGAGTACGAGCACACGCCAACGCCAGACCGACACATCGCAGCCACGCCGCTACGATCGGCATAAGACCGACTACTACGTCAAGCGCTCCTTTTCGCGACCTCAACGCGATCGCGGCAATTCCGCCCCTCACCCCGCGTCGCACACCACAAGCCACGCGCTTCCGGCCCGCCGCCTACGCCTTGCGCTTTGCTCCATCGCCGCCTGCCTCGTCTTTGTGTTTTTGGGATCCTGTATCTCCCACGGATCAGCTGGTCTTGAGCCCACTGCCGAGGACAAGCTGCTTAAAGCTCCCGTCGCGCCCGGTTACTCATTTGCGTTCTCGACCCCACGCTCGCAATGGCAGGCCGGCACCATGCCCCACATCTACCAAATTGACCCCGCATGGTCGGAGCTGCCCTATGCCGGTGGCACTATTCGCGAAAACGCTTGCGGTCCCACTTGCCTCACCATGGTCTATATCTTTAAGACCGGCCACACCGATAAGACACCGGTCGATATATGCGCACTGGCCGAAGCCGGCAACTACGCCCCCACTGGTGCCACCGAGTGGTCGTTTATAACAGGCGGTGCGTGGCAGCTGGGGCTCAACGGAACACAGCTCTATAACGATCGCGAATCGATTACCCAAGCACTTCGCTCGGGTGCGCCCGTCATCGCCGCAGTGCGCCCCGGTACGTTTACCAACGTAGGCCACTACATCGTGCTCTACGGCATCGACGATGCCAACCAGATTGGCGTCTACGACCCCAACTCGGCCAGCCGCAGCGCCCGCCGCTGGGGCGTCGTAGAGGTCCTCAACGAAGTCGAAGCCATGTGGGCCTACTACTAGTCATTGGGGACAGACTTAAATGAGTGGTCATTGGGGACGCTCTTGTTTGACTAGTCATTTAAGAACGTCCCTAATGACTAGCTGAATAGCAAAAGCCCCGCAGTCGGAGCGGACTGCGGGGCTCATGAAGAGAGGCTAGTTTGTAGGCGCTTTGCCTGGCGCCCACGAGAGAGGCAACAGAGTAGAGACTACTCGTGGATGCGGGTACCGGAGAGGCCGGCCATGGTCTCGGCAGCCTTGTCCAGAGCGCCGATGATGCAGGTGCGGCCCTTGCGGGAACGGGCGAACTTGATGGCAGCGCGAACCTTGGGCTCCATGGAACCCTTGCCGAACTGGCCCTCGTCGGCCAGGCGCTCGGCCTCGTCGGCGGTGAGGTCCTCGAGCTCCTCCTGGTTGGGCTTGCCAAAGTTGATGGCGACATGCTCAACGGCGGTCAGCAGGAACAGAACGTCGGCGTCGCAGTCCTCGGCCAGAAGCTCGCCGCCCAGGTCCTTGTCGATGACGGCGGGAACGCCCTTGTAGCAGCCCTTGTTCTCGTAGTCGCGAACGACGGGGATGCCGCCGCCACCGCAGGCGATGACGATGAACTCGTTGTCGAGCAGGTTGAGAATGGAGTCAGCCTCGACGATCTTCTTGGGATCGGGGGAAGCGACGACGCGACGCCAGCCGCGGCCGGAATCCTCGACGAAGACCTTGGAAGGATCCTCGGCCATGAACTCCTTGGCCTGCTCCTCGGTGTAGAAGGGGCCGATCGGCTTGGTCGGGTTCTTGAACGCGGGATCATCCGGGTCGCACTCGATCTGGGTGACGACGGTAGCGGCGTGCCAACGCTTATAGCGCTTGTGCATCTCGCGGCCGATGCCCTGCTGCAGGTGATAACCAATGTAGCCCTGGGACATGGCGCCGCACTCGGGCAGCGGCATCTCGGGGGTACCGATGGCATCGTGGGCAGCGGCGAAGGCGTTCTGGATCATGCCGACCTGCGGGCCGTTGCCGTGGGTGATGATGATCTCGTTGCCCTGCTCGATGAGACCGAGGAGAGCGTGGGCGGTGTTGCTCACGGCCTCGATCTGCTCGACGGGGTTGTTGCCGAGGGCGTTGCCGCCAAGGGCGACGACAATACGATCGGGCTTGCCAAGAGGCTTAGACATTGCTGGAATCCTTTCTGTAAAAGGCCTACAACCCATTAATAACCCGCGTCCGTGCGATACGCGAGTTTATTAAGGTTTATATTCTCTTTATCGCTCATTTTATTCATTTTGAAAATAGCGGAACGGTGAACGGTCGTTTTTGTCCGCTCAGCGTACAGAACACCAGCTCAGACATATCTACGCCATTTACGTGCAACTTTATTTAAATGCAGCGAGGATTATGTCGGATTATGCAAACTACATCTCTGCTAAACACAAAACGGACAGCGCAATATCTTACTCGCACTATACGAGATTCTATGCACATATAAGTCGAGTATGCACCCCTGCAAAAACAAGGGGCTTTTCATCCAGCATAAGGAATAAAGAAGAGCTCCGAAAAGGCGGCAACAGCCAAGTCCCCCATCCATCCCCAAAGTGGCGCGAGGTTTCGCGGCAAAGCCGCGAAACAGCGAAAGGGACGGAATACCCGCCAACTACGTCCTTCATCCGCCCACGCAATCCGAGGACGTAGTCGTAGCAGGATCTGAGGGCTGACCTTCGCGGACACTCCGCAGGACGAAAGAACCCCCGCCGCACGTAGTGCGCAGCGGGGGTTCTTTCATGTCCGAGGGCGTCCGCGAAGGTCAGCCCTCAGATCCTGCGGTGGGAGACCTAGGCCTCGTTGTACACCGTCTTGAGCTTCAGCAGGTGAGCGTAGCGGTCCATAGCGGCCTGCTCGTTCTCCTTGAAGAGCTCCTCGGCGCGCTCGGGGAAGGAACGCGTCAGCGAAGCGTAACGGGCCTCGTTCATCAGGAACTCCTGATAACCGCCCGCGGGCTCCTTGGAATCGAGCGAGAACTTCTTGCCGGCAGCAGCCTCGGGGTTGAAGCGGAAGAGGTTCCAGTAACCGCACTCGACAGCCTTCTTCATCTCGGCCTGGCAGTTCTGCATGCCACCCTTCTTGATGGAGTGCATCTCGCAGGGGCTGTAGCCGATGATGAGGGACGGACCGTCGTAGGCCTCGGCCTCGTGGATGGCCTTGAGGGTCTGAGCCGGGTTGGCGCCCATGGCGACCTGCGCCACGTAGACGTAGCCGTAGCTCATGGCAATCTCGGCCAGGGACTTCTTCTTGGTCACCTTACCGGCAGCGGCGAACTGAGCGACCTGGCCCAGGTTCGAGGCCTTGGAGGCCTGACCACCGGTGTTGGAGTAAACCTCGGTGTCGAAGACGAAGACGTTGACGTTGTGGCCGGAAGCCAAGACGTGATCCAGGCCACCGAAGCCGATGTCGTAGGCCCAACCGTCGCCGCCGAAGATCCAGAAGGACTTCTTGGTGAGGTAAGCCTTGTCGGCGAGGATCGCCTTGGAAGCGTCGCAGCCGCACTTCTCGAGCTCGGCAACGTAGGCAGCGGCAGCAGTCTTGGAAGCCTCGGTGTCGTTGACGGAGTCGATCCAAGCCTGGCCGGCAGCCTTGAGCTCATCGGACGGACCATCGGCAGCGATGATGTCCTGGGTAGCGGCGATCAGCTTCTTCTGGACGGCCTCGTAACCGACGGCCATGCCCAGACCGTGCTCGGCATTGTCCTCGAACAGGGAGTTGTTCCACGCCGGGCCGTGACCGTCCTTGTCCTTGCAGTAAGGAGCGGTGGCAGCGGGGTTGCCCCAAATGGAGGAGCAGCCGGTGGCGTTGGAAATGAACATGCGGTCGCCGGCGACCTGGGTCACCAGACGTGCATAGGCGGTCTCGGCGCAGCCGGCGCAGGAGCCGGAGAACTCCAGGTAGGGCTGCTTAAACTGGCTGCCCTTGACGTTGGCCGCGATGAGCTCCTTCTTCTCGGAGACGTTCTCGACCATGTAGTCCCAAACGGGCTGCTGGTCCATCTCCTGCTCGGTGGGAACCATCTCGAGGGCGCCCTTGGGGCAGACCTTGACGCAGTTGGTGCAGCCCATGCAGTCGAGCGGGGACACAGCCATGGTGAACTTCATGCCCTTGGCCTTGGGGCCCATGGCGTCGAGCGTGCGGGTAGCCTCGGGCGCGGCGGCAGCCTCGTCCTCGGTCATCGCGAACGGACGGATGGTGGCATGCGGGCACACATAGGCGCACTGGTTGCACTGGATGCACTTGGTCTCGTCCCAGTGGGGAACGACCACGGCGACGCCGCGCTTCTCGTATGCGGAGGCGCCCAGCTCAAACTGGCCGTCAGCGCAATCGACGAAGGCGGAAACAGGCAGGCTGTCGCCGTCCATGCGATCGATGGGCTCGAGCAGGTTCTTGACCTGCTGGGCGATAGCGGACTTGGTCTCCTCGGAGAGCTCGACGGGAGCGGCGTCCTCGGCGGTAGCCCAGTCGGCCGGAACCTCGAACTTACGGAAGGCGGTAGCGCCGGCATCGATGGCCTTGTGGTTGGCGTCGACGATGGCCTGGCCCTTCTTCATGTAGGACTTGGTAGCCGCGTCCTTCATGTACTGCAGGGCGTCCTCGGCGGGCAGGACCTTGGCCAGCGCGAAGAAGGCGGACTGGAGCACCGTGTTGGTGCGCTTGCCCATGCCGACCTTAGCGGCCAGGTCGATAGCGTCGATCAGGTAGACGTTGACGTTGTTGTTCGCGATGTAGCGCTTGGCCACGGCGGGCATGTGCTCGGCGAACTCCTCGTCGCTCCACTGGCAGTTGACCAGGAAGGTGCCGCCCGGCTTGACGTCGCGGACCATCTTGAAGCCCTTAACGATGTAGCTGGGGTTATGGCAGGCGACAAAGTCGGCCTTGGTCACGTAGTACGGCGAACGGATCGGAGAATCACCAAAGCGCAGGTGCGAGACGGTGACGCCGCCGGTCTTCTTGGAGTCGTACTGGAAGTAGGCCTGGACGTACTTGTCGGTGTGGTCGCCGATGATCTTGATCGAGTTCTTGTTGGCACCGACGGTACCGTCGCCACCCAGACCCCAGAACTTGCACTCGATGGTGCCGGGGGCTGCGGTGTTGGGCGCATCCTCGGCCTCGGGCAGGCTCAGGTTGGTCACGTCATCGACAATGCCGATGGTGAACTCGCGCTTGGGCTCGTCCTTCTTGAGCTCCTCGAAGACAGCGAACGCGGACGCGGGAGGCGTGTCCTTGCTGCCCAGGCCATAACGGCCGCCGACGACCTTGATGCCCGTCTTGCCGGCCTCGTAGAGAGCGGAGACGACGTCCTGGTAGAGCGGCTCGCCGATGGAACCCGGCTCCTTGGTACGGTCCATGACGGCGATCTTCTGGACGGTCTCGGGGAGAACGTCGACGAAGTGCTTGATGGAGAACGGACGGAACAGACGAACCTTGACCAGGCCGACCTTCTCGCCGTGAGCGTTGAGGTAGTCGATGACTTCCTCGAGCACGTCGCAGAAGGAGCCCATGCACACGACGACGCGATCGGCATCGGGAGCGCCGTAGTAGTTGAACAGGCCGTAATCGGTGCCGAGCTTCTCGTTGATCTTCTTCATGTAGCCCTCGACGACGGCGGGAAGCTCGTCGTAGACCTTGTTGCAGGCCTCACGGTTCTGGAAGAAGATATCGCCGTTCTCGTGGCTGCCGCGGGTGTGCGGGTGCTCAGGGTTGAGCGCGTGGTCGCGGAAAGCCTGGACGGCGTCCATGTCGCACATCTCTGCCAGATCCTTGTAGTCCCACATGGCGACCTTCTGGATCTCGTGGCTGGTGCGGAAGCCGTCGAAGAAGTTAAGGAACGGGGTCTTACCCTCGATGGCGGCAAGGTGAGCCACCGGCGAGAGGTCCATGACCTCCTGGACGTTGCCCTCGGCGAGCATGGCGAAGCCGGTCTGACGACAGGCCATGACGTCGGAGTGATCGCCAAAAATGTTCAGGGCGTGGGAAGCGACGCAACGCGCGGAGACGTGGAAGACGCCCGGGAGCTGCTCGCCCGCGATCTTGTACATGTTCGGAATCATCAGGAGCAGACCCTGAGAAGCCGTGTAGGTGGTGGTCAGAGCACCGGCGCCCAGCGAACCGTGAACGGTACCGGCTGCACCTGCCTCGGACTCCATCTCGACGACCTTGACCGGGGTGCCGAAGATGTTCTTGCGACCCTGGGCCGCCCACTGGTCGACATGGTCGGCCATCGGGCTGGACGGCGTAATGGGATAGATTCCCGCTACCTCGGTGTACGCATACGAAACATATGCGGCCGCCTCGTTGCCGTCCATAGACTTAAACTTACGCGCCATATACCCCTCTCCTCTCATATAGGTATACAGGCCCCGGCGATCGCCGGGATGTTGGCGTGATGGGATTTACGCTGTTGCTTCCAATCATCTGGCAGGCAGGCTCAGCAGCAGGTACGTGGCGTGGAGAGAAGACATGCCGAGGCGAGGGGCAACTGATGCGCCCCACAGACCCGACCGCCCGTCTTGCACATGACCGAGCGCCGCAAAGGCCGCATGCCGGATGCTCCCGGGCACGCCCCGGCGATGGGAAGCGCCCGCAACGGAAATCCGCATGCGGGTTTATTGTACCCCGCCGTCAAGTGTAATTTCGGCAAATATAGGCGGGCGGTAAAGGTTTACCTCGGGTGACCGCCAAGGGCCAAAATGGCCCCTCCATCCCCGGGCGACCGGCTCTGGCGCGCCAAGGAGTGTCCCCAGCCGGCAGAGAAAAGGAACGTCCCTATCTGCCGGCTAGAGGGCACCGAAGAGGATGGCGTAGGTAGTGGATTCGCCGAGCTTGAGCTCGTCGCCGGGATTGAGTTGGGCGGAACGGCCGGGCTCGACCTGAATGCAGACGCGCGTGGCCCCGTTTACCACCACGGTTCCGTTGGTGGACGACAAGTCCTCGACGTGCCAGATATTTTGAGCATCGCACCAGATATGGGCATGGCGGGCCGAGACATCGTCGCCGACGTCGGTAATATCGCCCTCACCAGTGGCCAGCGCGCCAATCTCAACACCCTGCTCACTCGGCTGAATCCAGCGCGGGGCGCTCACGACAAAACTGTTTTGCACGCGCAGCAAGCCCAAGGGGTGCGCCGGGGCGGGTTCGCGTTCGCCCGCGGTCATCGACATGCCAAGCGAACGCGGCGTGGATGTGCCTCCGCCACAGGTCGCGTGCGCGTAGTCGATGGCATAGTTCACCGAGGACCGCACATCCGCCGAACAACCGACGGCGACAAACAGCACCAGCACGGCCTCGGCGCGCTCGGCGGGCATGAGTTCCGCCGCCTGGGACAGGCGATCGAGCGCGTTGCGATAGAGATTCGTGTCCTGGTGGCACTCTTCGAGCGCGCGTACCATCGGTTCACCTGCAGGACCGCACACCATATTGATCACAGCCGTGGAGTCCATGGGATTGCGCTGGCGCAGGGCCAGTTGCGACATAATACGCGCAGCCGAGGTACCGTATTCGGCAAAGTAGCGCTGCTGAAGCGTGCCGACCGGCGCGCGAACGATAAAGCGGGAAACCCAAGAGCGATCGGCGGCTCGGCTCTGCGGGCTGCGGCCGTCGGCGAGCGGACGGGACGAAAGCACCAAGCCGCACAGCTCGATATGGCTCAGATGCGCCGCGCGCTTAAAGATGTCAAACATGGCCCCGCATGGGGTGAGCTCAACTTGAGATGCCATGACCTAGGCCTCCTTGGTCGTAGAAATAGAATCGGACGATACTTCGACAGGTCCGCCAAAAGTACGGGCAGCTGCGGCTCCACCGGCAAGCGGAGTCGCCATCTGGGCTTTTGTGCGTCGCGGTGCCGAAACGGGAAGTTCAAAGGCAAAGCCCATCGCAAGCAAAAACCACGTAAGCGTATAGGTTGCAACCAGAGCGGCAACAAGGCCGCCCATCACGGCGCGTTGGGAAAATACGCTACATGCAGCCACAACCAGCACCGGAACCTCGCAGGCAGAAAGCGCAAGCACACCCTGCAGGAAGCCCGAGCGCCGATCGCGCGCAAGTGCCCCCGCGGCAACGCCGGCTATGCCTGGCAGCGCCAACGCCAGTGCGGCAATAATACCCGGTAGCGACCCAGACCACACGAGCGATCCCAAAGTCGCCGTCACGCGAGCGCCCGACGCCAGCAGCGCGGCCGAAACCACGACCACAGCCCAAACCACGCCACAGGCGACCGTCGCGCCGACCATCAGCGCGCGACGAACCGCGCGGCCGGACGCATCCATGGGGCACGGCGTGAGCGGCTCGCCGCGGAGCGAACGACCGACATTTTGCGCATAGTGGTCACAAAACGCCGAGAGCGCCGCCTCGACCGCCGCCGGCTCGGGACGATTTTTTTGATGGCTGGACAGACAGGCCATCACCACGTCGAACAGCTGGGCATCGACAAACGCCAGCGCATCGCGTAGCTCTTCGGAATCCGGCTCAAGCCCTAGCTGCTGGGCCTGCTCGACCGCGGCGAGCGCCACATCGGGCTCACGACGAAGCAGCTGAGTCAAATCGCAACCGGGCGCATGGGCACCAATGGGATAGTCGGGCCGCGTGTCCATCTTAAGACGGTAGGGGCTCGCGATGTCGCGCGTCCTTTTGCGCGAACCCGAGGCGCCCGAAGTGCTCGGCGCGGCTTCGTATGGCGCGACGCCGGCAATGAGCTCGTAAACCGTGCTTGCCGCGGCATAGACGTCAATCGCCGGCGACATACGCAAAGCACGCAGGTCGGGAATATCGTCGGTGAGCATCTCGGGCGGGGCATAGGCAACCGTCGCGCGACGCAGCGTGGCATAACGCTCGGTAAAGGATGCCTTGCCGCCGGTACCGGCCACGGCCGACGCAGGCTCAAGCGCCAGCGATGAGCCAAAGTCAATCAGGCACAGGTCAAAGGTGCCCTCGGCAAGCTGCCGGTCAAGCGGTAGACGCGCCGTGCGCACCATAATATTAGCGGGCGAGATATCGCGATGGACAAAGCCCTCGCCCACCAGGCTCATACGGCAGAGCAGATCGAACAGGTCGCGACCCAGACGCGCCGCCACAAGCGGCGACAGGCGTCCGGCATCGTCCACGGCAAGTCGCGAACGCAAGCGGGCAAGCGTCTCGCCCTCGACCCATTCCATGACAATTGCAGGCACACCGTCGACCTCGCCCCAGCCATAGAGGCGGGGAAAGCCCTTGAGGCCCGAAAGGGCGCGATGGCATTCGTATTCCTCGCGAAACGCTGCCTTGAACTTGGCGACCAGCGCCTCGTGAGCGGCATCGTCGTCGAACTCATCGCGCGCCGGCAAGATGAGCTGCTTGAGTGCCACGGCCTCGCCTTGGGCGTTGACGGCACGCGTCACGCGGCCGATACCGCCACGGCGTATGGTGGCATCGTCGGCAAACAGCATCGTAAAACGACGCAGATAGGCAGGCAGTTCGTCCTGACCGAGCGCAATGGCCGGCTCAAACCCGTCGACACGCGCCAGGCGCAGGCCGACCATGGAATCGCGACCGAGCGATTGTGATGTGGTGGATGCAAGATCGGTCATCATAGGGCAAGCGCCGCCACGTTATTGTTGAAGTTACCGAGTGCGACGTCATCATCGCCGTAATGGCCGACCCATTGACATAGGTTGGTGTAACAGCCCCACAGATTGGCATACTGCTGATACCACTTTGACCGGGGCGAGAATGTCTGACGACCGAACTCGGCTCGAATGACAAACATCTCCCCGACCAGGCTGTCGCACGGCCTGGGATCTCCCGTAGAGTTATAGGTCAAGACCACGTCATTGGCACGAGAAACGTAGCCGTCGAGCATGTTGTACTTGGTCACAAGCCAACTGTGAATGCTCTCTTCCTCAGCAGCGGAAAGGCCACCGGAGTTTGCATCGTTGTCAGTGTTGCCGCCCGTCGAGCCGCCATTTCCAGACCCTCCGGTAGAGGAGCCCGACCCAGAGCCGCCGCTCGAACTCGACGAATTCGAGCCGGAGCCAGAAGTATCCGAGCTACCGGGCTTTCCGGACTGCTGGGCGTCCTGCTCCTTCTGCTGCTCGACCTTATTCACCGTTGCCGCCACGCTATTGTTGGACAACCGATCGATGATCTTGGTGTTGGTGAGCACGATGGTTTTGCCATTGGCAAGCGTGACTTCGTTGTCCGGGGCCTCGGCGCCGTCCGCATCGTCGGTGCCAAACACAATATGCGCGACCACACTTGCCCAAGCATATCCAGTCGTGGTACCCAGATCACTTTTGACCTCATGCCCCACGCGCGGTTCGCGTGCGGCATGCGCCTGCATCATGGACGGCACGGTCATGCCATAGGCAGAAACGCCAGCTATGACCAGCACCAGCGAGCACGATAGCAGTGCGTACGCCCGCGGCGCCAAGCCCAGTCGGCGTCGTATGCGCACCGCGGCGCCGCGCTTTGTCTGAGTGCCACCGGGCCGCATGCGTTCTCCTCCAACAAAAACACGCCGCTCGGGAGCGGCGCATTCATTCGAATCCATATTTGAGTGTATCAGCGAACCAAAAAGGTTGCGCAGCGAATGGACAAATTAAGGATGCGAGCGGAAGCGTCCATGCGATAAGCGGATACGAAGCATCTTTGTTGCACAACAAACTCACAGTCGCACGGGGAAATTATGACTACCCCGTGCGTCGCGAGGAAAACATACGGCAGGAGCAGGCTCGCCACCTAAATCGCGCGGCGGGCCTCGATGGCGCGGCCAAGCGTAAGCTCGTCGGCATACTCCAAGTCGCCGCCCACGGGAAGGCCGCTTGCCAGACGCGACACCTCGACGCCCAACGGCTTGATGGTACGGGCCAGATAGCTCGCCGTGGTCTCGCCCTCAATATTGGGGTTGGTGGCGATGATGACCTCGTGGATGTCCTCGTGGCCCAAGCGTGCCAGCAGCTCTCGAATGTGCAGCTGCTCGGGGCCAATCTTGTCCATGGGACTGATCACGCCGCCCAATACGTGGTAGAGGCCGTGGTAGCTGCCCGTGCGCTCGATCGCCTGGACATCGCGCGGCTCGCCCACCACGCAAATGCGAGTGGTATCGCGCATCGGGTCCTGGCAGATGGAGCACTCGTCGGCCGTGGCGTAGTTAAAGCAGCGGCTGCAAAAGTGGACCTCCTGCTTGACCTCCAGGATGGCCTCGGCCAGGCGGCGCGCCTCCTCGGCGTCGGCCTCCAACAGGTAATAGGCGATGCGCTGGGCCGACTTGGGACCAATGCCCGGCAGACGGCCCAGCTCATCGAGCAGTTTTTGCAGACTGTGGTTGGCACTCATATATATGCGTGTCTTAGAACGGCATGCCCGGGATGTTGAGGCCGCCGGTGATGGCGCCCATCTGCTTGTTGGCGAGCTCGTTGACGCCGCGGACGGCCTCGTTGACGGCAGCCATGATCATATCCTGCAGCATATCGACGTCCTCGGGATCGAGCGCATCGGGATCGATGGTGAGGTTGACGAGCTCCATCTCGCCGTTAACGGTCACCTTGACCATGCCGCCGCCGGCAGAGGCGTCGACGGTCTGGGACTTGAGGTTCTCCTGCGCGGCGGCAAGCTGCTCCTGCATCTTGCGAGCCTGCTTCATCATCTGCTGCATGTTCATACCGGCCATGATGGCTCCTTTACGTGCGGCCGCACGCCGAGCTGCAAGGGCAGCCGGAGCACGGCGGGACTTTCAAACTCAAAAATCGTACCACGGCGCGAGGCCAGCGAGCGGGGCGGACGTGTTACCTCAGTCGATATACATGTCCTGGAGCGCAAGCCGCACCCATAGATTATGCAAAGTTGAATAATTCGCATCTGCATAATATTTAAAGCTAAATCTTGTAGAGCCGGAATCCGACATTTAATGCGTACCACTAAATGGCTAAATGCCGAGCCACTACTCGAGGCGGCGCTCATGACGGCGAGGTATAATTTGATTGCCATAGATAGTAATTTGGAGGTGCCCCATGAATGCCCCCAACGCGCTCCAAAACATCCGCTCAAAACACCCCGTTGCATATGTGGTTCTCTATCTCTTTGTCGGCTGGGCATTGCTGGTTGTCATCACCCATGCCATAGCTTTTGGAGCAGAACTGCTGATAGCCAGCTCGGACCAGCCCGTCGTCAAATGGGAGACGACCGATGAGTGCACCGACGGAACCCGAACCGTCTACTACAACAGCCCGTCCCTCTATCAAGAGTTCAAGGTCAAGATAAAGGACTTCAAGATTGTCGATGCCGAGCTAGGCGTTTATTTGGCAATCGGAGCAACCATTAACGCCGAGCAAGTCGAGTACACGGACAGCCATGCGACGTATCGTATCGACCTCAGCATCCTAGGCCGACCGTCACGCACCTGTCTGCTCAAATGCGACATACGCGGCACCACGTTGCACATGTCCGAAATACAGATGCGCCCGGGCAAAGAGATCTCTTCTTGAGCAGCATACCCGCCCGCACGGTTACTCCACCGGCTTGAAGATGGTGGACTGACCGAAGACGCTGCGGATGAGGGCCTTGGCCTCGTCCTCGGTCTGCGGGATGCTCGGGGCTGCGCCCTGATGGCCGAAGGGGCTGCCAGCACCGGGATTGGATTCCCAGGGAGCGGCGGGGACGTCGTCGTTTGCAGAGGCTGCGGGTGCCACAGCAGCGGCCTTGGTCGCGGACGCCGCACCCGACACGTCGAACGGGGGCAGATTGTCCCCGCCGGCATCGGCAGCAAAACCACCGACCATAGCATCGTCGTAGGGCACCTGCTCGGATTCCCATGGCGCAGCCTGCGCAGGCGGCTGAGCCATGGGGACGGACGCGCGCTCGGGCGCTCGGGGCGCGGGCTCGGTCGGGAGCTTGCCCGTGGCAGGAGCACCGGCAGGGTTGTCGGAGCGCAGCCAAGGGGCCTTGGCCAGGTCGGATGACTTGGGCGCAGGCGCGGCAGCGGACTTGGGCGCGGGGATCGGAGCAGCCGGTTTGGGCGCAGCGGGTTCAGGCGCCGACGGGGTCGGTGCCGCTACCGGCGCCGCTTTTGGCTGCGTCGCGCTGGCGCTCGAGGATGCAGGGGGCACCGAGGACACGGGTTGCGGGTCCGCAGATACCGCAGCCCGTGCAGATGGAGAATGCTCCTCATGTTGAGGAGCCGGCGTGCCACCCCCATCCAGGACATAGTCGACGGTACGACGACCGAAGACCGCGCAGACCGTCGGCAGGACCACCGACTGCGTATCGGCGCGACCGAGCATCTTGATGGCAAAAGTCGAACCCGCGGGGAACGAGACCGTGAGCTTGGAGCCGTCGTCGGCCGTGGCGCGGGCGTTGAGCAAAAGCCCTGCGTAGGAGGCCTGACGAGCCTTGACGCGCTCGACGACCTCGGCCCATTTGCGCTGGAGCTCGCCGGCGTCCTCAACCGCGGGGGTCTCGGCAGCACCGGCGGTGGCAACCTGGGCGGCGTTGTTGGGCTTGGACACCGACACGGTCGATGCAGCAGGCGCGGAAGCCGGAGCCGCAACGGGCTGAGGTGCAGGCGTTACAGGTCTGGGCGCCGGCGCAGGAGCCGCGGACTTGGTCGCAGGCTGGGCAGCCGGAACAGCAGCGCCGCGGTCCCAAGGCATACCGCCCTGGCGCGCGGACGTAGCAGCGGGGGCAGCGGATGCCGCCGGAGCGGCAGCACGAGCGCCCGAAATGAGCGTCGGCTGTTGGGCAGCAGCGGGTACGGATGCTGCAGGCGCGGCGGCCTGAGCAGCAGCCACGCTCGCCGGCACGGCGCCGTTGGCAATCATGGCCTCCAGGCGTGCCACGCGCTCGGCCAATGCCTCAATCGTTAAATCGGCCTCGGGACGCGCCAGACGCGTGCAGGCAATCTCGAGCACCAGGCGCACGTCGCTCGCGCCCCTCATCTCCAGTGCGGCATCGTCGAGCACCGTCAGCACGCGGGCCAGGCGGTCGGCAGGATGCTCGCCAAAGGCAGCGGCCTCGGCAGCAAGCGCCTCGGCCTGCTCGGAGCCGCCCTCAAACAGCTCGGCACGGGCACCGGCAACGCAGGCAACGTACACGTCGCGCACATGCGCCACCAGGTCGCGCGTCAGCTCCAGCAGGTCATTGCCCTCCTCGACCTGCGCACGGATCAGTCCATAGAGCTCGGCAACATCGCGATCGGCAATGGCGCGAGAAAACTCGCCCAGGATCTGGTCCGAAACCTCGCCCAAAAGCGAGCGGGCGTCGTCCGCATGCACAGAACCGTTGCCAAAGACGCTCAGCTGCTCCAGCGTGGAAAGCGCGTCGCGCATACCGCCCTTGGCATGGCGCGCCACAATGGCGAGTGCCTCGTCGTCGTAATCGAAGCCCTCCTGCTCGCACACGTAAGACAGGCGATGCTCGATATCCTCGTTGCCGATGCGGTGGAAATCGAAGCGCTGGCAGCGTGAGAGAATGGTCTCCAGAATCTTTTGCGGGTCGGTGGTGCACAACACAAAGATCACGTGTGCCGGCGGCTCCTCGAGCGTCTTGAGCAGCGCGTTAAACGCCGCCGTTGTGAGCATGTGGACCTCGTCGATGATATAAATCTTGTACTTGCCGCGCACCGGGGCAAAGTTGACGGAGTTGATGATTTCCTCGCGCACATTGTCCACGCCCGTGCGGGAGGCGGCATCGAGCTCGTAGACATCCGGGTGGTTGCCCTCGGCAATGAGCTCGCACTCCTCGCAAGTACCGTCGGGCATGCAGCCGCTTGCACCCTCGGCGCGCGCTGCCTCGGCATTACGGCACAGCAGCGCCTTGGCCAGAATGCGCGCCATGGTGGTCTTGCCCGTGCCGCGCGGTCCGCAGAACAGGTACGCGTGGGACAGGCGTCCCTCGGTGATGGCGTGCTCGAGCGTCGAGACGATATGCTGCTGGCCCACCACGGATTCGAAGGTGAGCGGGCGATACTTTCGGTACAACGATTCCATGGGTGCTCCCCCGGGTATACTGAGTCTTGTTGCCGCGACGGCCATGCGGTCGCACGGCATACTGCATTCATAATAACCCGTACGGCGAGCCCGCCGCGATAGGAGTCCAAAGAGTATGGCAGACGCAGAGAGCAACCTCGTTCCCTCCGAAGCAGCCGACCAGGTCGAGGTCGCGCTCGAGGAGCAGGCCGCAGCCGATGACGGCATCCTGTACCTCAACGAGTACCAGTACGAAAACGACCTGGTCACCGACTTCGCCCGCCTGGTCGCCTCGCCCAGGCGTCGCGGCTCGCTGTATGTCGCCGCGGCAATTGCCGCGCTCATCGGCATCGGCATGCTGGTGGCCGGCGGCAACTGGATCAAGTTTGGCGTCGTGTTGATCGTGTTCGGCGCCTTTTTGGCCTGGTGGAGCAAAAACCTGCACCACACCCTCGCCCGCGACTTTATCGATTCCGTCGAGGCCGACGAGTCCATGGGTGGCCGCTATCGCCGCGTCGCCGCCAACGAGGACGGCCTGATGGTTTGGGGCAAGAGCGGCAAGTCGCAGTTTTTCCCGTTTGAGAAGCTCGACCACGTGCTCGACGGCGAGCGCATCTTTGTGGCCATGTTCGCCGACCAGGGCGTGACGATCCCTAAGGAAACCTTTATTCGCGGCGATGCCGAGCAGTTTGGCACCTTCCTTAAGGCGCGCATCAACAAAAAACTCCGCATCGAGACCAAGCGCAAGAAGATGAAGGCTGAAAAGGCCGCCGCCGAGGCCAAGCAGGGCGACAAGCCCCAGGAGACCAAGGGCAAGCAGCGCAAGCAGAAGAAGAACAAGAATAAGCGCTAAGGCCAAGACAGACAGGCAGCCTCGCATCCCGTTATCCTCGCCATCCGCCCGAGCGTGCTACACTAGCAGCATCTATGCCACCGCGAACGGCTCGGCCCCACGCCCGCCACTCGCAAACGAACTTTAAACGCACGAGGGTTGGCCATGCCGCTTTTCTCGCAACATACCGCCCGGTTCTCGCCGGACGTTCCTTTGGAGGGCACCAGCTCTCGCGAGCTGCTCAAGCGGTACCAGCCGCTCGAGACACTTACGACCGGCGGTTTTGGCTCCATCGAGATCTGCCGCGACACGCACCTGCGCCGCCGCGTCGCCATTAAGCGCATCCCCCTTATCAACGGTGCCGGCATGCCCGCCAGCGACATCATGGATGTCCTGCGCGAGGCGCACACCGCCGCCATGCTTCAACATCCCAATATCGTGCAGGTCATCGACTTTACGCACGACACAGCCTATGCCTACCTGGTTATGGAATATGTCGATGGCATGTCGCTGGCCGAATTTTTGCATCGCGTGGACGGCCACTCACTTACCTTTGACGAGGCCGCGGCCATTGCCGATGCCCTGGGCCAGGCGCTCACCTTCGCCCATAGTAATGGCGTGCTCCACCTGGACATTAAGCCCGCCAACGTGCTCATCGACCACTCGGGCAATGTAAAGCTCACCGACTTTGGCATGGCGCGACTGTCGTCCGCCGGTGGCTTTGGCGGCTCGCGCGGCGGCACCATCGGCTACATGCCGCCCGAGCAGCTCGATATCGAGACCGGCACGGTCGATGAGCGCGCCGATATCTTTGCCCTCGCCTGTGTGATCTACGAGGGCCTGTGCGGCAGCGCTCCCTTTATGGCGGCCACGCCCGCCGACTCGCTCGACCGCATCATCGGCGGCGCCACCTATCCCGGCGAGCTGATACCACACTTTCCCCCGGGAGCCGAGGCCGCGCTCATGAGCGCGCTCTCCCCCATGCCGCAGGACCGCCCCAACAGCATCGAGGCATTTTGCGACCAGCTCCTTGCCGGTCTGGGCAGCGTGCGCGAAGGCCGTCGCAGCCTGGAGCAAATGGTTGGCGAACTTTCGGATGACGAGCAGGAGCTCGACGATATCGAGCCGTCGCACTACGAAGACGACGCCATCGAGGTCGACCCCGCACTCGGCTGGGCGGGCACGCGCTGGAGCCATGCGCGCGACTACACCATGCGCGCTATCTCGGCGCTAACGTGCGGCACCTTTAGCTTTTTGCTGATGCAAACGACCGGGGTCGCGGCGCTTCCCGGCCTGGTCATTGCGGCTATCGCAATCGGAGCGGCGGCCGGCCTGGCCCCACAGATCGGCTCGGCCATCTCGGCTGTGGGCTTTTTGGTGCTCATGGCCAACGCCACCATGCAGGCGCAGGGCATCCTGTCGATGTTGCCCGTCGCGGTGATCTTTGCCGCTGCCATGTCCGGTTGGTGGATTGCCTGGGGTCGCACCGAGGCTGCCGCGAGCGCCGCACTCACCTGCGCACTCGCGCTTGGCTGTCTGACCGGCAATACCTTCCTGGCAGCTGGGGTCGCCTCCGGCGTCGCGTCATTTTTGCTCGGCCCGGCAAGCGCCGCCGCGGCAACGGGCATGGGCGCGCTTTTTGCCCGTCTGGCCACGGTCGCGCTTTCAGCCGGAGGCGTGCTGGGGCTCGGTAACGTTGCCGCAGCGCTGGGAGACCCGCTCCTTTGGGCTGCCTTTGTGCTGGTCGCGGCAACTGCCGCGGCGTCATCTGCGCTGCTCAATGCCCATGCCAAGCGTGCCGATCAGGGCTCAAACCTTGCCGCAATCGCCGCCATCATTGCCACCGGCATCGGCTGCTCAGCGGCGTCCTGTCTTGCACACCATATGGAAATTGCCAGCCTTGCAGCCGCGGTCGTCGCCAAGGCGGCGGTTGCGGGAACCCTATCCTCTATAATCGTTGGGATATGCCTATATTTGCTCGGATACCAAAGAACCTATACGGAGAGTGATCTTTCGTGAACTTCCTGAACATCTTCGAGGACCACGTGGCCGGCATCTTCGGTGCCACCCGTGCCCCGTTCTCCTTTAAGAAGCTTGCCAAGCAGGCCGCTCGCGACATGGAGGATCAGACTCTGGTGATCAACGGCGTCAACACGGCGCCGGCACTCTATACCATCCTTATCGCCGCCGACGACGATCCCATGCTCGCCCCGTTCTACCCCGAGCTTTCGCGCGAGGTCCGCGAGTTTGTGAAGGCGCAGGCCGAAAAGCGCCGCTATGTCTTTGTCGGCGAGCCCCTCGTGCGCTTTATGATCGATCCGCAGCTGCGCGCCGGCAAGTTCTCGGTCTTTGCCGAGAACGTCGATGCCCCCACGCTCGGCCGCCTGTACGAAGAAGAGCGCGCCTATCAAAACGGCCTGGGCCAGAACAACTCCGCGGCAAGCCGTGCCGCCAGCGCCCCGCGCGCCGGCCAGCAGCAGTTTGCTGCCCCGCAGCAGCAGCGCCCCGCCGCCATGCCCCAGCAGCAGCCGACGCCTCGCGCCGCCGCTCCCGACCCGCTTGCCGTGGCAGACCCCTTCGCGCCTAGCGTCCCCGACCCCGCCGCCGCACCCATCCCGGTGCCTCAGACCGTCTCGCGCGACGCGCTTGCCGGCATGGGCGGAGCCGCCGCGACCGGTGCCGCCGTGGGCCTAGGCGCCGCAGCCGGCATCGCCTCCAACATGGCGAGCACTCGCGCCCCGCAGCGCCCGCTCGCCCAGCTCGTCGACGTCGTGAGCGGCGAGAGCCATAGCATCACCTCCGCACAGGTGACCATCGGTCGCGAGCGCTCAGTTTCCGACATTGCCCTGCGCGACCCCAACGTGTCGCGCCGCCACGCCCAGCTCACCTTTACGGGCTCGGATTGGTCGATCGAGGACCTCAATTCCACCAACGGCACGCTCGTCAACAACCGCCGCATTACGCGCTGCCCGCTGCGCAACGGCGATCTGCTGACGTTTGGCCTGAGCACCTTTGAATTTAGGGGATAGTCGCTTATGAACATCGATATCGTCCTTTTTGCAGGCCGCATCGTCCTGGTCGCCCTGCTCTATATCTTCTTGTTCGCCGTCATGAAGACCGGCGTGGGACTTGTGCGTGGACAGCGCCGCGACTCGGCTATCTGGACGATCGATGTGGACAAGGGTCCGCGCGGTATCCGCGGCATTCACGTAGACATGCTCGGCCCCGTCATCGTCGGTCGCTCGCCATCTTCGGACATCTGCATCAACGAACCGTTCGTTTCGGCCTCGCACGCGCGCTTTTCGCTGCAGGGCCCGGCGCTCATCATCGAGGACCTCAACTCACTTAACGGCACGCTCGTCAACGGCCGCCAGCTCGTGGAGCCCGCAACGCTACGTGAGGGCGACGAAGTCCAGATTGGCGACGTGGTCATGAAGGTGAACCGTCGATGATCGACGAGGAGAACAAGTCCGCAACCATGACCGAGGCACCGGCTGCCGCCGCAGCTGCACCGGCCCACGCCGCTCCGGCTGACTCCACACCCGTGGAGCCCGAGGACACCGTGTTCTCCCTGCCTCTTTCGCATGTAACGCATGATATTTCGGATCTCGCCGATAACGAGGACGAAGCGGATGCCGTAGCGGTGCCCATCGGCGCACATGCTGCGGAACAGCCCACAGCGCCCGAAGCAACCCCGGCGCCGGCTCACTTTGCAGAGCCCGTCGACGCGGCAATCAACGAGAGCGCTGCGGTGTTTGCGGCACCCGAGCCCGCCGCGCCGGCGTTTCCCATAGCCCCGGCATCCGAGGTTGCGCCCGCGTCTACGCCGGCGCCCGAGGCGGGGCCATCCCCCGAGGACGGCCCTGCACCCAAGACCTCGCAGCCTGCGCCCGCAAGCGAGTCCGATGCCGTGGCAGAGCCCGCCGCCCAGTCGCAAAGCACGCCCGCGCCGTCGCACTTTGCGACGCCCGAGCCTATAGACGTCAGCCCGCAAGACGACGAGTCGACCGCCCGCGTGTCCGAGGAGCCCGACTCCCCGGACACCGGCGATTCCGAATCAAACGCCGAGACCGACACCGTCTCTCCCGGTGACACAGCCGAGATCGACGTTGCCGCCGTTGAGGCCAAGCTCAAAGACCCCGGCTCGACCATGAGCTTTGAGCCCCTGACCGAGGAGCGTATCGAGACCGACTCGACCTATGATGCCGGCACCACCACGCAACTCATGTGGGGCGCCCGCTCCGACGTTGGCTGTGTGCGCCCGCACAATGAGGATTCCTACCTGGTGCAGTCGCCGCTCTTTTGCGTATGCGACGGCATGGGCGGTCACGCCGCCGGCGAGGTAGCCTCTTCCATCGCCGTCGAGACTATTGCCAAGACGGCCCCGCAGTCCGCCGACGCAGCACGCCTGGCCGCAGCCGTCGAGGCAGCCAACGCCGCCGTAATCGAGGCGGCCCTGAATGGCCTGGGCAAGCCCGGCATGGGCTGCACAGCCACTTGCGCCTATATCGAAAACGACACGCTCGCCATCGCCCATGTGGGTGACTCTCGCGCCTACCTGCTCCACGAGGGCACGCTCATCCGCGTGACCCGCGACCACTCCTACGTGGAGGAGCTCGTGGACGCCGGCGAGATTACGGCAGACGAGGCTCGCGTCCACCCCAACCGTTCGGTCATCACCCGTGCGCTGGGCTCGGACCCCGCCATGTATGCCGACCACTTCACTCTGCATATCGAGGAAGGCGACCGCCTGATCCTGTGCTCCGACGGCCTTTCGAGCATGATTCCCGATAGCGATATCGAGAACATCGCCACGCAGTCCTCAACCGCGCAAATCTGCGTCGACAACCTAGTGGACGCGGCGCTTGCCGCCGGCGGCCACGACAACGTGACCGTAGTAGTCGTTGACCTGGTTGACGATGGCGTTATGCGCGAGGCGCAACGCGTGCGTCGCCGCAACATTACTATCGCCGCCATCCTGGCCCTCGTCTTTGTGCTGGCAGCTGGCATCTGGGCCTACACGGGTGTCACCGGCTCGTACTACCTGGGTACCTACCAGGGCAATGTCGCCGTCTGGCGCGGCCTGCCCGGCAAGCCGCTCGGACTCAAGCTTCACTGGCTCGAAAGCGAAACCAGTATTAAGCTGTCCGACCTGCCCGAAGACACGCAAAACCGCCTCAAGGCGGGCATTCCGCAAACAAGTGTCGACGATGCGCAGGACACGATATCCAAGTACCGCCACCAGATCGACGAGGAGCAGACCCGCCAGGTGATCGACGCGCAAACGATTCGCAACAACACCAATCAGGGATCGACCTCCGAATCAGATTCCGAGAAAACCGCCGAACAGTCCGCCGAGGCCGAAGCCTCCGAAAAGAACTAGAAAGGGAGTGCCGCTTATGAGTCGCCGCAACACCGAGCTGCTCTTGCTCATCGCCTCGGCGTTCCCCGTCATCCTGCTGTATGCGATGTACGTGCTCACCGCGGGCGCCGCCATCTCCTTTGAGACGCTCGCGGTGCCGATCGGCCTCTTTGCCGCCTTCGCCGCGGCACATATCGCCGTGCGCATCTTGGCGCCCGGCGCCGACCCCGCCATCCTACCCATCGTATTTATACTTTCGGGCATCGGCATCACGTTCGTGACACGCCTCGCCCCCGCTCTCGCCATCTCACAGCTCATCATCCTGTTTGTCTCGGTGGCCCTGATGGTGGGAACGCTCGCGTTGGTTAAGAACCTCGACGTAGTCATGCGCTACAAGTACACCTTTGGCATCATCGGCATCATTCTGCTGATGCTGCCGATCTTTATCGGCACCACGATCTCGGGCTCCAAGCTGTGGATTCGCATCGCAGGCTTTACCATCCAGCCCGGCGAGTTCGCCAAGGTCTTTATCGTGCTGTTCCTGGCCGGGTACCTGGCCGAGAACCGCGAGCTGCTCTCCATCTCCAACCGCAAGATCTTGGGCTTTAAGATCCCTCGCCTGCGACTGCTGCTGCCGTTGTTTGCCGTGTGGGGCGTGTGCCTGCTCGTCGTCGTCTTCGAACGCGACCTGGGTTCTGCCGTGCTGTTCTACACCATCTTCTTGCTGATGCTCTACGTTGCCACGGGGCGCTTTTCGTATGTCGTTATCGGCCTTGCGCTCTTAGCCGTCGGAGCCGTGGGCGCCTACAAGTTCCTGTCTCACGTTCAGGTGCGTTTCCAGGTTTGGGTCGATCCGTTTAAGGACGCCCAGGGCCAGGGCTACCAGATCGTCCAGTCGCTCTTCTCGCTTGCCGATGGCGGTCTGGTCGGCGTTGGTATCGGCAACGGCATGGCCAACAACATCCCTGTCGTCGAGTCCGACTTTATCTTCTCGGCTATCGGCGAGGAGATGGGCCTCTTGGGCGGCGGCGCCGTGCTCATCCTGTTTATGCTCTTTGCCGTTCGCGGCCTGACCACGGCTGCCCGCGCTAAATCCGACCTCGCCGCCTTTAGCGCCACGGGCCTTACGGCCGCCATCAGCTTCCAGGCCTTTTTGATCGTGGGCGGCGTTACCCGCCTGATCCCGCTGACCGGCGTCACCCTGCCCTTTATGAGCCAGGGCGGCTCCTCGCTGCTGGCAAGCTTTATCATCGTCGCGCTCCTGCTGCGCGCCGGTGACGAAGCGACCGGACGCGAGGCCGAGCTTACCGGCACCGGCACCATGACCGCCATCACCGATGATCAGGTCGCATCCGCCGCCGCCCCGACGGGCACGCGCTTTGCCACCTCGTCTTCCTACGGCAGCGGCAGCCATTCCGTCGGCTCGCGCATGCGCCGTCGCCTGCTCGACACGCCTGAATCCGGTGTGCTCGGCCGCGTTGCACTCGCCAACCGTCTAACCCGTGCGGTGCTCGCCTTTACGGCGCTATTCGCCATCCTTATCGGCAACCTCACCTATGTCCAGGTCATCAAGGCCAAGGACTATCAGGATATGCCGACCAACAACCACACTATCGCCCGCTCCAAGTACATCCAGCGCGGTTCCATCATCACGTCCGACGGCGTGACGCTGGCCGAGTCGCTGCAGCAGGAGGACGGCACCTACGTACGCTCCTACCCCAACGGCAACCTGGCAGCGCACGTGGTTGGCTACGTGAGCCAGCAGTATGGCACCACCGCCATCGAGAGCGTCATGAACGACACGCTCACCGGCTCCAAGGATTACTCCAGCTGGAACAACGCCATCGCGTCGCTCGCGGGCCAGACCCAGCCGGGCAACACCGCCAAGCTCACCATTGACTCGCGTATCCAGACGGCGGCCGAGCAGGCGCTCAAGGGCTTTAAGGGCGCTGTAGTGGTCATCGACCCGCGTACCGGCGCGGTGCTCGCATGTGCCAGCTCGCCCACCTACGACAACACCAACATCGACGCCCTGCTGCAGGCGGGCGGCGGCGAGGACGGCTCTATGTACAATCGCGCCATGGACGCGCTGTACACGCCGGGCTCCACGTTTAAGGTCGTTACGCTTTCCGCGGCACTCGAGACCGGCACCGCCAGCCTTACCAGCACCTACCAGGCGCCCGGCTCCATGGACATCGGCAACGCGCCGGTCACCAACTATGCCAACGAGAGCTACGGCACCATCAGCCTGCAGCAGGCCTTTGCCGTGTCTTCCAACGTCGTCTTTGGCCAGGTGGCAAACGAAGTTGGCGCAAACACGCTCGTGCAGTTTGCCAACGCCTTTGGCTACGGCCAAAAGCTCGGCCAGGACCTGACCTCCGCGGCCTCCATCATGGCCGACCCGTCGCTCATGACCGAGTGGGAGACCGCCTGGGCCGGCGCCGGCCAGCCTGTCGGCATGGACCACACGCCCGGGCCGCAGACCACCGTCATGCAAAACGCCGTGATTGCCGCCGCCATCGCTAACAGTGGCGTGGTCATGGACCCGTACTTTGTAGCCCAGGTACTCGCCCCGGACGGAACTGTGGTCAAGACCACGCAGTCCCGCTCGCTGGGTCAGGCCGTCAGCTCCGCCACGGCCGACCAGGTCAAGCAGGCCATGCTCGCCGTCGTCCAGTCCGGTACCGGCACCGATGCCCAGGTCCCCGGCGTCAAGGTCGCCGGCAAGACCGGCTCGGCCGAGACCGGCGGCACCAACGTCAACTCGATGTTCGTTGGCTTTGCACCTTACGATTCACCCACGGTCGCCATCTCGGTGGCCTTGGAGGATTACGACAAACACGACGTCAAGGCGGCCAAGATTGCCGGCATCGTCCTGACCGCGGCGCTCGCCGCACAGGGAGCGTGATGCCCATGATCGAATCGGACACCCGAGGCGCGCCGCGGCCGAAGAGTTAGCGGCAACGCGCCACACGGCCCCAGCGGCCACATCGTAGGTACTACACACATCGTTGAGCGAATAGTTATGTTAGGAGCAGGAATGGAACAGAGGGTCCTCGGGGGAAGATACCTCCTCAAGGATAAGGTGGGGACAGGCGGCATGGCGACCGTCTACCGTGCACAGGACCAGGTCCTCGACCGCACGGTTGCCGTCAAGATCATGCTGCCGCAGTATGCTGGCGACGCAACCTTCGCCGCACGCTTTAAGCAGGAGGCCCAGGCAGCAGCCGGTCTCTCCTCCCCCTATATCGTGGGCGTCTACGATTGGGGCAAGGACGGCGACACCTATTACATCGTCATGGAGTACCTGCGCGGTACCGACCTTAAGAGCGGCATCAAGAGCCACGGCGCCCTCGACCCCAAGAAGGTCGCCCAGATCGGCTCGCAGATCAGCTCCGCGCTTTCGGTCGCTCACAAGCACGAGATCATCCACCGCGACATTAAGCCGCAGAACATCATGGTGCTGCCCGACGGCAACATCAAGGTGATGGACTTTGGCATCGCGCGCGCCAAGAACAGCCACCTCACGCAAGACAACAACGTGCTGGGAACCGCCCACTACGTCAGCCCCGAGCAGACCCGTGGTCAGGACCTCGGCCCCACCTCGGATATCTACTCGCTGGGCGTCGTGATGTATGAGTGCGCCACCGGCCGCGTTCCCTTTGACGGTGACGACGCTATCTCGGTCGCACTCAAGCAGGTCAACGAGCTGCCTATTCCACCGAGCCAGATCAACTCCGGTGTCGACGCCGACCTTGAGCGCATCATCCTCAAGTGCATGGAGAAGGACCCGGCAAACCGCTTCCAGACCGCCGATGAGCTTCGTCAGGTGCTCAACAGCTACCTGTCGGGCCGTGCCGTCAACATCTCGGAGCCCACGCGCATCATCGGTGCCCCCGGTGAACTGGGCGCCACCAAGACTCGCGAGCTTTCCGATCAGACGCGCGCCATGGTGCGTCCCGTCTCGGGCGTGAGCGGCCAGAATACCGCCCGTAGCTCGGTTTCGGGCTCCACCGGCTCCTACGAGGTCGAAAAGCCCAAATCCAACAAGAACAAGATCATCGCCGCCGTGGTGGCAGCCGTTGCCGTCATCGGCATCGTGGTGGCCTTTGCCACAGGACTCTTTGGCGGCGAGCAGGTCACCGTTCCCGATGTACTGGGCAAGGACCAGCAAACTGCCGTCGAGCTGATCAAGGAAGCCGGCCTCGAGGTCGGCACCATCGACCAAAGCTACAACGACGATGTCGACGAGGGCAAGGTCGCCGAGCAGACGCCCAACGGCAACACCAAGAAGGCCAAGGGCACTAAGGTGAACCTGGTAATCTCCAAGGGCCCCAAGCCCTCCGAGAAGGTTGAGGTTCCCAAGCTTGTCGGCCTGACCAAGGACCAGGCAGAAGCCGCGCTGGCAAGCGTTGGCCTGAAGGGCAACGCCTCCGAGGAGGCCAACGAGGCCGATGAGGGCCAGGTCTTTGAGCAGGGCACCGAAGCCGGTAAGGAAGTCGCGAAGGGCACGACCATCTCGTACAAGGTCTCGAGCGGCCCGGATACCACGTCCGTCCCCGACCTGACCGACATGACCGAGGCCCAGGCGCGTAACGCCCTCGATATGGCAGGCTTCGGCGTCGACGTGAGCTACCAGGAGAACGACTCGGTTACCGAGGGCACCGTGATCAGCTGGAACCCCAGCGGTAAGCAGAAGCCCGGCGCCACGATTACCGTCGTCATCGCCAAGAAGTCCGGCAAGGCCAGCGTTCCGGGCAACCTGTACGGCAAGAGCATCTCCGCCGCCGTCACCGCGCTCAACAACGCCGGGTTCTACAACATCGCATTCTGCGATCAGAACGGCAACCCCGTGAGCGGCAACGAAAACGCCACCGTTACGGGCGTCTCCCCCACCGGTAAGCAGTCCACCGACAACACGATCACGTTGACGGTTTCGATTTCTGGCTCTGGTACTGATTCAGGCGACGATTCCGGTACGACCAACTAGTCATCAAGACGTTGCCCACAGCGGCTGCTGACGTAAATACATTTGCTCAATTGCGCCCGTTTGCTCCCCCTGCAAACGGGCGCTTTCTTCATCTGAAGTAGCGAAAACCACGGCATACCTTTAAACCAGAAGAGCCCGGCACCGTGGTGGTACCGGGCTCGGCAAATCTCTGGTGCCCCCGGGCGGATTCGAACCGTCGACACCCGCTTTAGGAGAGCGGTGCTCTATCCCCTGAGCTACGGAGGCATGTTGTACTAGTGTAGCAGATTTACTGCATCGCCATACATCGCGTGACTAGACTTCGAAGTTGCGGTGGAATAGTTCCTGTCTGAAACATCTAAAGCCGTATTTAGGAACTATTTCACCGCAACTTATGGGGAGCTAGTTGCCTTTGTGGAAGAGGTTTTTGATAACGGAGGGGATGCTCTTGGCGCCCTTAGCCGTCACATCGATAAAGTCAGGCGAACGCACGAGCTTATCCTCGTCAACGTACTTGCGGACCGCACGAAGCGTCTCTTTGTCATCGCGCGTCGAAAACGTAAAGTGACCATTGTCCTTGGTGAAGATGGCAAAACGCGTGATCTTCTTGGTGCCGCGCAAAACCTCAGCGGCAATATAGTCGACCTCATCCCACGGGATCTGAATAAAATCCTCGGGATTGCGCTCGTTATAGTACTCAAACGCCTTATTGCCCACCATTACGTTACCGTGACTGGTAAGCCCCATCAGGCAGGTTGCCGGCGTTGCCAGATCGACCGTGCTGTTCTGAGATTGCGCCATGCGCGCCTCGCCCTCCAAATAAAACAATCGGACCGCATCCAGTGTACCCACCGGGTGCGGTCCGTTTCAATGGCTCAAAAGCCCTTGCCTAGCAATCCTCGGTCTTAAGCCGAAACGTGCTTACATGAAGCCGCAGACGCGACCGATGATGCCGATGGCGAAGAGAGCCAGGATGATGACGATCGGGCTGACCTTCTTCTTGAGGAGCTTGCAGACCAGCAGGGTCAGGCACACGGCGGCAAGGCCGGGGATGAGCTGATCGAGGTTAGCCTGAAGCGTGGTGACCTTCACCTGATCAAGGGCGTTAGCACCGATGGAGTTATACATCGTCAGTGCTTCCTTGACACCCTCAGAACCGGAGGGCAGATTAGCCCAGTCGATAAAGGCGCCAGCAGACTGCGTGACCTTGGAGACGACCGGGGTGAAGGAGATGGACACCCAGCGCTCGACCAGGGCGCCGATGATGAACATACCCAGGATGGAAGCGCCCTCGGTGACCTTGCCCATCAGACCGCCGGAGAGGTCCTTGGCGATGGAGGAGCCGACCTTGTAGCCAAACTCCTGCGTGTACCACAGGAAGGCGTAACGGATGATGTTCCACGCGAAGAAGAACAGCAGCGGACCGGCGATGCTGCCGGACAGGGCCAGGGAAGCGCCCAGAGCGCCCAGAATCGGGCGAAGGGTGAACCAGAAGGCGGGGTCGCCGACGCCGGCGAGCGGGCCCATCATACCGACCTTGACGCCCTGAATGGCGACGTCGTCAATCGGAGCACCGTTGGCGCGCTCCTCCTCGAGAGCGAGGGTAACGCCAATGACGGGGGCGGAAACATAAGGGTGGGTGTTATAGAACTCCAGGTGGCGCTTAAGAGCGGCAATCTGGTCATCCTTGCTGGTGTAGAGCTTCTTGATCGCAGGGATCATTGCGAAGCACCAGCCGCCGTTCTGCATACGCTCGTAGTTCCACGAGCCCTGAAGGAACTGATGACGGAAGCAAACCTTCTTGCGGTCAGCCTTGGTGAGCTGAATCTTGTTCTCTGCCATATGTATCACTCCCCTCCTACTCGTAATCGTTCAGAATGTCGCCGAGCGGGTCGCCGGAGCCACCGCCCATGCCGCCACCCTGCTTGGCCAGATCCTTAAGGCCAAGGTAGATAAGGGCAAGGGAGATGCCGATGAGGCCAAGGGCGATCAGCGTGAGCTGAGGGATGGCAGCAAGGACAAAGCCGAGGACGAAGAACGGCCAGGTCTCCTTGGTGGCCATCATGTTGATGACCATGGCGTAACCGACGGAAGCGACCATGCCGCCGCCGACAGCCATGCCGCCGGACAGCCAGTCGGGCATAGCGTTAAGCGCGTTGGTAACAGCCTCGGCCGGGATGATGCACAGAAGCACTGCCGGGATGGCGATACGAAGGCCCTGCATGAGGATGGCAGCGTACTGCCAGCGCTCGATGCCGGCGAAGTCGCCCTTCTCGGCGCAACCGTCCATGGCGTGAGCGATAGCGGTAGCCAGGGTACGGCAGATCATGGTCAGGAACAGACCAGCGACCGACAGCGGGACGGCGACGGCGATAGCGGCGGTAACGGCCTTGGCCGAATCGGTGGCGCCACCGTTGAGGGCGAGCACCATGATGATCGAAGAAGCGACCGAGGCCAGAGCGGCGTCAGGCGCGACGGCGGCGCCGACGTTAGCCCAGCCAAGGGCCATCATCTGAAGCGAACCGCCCAGGAGGATGCCCTCCTGAAGGTGACCGGTTACGAGACCGATAAGCGTGCATGCCACGAGCGGCTGATGGAACTGGAACTCATCCAGAATGCCTTCCATACCGGCAAGCAACGCGACAATCGCAACAAGCAGAATAGTGATTGCAGACATGTATCGGACCCTCCTTTACTATGCTTGAGCGGCCAGTTCGGCCTTAGCTTTCTTCAACATGGCGTCGAGATCCTCGGAGGAATCCGAAGGAACCTTGCGGACCTCGAACTTGACGCCCTTGGCCTTGAGAGCCTCGAGAGTCTTAACGTCGTCATCGCCCATGGCGACGGCGTTGGTGACGACGACCTTGCCCTTGGAGTGAGCCATGGAACCGATGTTGGCTTCCTTGATGTCGACGCCGGCCTCGATGGCCTTGAGCAGATCCTGCGGGTTCTCGAAGAGCAGCATGGCCTTGGTGTCACCAAAGCGCGTGTCCTTGACGACCTCGGCCATCTTCTTGATGGGCACGACGTTGGCATGGACTCCCGGAGGGGCAGCCTGCTCGATCATGGTCTTGCGGAGCTCGTCGTGAGCAACGCCGTCGGAAACCACGATGATGCGGTTGGGGTTGATCTGCTTGGTCCACGTGGTGGCCACCTGACCATGAAGCAGACGGGTGTCGATACGGACGTGGGCGATCTTGATGTGCCCGTCGCCGATGACCGTTCCCGGAGGGATGGCGCCTGCAGGAGCAGCGGCGGCCGCAGCCGGCTTCTTCTCCTCGGGCTCCAGAGACTCGGGCTTGACGCGCACGCCAGCCTTAGCCTCAGTCACGAGATGTTTTGCGATCGCATGCGCAGTGTTCTTTGCGTCAAAGCGCTGCGAATATGCCTCGATGAGCATAGGCAGGTTGACACCGGTGACGATAGCCCAGGAATCGTGGCCCTCGATGAGCCCGCTGATCTGGTTGAACGGCGTGCCGCCCCACAGATCAACGAGGAAGAGCACCTGCTCCTGGTCCTCGAAGGAAGCGACTGCTTCCTCGACCTTGGCACGGAAGTCGTCGGGGCCCATGCTCGGCTCGAGCGAGACCACGGCTACAGACGGCTGATCGCCAAAGACCATCGAGCCCGTCTGCTTGATTCCAGCTGCCAAGTCCCCATGGCTAGCAAGAACAATACTTACCATCACATAACCTCCTTTTTGTCTACGTATTCCCTACACGACATTAAGGAAGTATACCTGTTTAGTTTGTGGAATTATCGCTAAATTTGCAAAAGGTTGCATTATTTGTTTAAACGTCTATGTTTGTTACAAATTGATTACGTTGCTGGCTTACAGCTCATTGCCTGCTAAAACGTGATTTGTGATTACTTTTAAAGACATATACAGGCACACTGTTCATTAATACCGCTTTTGGGTTAATCCCAATGCGCCTGCGTGCCGCTATTTTGTTTAAACAGGCATAACTTGACTAATTGTATGACTTATGCTCTAGCGCAAGTAGTCGTTGGGGACGTTCTTAAACGACTAGTCAAACAAGAACGTCCCCAACGACTGGGGGCTAGGCGATGTGGAGAGGGTTGGCGGCGTCGACGGCGTCGGGGG
>JBPGZF010000019.1:0-41712 GCA_052033095.1 Collinsella sp.
TTATGGACTTTTGTCGACATACAAAGGTTATGCTGACAAGAAAAACGATGATGACTGCGAGTATTTAAGCAGCCGAGGATGGACTTTCGCTCAGAGAGCCGATATTAAAAAGGGCAACGATTCTGTCGATCTCTTTAAGGCGATGGTTTCAAAGTTGTCATGCGAGCATGCTGGCAACCCTGACAAAAATGGAATGTATCGCGTTTTCAGCAGAATGGAGCAATTAACCCCTGGGCAAATATGCTCCCAATCCTATCTTGTTGTTTGTCCAAGTGTTTCTCAGTTGGAAGCTCAGAACTGCTTCGAATACTTAAGGACAAAATTCGTTCGTTTTCTTGTCTTGCAAACATTGGTTGGTATGAATATATCAATCAGTAATTTCCAATTTGTCCCGTGGGTTGATTTTTCTCGTTCGTGGACAGATGCGGAGCTGTATGAAGAATTCGAACTCGAAGAGGTTGAAATTCAATTCATCGAGTCGTTAATTAGGCCTATGGATGACGAGGGGTCTGAGTAATCATGTACGGAGAGGATTTTTTTCCCCAGCGCCCCGATTCCCATCCGGTAATCTACGCTTATAGGGATACGAACCCTAATCACAAAGGGCTTCTCAAAGTTGGATATACAACGCGCGACGTTGATGTACGTGTACGCGAGCAGTTCCCGGTGATTCAGCCCGAAGAGAAGCCTTATAGCATTGTTTTTACCGAATCCGCCGTACGTGATGATGGCACGGTCTTTCTTGACCACCCGCTGCATCATTGGCTCGAAAAACGTGGTCATGAGGGCGTGGGTGGCGAGTGGTTCCGTTGCACGGCAGACGACGTGCGCGCCGCATGGATTGCCGTGCGTGACCGTACCGAGAACATCGAGGAACGCGACCAGTTTTTCAAGATGCGTCCCGAGCAGGCTGAGGCGGTGCGCCGCACGCGCGAGTACTTCGAGTCGGTCAACGCCGAGGGCTCCAAGCGCACCCCGAAGTTCCTCTGGAACGCCAAGATGCGCTTCGGCAAGACGTTCGCCTCCTATGAGCTTGCCAAGTCCATGGGCATGAGTCGCGTGCTCGTGCTCACGTTCAAGCCCGCCGTCCAGAGCGCGTGGGAGGAAGACCTCAACCGTCACGTGGACTTCGAGGGCTGGCAGTTCGTGTGCCGCGAGGGCCAGCAGTACGAGGACTGCGACCCGTCCCGCCCCATCGTCTGCTTCGGCTCGTTCCAGGACTACCTCGGCCTCGACTCAAACGGCAACATCAAGGCCCGCCACGAGTGGGTGCGCCTCACCGACTGGGACCTCGTCATCTTCGACGAGTACCACTTTGGCGCGTGGCGCGACTCCGCGCGCAAGCTCTTCGCCTCAATCGGCGAGGACGACGAGAAGTCCATCCACGAGGACGTCAAGGTCACCGGCAACGAGCAGGACGAGACCTGGCTGCCGATCGTCACCAAGTACTTCCTGTTCCTGTCGGGCACGCCGTTCCGCGCTCTCAACTCCGGCGAGTTCATCGAGGAGCAGATCTTCAACTGGACTTATTCGGACGAACAGGCCGCGAAAGCCGCCTGGAAGCCCTCGCAAGGCCCCAATCCCTACGCGTCGCTTCCTCGCATGGTCATGCTCACCTATCAGATGCCGGAGGACATCAAGCGCATCGCGCTCAACACCGACACCAACCAGTTCGACCTCAACGTCTTCTTCTCAGCGGAGGGCGAGGGCGAGGCAGCGCAGTTCAAGTTCAAGAGCTATGTTCAGATGTGGCTCGACCTCATGCGCGGCCAGCACATGCCAACCACGGTCGACGAGCTCAAGCTCGGGGAGAAGCCGGCCATGCCGTTCTCCGACGTGCGCCTGCTCTCCGTGCTCGGCCATACCCTGTGGTTCCTGCCCAACGTCGCATCGTGCTTCGCCATGAAGAACCTGCTCATGGAGCGCCAGAACACCTTCTTCCACGACTACCACATCAACGTGTGCGCGGGCTCGGGCGCGGGCATCGGCCTTGCCGCCCTGCCGCCCGTGCAGAAGTCGATGCGCGACCCGCTCGAGTCGAAGTCCATCACGCTGTCCTGCGGAAAGCTCACCACGGGCGTCACGGTAAAGCCGTGGACCGGCGTGTTCATGCTCTCCAACGTGAAGAGTGCCGAGACCTACTTCCAGACGGCGTTTCGCGTGCAGTCGCCCTGGACGGTCAAGGATGACGACGGGGACATGCAGATCGTCAAGAACGAGTGCTACGTGTTCGACTTCGCCCTCGATCGCGCCCTCACCATGGTGTCCGACTACTCCACGCAGCTCTCCACCGAGAAGAAGGGCCCCGAGCAGAAGGTCGGCGACTTCATCCGCTTCCTGCCCGTGCTCGCCTACGACGGCAGCCGCATGAAGGAGGTCGACGCCTCCGAGATCCTCGACATCGCCATGGCGGGGACATCTGCGACGCTGCTCGCCAAGCGATGGGAGTCGGCGCTGCTCGTCAACGTCGACAACGACACGTTGCGCCGCCTGCTTGCCAACGACGAGGCAATCAACGCCCTCATGAGCATCGAGGGCTTCCGCAGCCTCAACGACGACATCAAGACCATCATCAACAAGTCTGAAGCCGTTAAGAAGGTCAAGAAGGAGAAGGGCGACAACCTAACCCAAAAGGAGAAGAAGCAGCTCACCGAGGAGGAGAAGGAGTTCAAGTCCAAGCGCAAGGAGATACAGGAGAAACTGATCAAGTTTGCCACGCGTATCCCGGTCTTCATGTACCTCACCGACTACCGCGAGGAGACGCTCTACGACGTCATTACTCAGTTGGAGCCGGGGCTTTTTAAGAAGGTCACCGGTCTCGATGTCTCGGACTTCAATCTGCTCGTCTCGCTCGGCGTGTTCAATTCCGCCCTCATGAACGACGCGGTCTACAAGTTCCGTCGCTATGAGGATGCGAGCCTTGTCTATACCGGTATCAACAAGCATGAGGGCGAGAAGGTTGGCCTCTATGACACGTCGTTATCAAATTACGACTACCTCTACGCGAAGCAGCAGGAGTCGATGGTTGCTCCCGACGGATCCGCTCTGGGCAACGGTGCCAAGGCGGAAACTTCGTCTCCTGCCCCTACGGTAAGGCCCTCGGTCAAACCGTCGATATCGGGCGTTTCAAGGTCGACAGAGAACGCAAAGACGCTCGGAAAGACGCCCGTCAAGAAGGACTGGATCATCGACGTCCTCGAGTCCCATGGCATCCGCATCGCCGATCGCCGTCCCAAGGGCGGAAGCCTTTGGGCCATCGGCGGCGGTGAGCTCGGCGTCGTCATGAATGAGCTTGCCGAGAACGGTGCGCAGTTCACCTACAAGCTGGAAGGCGGTAAAGCAACTGGCTTCCAAGCCGGCTGGTGGCTCTCCGGTTACCCGAAGAAGTCCGAGCCCAAGGCATTGGAACCCGAAGAACCAACCATCACCGAGGCGGACCTTTCTAAGATCGAGGAGGGAACTCAGGTCTTCCACAAGAACTTCGGCTACGGCGAGGTTGTCTCAATCGGCAGCGACAGAATTGCCGTGCGCTTCGACAACGATAAAAAGAAGAAAGATCGAGAATTTATGTTCCCGTCAACCTTCTACCAAGGGATGTTGCAACTATGAGATCAGCAGACGCCATCAAGTCGATACTTGAGGAACAGGGACGTTCCCAACGCTCCCTTGCCATTGATCTCGGTCTCACCCCGCAGGCGCTAGATCAGCGCCTGAAGTCGAAGACTATGAAGGTGGAGACCTTGTGCCAAACGGCAGCGCAGCTCGATTACTCCGTGAAGCTGGTTCCGAACGGTGGCGGCGAGAGTATAGAGATCGAGGGTTAACCGATGGACTCGGAGCTTGACCTGTTGCTTCCTGATACCGAAAACGACGCGGACGCGCCCCAGGGCGCCCCGCGAACCATTGAACGCTCGCCGAGAAATCTTATCGGAGAGGCTCGCTTGGCGTTCGACGCTGGGCTGCTAATCTCATGCCTGACGGTTCTGGTTACCATTCCAGATGTTTGTTCAAACTTGATTGACTCTAGCAATAGAGATGGGCAGCGAAATTGGTGCACGAGGTATCTCGGGTTTCCTAGCACCCCTGTGGTTGACGACATCGACAGATCTCGCAAGCAAAGTCGAGACCATATCGAGCGAACGATGAACGCGCTCATGCGGGAAGACAACTTCACCGCATCCGATTTCTGCCAGCTGCGAAACGCCGTGCTCCATACCGGATCTTCGGTCGTTGACGGCGCGGGAGCAAAATATTCGCCGTTCCATTCGATCGGCATACAGGTCTTCGACAACGACGGCCAGCTGGTCATCGGATATGGATCCACCAGCTCACCAGAGCCGGATGGGGTTGAGAACGACTGCCGCATGAAGATCACTCTCAACTTAACCGCCCTGCTCACGCGCATGGAGAAAGGTGTCGCGGCATTTTTGAGCGAGTATCCTGAGCTCGATAGGGAGAACGGAAAGAGGGATTGCCTAACTTGGGGAATCGTTGATTTTCGAGCTCCAATCGGGTGAGGCTTTCTTCAGAATGAGGAGTATGGGAAGAGGGGACAACCGCAAATGAAAGCAACCGAGGCGAACCTACTCGACCTTATGGGCGTGGCGAAGATGCAGTTCGTCATTCCCGTGTACCAGCGAGTTTACTCGTGGAGTGTAAAAGAGTGCGAGGTGCTTTGGGATGACGTCATGCGAGCGGGCCGTGATGGCGTATCGCACTTCGTGGGGTCGATGCTTTATATCCCCGAGTCTGAGAGTTCTGCCACGAGTATTTCGCGCGTGCTTCTGATTGACGGGCAGCAGCGCATGACGACGTTTTCGTTGATGATCGCTGCCTTGGCTGACTATCTGGAGGGTAATCCCGACAAGGCCGGCTTCCTTGGCGATCTCAAGATTTCAGCGTTGCGGAAGAACTACCTCTTTAACGATGATGACTACAATGGTCTGGCGCGCTACAAGCTGGTGCTCTCGCAGGACGATAAAGAGACACTGTTCTCCATCGTGTCTGGGTCTCCCGTGCCAGATGAAAAATCGGATCGGATCGTCGAGAACCATGCGTTCTTCCGTGAAAAGATGCGTGGGAAATCATTCGACCCTGCAAGGCTTTGGGCGGGGCTAAACCGCGTGCAGGTCATCGACACTAAGCTCACGGCTGGCGTCGACAATGCCCAGCTCATATTTGAGTCCATGAACTCCAAGGGCAAGCCGCTCACGCCTATTGACCTCATTCGTAACTACGTTCTTATGTCGCTCCCCAACGACGAGCAGACCAAGCTCTACGAGGGTTACTGGCATCCGCTCGAGCGTTTGTTCGGAAAAGGCGGCGAAGAAGAGTTCAATGCATTTATCTGGTACTGGCTGTGGCTCAAGGTCCCCAATAGGATGCCGAAGGAAAACGAGGCCTACCATGAGTTCAAACGCTATTTCGCTGACGACTACGATGGAGATACCGAGGGCCTGCTGAAGGAACTCCGCGAATATGCGCAGAGATATGCCAGGTTGTTCCTTGGCAAGGAAAAAGACGAGGGTTTACGCCGGGTGTTCGGCAGGATTGCCTGTCTTTATGTGAAATCAGTCAGGCCTTTGCTGATGCTGCTTTACTCAGTTTATGAAGGAGGCAGGATTGACCGCAATGCGTTTCTACGTATCTGCGAGACTATCGAGTCGTTCCTGTTCAGGCGGGCGGTTTGCGGCAGGCTTACCACGGGCCTAAATAATTTCTTTGCCGGCATGTATCGCAACCTTGAGCAGCAGGACGATATAGAGGAGTACGTTACGGCGATGCTCCTTATCCACAGCAGCGGTATGACCGCGTACTTCCCGACTGACGAGCATTTTGTCGAGGAGTTTAAGACGCGTGACTGTTACAACCGCTTCTCTAAAAAGCGCTATTACCTGGAGCGCATGGAGAACTGGCACCACCCGAAGGAGTCCATCTCGGCTGACGATTACCAGATCGAGCACGTCATGCCCCAGACGATTGATGATGAGCACGGCTGGAAGGAATCACTCGGCGAGAACTGGGAAGACATTCATGACAGGCTGTGCAACAACTTGGGAAATCTTACGCTGACGGGCTACAACCAGGAGTACTCAAACCGGTCGTTCTCGGACAAGCTCAATCTTCCGAACGTGGGACTTAAATGCAGCCCCCTCTACCTAAACAAGTCGATCGCCTCGCATGAAAAATGGGGCGAGGAGGAGATTGGGCAGCGTGCGGACGATTTGGCGAAAGAGGCGTGCGAGATATGGAAATATCCCGACCTTCCGGCAGACGTCGTCGACAAGTACCGTCCTTCTCGCGGGGAGTCTGACGAGGCGCCTATCTGGACCTTGCAAGAGAACCATCCAACCTTTGCCGAGGGAGGGCTTAATCAAAAATTGTTCGAGGAGATACGCGAGTCTATCCTCAACGCCAATCCTTCGTGGGAATCCTATATGGCCAAGTACTACGTAGGATTCAGGTCGGGCAAACGGAAGTTGCATGCCGTGCTGGAAGGCAGGACTAGCAACGGCGGCTGGATTGCCGTTGGCTTGGCAAAGAGTGTGGATGATCTAATGGATCCAGAGGATATGTGCCAGGACAAACGCACGCAGGGCGGATTTGGCCCGGGCCTACCGACCTATGTTGCCCTTCGGAATGCCGATGACATCCCCGCGGTGCTCGATCTCATAAAGCAGTGCTAGGTTGAAGGCCGGGAATCTAATTCCCGGCCCTTGCCAGCTCGGAATTGCCGATGGCTTATCTGCCCACCTACACCATCGCAATCCCACGCGCCACGCTCAGCAGCTCGTACTCCCTCTGGCTCCACTGGCGCAGTTCGGCAGTCTCGATGGCATCGCGACACAGATCCAGGAACACCTCGGCGCCCTCGCAGAAACACTTGCGGGCAAAGGCGCCCGAGCCGTCCGCGATGCACGTGCCGTCGGCGAAGAGCTTCCAGCTGGACGGCTCGCGCGAGTCGTCTCCGAGCAGCTGAATCTGCAGCACGTGTGGATTGCCGGCAGCGCAAAGCTCTTCCTCGAGCTTCTGTACCGTAAAACGCATCTGGTGGGAGAGGCTGTTCTTGGCCATGGCCGAGGCATAGCCGCTCGGCTCGTCCAGAAGATGCATTCGTTTTGGCTTGGCTGCCAGGTTGTGGAAGTTGCGCTCACTGCGCACGGAGAAATTGTCCATACGGACTCCTTTCATCGATGTTGGCAGGGCCACCGTGCCTCTTGGCCGGTTGGCGTCGGGATCGTGGAGCCAACTCTCTACCCCGACTCTGGATAAAACGCGCCCGCTCCTTGCGGGCACGATGGAGTCTATCAGCACGCGCGGACAAAAATCAAGCGCCGCCTGCGAAATGATGTGCAGACGGCACTTGATTACGCGGCAACTATTCGGCAAACATCCGGAAAAGTGTCAAATTCGAGCCGCCCAAATTACGGAAAAGTGCCGAAATGGGCGCGTGGAAATCACGGAAAAGTGTAAAACTGCACGTAAATAGGGGCGCGGCATAGCTTATGCTCCAACCTAGCTGTTGGGGTCGCCCTTGAGGGCGTTGATGTCCAGGTACTGGTTGTCGTCCTCCTTTTGCTGCGTTGCCGATTCGGACGCGGTGGGGCCACGGAACAGCTGGAATCCCTCAAACGCGATCACGCCGAACAGAGCGATGATGATGGCGATAAAGACAACCTTTGCCGCCTGCGAAAACTCCGAAAAGCGCGGCGATTCTTCCTCGGTGTGGTAATCGGCAGCCTCGGGATCATCGGTGCCGTGGGTATACGACGATGCCGAGGCTGCCTTTACGCTCGCTTGGTTGTAATCGGGAGCGGGCGTGGCGGCAAACGGGTCGCGAGAATAGCCGCTCGACGTTTGGCCGTAATCCTCGGTTTCGATACGGCCGGCGCGAGGCTGTTCGCTCGGGCGGTTGGCGTATGCTGCGGTGTTGTCGTATGCGGAGTTGCGTTCTTCAGCAGCCGCAAATAGGGGGTTTACCGGAATGTCGAGCGCCGGCATATCGCCCGAGGTCTCGTCCAGATCTGCCGCCGCCCGGGAATCAAAGGCAAACTGGCGGTTGGAAAGATTATCCAGATTCATGACAGGCGGCTCGAGCTCGGGCTCGGGAGCCGTGTATGCCGACTGCTGCGGGGCGGCGTAGCGAATCGTGTTGTCTGCCGTGGGGCGCTGTGCCGCTGCAGCGAGAAACTCCGCCGTCTCGGATGGATCGCTGGTGGGGTGGGGCGCAGGGGCGGCTCTACGCGTCGTCTGCACGATGGGACGGGTGGCAAGGTCGTCCGCGGGCACGGATGCCGGCGCGGGCGTGGCGGAAGGTGCGGGCTTTGCACTTATCGGGCGAGGTCCGCCGCCCATGAGTTCCTCGGCGGTCCAGGGGCGGTCGCTCATCACGTCGTCTAGGCTCAGCGCAAAAAGGCCCTCTTCGCCCTCGTCAAACGCGTGTTTTGCATGCCTGGCGCCAGAAGCGGCGCCTCCGCGGCCGCTGCGCGATGCGTTGCTCGACCTCATCTTGTCCCATCCTTTCGAACTGTCTAGCCCTTCGATTATATGTAACTTGCCTTGTCGCCGATGTCCGGATTCGCGCATTCAAGAACTCGTACTAAGGGGAGGATGGTTCGGGCGGGTCGTTTATTTGTCGTCAGCCTCTGCCTTGGCCTCGTTGAGGTAGCTGTAGAAGCTGTACTTGGAGATGCCAAAGAACTCGCAGGCGCGCTCGCTCGATTTGGAGATGAGGAAGGCGCCGCGGCGGTCGAGGTATCCGATAGCGCGAATGCGCTCGTCCTTGGTCATGAGCGCCGCGGGCTTGCCCACGTACTGCTCGCACTCGCGCAGCAGATCCTCGAGCAGGTCGCCGATGTTTTTGGTGATGGGCTCGGGCTCGGTGTATCCCTTGTCGCCCGTGCCGGTGAGCGCGTCGAGCGAACGCTCGAACGCCTTCATGAGCGTGATGTCAAAGTTGATGCCCATAATGCCAACGGGGTTGCCGGCGTCGTCGCGAATGAAGATGGTCGACGATTTGAGCAGCTTGCCATCGGCGGTCTTGGTGAGGTACGGCGCGCGGTCGTGGACCTCGGCGGCATCTTCGTGCATGGACTCGAGCACAATATGGCTGGGGCCGTCGCCCAGTTTGCGTCCGCTGATGTGGCCGTTTTCAATCACCACGATAGAGTGGTCCATGTCCTCGGTCTCCAGATCGTGGACGACGATTTCGCAGTTGGGGCCAAACTGTAGTGCCAGGCTGCGCGCAAGACGCTTGTAAAACTCAATCTGTGCGGGGGTCATAGGTGCCTTCCTAAAAATTAGTTTGGGCTCACTGTGCCATAAACCACACCTGTTCGCAAATAACGAAAGCATCGCTGCGTTATGCGACCGTTCGGCGGCGAAATGGTACCGATTACGGCAACAAACAATTTGTTAGGTTTATCAATCAAAAAGTGTGATAGAACAGTGCTAACAAACTTTTTGTTTGGCATCCACATAAAAGTTCAGTCGCATGAATGGGAATGGGCTGAAACGCGTATGCGGGGGCCGGCAAGAGAGGACTTAAGGAGTTCACCGTATGGCCGATAAGATCCAGTGGGCGGGCAACACGATGCCCAAGAGCGATGACAAGCACTTGGGAATCATGAGCCTCGACCACGTGAAGAAGGCCCGCGCCTTCCACCAGTCGTTCCCCCAGTACACCGTCACTCCGCTTGCCCGCCTGGATGGCCAGGCTGCGCGCCTGGGCCTGTCCAACCTGTGCGTCAAGGACGAGAGCTATCGCTTTGGCCTCAACGCCTTTAAGGTTCTGGGCGGTTCGTTTGCCATGGCCAACTACATTGCCGACGAGACCGGCAAGGACGTTGCCGACTGCACCTTCGATTACCTGACCTCCGATCAGCTTGCCAAGGACTTTGGCCAGGCTACCTTCTTTACCGCTACCGATGGCAACCATGGCCGTGGCGTGGCATGGGCTGCCAACAAGCTGGGCCAGAAGGCCGTCGTGCACATGCCCAAGGGTTCCACCAAGCCCCGCTTTGATAACATCGCCGCCGAGGGCGCCACGGTGACCATCGAAGATGTCAACTACGACGAGTGCGTGCGCATGGCCGCCGCCGAGGCCGACGCCTGCGAGCGCGGCGTTATCGTTCAGGACACCGCCTGGGAGGGCTACGAGAAGATCCCGTCCTGGATCATGGAGGGCTACGGCACCATGGCTTCCGAGGCTGCCGAGCAGCTGCGCGAGATGGCCATCAACCGCCCGACGCACGTCTTTGTCCAGGCTGGCGTGGGCTCGCTCGCCGGCGCCGTGGTGGGCTACTTCACCAACCTGTATCCCGATAACCCGCCCACCTTCGTCGTGGTCGAGTGCGCGCCTGCCGCCTGCCTGTACAAGGGCGCTGCCGCCGGCGACGGCGACCCGCGCATCGTGGACGGCGACATGCCCTCCATCATGGCCGGCCTGTGCTGCGGCGAGCCCAACATCCTGGGCTGGGATATCCTGCGCAACCACACCACCGCGTTCGTGTCCTGCCCCGACTGGGTCACCGCTCGCGGCATGCGCACCCTGGGCGCTCCCGAGAAGGGCGACCCGCGCGTCATCTCCGGCGAGTCCGGCGCGGTGACCACCGGCTTGGTCGAGACCCTCATGCTCGATCCCGAGTACGCCGAGCTCAAGGAGCTCATCGGCCTGGACAAGACGAGCTCCGTGCTCTGCTTCTCCACGGAAGGTGACACCGACCCGGATCAGTACCGTCGCATCGTCTGGGAGGGCGAGTATCCGACCTGCTAGCGAGCCTAACCTGTCCGGGTGGCGGAGCATATGTTTACTCCGCTGCTCGAACAGTCCTGCGCAAGACGGAAAGCACATTAAGTGCTTTCCTTTGCGTGCGGAACTCGCGACGGAGCAAACATATGCTCCGCCACCCTACGTTTACTTGCTTGCCGGGTGCTCGACCTTACGCTGCTTGGCACAAGTGATCTATCTGAAATATCTACCTGTAGGTAAACCCTTGTAGAAAGGTTGACTGTTATGACTAAAGAACTCGATTTTGATGCCATTAAGGCTGCGGCTGAGTCTCATCGTGCTGATATGACGCGTTTTCTTCGCGCAATGATTAGCCACCCCTCTGAGTCCTGCGAGGAGGGTGAGGTTGTCGCTTGCATCAAGGCCGAGATGGAGAGCCTTGGCTATGACGAGGTCAAGGTCGACGGCCTGGGCAATGTCATGGGCTTTATGGGCGAGGGTGACAAGATCATCGCCATTGACTCTCACATCGACACCGTTGGCATCGGCAACATCGAGAACTGGGATGCCGATCCCTATGAGGGCTACGAGACCGACGAGATCATCTACGGCCGCGGCGGCTCCGACCAGGAGGGCGGCATGGCTTCTGCTACCTACGCTGCCAAGATGATGAAGGACATGGGCCTCATCCCCGAGGGCTACAAGATCATGGTCGTCGGCACCGTCCAGGAAGAGGACTGCGACGGCATGTGCTGGCAGTACATCTACAACAAGGACGGCATTAAGCCCGAGTTCGTCATTTCCACCGAGCCCACCGACGGCGGCATCTATCGCGGTCACCGCGGCCGCATGGAGATCCGCGTCGACGTTCACGGCACCTCCTGCCACGGCTCCGCTCCCGACCGCGGCGACAACGCCATCTACAAGATGGCCGACATCATCGCCGACGTCCGCGCCCTCAACAACAACGGCTGCGACGAGTCGACCGACATCAAGGGCCTCGTCAAGATGCTCGACCCCAAGTACAACCCCGAGCACTTTGAGGATGCCCGCTTCCTGGGCCGCGGCACCTGCACCGTCAGCCAGATCTTCTACACCAGCCCCAGCCGTTGCGCCGTGGCTGACTCCTGCGCCATCTCCATCGACCGTCGCATGACCGCCGGCGAGACCTGGGAGTCCTGCCTGGACGAGATCCGCAACCTGCCGGCCGCCAAGAAGTACGGCGACGACGTGAAGGTCTCCATGTACATGTACGACCGTCCGTCCTGGACCGGCGAGGTCTACGAGACCGAGGCTTACTTCCCCACGTGGATCAACAAGGAGACCGCTCCGCACGTCAAGGCCCTCGTCGACGCCCACAAGGCCATGTTCGGTGACGAGCGCATCGGCTGCGAGCCCAGCATGGACAAGCGCACCGGTCGTCCGCTGTGCGACAAGTGGACCTTCTCCACGAACTGCGTTTCCATCCAGGGCCGCTATGGCATCCCCTGCGTCGGCTTTGGCCCGGGTGCCGAGTCTCAGGCTCACGCTCCCAACGAGGTCACCTACAAGGACGACCTGGTCACCGCTGCCGCCATGTACGTGGCTGCCCTGAACCTCTACGATCCGAGCCAGGCCGACGGCGACGCCACCGTGTTCCGCGCCGGTCTGACCAACAACAAGATCGATTAGTCCCATTCCTCGATTTTGTTGAGCCGGGGGCCGCTCGTGTCCCCGGCACCCCTTGTTGATTTGGGGCCCGCGGTCGTTATCTCCCATGCTTCCTCAACGGTGGCGGGTCCTCGTCATAGTGCTCGGCATGTTCTAGCCACACGCGCATGCCGGAGCACATCCACTCATTGCGATCGTTTCATCTTTTCGAAAGGACATTTCCATGGACGCCAAGTTTACCGAGCTCGTCGAGCAGCTGAACGGCCTCGATTTTAAGGGCATGTACGGCAGCGACTTCCTGCACACCTGGGACAAGACCACCGATGAGCTCAAGGCGCTCTACATCGTCGCCGACGCTCTGCGCGAGCTGCGTGAGAACAACGTCTCGTCCAAGATCTTCGACTCGGGCCTGGCCGTCTCCCTGTTCCGCGACAACTCCACCCGTACGCGCTTTTCCTTCTCTAAGGCCGCCAACCTGCTCGGCCTTGAGCTGCAGGACCTGGACGAGAAGAAGTCCCAGATCGCTCACGGCGAGACCGTCCGCGAGACCGCTACCATGATCTCCTTCATGGCCGACGTCATCGGCATCCGCGACGACATGTACATCGGCAAGGGCGACGCCTACATGGCCGAGGTCTCCGAGTCCGTGCAGCAGGCCTACGAGGATGGCGTTCTGGATCACCGTCCCACGCTCATCTCCCTGCAGTCCGACTCCGATCACCCCACGCAGTCCTCTGCCGACATGCTCTACCTCATCAACGAGTTTGGCGGCCTCGAGAACCTCAAGGGCAAGAAGGTTGCCGTTACCTGGGCCTATTCGCCCTCTTACGGCAAGCCGCTGTCCTGCCCGCAGTCGCTGATCAGCCTGCTGCCCCGTTTTGGCATGGACGTCACCCTGGCCCACCCCGAGGGCTACGACCTCATGCCCGAGGTCGTCGAGCGTGCCAAGGGCTATGCCGCCGAGTCCGGCACCACCTTTAAGCAGGTCAACACCATGGCCGAGGCCTTCGAGGGCGCCGACATCGTGATCCCCAAGAGCTGGGCTCCGTTTGCCGCCATGGAGAAGCGTACCAACCTGTACGCCGAGGGCGACGACGCCGGCATCGCAGCGCTCGAGAAGGAGCTGCTCGCCCAGAACGCCACCCATCAGGATTGGTGCTCCACGACCGAGCTCATGGAGAAGACTGCCAACGGCCAGGACACCATCTTTATGCACCCGCTGCCCGCCGACATCTCCGGTGTCTCCTGCGAGCACGGCGAGGTCAACGCCGACGTCTTCGACATGCACCGTGTGGGCATGTACAAGGAGGCCAGCTACAAGCCGTACGCCATCGCAGCCATGATGTTCCTGCAGAAGGTTGCCGATCCCGCCGCTGCCCTCAAGGCCCTCGACGAGCGCAACACCGCCCGTTGGTTCCAGGCCTAAAGCTGGGCTGAGAAATGGCTAAGCGTATTGTTGTCGCCCTGGGTGGAAACGCCCTCGGCGCCAACCTTCCCGAGCAGATGGAGGCCGTCAAGACGACTTCCAAGGCTATCGTCGACCTGATCGAGGAGGGCAACGAGGTTGTCGTCGTGCATGGCAACGGTCCCCAGGTGGGTATGATCGCCAACGCGATGGCCGAGCTCACGCGCTCTAACCCTCAGAAGTACGTTCCCTGCCCGCTGTCCGTTTGCGGCGCCATGAGCCAGGGCTACATTGGCTATGACCTGCAAAATGCGCTGCGCGAGGAAATGCTCGACCGCAATATCGACAAGGGTGTCGCCACCGTGCTCACCCAGGTCGAGGTTGCGGCAGACGACCCGGCCTTTGCCGACCCGGTCAAGCCGATCGGTCCGTGGATGAGCGAGGCCGAGGCCAAGGAGCTGGAGGCCGACCGCGGCTACCAGTTCATCCACGACGAGAAGCAGGGCTTCCGTCGCGTGGTGGCTTCGCCCAAGCCCGTGAACATCGTCGAGCTCGACACCATCAAGTCGCTCGTCGAGTCCAACCACGTGGTGATCTCCTGCGGCGGTGGCGGCATTCCCGTCACCAAGGCCCAGGGCAACCACCTTAAGGGCGCCGCTGCCGTCATCGATAAGGACTTTGCGGCCGAGAAGCTTGCCGAGCAGCTCGACGCCGATGCTCTGATCATCCTGACGGCCGTGGAGAAGGTTGCCATTGGCTTTGGCACCGACCACGAGCAGTGGCTCGACACACTGACCGCTGCCGATGTTAAGCGTCTGTCCGAGGCCAACGAGTTCGGCCGCGGCTCCATGCTGCCCAAGGTTCAGGCCGCCTCGACGTTTGCCGAGAGCAAGCCGGGCCGCACGGCGCTCATCACGCTGCTCGAGAAGGCGCGTGACGGTCTTGCCGGCAAGACCGGTACCACGTTTACCGGCGACGCTGAGTAGGCATATCTGCACCATTGAGGAGGGTGCCCTGCGTCGCGGGGTGCCCTCCTTTGTGCTATGGAGAGCCAAGGGGCGTTCGCTGGAAAAACGAGCGCATGCCTGTTCCGACGGAGTGCGAGCTTGGTATGGTGGGTATAGCAACTATGGTGTCCAAGGCGGCCAGGGGAGGTTTTGCGGAGATGAAACTCGGTTGCGTCATTATGGCTTCGGGCGAGGGCAAGCGGTTTGGCTCTAACAAGATGCTTGCCGATATCTATGGCGAGCCGCTGATTGCCCGGACCATCGATTCGGTTCCCCGGGGCTTTGACGTCGTGGTTTCGACGCGTTGGCCCGAGGTCGCCCAGATTTGCGAGGACAAGCATTGCCCGTGCGTGCTGCACGATGGCGAGCTGCGCAGCGAAAGCGTCCGTGCGGGCCTTTCGTGGGGAGTCGAACGCAACTGGAAAGGTTGCCTCTTTTTGCCGGGCGACCAGCCGCTTGTGAGTTCGGATTCTTTTGAGGCCATGGTTCGCGCGTTTGACGAGCGTGGCCGCAAACATCCGGTGCGCTTGGCGTGCAACGGTGAGCCTTCGAGTCCGGTGCTCTTTCCGGCGGAACTGTTCGATGCGCTTATGCGTCTTGAGGGCAAGGACGGCGGCGGTTCGATCCTGAAAGGCCGCGTCGACGTTGCGCTGGTCGAGGCGCGTGCGTACGAGTTGTGGGATGTCGACACCGCCAAGGGCCAGCGCCGCGTCTCGGAGCATATCGCGGCCTGCTCGTATTTTGATCGCGTGGCCAACTGTATTAATCAATAAGGAGCAACATGATCATTATCAAAAATGGCGCGCTCGTGACGCCCCAGGGGCTTCGTCGCGCCGACCTTGCCATGGAGGGCGACAAGATTGCGCGAATTGCCGCGACGATCGAGCCGGGCGAGGGCGATACCGTCCAGGATGCCGCGGGCTGCTGGGTGTTCCCCGGCTTTATCGACGGCCACACGCACATGCAGTGCTGGACCGGTATGGATTGGACGGCCGATAGCTTTGAGACCGGCACGCGCGCGGCTGCCTGCGGCGGCACGACGACCATCGTAGACTACGCCACGGCCGACCGCGGCGTGACCATGCCTGATGCCCTTGCCGAGTGGCACCACCGCGCCGATGGCACCTGCACGGCCAACTACGCCTTTCATATGGCACTCGCCGAGTGGAACGAACGCAACCGCGCCGATCTCGCGGCCATGCGCGAGGCGGGCGTGTCGTCGTTTAAGACCTACTTTGCCTACGACCACCTGCGCTTGGACGATGCCGAGACGCTCGAGGTGCTGGAGGAGCTCAAGCACCTGGGCGGCATACTGTGCGTGCATTGCGAGAACGGCACGCTGGTGAATGAACTGCAGAAGCGCGTGTACGAGCAGGGTATCCACGGGCCCGAGGGGCATGCGCTCAGCCGTCCGGATGTGTGCGAGGCCGAGGCCGTGAGCCGCCTGCTGTATCTGGCACACTTGGCTGGCGACGCACCGGTCAACGTGGTGCACCTTTCGACCAAACTGGGGCTTGAGGCCATTCGTGCCGCCAAGGCGCGCGGCCAGAAGAACATTTATGTCGAGACCTGCCCCCAGTATCTGATGCTCGACGATACTTGCTACTTGGAGCAGGGCGAGGACGGCTTTGCGGGTGCCAAGTATGTGATGAGTCCGCCGCTGCGTCATGCCGGCGACCGTGCGGCCCTGCGCGAGGCGCTTGTGGCCGGCGAGATCGATACCATCGCCACCGACCACTGCAGCTTTAACCTGCACGGGCAAAAGGACCGCGGGCGCGATGACTTCCGCGCGATTCCCAACGGCGGTCCCGGCGTGGAGCATCGTCCCGTCGCGATTGCCACGAGTTTTGAAGGGCAGTTGGGCCCCGAGGACCTCTGCCGCCTGATGAGCGAGAACCCGGCGCGCGTCTTTGGCATGTATCCGCGCAAGGGCTGTCTTGCCGAGGGCTCCGATGCCGACGTGTGCGTGTGGGATCCTCAAGCGCGCTGGACCATTCGCGCGGCGACGCAGCATCAGGCTGTGGACTACACGCCGCTCGAGGGCTTTGAGGCGCATGGTCGCGCCAAGGCCGTCTACGTCAACGGCGTACTGGCGGCACGCGACGGCGAGCCCACCGGAGCCCAGCCCGGCCGCTACGTCCCCCGCTAGCAGGGCTACCCCTGGAGGCTGGTGGCGACGATGGGGCGGCCGAGGGCGGCCTCAAAGCGGTCTGCCATCGTTGGGTCGGCAAGCGTGTCGACTTGGTTGAGCATGATGCGGGCATTGTTGAGGTTCAGCATCCGCAGCTCGGCATTGAGCACCGTGGCGACGCGCTCGGGCGTGGCGATGTCGGTGAGCTCGCAGCCGCAGCGCTCGCAGAAGAGCTCGGGGCGGTGGACAACCTCGGCGATGGGCTTGCCGAGCCCCGAGGCGCCGACGATCCAGGCGATGTTGGCTGTGCCAGAGGGGATTACCGGCTCCCAGGCGGCGTGCGCCTTGAGCGGGAGCCGCTTGCTGCCGTCCGCCTCGGCCAGGACGTAGTCAAAGCGCTGCGCCAGCTGGTCGAGCGGCTCGGCAGGGGAGGAGAGCTTGCCCGTCTGGGGGTCCAAGACGCCTGCCTGGCAGATGCTTCCCCGCACAGGTCCCACGCAGGCCTCGCAGGTGCAGCCTGGGGCGTGTAAGGTACCCGGCTTCCAAGGTACGGCGTCCAGGCGACGGCTCGACCCGTCCCATGGCACGCCGGCGACGGGGAACATGTGCGTGGTGGTGCAGAGGAGCACGCGGCCGCCAGCGCGCATAAGCTCAAGGCCGAGCGTCTTTAGCAAGGTCGACTTGCCACCGCTGCCGATGATCGCGGTGATGCCCGGCTCAATCTTGAGCGTGGAGGCAAGGCTGCCGTTAACCGTTTCCATCTGTTCACCGCCGTATAATACTGTGATAATAAATAATCATCAGAGTAGCGGTCGAACCGCTTTTGCTCTGTTCAAACCGTAGCACAGGGAGGTGCCCCGGGAATGCTCGTTTATGTTCGCGGCGCTGGCGATATCGCCACGGGTGTCGCCGCTCGCTTGGTGCGCGCCGGCGTGTCGGTCGTTATGGCCGATATCGCGGTTCCCACGTGCATCCGCCGCACAATCTGTTTTTGCGAGGCCATTCGCCTGGGCGAGGTCGAGATCGAAGGCATTCGCGCTCGCTTGGCACAGACGCCGGCTGAGGCGCTTGCGATTACCGAGGCTGGAGACGTCGCCGTTGTAGTGGACCCCCAGGCCAAGATGCTCGGCGAGTTGAAACCCGCGGCTGTGGTCGACGCGATTTTGGCTAAGCGCAACTTGGGCACCACGCGCGACATGGCGCCTGCCGTCATCGCCGTGGGGCCGGGCTTTACCGCGCCGGTTGACTGCGACGCCGTGGTCGAGACCATGCGCGGGCATTTTCTCGGCCGTGTCATTACCCAAGGTTCGCCCCAGCCCAACACAGGCGTGCCGGGCATTATCGCCGGCTATGGCAAAGAGCGTGTTATCCACAGCCCCGCCGCCGGCGTGTTTCGGTCCGACCATGCGATCGGCGATATCGTGAGCACCGGAGACGTGATTGGGTATGCGGGCGATACGCCCATGTGCACGCAGATCGATGGCTGTCTGCGCGGGCTTTTGGCGAACGGCGTGCAGGTGACTGAGGGCTTTAAATGCGCCGATGTCGATCCCCGCGGCGATGCCAGCTATATCAACTACATTTCGGACAAAGCGACGTCGGTCGGCGGCGGCGTGCTCGAGGCACTCGCTATGCTCACCGATGTCTTTAGAGGATAGAAGGCGGCAATGGAAAAGCTCGATGTGGTGAATGCTACGCTTGGCGCTCTGAAGGCTGGTAAGACGTGCGAGTTCGTGGTCGTGGCCGGCACGGCGGGGTCGTCGCCGCGCGGCGTGGGCGCCTGGATGGCCGTTTTTGCCGACGGTAGCCAAGCGGGCACCATCGGCGGCGGCAAAATCGAGCTCTTTGCGCTGGACGAGGCCCGCGAGCTGTTGGCCGCGGGGCAGTCGCGCCTGGTCCGCTATACCATGGGCGGCGAGAGCTCCGATACTGGCATGATCTGCGGCGGAGCTATCTGCCTGTGCTATCTGCACCTGGCCGCGACCCAGGCACCGTTGTTCCAGGAGATTGCCGATGTGCTGGCGTACCGCCGCATCGGCGACTTCACCATCGACTTTGAGCCGTTTATCGCGAGCGCGCTCGAGGGCGATGTGGCCGAGTACCATGGCGAGGAATCACGCCGCACCATTGCGGGCTGCCCCGGGCTTGCACTGGTGGAGGAGGGGAGTAAGGTCACCTACACCAACGCGGCCTCCGATATTCCCGCGGCGCACATCGAGACGCTCTGCCCCGAGGGCCTGACCTATATCTTTGGCTGCGGCCACGTGGGCGCTGCGACGGCACGCGTGCTCACGGCGGCGGGCTTTGCCGTCGTGGCCTGCGATGACCGTCCTGGAACGCTGACGCCCGAATGGGTGCCCGGTGTCTACGATCGTCGCCTGGTCGATTACAAGAACCTGGACGAGCTGTGTCCCATCGGCCCGCGCGACTTGGTGGTCGTGGCCACAGCAGGCCACAAGTCCGATATCGACGTGGTGATCCAGGCGATGCGCGCCAAGCCCGCCTATCTGGGTTGCCTGGGCTCGCGTCGCAAGACGGCCTTTGTGCGGGCCCGCTTGGAGCAGGAGGGCTTTACGCAGGAGCAGATTCACGAGCTGCACCTGCCGATCGGCGTTGCCATCGAGGCGGAGGATCCCGAGGAAATCGCCATCTCCATCGCCGCCGAGATGATTCACCTGCGCCGCACCAAACTCGTCCCCCGCAAGCGCTAATCGCATCCCCATATATGAGTTGCGGTGGAATACGGACTGTTTAAGCCTGTTAAGCCGTCAAACAGTCCCTATTTCACCGCAACTGCCATTTTGATCCCTTGGGGACGGAGGAAAACGGATCACTCAAGGAGTCAGGTGACCCAAGTGATCCGTTTTCCTCCGTCCCCTAGGGATCAAGATGTGCGGGGGAGTTGTGGAGTTGTGCAGGCAGACGAGGTTTTTCTGGAAATACGCTCCCAATGCGCGTATAGTACCGATTGTTTTGTCGGCTCCTGCTGCGTCGAGTCCAAACCGCGAAATGCCATGAGCGGCGCGGATGCAGCCAGGAGGCACGAGGACAACCCACCGTGGCCACGCCCCGTGCTTAAAACCCCAAGAAGGAGTGAACAATGGCAGAAGAGAAGTATGTGCCGCGTCTGAAGACCAAGTACAACAACGAGGTCAAGCAGCAGCTTCAGGAAAAGTTCCAGTACGAGAACGTCATGATGATCCCCAAGTTTGAGAAGATCGTCGTGAACATGGGTGTCGGCGAGGCCGCTACCGATTCCAAGGCCATCGACGGTGCCGTGCGCGACCTGCGCGCCATCACCGGCCAGCAGCCGATGATCACCCGTGCCCGCAAGTCCATCGCTACCTTCCGCCTGCGCGCTGGTATGCCGATCGGCTGCAAGGTTACCCTGCGTGGCGACCGTATGTGGGAGTTCTTCGATCGTCTGACCTCCGTCGCGATCCCCCGTATCCGCGACTTCCGCGGCATCTCCGCCAAGAGCTTCGACGGCCGTGGTAACTTCTCCATGGGCGTCACCGAGCAGCTCATCTTCCCCGAGATCGACTTCGACTCCGTCGATCACCAGCGTGGTATGGACATCACTTTCGTGACCACCGCCAACACCGATGAGGAGGCCAAGGCCCTTCTGGACGCCTTCGGTTTCCCGTTCAAGAAATAGGTTCACCTGCCCTATAAGCGCCGTTCCCACAAGGGGGCGGCGCTTGGGGCGAACAATACTCTATGTGAGGAGGATATAAGTGGCTAAGACATCGATGATCGTCAAGTGCAATCGCAAGCAGAAGTTCTCTACTCGTGAGTACACGCGCTGCCAGCGCTGCGGCCGTCCGCACTCTGTGTACCGCAAGTTCGGCCTGTGCCGTGTCTGCTTCCGTGAGCTTGCACTCAAGGGCGAGCTTCCCGGCGTTAAGAAGGCCAGCTGGTAAGTCACTACCAGCGTTTCAAGCATCAGTTTGGAACAGGGAAAACGCGCTAAATAGGCTTTGCCGTTAAGGGCGGCGAAGAACCAAGAGCACGTGTTCATCAAGAACGAAGGAGAATCTGTATGAACCTTACAGACCCGATCGCAGATATGCTTACGCGCATCCGTAACGCTAACTCTGTGAACAAGGCCACGGTCTCCATGCCGAGCAGCAAGAAGCTCGTCGAGATCGCTCGTGTTCTGCACGAGGAGGGCTACATCGAGGGCTACGATGTCGAGGACACCGTTCCCCAGAAGACTCTGCACATCACGCTTAAGTATGGTCCCAAGAAGGCTAAGGTCATCAACGGCATCCGCCGCATTTCCAAGCCGGGCCTGCGTAAGTACACCGGCGTTGCCGACATGCCCCGCGTCCGCGGTGGCCTTGGTACCGCCATTATTTCCACCAGCCATGGCGTCATGACCGACCGCGATGCTCGCAAGCACAACGTCGGCGGCGAGATCATCGCCTACGTCTGGTAATTCGGTCGGTAGGTAGAAGGAAAGGAGATCACCGTGTCTCGTATCGGTAATAAGCCTGTCCAGATTCCCGCCGGAGTCGAAGTGGCAGTCAACGGCAACAACGTTGTCGTCAAGGGCCCCAAGGGCCAGCTCGAGCTCGATGTCTTTGAGAAGCTCACCATCAACGTCGAGGACAACGTCCTCACCGTTTCCCGTCCCGACGACGAGCGTGAGACCCGTGCCCGCCACGGCCTCACCCGCGCCCTCATCCACAACATGGTTGTTGGCGTTTCCGAGGGCTTCGAGAAGAAGCTCGAGCTCGCCGGCGTCGGTTACCGCGTGCAGCAGAAGGGCAAGAACCTCGAGTTCTCCCTGGGCTTCTCGCACCCCGTGATCGTCGAGGCTCCCGAGGGCATCACCTTCGAGGTTCCCGACAACACCCACGTGAACGTCAAGGGTATCAACAAGCAGCAGGTCGGTCAGATCGCCGCTGAGATCCGCGGCCATCGTCCTCCCGAGCCTTACAAGGGCAAGGGTATCCACTATGTTGGCGAGCACATCCGCCGCAAGCTGGGTAAGGCCGCCAAGTAGTCGTAACCGACTTACTCGCATAAGACCAGCACCCCGTTAGGTGCTGGCAAGATCAACCTTTTTAGGAGTTTACGTATGAACAAGCATAAGGCGAAGCTGGAAGGCCTCAAGCGTCGTCAGCGTCGTGTTCGCGGCAAGGTCTCGGGTACCGCCGAGCGTCCGCGTCTTCGCGTGACCCGTACCAACGCCAACATCTATGCCCAGATCATCGACGACAGCAAGGGCTCCAGCCTGACGCTCGTCTCCGCCTCGACCCTCGAGGCCGAGTTCAAGGGCACCCACACCTCGAACAAGGAGGCTGCGGAGAAGGTCGGTCAGCTCGTTGGCAGGCGTGCCATCGAGGCCGGCATCACCAAGGTCGCTTTCGATCGTGGTGGCCGTATCTACCATGGCCGCGTCAAGGCCCTCGCCGACGGTGCTCGTGCCGCCGGTCTCGAGTTCTAGGAGGTATGTAGCACATGGCTCGTAATCAGAAGCAGCAGCGCGAGGCCTCCGAGTTCGAGGAGCGCGTCGTTTACATCAACCGCGTGTCGAAGACCGTCAAGGGCGGTCGTCGCATGAGCCTCGTCGCTCTCGTCGTCGTTGGCGACGGCAAGGGCAACGTCGGCGTTGGCATGGGCAAGTCCGCTGAGGTGCCCATGGCCATCTCCAAGGCGTCTCTCGATGCCAAGAAGAACATGTTCCACGTGCCGGTGACCGAGCAGGGCACCATTCCGCACGAGGTTCTCGGCCACTTTGGTGCCGGCCGCATCATCATCAAGCCCGCTGTCGAGGGTACCGGCGTTATCGCCGGCGGCGCTGTGCGTCCCCTCTTCGAGCTTGCTGGCATCAAGAACGTCCTGTCCAAGTCCCTCGGTACCGACAACGGCCTCAACATCATCAAGGCTGCCGTCGAGGGCCTCAAGGAGCTCTCCAGCCCTGAGGACGTCGCGGCTCGCCGTGGCCTGACGGTCTCCGAGATGTTCGTCGGTAAGGAGAACTAAGCATGGCTGACACCATCAAGATCAAGCAGGTCCGCAGCACCAACGGTTGCAAGCAGGACCAGGTCCGTACTGTCCGTGCCCTCGGTCTCCACAGGATCCGCGAGGTTCGCGAGATTGCTGACAACGAGTCCGTCCGCGGCATGATCTTCAAGGTTAAGCACCTTGTCGAGATTGTAGAGGAGTAGCAAATGCAGCTTCACGATCTTACTCCCGCGCCCGGTTCCACCAAGAACCGCAAGCGCGTCGGCCGTGGCAATTCTTCGGGTCACGGCACCACTTCTGGCCGCGGTCAGAAGGGCCAGGGTTCCCGCTCTGGCGGCACCAAGGGTGCCGGCTTCGAGGGTGGCCAGACTCCGCTGGCTATGCGCCTGCCCAAGCTTCCGGGCTTCCGCAACCCCCGTCGTATCGAGTACACCGCTGTTAACGTTGATCGTCTCGAGCGCAAGTTCGAGGACGGCGCTGTGATCGACGGTGCCGCTCTTAAGGCCGCTCGCATCACCAAGAGCGAGTTCGAGCCCGTCAAGGTGCTCGGCAATGGTGAGCTCACCAAGAAGTTCACGGTCAAGGTCGACAAGGTCAGCGCTTCTGCGCAGGCCAAGATCGAGGCCGCCGGCGGAAAGGTCGAGCTGCCGTGCTAAATGGTCTTAAGAATGCTTTCCGCATCAAAGAATTGCGCGAAAAGATTCTTTTTACCATAGCTATGCTCGTCGTGTACCGCATTGGTGCGCACGTTCCTGTGCCCGGCATTCCCTTCCAGGGGATGCTGGGCCTTTTCTCGACCGATAACAATTCGGTCGCCGCAGGTGCTATGGCCCTCCTGAATCTTTTCTCTGGTGGCGCGTTGAGCTATGTGTCGGTGTTCTCCCTGGGCATCATGCCTTACATCACCAGCTCGATCATCCTCCAGATGCTCCAGGCCGTTGTGCCTTCCCTGCATGAGCTTGCCCGCGAGGGCGAGGTCGGTCAGACCAAGATTACGCAGTATTCGCGTTACCTCACCCTGGCTCTGGCAATCCTCAACTCCGTGGGTTACCTCTTCCTCTTTAAGAGCTTCGGCATCAGCTTTAATGGCGCCGGCGCTCCCGAGATCATCTTCGACCTCATGATCGTTGGCACGCTCACCGCGGGCGCCATGCTGATCATGTGGATTGGTGAGCTCATCACCCAGCGCGGTATCGGCAATGGCATGTCGCTGATCATCTTTGCAAACATCATGGCCGGTCTGCCGCAGGCGATCTTCTCCAGCACCGAGGGCAATGCCGGTGGCATCATCACCATGGTGATCATCTGCGCCATCATCCTGCTGGTTATCCCGCTGATTGTTTTCCTTGAGCGCGGCCAGCGCCGCATTCCGGTCTCCTACGCTAAGCGCGTCGTGGGCCGTCGCATGATGGGTGGCCAGACCACCTACCTGCCCATCAAGGTCAACACCGCGGGTGTCGTGCCGATCATCTTCGCTTCGGCGCTGCTGTACTTCCCGGCTCAGATTGCCGTGTTCTTCCCCGGCATCGGCTGGATTCAGGCAGTTGCCTCTGCGCTTTCGACCGGTTGGCTCAACTGGGTGCTTAACGTTGTCCTCATTGTGTTCTTCGCGTACTTCTACACCTCCATGGTGTTTAACCCCGATGACACGGCCGACAACCTTAAGAAGCAGGGCGGCTTTATTCCGGGCGTGCGTCCGGGTAGGGCTACCGCGGCCTACATCAAGAATGCGCTCAACAAGATCACGCTTCCCAGCGCTGTCTTTTTGGCGCTCATCGCCATCGTGCCTTCGATCATCTTCTCCTTCACGGGTAACCAGCTGATCCAGGCATTTGGCGGCACGTCCATCCTCATCATGGTCGGCGTCGTGCTCGACACGGTCGATAAGCTCGAAGGCCAGATCAAGATGTATGATTACGATGGATTCTTTAAATAGGCTAGAGGAGGATTGCTCATGAACCTCGTATTGCTCGGAGCTCCGGGTGCCGGTAAGGGCACCGTCGCGCAGGAGCTCGTCGCCGAGTTTGGCGTCGCTCACATTTCCACGGGCGACCTGCTGCGTGCTGCCGTCAAGGGTGGCACTGAGCTTGGTATTCAGGCTAAGAAGTACATGGACGCTGGCGAGCTCGTTCCCGATCAGCTCGTGATCGACCTTGTCAAGGAGCGCCTTGCCGCCGATGACGCCCAGCAGGGCTTCATCCTCGATGGCTTCCCGCGCAACACTGCCCAGGCTGTGACGCTCGATTCCGAGCTCTCCGCCATGGGTCGCGAGATCGACTGCGCTCTTCTGGTCGATGTGGCCCCCGAGGTCATCATCGATCGTCTTTCTTCGCGTCGTACCTGCCGCGCCTGCGGATACACCGGCACTGCTGCCGATGCCACCTGCCCCAAGTGCGGCGGCGAGATGTATCAGCGCGACGACGACAAGCCCGAGACCATCAAGAACCGTCTCGACGTCTACGAGAAGTCCACGAGCCCGCTCGTCGACTACTATCGTGGCCAGGGTCTGCTCAAGTCGGTCAACGGTGACCAGGCTCGCGAGACCGTGTACGGGGATGTCAAAGAGGCTCTCGGTCTATGATCAAGATTAAGTCTGCAACGCAAATTGAGCAGATGAAGAAGGCAGGAGCGCTATCTAAGATGGCGCTCCGCCACGTTGGAGCCATGGTTCGCCCCGGCGTGTCGACCTTTGAGCTCGATCAGCTTGCGGAGCAGATTATCCGCATGCATGGCGGCACCCCGGCCTTTAAGGGTTACGGTGGGTTCCCGGGTACCATTTGCGCATCGATCAACGATGCCGTGGTCCACGGTATTCCCAACCCCGACATGATCCTGCGCGATGGCGATATCATCTCCATCGATACGGGAGCCATTGTCGACGGTTGGGTCGGCGATAACGCTTGGACGTTTTTCGTCGGCACGCCCACGCCCGAGGCCAAGGCCCTGTGCGAGGTTACGCGCGATTGCCTTAAGGCTGCCATCGAGCAGGCTGTTCCCGGTAACCATATCGGGGACGTCGGCTATGCCGTTCAGTCCCTCGCCGAGTCTCACGGCTACGGCGTGCTTCGCGATTACGTGGGGCATGGTATCGGTAATGTGATGCACGAGGACCCCAATGTTCCAAATTATGGAAAGAAGGGGAGAGGCGTTCGCCTTCAGGCTGGTATGGTCATCGCCATCGAGCCGATGGTTACGATGGGTTCCAATCATGTGAGCACTGGCTCCGATGGTTGGATCGTTACGACCAACGACCACCTGCCCGCTGCGCACTACGAGAACACCATCGCCATTACCAATGACGGTCCGGTGATTCTTACCACGGATGCCCAGGGCTCCTGGTGTTCCTTGCAGGGCGGTGAAATGTAAAAGTCGCCTCCCCCTGATGTCCAACCTCGCCTTTCAATTTCGAAGGCATGACCCCAAGGTCTATTCCTTCTCATTTCAAGGCGATCTTGGGCATCAGGGAACGGCTTTGTTTTACATTTCAAATGTAACAAGTTCCACTTAGATGTGGAGCCATTACGAAGATATTACGATACGTGCATGCGTATTGTAGAATACTCAATCGCTGTCGTTTTCTAGAGAAAGATGATTGCTTGTGAAGAAGGAAGACGCAATTGAGCTCGAGGGTACGGTAAAGGAACCGCTGCCTAACGCCATGTTTAAGGTCGAGCTCGAGAACGGTCATTCGGTTCTGTGCAACATTTCTGGCAAGATCCGAATGAATTACATCCGCATTCTCCCCGGTGACAGGGTTGTCGTGGAGCTTTCCCCGTACGACCTGACCCGCGGTCGCATCACCTATCGCTATAAATAGCGACACGCATACACGCTCTTTTCCGACTGCAGGCTTAGCTCAACCTACGGTCGGTTTGCGTGTGAAGACCAGCCATAGTTTTAAACGCCTGCGGCTGGGCGAGTAGATAGTAGGGAAGTAGTTTGAGCGCTACCGAAAGGAAGAACGATGAAGGTACGTCCTTCGGTCAAGAAGATGTGCGATAAGTGCAAAATCATTAGGCGCCATGGCAAGGTCCTCGTCATTTGCGAGAACCCCCGTCATAAGCAGCGTCAGGGTTAAGAGAGGAGACTACGTTGGCCCGTATTAATGGTGTCGACCTCCCGCGTGAGAAGCGCGTTGAGATCGGTCTGACCTACATTTACGGCATCGGCCGCACCACTGCGACGAAGATCTGCGTCGAGTGCAACGTTAACGTGGATACGCGCGTTAAGGACCTCACCGAGGATGAGGTAAACGCCATCCGCGATTATATCGATAAGAATCAGATCATGGTTGAGGGCGACCTCCGCCGTGAGCGCAACCAGAACGTCAAGCGCCTTATGGACATCGGCTGCAACCGCGGCCTTCGTCACCGCAAGGGCCTCCCGGTCCGCGGCCAGCGCACCCACACTAACGCTCGTACCCGCAAGGGCCCGAAGCGTCAGATCGGTGCTAAGAAGAAGAAATAAGGAGCGCTAGATAGATGGCTACTGCTAAGAAGAACGTTCGCGCTGCCCGTCTGAAGCGCGCGGACCGTAAGAACATTTCCGTGGGCCAGGCTCACATTCGTTCTACGTTCAACAACACGATCGTTTCGATCACCGATCCCCAGGGCAACGTCATTTCCTGGAAGTCGGCTGGCCAGGTGGGCTTCAAGGGCTCCCGTAAGTCCACGCCGTTCGCTGCCCAGATGGCTGCCGAGGCTGCTGCCAAGCAGGCCATGGAGCACGGTATGAAGAAGGTTTCCGTCTTCGTCAAGGGCCCCGGCTCCGGTCGTGAGACCGCCATCCGCTCCCTCCAGGCTGCTGGCCTCGAGGTCTCGAGCATCCAGGACAAGACCCCCATTCCGCACAACGGCTGCCGCCCCAAGAAGCGTCGCCGCGTGTAACTGAAAGGATCGTATCAATATGGCAATCGACAGGACTCCTGTTCTTAAGCGCTGCCGTCAGCTCGGGATCGATCCCGCTGAGCTCGGTTACAGCAGCAAGAAGGAATCTATCCGTCAGCCCAAGCGCCGTCGCAAGGAATCTGAGTACGGCATGCAGCTGCGTGAGAAGCAGAAGGTCAAGTTCATCTATGGCGTTCTGGAGAAGCAGTTCCACGGCTACTTCAACAAGGCCCGCAAGATGAACGGCGTCACCGGTGAGAACCTCATGATCATCCTTGAGTCTCGCCTCGACAACGTCGTCTTCCGTCTTGGCTTCGCCCGCACCCGCAAAGAGGCTCGTCAGTCCGTCCGTCACGGTCACTTCACCGTGAACGGCAAGCGCGTGGACATCCCGTCCTACCGCGTCAAGGCCGGCGACGTCGTCGCTGTCGGCGAGAAGTTCCGTGACCTCCTCCCCATCAAGGAGGCCCTGATTTCCTCCGAGCGCTTTGAGGTCCCTGGCTGGCTCGAGGTCGATATCGAGAAGCTGTCTGGTAACGTGCTCGCTCTGCCGACGCGTGAGCAGATCAGCGGTGATATCAACGAGCAGCTCATCGTCGAGCTCTACTCTAAGTAGTCCATCCGGGCTGCTGAGGCTGGAGGTAATACATGTCAGAATTCATTAGGCCTCAGGTTCAGGTCGAAGAGATCAACGAGACCTCTGCTCGTGTCTCCGTCGAGCCGCTCGAGCGTGGCTACGGCGATACGCTGGGTAACTCGCTTCGTCGTGTTCTTCTGTCCTCGCTCGAGGGTGCCGCCGTCGAGGCCATTCAGATCGATGGTGCGCAGCACGAGTTCATGACCATCCCTAACATGGTCGAGGATGTCACCGACATCGTCCTGAATGTCAAGGGTCTTGTCTTCAGGGCTCTCGGCACGACCGACGAGGCGACCGCCACCATCTCGGTTGACGGCCCCTGCGAGGTCACCGGTGCGGACTTCTTTATTCCGTCCGAGTTTGAGCTGGTCAACCCCGAGCAGCACATTGCTACGCTCACCGAGGGTGGCCATCTCACCATGAGCATGCGCATCGGCTATGGCCGCGGCTATGTCTCTGGCGAGGCTAACAAGCGTGACAACGATCCCATCGGTGTGATCAACGTCGACTCGCTGTACTCGCCGGTGTCCCGTTGCGCCAAGCTCGTTGAGGCTTGCCGTGTCGGCCAGCATACCGACTACGACCGCCTTGTCCTCGAGATCGAGACCAACGGTTCCATCGCCCCGCGCGACGCCGTGGTCCAGGCTGCCAATATCATCAACCAGCATATGGCCGCCTTTATGAACCTTGCCGAGACCCCCGAGGTCGAGGAGGAGGCTTCGATCTTCGCTCCCGAGGTCACCAACGATAACGCCGAGCTGGACAAGCAGATCGAGGACCTGGACCTTTCCGTCCGTTCCTACAACTGCCTTAAGCGCGCCAGCATTCACTCGGTCCGTCAGCTCGTTGAGTTCTCGGAGAACGATCTGCTCAACATCCGTAACTTCGGTGTTAAGTCGATCGAGGAAGTGAAGGACAAGCTTGAGTCCATGGGCCTGAGCCTGAAGGCTTAATGCTTCGCATATTTGAGGAGAAACTAGACCATGCGTCACAACGTTAAGAAGGGCCTGAAGCTCGGCACCGATGCGAGCCACACCAAGGCCATGAAGAAGAGCCTTGCTAAGGCCCTCTTCGAGAACGACCGCATCAAGACCACCGAGACCCGCGCTAAGGCGCTGCGTTCGGTCGTCGACCCGATCATCACCTGGGCCAAGAAGGGTGACCTGCACTCTCGTCGTCTGGCTATCGCCAAGCTCGGCGATAAGCAGCTCGTTGCCGAGATCTTCGACAAGGCTGCTCAGGGTATGTGGCAGGACCGCAACGGCGGTTACACCCGCATCATGAAGCTCGGTAACCGTAAGGGCGATAACGCTCCTATCGTTATCATGGAGCTCGTCACCGAGCCTTGCACGCCTAAGGCCAAGAAGGCTGCTCCGGCCCCCAAGAAGGCCGCTGCTCCCAAGAAGGTTGAGGCTGTCGAGGAGGCTCCTGCTGAGGAGACCGCTGAGTAGACTTTCTGTCTGCATAGGCTATATTCGAGGGGTACGTTCGCGTACCCCTCTTTTTTTGTCGCAATACCGTTGCTAGTTTGTTGGGAGCGCCCATGACTGCGCCGTCTGATTTCAATTCGACCTCCGAGCTCGACGCCACCCTTGTATTTCGCGTCGCCTACGATGGATCCTCCTATAGCGGATTTGCCGAGCAACCGGGCCAGACGACGGTTGCGGGCGAGCTGCGCCGTGCAATCGAGACGTTGCTGCGCCGCCCAATCGATCTGACGTGCGCGGGGCGTACCGATGCCGGCGTGCATGCGGTGGCCCAATACATCAGCGTTCCCGTAACGGACGCTGAGCTATCTCTGACGCGCCGTAGGTGGCTGAGAGCTATGGATGCCCTCCTTCCCAAAGATATCGCCATAAACGAGGTCTACAAGGCTCGTAAGGGCTTTTCTGCACGTTTTGACGCGCGCTCTCGCACTTACACCTATCGCATTGCCGACCGTGATGCTCGGCCCGTGCTGTCACGCGGTGCTGTGTGGTGGCATCGCTATCCCCTCGACGTCGATGCGATGGCGGCCGCCTGCCCTGCGCTTTTGGGCGAGCAGGACTTTAAGAGCTTTTGCAAGGTCGCCTCTGCCGTGGGCAAACCTACACACCGTTGCGTAATGCGTGCCGAGTTTGGCCATGAGGTCGCCTTTGGCGAGGACATCCTTACGTTTACCATCGAGGGCAATGCGTTTTTGCATTCGATGGTGCGAACCATTGTGGGCACCCTTGTCGAGATCGGCATGCATCGCCGCGATCCCGAGTGGATGCGCGAGGTAATTGATGCCTGCGATCGCTCCGCTGCCGGTTCCACGGCGCCCGCATGCGGTCTTACCTTTATGGGCGTGGACTACGACCCCACCGAACTTGTGGTGCTCGATTAGGGAAGTGGCTGCCTGACGGCGATCTTTGTGTGCGGCGCCTGTGGGCGGGGCGTGTGCAACATCTGTTCTTGACGTGCATCGCGACGGGCGACCATCCGCATTAAATGACGGGGTGTACCATGAACGACAGTTTGTTACTGGCTGTCGAGAGGACGGAAAACTTGGTTCGACGTGGTTCGCATCCGCGACTTTCGGTGATCCTGATTGTTGAGGGTTCGCCCAGTTATACGATGCGCGCTCTCGAGAGCATCCAGAACCAAGACCTCTACGATTTGCAAATTGTCGTCGCCTGCCGCGGCGTGGTAGCTGGTGTGCGCCATTCGCTCGAAGTTGCTGCCGACAGAGATATTCATATTGATTTGATTGATGTTGAGGACCCAGCGCCTGGCGCCTGCCTGCGTGCCGGCTTTGCGGCTTCGCGCGGCTCCCAGATCATTGCGATGAATGCCAATGAGTGGTTTGCGCCGCAGTCCCTTTCGCAGATGGTCGAAAGCTCCTGCGACGCTTCGGCTGACATCGTGTTTCCCTCTGTTTCGCTCGATCGCTACGATGTTCACCGCGAACGTCATTCCCGAGTTTTGGACGCGACATCCGTTTCTGGCGACGAGGACCGGGCGGCTTGCCTGACCCAATTGGTTTCCTGTGGTTTAATCCGACAGACCTCTGGCGTGCTGTACGATCGCGCCCTCTTTGAGGCGTGTCTTGCGCATGGCGACGCGTTTCGCACGGTGTCTTTTTTGACGTTCGCGCTTTCGCAGGCAAAGCGCGTTTCGGGATGTGGCCGTGCCCGTTTTCATGCAGTGGCGCCGTCGATTACGGAGACGTTTGACCCCACGATGTTTGCCAGGCTTTCTGATGATATCGGGGCGCTCGACAGGCTTGCTGACTCGCTTGCCGTCGCGGGCGGTGGCGATCAGTTAAAACTGGTCTGCCAGCGGTATTACTACGCCGACCTGGTCGCCTGCATCGAAAATTTGTGTCTGAGCCCCCACGGGGTGTCTTCAATAGAGCGTTCGGCCCGTTTGCATGATATGCTCGAAGCGCAGCGTACCCGTCAGATGGTTGCGGCCCTTAAGGGCAATCATCGTGGTCTAGGTCTGCTCTATGGTTCGATAGCTAGTGCCAAGCCCATGCGGTGTGCGTTGTATACGCATCTGGCGGCCTTTTTCAATCGTTCGGTTGCCAGGACTGTCTAGTAGCGTGATTTTCGAAATAAATTGCATGGAATTGTTTCGAAATGCGTTCTTATTCACTAAAACCCTCAAATAGCGCTAAACTATTCAAACACTAAGTGATTGTCTCCACCATCTTTTGGAGTGAGGTTTTGTATGGCCAAAAAACGCAATGGGCGCCAGGATGCCATCAGAGATATTGTTCGCAATAAGGACGTGCGCACGCAGCGCGTTTTGGTAGACGAGCTTCGCGCCATGGGTTTCGATTGCACGCAGGCGACCGTTTCGCGCGATATCGCGGACATGGGATTGCGTAAGCTCCCCGAGGGCATCTATGTCCTTGCCGAGGACCTTCATCTGCAGCGCATGGTTTCCGAGTTGGTTACCGGCGTACTGCGCACCGATAATCTGGTTATGATCAAGGCACAGCCCGGTACGGCTTCTGGTATTGCCGCAGCGGTCGATGCCGCGGAGCTGCCCGACGTGCTCGGCTCGCTTGCCGGCAATGACACGATCTTAGTCATTGCGCAGACGGCCGAGGACGGCGAACGCCTTGAGGCACTCATCAACAAGCTGAGTAACTCTCACAAGTAGGGGAGTAGCGGCACTGCTACTGCGCCGATTGTTGCTATAGGTAATTGCCGAGGGCGTTGACGAAGGTCAGCGCCCTTTTTTGCATGCCAGTGCCGGTTGCCCTATCGGTTCTGTAGCCGGAGAGGTCGCGGTATCTTATGGCATCTGCCGAAATAAAGAGGCGCCCGAGCAACGTACGTGCTGCTCGGGCGCCTTGGTGTCAGATGCCGCTTTGCGCTTACTGGCCCGTAGAGGGGTCGGGCGTGGGCGTGGGCGTAGGCGTAGGATCGGGGGTAGGCGTCGGCGTGCCGCCGTCGCCGCCCGTGCCACCATCGCCACCCGTGCCACCGTCGCCACCCGTCGTACCGCTATCGCTACCGCCGGTGGTGTTGCCGCCCGGGGTTTCAGTGGTCGTGGTTGTCGTCGTGGTTGTCGTGGTGGTCTCTTCCTTTTCCTCGTCTTTGTCCTCTTTGTCCTCTTTGTCTTCCTTTTTGTTGTTTGTGCCGTAGAACTTCCAGACGTTATTGTTCTTGTACGTGGGAGCCGTTCCGGTCGGGAATTCCTCGCGCTCGGTGCCCGCAAGAACGGTGTTCATGAACTTCTTAAAGACGGGCAGGTTGGTGCTGTCGCCCAGCAGGTCCGAACCGTACTTTTGGATGGGAATCTCGCCTGCGGAATAACCGGTCCACAGGGCGCATGCCAGTTGCGGCGTGAAGCCGCAGAACCACAGGTTGGTGGTGTTGTCAGTGGTGCCCGTCTTGCCAGCATAGGGCTGGTTGACGCTCAGCGCGCCGGCGGCACCCGTGCCGCTGCCCTGCATGACGCCGGATAGAACGTCGGTAACCGCGGCAGCCTCGCCTTCGGTGAGCACCTGCGTGGGATTGTCGGTGTGCTGGTACAGAACCGAGCCGGTACGCGAGTCAATCTCGGTAATGGCGATGGGCTGGCGATAATAGCCGCCGTTGGCAAAAGTGGAGTAGGCCGATGCCATCTCGAGCGGTGAGATGGACCCGGTGCCGAGCGTCATGACGGGAACGTCCTCGATATTGTCCTTGGCGGGATCGATGCCGAGCTTTTTGACGAGCGACATGATCTTGTCATTGCCGATGGCTTCGGCCACCTGAATGTAGCCGGTGTTGGATGAGTATGCCGTTGCCTGCTTAAGTGTGATGTTGCCATAGCTCTGGTTGCCATAGTTTTGCACCTCGGTCGTGGTGCCCTTGGCCTTGAGCGGCGAGTTGCAGTTAAGGGTGACGTTGGGGTTCATACCGTTTTGGATGGCAGTTGCCAGCGTAAAGGCCTTAAACGTGGAGCCAACGGGGCGCTTTGCCGTAGCGTGGTTCACGTGATTCTCGTCGGCGTTGTAGTCGTAGCCGCCCACCATGCACTTGATGTAGCCAGTCTTGGGGTCAACGACGACCATGCCCATGTCCAGGCCGTCGAGCGAAAGCGTGTCGAGCTGCGAGCGCACGGCCTCCTCGGCCACCTGCTGCATGGTGGGGTCGATGGTGGTCTTGACGGTCAGACCGCCCTTAAAGAGCACGTCGGTGGAGAACTCCTGCTCAAGCAACTGCTTAACGTAGGAGACAAAGTAGGGTTGAGAGTACACATCGACGCCACTGCCCGAAATCTCGGTCACGTTAAGCGTGATGGGCTCAGCCTGTGCGGCATCGTGCTCTTCCTGCGTGATGTGGCCCAGACGCAGCATGTTGTCCAGAACCTTGTTGCGGCGGGACAGCGCCAGGTCGGGATTAACCGTGGGGTCGTACTGCGAGGGCGAGTTGGGAAGGCCGATCAGCAGCGCGGCCTCGCTCAGGGTGAGGTCGGCGGCGGTCTTGGACAGATAGGTCTCGGCGGCGGCCTCGATGCCATATGCTCCATGGCCGTAGTAGATGGTGTTGAGGTACATCATGAGGATATCGTCTTTGGAGTACATATCCTCCATCTTGATGGCGATATAGGCCTCGCGCACCTTACGCTCGATGGTCGAGTCGAATTGTTCCTCCTGCAAGATGGTGTTGCGAACCAGCTGCTGGGTGATGGTCGATGCGCCCTCGTGGCCACCGGTGAGGGTTGCCACCGATGCGCGTGCAATGCCCCAGAGGTCGATGCCGCCATGCTCGTAGAAGCGCTCATCCTCAACGTCGACAGTGCCCTGCAGCACGTACGGGGACACTTGGTCCTTGGTAATGGACTTGCGGTTTTGCGTGTAGAAGCTCGCAATGGTATTGCCGTTGCAGTCGACGATGTCGGTGGGCTCACTGACCAGATAGGCATTGGCGTCGGTGTAGTCGGGCAGATCGGACAGCCAACGGTTGACGTTGCCGATCATGCCGATGCCAAACGCTACGCCCGCGATAAGCAGAAAGCCCAAAAACGAGAGCAAGATGATGGGAAGGGCATGCGTCTTAGAGCGACCGCGCCCCTGTCGTTGGCGAGGACCCATATATTGACCTCCAGGTATGTCGTGTCAGGCGGCAGGTGTTATGCCTGGCAGGATGGACATAAGTTATTACACGATAAACCAATCGGGGCACGCGGGGCCTCGTGTATGCTGGTTGGCAGCAATTTTCAGAGTGAAAGCACACCTTGGCAAGGAGTTTACCGATGGCGATTCGGCCGATGGAACCGAGCGGACAATGCGAAAGCGAGTTGGCGGCGACTGGAGTGGCACTGCCTGAACTGCTGGCGCCTGCTGGCGGACTCGACCAGATGCTCGCGGCGATTGCGGCGGGTGCCGATGCCATCTATGCGGGGCTGGACGGATTCAACGCTCGAGTGAGCGCGCATGGCTTTAGCGATGATGAGTTCGCGCGCGGTTGTGCCGTGGCCCATGCCCATGGCGTGCGTGTGTACGTGACGCTCAACGTGTTCGTGTTCGATGACGAGCTTGCCGACGCCGTGGCGTTGGGGGCGCATGCACATGCGTTGGGTGCCGATGCGTTGATTGTGGCCGATGCCGGGCTGGCTTGCGCACTTCGTGCGGCGATTCCGGGGGTCGAGATTCACCTGTCCACTCAGGCGGGAGCTCATAGCGAGGGTGCCGTGCAGTTGGCTGCCAAGGAGTTGGGCGTTGAGCGCGTGACGACGGCGCGCGAGCTGAGCGTGGCGGAAATTGAGACGCTTTGCGCTACTGGCGTGCCCATCGAGGTGTTCTGTCACGGCGCTATTTGCATTGGATACTCGGGTGCGTGCGGGTTCTCTGCCCTTCGGCGTGGCCGCTCTGCGATGCGCGGTGATTGCACGCAACCGTGCCGTCTATCCTATGACTTGGTGGACGAGATGGGGCAGAGTGTTGTCGCTGTCGAAGGGGATCGCCTGCTTTGTCCGCGTGACTATCTGGGCATCGCACACCTGCCCGAGCTTGTTGCCGCCGGCGTGGCATCGCTCAAGATCGAGGGCCGCATGAAGAATCCCGACTACGTCTTTAACGTGGTGAGGGTGTGGCGTCGGGCGCTCGATATGCTGCGCGACGGCACATGGGATGCCGATGCGGTGCCGACGCTTGAGCGCGAGCTGGGAAGGTCGTTCAACCGTGGCTTTACCGATGCGTATCTGCGGGGTCGTTCGGGCGCCGAGCTCATGAGCTTTGAGCGCGCGATCAACCAGGGCGTGCGCGTGGGCCACTTGGTGACGGTGGGTCACGAAGAGGTGACGGTTGAGCTTGATGCCGCCGTGGCGGCGGGCGATACGCTCGAAATCCGATTTTACCCGGGTGCCGACGCGCGTCCCGATGTGCCCAAGCGCTGGCCGCAGGTGCCTTGCCCCGTGGATGCCGCTGCGGGAGAGCGCATCGTCGTGCATTGCAAACGCAAGGTGGACGCGGGCTGCGAGGTCTATCTGATTCGCAGTGCCGGCGTGCTGGGGCAGACGGCAACGGTGTTGGAGCACATGCGGCTCGAGGCAGATGCGGTCGCGCCTGTTGAGCAGTCCGTTGAGGTGCTGCCGTTTGAGGGCGTTCTGGCAGATGGCGATGTACCGGCGGAGTTGGCGGGACCGGCGGAGCCGGCAAAGCGTGAGGCTTTTGCTCGTATGGTCTTTGCCTGGGAGCTGATGGATGTAGATCCGCGCGATGAGCGGGATCTGTCCGATGCGACGGTGGTGCTCGACGAAGTGTGCCGCGCAGGCGACGCCGAGCGGACCCGAGCGCTCATGCAACGTGCCGGGCGCGTCGTCTGCCGCAACCTGGGGCAGGTGGCGATGGCCCGCGAGCTGGGCACGACGTTTGACGTGGCGGCGCCGGTGTTCTGCGCCAATCGGGCCACGCTTGCCTGGCTGCGCGGGCTTGGGGCGGGGTGGGTATACTTGCCTGCCGAATTGCTCGGCAATGACAAGGAGCGTATTGCCGAGCTGGCTGCTGAACCCGGCGTCTTGGGTCCGGTCGACGCCGACCGTCCCGAGCTCATGGTGTGCGAGCACTGCCTGCTGACCGCCGAGGGCGTCTGCGCCACCGATGCGACGGGGCAGGTTTGTTGCCGCGACTGCTTGCGTCGTCGGCAGGTGCACTATCTGGTCGAGCGTGACGGTACACGTCTGCCAGTTGCCATCGACGCATGTGGCAGGACGAGGATTTTCCTGTCGTAGATGCTGCGTCGCGTCAGTTTGTTATCATAAGAGAGTTTATGGACTTCCAGCACCGCCGTTTTCGGCGAGGGTGCTATAGCAAAAGGAGGATACCCAATGCTGTCTGTTGACGAGCAAATGCGTATCATCACCTCGGGCGCCGCGCAGATCGTTCCCGAGGCCGACCTTCGCAAGAAGCTTGAGAAGGGCGAGCCCCTCAACATCAAGCTCGGCGTCGATCCCACCAGCCCCGACCTGCACCTGGGCCACGCCGTGCCGCTGCGCAAGATGCGTCAGTTCCAGGACCTGGGCCACAATGTCACCCTCATCATCGGTAACGGCACCGCACTGATCGGCGATCCTTCGGGCAAGAACTCCACCCGCCCGCAGCTTTCGCAGGAGCAGATCGAGGCCAATGCCGAGACCTACGTGAGCCAGGCCATGAAGATTCTGGATCCCGAGAAGACCACCATCGTGCACAACGGTGACTGGATCTTGTCGATGGATCTGGCCGGTCTGCTGCAGGTGTGCTCCAAGTTCACCGTCGCCCGCATCCTCGAGCGCGACGACTTTACCAAGCGCTACCAGTCTCAGACGCCGATCGCCCTGCATGAGTTCCTGTATCCCGTGATGCAGGCTTACGACTCCGTGCAGATCAAGGCTGACGTGGAGATGGGCGGCACCGATCAGCTCTTCAACCTGCTCGCCGGCCGTGAGCTCATGGAGAAGATGGGCATGGAGCCCCAGATCGCGCTCACCATGCCGCTGCTCGAGGGCACCGATGGCGTGCGCAAGATGTCCAAGTCCTACGGTAACTACATCGGCCTGACCGACGCGCCCAAGGATATGTTCGGCAAGACCATGTCTATCCCTGACGAGATGATTGGCAAGTACTACCGCCTGGCGAGCTCGCTCACCCCGGCCGAGGTCGACAAGATCGACGCTGCTCTGGCCGACGGCTCTGCCGATCCCTATGAGCTCAAGCGCGCTCTGGGCCGCGACCTGTGCGACACCTACCACGGCGCCGGTGCCGGCGACGAGGCTCAGGCCGAGTTCGACCGCGTGTTCAAGGAGGGCCAGCTCGCCGACTTCCCCGAGAAGCACGTTGAGCTGACTGTTAACGACGAGGGCCAGATCTACCTCGCCGGCCTGCTCAAGGACCTGGGTCTTTCGGCCAGCGCCGGTCAGGCCCGTCGCGACATCGACGGCGGCGGCGTCAAGATCAACGGCAAGGCCGTGGCTCCCAAGAGCTACAACATCGACCCCAGCGCCCTCAAGCTGGGCGACACCCTCTCCGTTGGCAAGCGCAAGGGCTTCAGGCTGGTCTAGCAAGTAGGTCAACCTAACATGTGCAATAGGGCCGCAGCCGGAACGATTCCGCCTGCGGCCCTTTTTGGATGATCCCTTGGGGACGGAGGAAAACGGATCACCGAGGGGGTCGGTCTGATCCGGTGATCCGTTTTCCTCCGTCCCTAAGGGATCATTTGGCAGTGCCGTTAAGCGGAAGGGGTGTTATCGGCGGCCTCCGTTTGGGCATACAATGGCTATTGGTTTGCTGCGGTGAAGGCCTGTCCGCTCCGCAGCTTTTTTCTACGGTTAAAGGAGTATGTATGTCCGTTGAGGTCATGAGGTCTGTGATCGAGGCCGCCGAGGGGCGTGTTCCCGTCGACACGCTGTTTGCCAACGCGCAGATCGTCGATGTATACGGCCAGCGCGTGGCGCCCGGTAGCGTTGCCGTCAAGGATGGCGTGATCGTCGGTGTGCTCTACGATGGTCGCGACGATGCCGCCGGTACGTATGAGGCTGCCGAGGTCATCGATTGCCAGGGCCGCTATCTTGCCCCCGGTTTTATTGACGGACACTTGCATATCGAGTCTTCGAACATCCGCCCTGCCGAGTATGCGCGCATGGCGGCGACGCGCGGTACCACCACCGCTATTGCCGATAGCCACGAGATTGCCAACGTGGCGGGGCTCGATGGCCTGCGCTTTATGATCGAGGACGGTCATCGCGCTCCTATTTCCATCAAGTACATGATGCCCTCGTGTGTGCCCGCACTGCCCGACGAGCAGGCCGGTGCCGTCATCACCGCTGCCGATATGCAGGCGTTTTTTGCCGAGCATCCGGGTGATGTCTTTGGCCTGGGCGAGATGATGAACCTGCCGGGCGTCTTTATGGCCGATCCCGAGACCTGTGCTCGCATTGACGCTGCCAACCAGACGCCGTCCAAACAGGTCGACGGTCACGCCCCGCTCGTTGCCGGCAAGGACCTCAACGCCTATGCCGCGGCTGGCATTATCGCTGACCATGAGTCGACGATTCCCGAGGAGGCACTCGACAAGCTGTCCCGCGGCATGTATGTGATGCTGCGCGAAGGCACGTGCAGCCATGACCTGGCCAACCTGTCTCCGATGCTGCTGGAGAATCCCGCGCGTGCCCGCCGCTGCTGCTTTGCGACCGACGACCGTGCTCCTTCCGACGCGCTTTCGACCGGTATGATCGACAACGCCTGCCGCGTGGCTATCGAGGCCGGCATCGACCCGGTGGTCGCCATTTCCATGGCGTCCCTTTCCACGGCTGAGGCATTTGGCCTGGACCACGGTTGTCGCGACCCGCACGAGCTCCGTGGCGCGATCGCCCCAGGCAAACGCGCCGACCTGCTGGTGCTCAATGACCTGACGTTTGCCACGGCTCCGCATCGTGTTTATGCCGCCGGTGCTCTGGTGGCACAGGACGGCACCTTTGTGGGCGAGATTGCACCCGAGATGGCCGAGGTTGCAGCCCTTGCCGACGAGCTGCGCGCGTCCGTTATGCTGCCGAAGCTTTCGCTCGACGTGTTCGACTATGCCTTTAAGCCGGGCGAGGCCGTGATTGACGTGGTGCCGGGTAAGGCCATCACGGGCATGGTTCGTCCCGAGACTGACGAGGGCCTGCGTCGCATTATGCTGATTGAGCGCCATGGCCGCGGCGTGTCGCTGCAGGCCGAGGGCGCCGACGGCGATGGCCCCGCTGGCCTGGGTCTTGTCGGCAAGCACATCGGTCGCGGCTGGGTGCGCGGCTTTACCATCGCGGGTGGTGCCATTGCCTCCACGATCGGCCACGATTCGCACAACGTGTGCGTCGTGGGCGATAACGCTGCCGATATGATGGCTGCTGTTGAGGCTGTGGGCCAGGGCGGTCACGTGCTGGTGCGCAACGGCGAGGTCGTGGCGCGCATTCCGCTGGCGCTCGGTGGCCTGATGAGCGAAGGCACGGCCGAGGACGTTGCCGCGCAGCACGACGACTTTATGGTCAAAGCGCGCGCCATGGGTATTGAGCCGCCGCTCGACCCCATCATGGGCATCATCTTCCTGCCCCTGCCGGTGATCCCGACGCTCCGCATCCGCCCCGAGGGCATGTTCGACGTCACCACCTTCACCTACGCCGACTAGTCATCGGGGACGTTCTTAAACGACTAGCCGTCGGGGACACTCTTTGGCGTGCCGCCTGACGCCACGACCGTGGGACCTCTGGCACGCGTGAGCTATTTACTAGGTCCATGTAACGTTTATGACCGCGGAGTCTTATTTGAGCTCCCTTTGGGTACGTTGGAATCGGATACACGTTCGATTCCAACAACCCCGAAGGGAGCTTTTCTATGTTTAAACTGATTGCATCCGATATGGACGGCACGTTGCTTGACGAAAACGGCCAGGTGCCTCCCGAGACCTACGAACTGATTCTGGCGCTACACGAGCATGGCGTGCATTTCGCCGCATCGTCAGGTCGTCGCTACGATCGCCTGTGCGAGTTCTTTGCGCCCGTTCGCGACAAGATGGACTTTGTCGCCGCCAACGGCGCCCAGGTCTACGCCGACGGCAAGATGGTAGACCGTGAGGTGTATTCACACCTGGCGATTCGAAGGCTCGCCCAGGCTGTCGCGACGTTTCCCAACCTGCATCTTGCGCTTTTTGACCGAACCAAATCCTTTTTGCTCGATGACGAGAGCAAGTTCGTGCGTGAGGTCGATAAGGACCTTCCCAATGCCGAGCGTATTTGGGAGCTGCCCGATCCCAGTGTAAATATCATCAAGGCGAGTATCTTTTGCGATGACGGTGTCGTTATGGACAGCGCCTACGTGCTACAGCGCGAACTTGGTCAGCTCTTTACTTTTGCGCCTTCGGGCAACGCGTGGATCGATGCCATGCAGCCCGGTGTGTCGAAGGCCTCGGGCATCGCGCAGCTCGCGGAGCATTACGGCATTGGACGCGACGAGGTTATGGCGTTTGGCGACTCGATGAACGACTACGAGATCATTCGCTTTGTCGGCACGGGCTGCGCGATGGAAAACGCGCGCCCCGCGCTCAAAGCGGTTGCCGATCGCGTCGTAGGCTGCAACCGCGACCACGCCGTTCAGCAGGAGCTCCGTCGCGTGCTGGAGAGTCTCGCCTAATCCGGCAGCTGGGGACGTTCCTTTTCTGCCGGCAGTGGGGGACAGTCCTTGCAGCTTTTTCGCGAAGAGTGTCCCCAACGACTAGTCATTCAAGAACGTCCCCAATGACTAGTCGTTTAAGAACGTCCATTACAGTCGAAATTGTCAGCCCGGGACCGTCTCGGGCTACGATTGAGGCGCGCC
>JBPGZF010000001.1:0-171274 GCA_052033095.1 Collinsella sp.
CCGCCAGCGTTCATCCTGAGCCAGGATCGAACTCTCCGTCCAAAATATTCTGGGCTTCGAGCCCGTCCGGTCCTCACAACTGTTACGCTGATCGGTTCCGTTCGATTCATATGGTTCTGTATAGGAAAAGGAATTTCTCGGGGCCGCCTCTCGGCGGCCTTGCGAAAAACAAATCCAAGTTAGACCATTTCAAATGGTTCGATGTCTGCCCGGATGCGACACTGAATGTGTCCATCCTCGCAGTATCCGGTTCTCAAGGTGCACGCCTGGCGGCTGATCCGGTCCGACCGGGCCGCGCGGCAAGGAGATATATTGCCAGACCGGAGGGGCGCCGGGGGCGGGAATCGCGCACTCCATATTTTGTTCACAAATGAATAGGTCCCTCAGTCGCATCACTGAGGTTAAAACTGAAGCATTGGCTTCTGATATTGGCGATGACCAGCTGTTTTATGAATATTGAGGCATCGGTCATCTCTGGAGCGCCACTTTACTCCAAAAGCATCAGCTATTTGTTTCCCGTCGGTAAAAGGCAGGTTTTGTTCACCAAGCGTTCTTATATATAGATAAATACGGGTTCGAACCCATGAAAGGGCGACAAATAAGACGGACAATCGAAGTTGGCCGTCTCAACAATCTTTGGGTGGGCCGTCAGGGGTTCAGCCTGCTCCGCAGGCGGCCGCTGCGGCGCTTCGCGCCTTGCGCGCTGCGCTGGCAAACGCTCACGCGTTTCCTCAGCTCCGCGCCCTTTCTGGTTCGAACCCATGTCGCGGCAACAAAAAAGCGGCCGGCATCCACCAGTCGCTTTTCTATTCTATGGTGGGCCGTCAGGGGTTCGAACCCTGGACCTTGGGATTAAAAGTCCCCTGCTCTGCCAGCTGAGCTAACGGCCCGCGGGTGGCATTGTACCACGGTCTGGGACTATTCCCAACTCCATTGGCCGTTCTGGAAAATCACAACTTCACGTCCATCAGGCGTAATGCCCGTAATATCGATGTCGTCCGTGCCGATCATAAAATCGACGTGCGTGCTCGAGACGTTAACGCCATGCTCCAGGAGCTCCTCCTTGGACATGTCGTACCCATCCTCGATACATTCGGGGAAACCGACACCTAGCGCGAGATGGCAGCTAGCGTTCTCGTCATAGAGCGTATCGTAGAACAGAACGCCACTTTCGCGGATCGGCGTGTTCTTGGAGATGAGCGCGACCTCGCCCAGACGAGTGGCACCTTCGTCGGTGTCAATAATGCTCGCAAGCGTCGCCTTACCCACGCGGGCATCGTAGTCCACTACGCGGCCCGCCTCGAACTTAATCCAAAAATCGTCAACCTTGTTACCGTGGTGAATGAGCGGCATAGCCGAATACACGATACCGTCGGCGCGCATACGATCAGGCGAGGTGAAGACTTCCTCGGTGGGAATGTTGGGGAAGAAGGGGTGTCCATCGGGCGTCTTGCCCTTGCCGCCGGCCCACTCGTGACCTTTCGTCATGCCAATCGTCAGATCGGTTCCATTTGCCGCGGTGTAATGCAGGCAGTCAAAACGATTGTCGTTCAAGAAGCGCAAATTCTTTTCGAACGCCGCGTCATGGAGTTCCCAGTCGCTCTCCGGATCCTGGCCATCGGCACGAGCGGTGTGCAGAATCGCATTCCATAGTTTATAGATCGCAACCTCATCCGCATCGCCCGAGAACACCTCGCGCGCCCAGGCAACGACCGGCGCGCCGGCGATGCACCACGGGTTGATGTTGTAATCCAGTCCGCGGCGGAAGACCTTGCACTGCGTGTTCCTTGCCTTAGAAGCCGCGGCGGGCTTGGCGGGGTCAATGCCCTTCAGAGCCGCTGGGTCAGCTCCCTCGATAAAGATAAAGCAGGCGCCGTCCTGGGCCAACGAATCCAGCTGCATGCGCTTCCACTCGGGCGTCTGCTCAAAATAGCTTTTATCGACATGCTCGTACGTAAGCCTTGTCACGGCATCGTCAGTCCAAATAACCGTCACGTGACCGGCACCGGCGGCATAGGCCTCCGCGACCACCACGCGCGCAAACGGCGCGCACTCGACCGGAGACTGAACGACAACCTCCTGACCGGGCTTGACGTTTACGCCCTTGCGGACAACCAGGCGCGCATAGTTTTTAGTCTTGGGCTCTAGGGCCTTCATGCCCTCCAGAGCCTCTTCGACCGTCAGGGCAGCTCGAATCATGTGCCACTCCATCTATCTATAGAACAGTAAAAAGCGCGCCGCAAAAACGACGCGCCTTATATCTTAGCGATAAGTATGCATGCAAACGCTATTTCTTCTTGGAGTCCTTTTTGTCCTCCTCGGCAGCCGCGCGCTCAATAAGAGCGTTGAGCTTGTTCTCGGACATGCCCTCGGCCTGCGTGCGGTACATGTTGCGCAGGGGACGAATACGAACGAAGTCGTAAATAAAGTCACCCAAAATGACGACGTAGGACAAAACGATGCCGACCATCTGGACAGGGCTGGACACCATGCCAGCGGGAGCGAAGTAGAGCGAAGCCCAAATTGCCACGACGAGTACCATGCCGATAGTAAGCACGGCCCACCAGATACGACGGCGCTTGGTGTAGTCCTCATCCTGCTTGAGAAGGATATTCGACACCGTGTAGATGCGGTCCTCGCGGGCGCGCTGCTTAGCCTTGCGGGCGCGCTTCTCCTCTTTAGAGAGGCCCTCGAGGTTCTCGCCCTTCTCGAGCTCTTTGCGGCGTGCCTTAGACGAAGCCGGCACGACGCGGACAGAGCTCGCTGCCTGACGGGCAGGCTTAGCAGATGCGGCGGACTTGCGCGCAACCCCGGTAACCTCGTGGGATTGCGTGCGCTTGTTCGTGGCGCTACGGGTACTCACTTATGCGTTCTCCTTCATGCTTGTGAACTGGGAGCCCGTGATGATCTGGAAGGCCTCGCGATAGCGCTCGGACGTGCCATCGATGACCTCGGCGGGCAGGTGCGGGGTCTCCCCCGTCATATCCCAGTTGGCCTTGAGCCAATTGCGGACGAATTGTTTGTCGTAGCTGGGCTGGATCTTGCCCTCCTCGTAGCTGGCAGCAGGCCAGAAACGGCTGGAATCGGGCGTGAGGCACTCGTCGATCAGCGTGACCTTGCCATCGATGACACCAAACTCGAACTTGGTGTCGGCAATGATGATGCCACGGGTCGCGGCATACTCGGCAGCGGCCTTGTAAATCTTGAGGGACAGGTCGCGAATCTGCGCGGCGATGTCCTCGCCCACGATCTCGCAGCAACGCTCGAACGAAATGTTCTCGTCGTGGTCGCCGATCTCGGCCTTCGTGGACGGCGTGAACAGCGGCTCGGGAAGCTTGGAGGCCTCGGTCAGACCCTCGGGCAGCTGAATGCCGCAGACGGTACCGTTCTCGTCATAGGTCTTCTTGCCCGAACCGGTCAGATAGCCGCGGACGATGCACTCGATAGGAATCGTCTGGGCCTTCTTGACCAGCATGGCGCGGCCTGCGAGGTAGTCACGATACTCGGCAAACTCCTCGGGGAAATCCGCCGGGTCGATGGAAACGAGGTGGTTGGGAACGATGTCGGCAAACTTATCGAACCAGAATGCCGAGATGCGGTTGAGCACCTCTCCCTTAAACGGAATCTCGTCGGGAAGAATGAAGTCGAACGCAGAAATGCGGTCGGTGGCGACCATCAGCAGGTTTTCACCGGCATCGTAGATATCACGAACCTTGCCACGGGAATCCGGACGACGCTCCATCGTTGTCACGTGAGTCACTCCTTACCAAAATACGACAGTAATGCGGGTTCTTTCCCGCACGTTTTCGCAAACTCGGAGCGGCAGGGACGAAACCCCTCCTTCACCGAATAGCGAAAAGCTAGTGCTCCATTGTAGTAGATGCCGCGTCCGCCGTGTGCTCGCGAGGCAGATGAATCGTAAAAGTCGTACCCTTTCCAAGCTCCGACTCCACGGAAATGTAGCCATGATGGCGCTCGACGATCTGTTTAGTCACGGCGAGACCCACGCCCAGGCCACCCACTTCGCGGGCGCGGCTGGCGTCGGCACGCCAAAAACGACCGAAGATGCGCGACAAATCATCCTTGGCGATACCGATGCCCGTATCCGAAACCGCGATATCGACGTGCTTGCGGTCACTGAGCACCGACACCACGACCCAACCCCCCTCGGGGGTATAGCGCATGGCGTTACTCAAAAGGTTGATGACGCATTGCGTGATCATGTCGGGATCTGCCTCGACAACGTCATCGTGGCCCTGCGTCTCATCCGCAAAGCGCAAGCGCAGGTCACGATCGGCAAACAGTCGCTCCTGGCCATTCACAATCGAACGCACAAACGGCACCATGTCCACCGGCTCCAGGTTGAGCGGCGCGGTACTGTTTTCCATGCGCGACAGGTCGAGCATCTGCTGCACCAGACGGGCCAGGCGGCGCGTCTCGGAAGCGACCGTCTCCAGATGCTCGTCGTCGGTGGGATACACACCGTCTTGCATGGCCTCGACCGTTGCAAGCATGGCCATGAGCGGCGTGCGCAGCTCATGAGCCACATCGGAAGTCAGGCGCTTCTCGTGCTTCATGTCCTTTTCGAGTGAGGTGGCCATCTCGTCGAAGGTCTCTCCCAGCTGATCGATCTCATCATCGCCGCGCAAGCCCGTACGAGCGGACAGGTCTCCATCGCGGATCTGCTTGGCGGTGCTGGTAATACGATGAATCGGCTTGGTGAGCATGCGCGACACGAGTGATCCGATAACGACCGAGATGCAGACGGCCACAACCGCAGCAAGGGCCATGGCATTAAAGGTCTTTTCTCTGAATACTGAGTCTGCCTTGGTGAGCAGGGCATCGGAGCCAATCGCCCACAGCTTTACCTGTCCGACATGCTCCCCGGAAGACGTTATGATTTCGACGTTGGCAACGCTATCGGAGCCGGTGGGCGCTGACGAAACCGGACTATGTGAGGCCTTTTTACCGCTCGAGCTGCTAGAAGCCGATTCACTCTCGCGTACATCGGCGGTCGCGCTTGCCGAGGGCCATGAGTCGTCATAGACGACAACGCCCTTTTTGTTGACGACCTGCATGCCAAGATCGTCGGACACCAGACTCGATGTCGCGACCGTGCGCAGCTCGCCCGCAGTCCAATTGCCGTTTTCCTCGTACGACGTCGCAAGCTTTTCGGCTGCGGAATTGGCGATCTCGACGATATTGGCGCGCGTGTAGTCCGAAAAAACCGTACCCCATACAACGGAGACCACGCCCACCAGCACCAGTACCGTCATGAGTGATGTCAGGGCGAAAGCCAGGGCCATGCGCGAGGGGTAGCTCATCGTTGGCCGCGAATCGGAGCGAGGCGTGTTCCAACTAGCCTTGGAACCCGCCTCGCTCTCCTGCTTATGCTTTTGCCCGATTTCAAAGCGCGCAGGTGTCATATGTGATTTTCCTTATTTCTCGTCCGACTTATCGGTCTTTGCCGGAGCCTCGAAACGATAGCCGACACCGTGGACGGTGTAGAGCCACTTGGGCTTCTTGGGATCATCGCCCAGCTTGGCGCGAAGGTTCTTCACGTGGCTATCGATGGTGCGCTCATAGCCCTCAAAGTCGTAGCCGAGCACCTTCTCGACCAGCTCCATGCGGTTGTAGACGCGACCGGGGTGACGGGCAAGCGTGGTGAGCAGCTTAAACTCGGAAGCCGTCAGGTCGACTTCCTTGCCCTCGACCAAAATCTTGTGGCCCGAGATATCGATGACCAGATCGCCGAAGTCGAGTACCTCGACGGCTGGCTCGTCGGCCTGATGGGCACGGCGGAACAAAGCGCGAACGCGCGCGACAAGCTCGCGCGGCGAGAACGGCTTAATCAGATAGTCGTCGGCGCCGAGCTCAAGACCGATAATACGGTCCTCGATCTCGCCCTTGGCAGTCAGCATGATGATGGGGACATCCGAGGTATCGCGAATGGTGCGGCAAACGCGCTCGCCGGGAATCTTGGGGAGCATGAGGTCGAGCACGACCAGGTCAAACTGATGCTTCTCGAACTCCTCGATCGCGGACTGGCCGTCGCCGACACCCACAACCCAGTAGCCTTCGCGCTCGAGATAGGCAGCGACGGCGTCACGGATTGCCTTCTCATCCTCGACCAGCAGAATCTTTTTTGCATCTGAAGCCATAACACGGCCCCCCTGTCTCAATTAGCTAAGAACAAGCCCATTTTAACGCACCTGAGCCCGCCGGATGCCACTATGACGCGGCAGCTCGGCGGGCGGTACTCACAATTACAACGCGTTTATTCCCCTGTTGGCGCCTTTTTAACCCCTCTAAGCTTAAAGAGAGAATAGGCGTGCGGTGACCGTCTCGGGTATACCCTGGCTATTGCGCACCGTGGCGTACGTAAGAAATGAGTCCGATTTTCCCGCCGTAGCTGGATAATCGCCATATTCCAAAGCGCGGTCGGGCGACAGTAGCGAGCCATAGGTCTTGGCAGAGGTGTCAATCAAAAAATGCGATGCCTGGACTTTAACCAGGTATTTATTTTTCCTTCCCGCAGCGCACGCGAGCGGCTCACGCGAAAGGAAAAGGTACGGCCCGCCCTCGTTACCGATATAGGTGCCCATATTGCCCAGGCTACCCACACCGTTATACGTCGCCTCAATGGAGAACACGAAGGTGTCGCCCATATACACGGCCTCGAAAGGCGAAACCGACGAAGGAAGCACCAGCTGAGCTCGCTTCGTGTTGTTGCCGTCAGTCAGGTCGATTGCCGTCATACCGTAGTAGACGCCCTCGTCGTTGCGCACGCGGGGCGAGATGGTCAGGATGCCGTCGCTCACACGCGGAGCGGATGCGAAACGGCCCGTCGACTTCCAAATAGTCTCAGGCTTGGACTCGCTGGGCGACTGACGGTAGCAGTACGAATCGTTACTCGTCTTGGTGCCGCCGGACGAAGGCATCTTATACCAGATGACCGACGACCCATACGCTGTGAAGAGCGGCGGATCGTAGTTTTCGCCACCGCGGTCGAGCTCGACAGCGTTGCCGGTAAGGGAGGAGCCTGCAAGGTTTTGCGCATAGAGCTTCCAGGACGCATTGGCAAAGTTCATCTCGACCCACGCGAACACGCCATCACCCGCGCGAACGTCGTAAAACGCATAACCGGTCCCCTCAATGGGATCCTCGATAAGTGTGGTAAGCGAGCCATCGCCCAGGTTGAGCACACCGAGCGTGTTGGCATGCCGTGCCGATGCGGGTGCCATCATCGCCGCGGCGTAATCGCCGTCGCAGTCGTACAACAGCGTACCCAGAGGCAATGTCCATGAAACTACAGGCTCGAGGTCGATGTCGACAGCCTCGTACTCATCCGTAATCGAGACAATCTTTGAATCGTCCTTGATAACCTGCGGCTCGCCGGCGGCATCGTCGCTGGTGCCCGTTTTTTTCGAGCATCCGGCAAGCACCGTGGCAGCGCCTGCGGCAGCACCGCCGAGCACAAAGCCGCGGCGCGATATTCCGTTCTTGATGTGGTCGGCGATACCCATTAGGCGATCTCGGCGCGAGCGGCCTCGATAGCGCGCGTAAGCTGATCGGCGCAAGAGGTCTTCTTCATGCCGCAGGTATTGCCGGCAAGAACCTCGATCACACGGTCGGCAGGAGCGCCCTCGACCAGTTTGGAGATGGCCTTGAGGTTGCCATCGCAGCCGCCGGTAAACTCAACGCCCAGCACCTTATTGCCGTCATCGGAAAGGTCAAGGTGAATATTGCGAGAGCATACACCCTGAGGCTTGTAGTCAAAACTAATCATTGAGATCCCCTCTCAGAAAGAAATTTCAGACGTCTATTATCCCCGCCTGGGCCGACTTATGATCGCAAGCACCGATTCAACATCCTACGATGCATGGACTCGCGGGGGCAAGATTAGCAGTCCGCACCCTGTGCGTGGACCGTGCGCTTCTCCCGATACATATTGTGGTCGGCGACACGATATACATCGGCCAGCGTATTTCCAGCCGTCTCGACGGTCGCCACGCCAATCGATGCGCTGACCGTCAGGGCCTCATCGCTTACCGCGGCAAGGCCGAGACGAAGATCCTGTTCCAGCCCGAGCGCAGACTCGTTGTCAGTATGGGGGCAAACCAGCAAAAACTCGTCGCCGCCAAGGCGCATCGGCAGATAATCCGCACCAGCCACCCGCCGCAGCACGGACGCCGTCCGTCGCAGCAGTTCATCCCCCATCTCGTGACCATAGATGTCGTTGGTCCGCTTGAGATAATTGCAGTCCAACATAATCACGCTCACGGGCAAGTCCTCGTTTACCAGGCTATCTCCGCGCGATTCAAGATAGTTGCGGTTGCGAAGCCCCGTCAGTTTATCTTGGTATGACAGCTCCTCGGCATGCTTGACCATCGATATGTTGTGCGTCGCCACGACGACCGACTCCAGCCGACCTTGCTCATCGCGATGCTGGGGGACAACCTGTAGCGAGTACCAAGCGCCTCGACAATCTCGCACCTCGGCAGCCAAGTACGGTACGCCCTCCATACGTTCACGAAGCGTACTTATATCTACGAGTCCCATAACCGCTTCGCGGCTTTCGGGGCTCACGATATCCCGGCAGACCGTGTCCATAAAGTCATATGCCTCGCTGTGCTCGGCAAATATCTTCGCTATCGCCGGCGACATATTGATCCCCTCGATCTCGAGGGTGTCGAGATGCAAAAGGAAGGTCGAATCGTAGATGGCGCTTATGGCATTGATAATGCCGAGCTGTTTATCCTTTTCGACCAAATTGCGGTGGTCAACGATATTTCGAGCCAACAGCACCACGACCCAAAACGCAAGGCTCACCAAGACGCCAGCAGCGACAAATGTGATCCTGCCAGACATGACCTCAGATTTGGGATACAGCGCAAACAGGCGGTAGTCCTTATACGCCGCACGCACGGCATACCATTTGTCTCCTCGATATTCGATGCGCGTCAGGCCGTCGTCTTTCCACTCAACTCCTGCGCTGGTGAGGAGTCGGGCGAGCGACACGTCAGCATCGGCACTGTTGGACGAGACAATCTCCGCACCCTCCATAACAAGCACCGTGGGGCCCTGGTGGAAGGTGCTGTTCGAAAGCACGTCGGCTATGGTATATGAATAGTCGTCCGCTGTATCGGAAACAAATGAGCGGTATGCCAGGGCAACGCCGTCGCCATACGGGACAGCACAGACGGCAAAAACGACACCACGGCGCTCAACGACAGTTGAGTAGGACACTTTGGAACCTTGATACATCGATACGACCGACGAACAGGCCAGCTCCTCTCGCCACAGCATCAGCGGATCGCGACCGTCGATATCGTAATGAGCGGCCATATGGCCGTCGGCGTCCATGACCAGCATTCCCGAAAGGTGCTCGGTATGGACGTACTCCTCGACACGATCATCGTTGACCTCAACGCGATCAGGCGGCAAGAACGTCGAAAACGACTCGACCGCGGCATCCAAATTGTGCGTCGCCTCGGTTTTTCTTCCCTGCTCATATCGGTCATATTTTTCGCAGGCGGCTTGTAAAAACGCCATGGCTTCCCGGCCAAACCCAAGCGTCTTATCGAGGCAGCGATGCGTGCCGACCGTATAGAGCAGGCCCAACAAGACAATGCTGGTCATAACGGCGACAGCCGCGGTAACTAAATGCTTTCGATGCAAGCGGCGCTCATCATTTGTCATGATTCCGCTCCTTGCCTGCCTGTCGTCGCCCCCGCCTTGTAACTGTCCACAATGCGCTCAATCGTGCCATCTCGGTCCATGTCGAACAGCACGGTATTGAGGTTTTTGACGTACTCCCCCTCATAGCTGTTCTCAAACGCAACGCCCAAGTCAACTGTCATAACGTTGTCGGCAAACACGCGATAAACACCGGGATACTGCGCGACGAGCCGGTCGAGCGATTGAACGTCCGCCATCCAACAGTCAACATAACCTTTGACCAGGGCAGCTTTGCAGAGTTCGGCAGAACCATACGATTTGATTTGCACATCCGGCGAGATCCCTAGGTCCCCGGCAAGCAATCGGCGTTCACTCACCGAACCCGCAATCACCGCAACGGTCTTGCTTCCATCGAGAGACGCCAAACCCTTGATACCACTCGTTTTCTTGGCGGCAACCGAGACTGTCACGGTCAGATACGGCTCAGTCCAGTAATAATCGTCTTCGCGATAATTGGGCGAATAGTCGCACCACAGACAATCGATATCGCCGTTTTTAAGTAGGCGATCGCGGTCATTCCAAGATATGTCAATGAATTGCGGCCTGATGCCCGCACGTTTGCAGGCCTCGCGGGCGATATCGACATCGATACCGGCGTAATCGCCCGTGGTATCGATATACACATAGGGGTCGTTATCCGTAACGCCGATTTTGAGTACCGGGAGATCTTTGTCAGTCTCATTCGAAGAGGAAGAACTGCTTCGAACGGTATACGTCAGGGCAATCGCACAGACAACAAGGAGTATGAGCGCGGACGAGACAATGGTGGCTCGCTTGATATGTCTGGGCACGCGCCTCCTTTCATCGAAACAGCAAGGGAATCCATTTTATTACCTGGAGCCAATGCAGCGGTGAAAAAAGCGCCTCGTCCAAAACGGGCAAGGCGCCAATGGTTGAAATGCATCCACAAACGGTCGAATTAGGTCACCCTACTCGAAGCTCAGCTGCTCCAGGCGATCGAAGACCGTGTCGATACGAGTGAGGAGCGGGGTACCCTAACGCTCGAAACGTTTACGCATAAGAGCGAAAGCGATCAGCGCAACGCCTGCGACAGTAGCAATAAAGGCAACCGCAAGGGCCTGGTCGCCCGTATTGGCGAGCGCGCCCTTAGTAGCCTTAACAGACTTTTTGGTCACCTTAGTCGTCGTCTGCTGACTAGGCTGGGACGGCGTCACGGGCTGCGTAGGCTGAACCGGCTCACCATTGGCCTCCTCGCCCGTCACCACGTACGTCGAGAAGTGGCTCGTGCGGAAGCAAAGGTAGTCGCCCTCGGTCCACGTATCCATAGCCTGAGTGGAACCATCCTCGGCAACGTAGAGCACCTTGAGATTGGTGAGCGCCTTCATGGCTGCGGTCATCTTGACACGAACGATGAAGGACATGCCATCGAAGTCCTCGATAACCTCGCCATTCTTGAGAAGCTTGATATCGAGCTTCTCGGCAACCTTGGTAGCCCCCTGCTCAAGGCCGGAAATCGTAGCATTGGCGGCGTCGGTAAGATTTGTCGGTTCCTCGACCACAAGAGAGATGCTGTTGTTCTGGGCAATGCCGGCAGCGACATTGTTCTCGGCGCTTACGCTAACGTCCGTTCCGTTGCTACCCGCAACGCCCGCAATGGTCTTTGCCGCTACGGTAACGGCGCAGGTCGCGGTTTTGTCGCCACAGGTAGCGGTAATCGTGACGGTGCCGGCCTTAAGCGGCGTCACGACGCCGTCTTTAACCGTAGCGATCGACGAATCGCTGGAGGTCCAGCTCGCGGTCGCATCGTCTGCATCTGCAGGAGTCACCGTTGCGGAGAGCTTTGCGGAGGCGTCGCCTACGGTAAAGGAAAGGTTCGTCTTGTTGAGCTCAACCTTCTGGGCGGGATTGGTCACGCTCACCGAAACGGTCTGGGAGAGCGACCCCGCGGTGATGACGAATGAACCGGAACCAGTCTTGAGGGCAGTGACGGTGTAGGAGCCATCGCCGTTGTCGACAACCTTAAATGCCTTCGAGGCACCCGTGTCATCCAGAGCGAGCTTGGTCTCGTCGACCTCACCTGCCAGGGCTCCGGCAAGAGAGGCTTTTACGGTACCTTCTTCACCCTTCGCAAGGTTGAGGGAGGACTGATCGACTGTAAGACTCGTTGCGGGATTAGAGACGGTCACCGCGCAATCCTGAGAATAGGTGCCATCTTCGGTCGAAGCAGTGATGGTCGCGGCGCCCTTGGAAACAGACGTCACTTTGCCGGTTTGATCGACCGTAGCGACGCTCTCGTTACTGGACTTCCAGACAACCGTCTGGTCAGCCTCCGCGGGAACGACCGTTGCCTTAAGCTGCTCGGTTGCAGCGCCCACAAGCGTGACCTTCTGCTTATCGAGTGTGATACCCGTTGCAGGTTGAATAACCGTCACCTTGCACGTGGCGCTATACTCGCCGTCCTCAGTGGTAACGGTGATCGTGGCAGCACCGGCCTTGACCGGGGTCACGACGGCGTCCGCAACCGTGGCGACCTCCGGGTCGCTCGAAGACCAGGACACATTCTTATTCGTTGCATTGTTGGGCTCAACCGTTGCGGTCAACGTCGAGGGCTCACCGCCCACAGCAAGCTTAAGATTCGACGCGCTGAGGCTGACGCCCGAGACCTTTACGACCGGAGTGGTTACCGTAATTGTATCCGTGGTTGCAGAGACCCCATCAACGGTTGCCGTGATCGTGGCATCACCGTCACCGACAGCGGTAACAAGACCGTTGCCATCGACGGTAAGGACGCTCTCGTTAGAAGAGGACCAGACAACCTTACTGGCCTTATCGTCAGGGGAAACCTTTGCCTTCAACTGCTGAGTCGTGCCCTTGTCCATAGATGTTGAGTAACCATCCGCAATGGAAACCGTCGTTTTTGCAGGTTCCTCGCCAGGCTTGACGACATGAACGGTCATCGTGTCACAGAGACGACCACCCAAGTACATTGAAACCGTTGCATCGCCGTAACTATGAGGCACTAAATACCCCAAGTAACTGCCACCACTAAACATCGGTCCTTTTACCTCGAGGACATCCGGATTATCTGAAGTGAAAGAATACTTTGCGCCGGCATAGGAGTCCATCAATTCCTCAGCGCTTTTGCTCAGCACGCCCTTTGGATATTCAAACCCCCTGTCACATTCCAGCCAAAGCCAATCTTTGGATATACTATCTGAACTGACCTCACAGGGAAATGTATAATCGCTCGACACAAACTTAGCCTTCGAAAGGCTCACTTCCGCAGGGTCGACAACCTCTATCTCAAAGGGATGGTCATTGCCAAGGCCATCACGAGCATGAGCATTAACGGTGCCAGGCTTTATTGCCTTAAACGAGTTTTCACCATCGATAAGCTCAACGACATCGTTGCTTTCCAGAGAATAGGTTACAGCGCCAAAGTCCGCACCCCAATGTGCGCGCTGGCATGCCTTCAGTACTTCATTTGGAGAAACGTTGAGAATGGCAGTCAGATAAGAGCTGTCCCCAACCAGCATCTTTTGCTTTTTGTTCCCACGCTCATTGAATCCGGGCTCCTGATTCTCGGTTACAACATCACATAGCTTCTTCGTCTCAACTTCACCGTTGCAATAGTCGACAAGAACCTTGGCCTCTTTAGCATCTTTCGACAACGCCTCGAGTTGCAAAGAAGCGCTTAGCTCGGAAGTTCCATATGATGAATAATTCGAATTCACCCTTGCCTGGACTTTGGAATCCTTTGAGGGGTCTTCCTTAATAACAAAATATGTGGCCGCACGGCTCTCGTCCACGGGACGAACGTCAACTCTCCCCTCTAGTAATGCATAATGCGTGTTCCCGCATTTTTGCGGACAATCATCCGTGTAACCCAGCGTTGCGGTGTTTGTCGTCGCACCAGATTGGTCGTAAGAAACGAAACTGACCTTAATTGGATTGACTTTAGCCACACTTTTAATCTTAAGAGAACCGTTTAAACTCTCGTCGGTCTTGCTCTTCAGGGTTATAGTCGTTGTGCCAACTTTGGTGGGGCTAATTGTCAATACCCAGCTATGTGACTCATAACTTACCTTAGCGATATCCTCGTCAGACGATGTGATATCGATATCGCTAGGGTCAATGGGCGCCCATTCGTGATTTTTATTAAAAAAGGAAAGCCTTCCTTTCACCGTCTGCCCAACAGCGACATCAAATTCTGACCACACATCGCCTGTAGACGAATCGTATGGGAGAAACGATGCACCCATGGAGCCGTCCTGCGACTCCAGCATGACAGCATCCGCATGCGGGGCGGCCACCGTCAGCCCAAACGTTGCCGCCGTTAAAGCAACGCAGATGCCTGCGGCTATCCTCCAAAACCCTTTTCTCATTCCCCTAAGTCCAATCTCTCGTGAAAAAACGCAGCATTCTCCCACACCTTAAAATTGGCTTAAGGATACCCCCCCCCCGACTGAGACTGGCAAGCTAGTGTTTGTCGGAAGAGTCAAATTATCGGCAAGCGATGCTCCCGCATCATAAAATCGCCTGTTGAAGTGAAGCTATCCCGACACTCTCACGCAAAAGCCCCGTTGGCAAAACGAGTTACCAACGGGGCTTGAGCTGGAAAGCCGAGCTTCAACGGAGGCCGAAAGTAAACTGATCGGTTTGATTGCGTCCCAAATCGGTCAATTAGAACTCGAGCTGCTCCAGGCGATCGAAGACCGTGTCGATACGGGTGAGGAAGTCCCACGGATCAAAGATCTCGTCGAGCTTCTCCTGGCTGACGGTGCAGCGCGGATCGGCCTCGAGACGCTCCTTAAAGGTGGGGCCGGAGACACAATCCTGCACCTCGTGCCAGGTGGCCATGGCGTTTTCCTGAACGATAGCGTAGGCGTCCTCGCGGGTGATGCCCGTATCGACGAGGGCAAGCAGGACCTTGGAGGAGAAGATGAGGCCGCGGGTCTTGTTGAGATTGGCCATCATGCGGGCCGGATACAGCTGCAGGCCGTCGATAACGCGAATGAGGCACTGGAACATATGGTCAAGCGCGATGAAGCTATCGGCCTGGGCGACACGCTCGGCGGAAGAGTGCGAAATGTCGCGCTCGTGCCACAGGGCGACGTTGTCGAAGGCGACCTGGGCGTTGGACTTCACGACGCGCGACAGACCGCAGACCTTCTCCATGGTGATGGGGTTGCGCTTGTGCGGCATGGCGGAGCTGCCCTTTTGGCCCTTGCGGAAGGGCTCCTCGGCCTCGAGTGTATCGGTCTTCTGCAGGTTGCGGACCTCGGTCGCGATGCGCTCGCAGGTGGCCGCTGTAGTGGCAAGCACGCCGGCAAGATAGGCGTGGTGATCGCGGCTGATGACCTGCGTGGACAGCGGGTCGTGAACCAGACCCAGGTGCTCACAGACGTACTCCTCGACGAACGGCTCGATGGAGCTGTAGGTGCCGACGGCACCGGAGATGGCACCGAAGGCAACGTTCTTGCGAGCATCCTCAAGACGATCAAGGTCGCGCTTGAGTTCCCATGCCCAAGAGCCAAACTTCATGCCGAAGGTCATCGGCTCAGCATGGATGCCATGGGTGCGTCCGGCGCAGAGCGTATTGCGCTCCTCGAAGGCGCGGCGCTTGCAGATCACGCCGAGCTTCTTGACGTCCTCGATAATCAGGTCACACGCCTGAGTAAGCTGATAGCACAGAGCAGTATCACCCAGGTCGGAGCTGGTCATACCGTAGTGAACCCAGCGACTAGGCTTGGGCTCGCCCTCGGGAACATCGGCGTCGATATATTCCTTCATGTTGGTCAGGAAGGCGATGACATCGTGGCGCGTGACCTCCTCGATCTCATCGACCTTCGCCTTCTCAAAGTTGGCATGGTCGCGGATCCACTGGGCTTCGTCTTTAGAAATGCCGATCTTGCCGAGCTCCGCCTGGGCCTCGCAGGCCAGAACCTCGATCTCCTGCCAAATGGCATACTTGTTCTCGAGGGAGAAAATATGTCCCATCTCCGGGCGGGTATAGCGATCGATCATAGCGGCTCCTTTTTGGTTATTGGCACGTTGGTCGTAACTTAACCATTGTACCGTGCGCGGGTGCGAGTATGGGCAGCAGGCATTAACCTAACATTTTGGAATTGGAGCGGGCATGGGGACATCCGCGTATTTGCTTCGCAAATCCGCACCGGCTGCGGTTGACAAACCTGGGTCCGGGGAGACGCGGGGGCGAAGCCGGTCGAATCTGTCGTTCCCGAAATCGACCTCGGCTGATGGAGCGGGCAACGGGACGTCTGCGCATTTGCTTCGCAAATCCGCACCGGCTGCGGTCGATCTCCTCGGATTCACGGAGACGATGGGGAAGACTTTGTTGAATTGGCCGTCCCAAGGTCTCCCGCGCTCGATGGAGCGGGCAACGGGACGTCCGCGTATTTGCTTCGCAAATCCGCACCGGCTGCGGTCGCCTATCGGCGACCTTGCCTGCTCGCTATAAACGCTTCGCGTTGATTTAACGCTCGCACCCTGTCGGGTTCGAGTCCCGGCACTTTATTGAAAAAGGCACAGTAACGAAACGTTACCGTGCCTGAAATTCGAATGGAGCGGGCAACGGGACTCGAACCCGCGAGTGTCAGCTTGGGAAGCTGATGCCTTACCACTTGGCGATGCCCGCATATGTGGGGGATAGTATAACGCGGTTGTCTTGTTCGATACAAGGGTGGCGATGCTTGTTTTAGCTGTGGAGATTCGTTTGAAAATCGCGTCAATTGTGGAGACGAGGACCTTTGACTTCCTATTCACCTTATCTTCTACCTGCGCTTTTGCTTGATTGTTGTATTTGAGCTCAATTTGTCAGGAATTGGGCAAGCTTTTGGTCAGGCTCCGGTACTTACCCGCATGAACCTCGGGGGTAGCCTCATCCTACGCGTCGCAGCCTCCCCGTGCGGCGCACGAGGGATAAGGAGCAGCCATGTCCAACGCACCCACGCACTCTGTCCACAGCGCAATCGCAACAGGTCCGCTGCTCCTGCTCCTCTTCCTGCTTTTCGGCTGCCTGGCACCGGGAGCCGCATTTGCCGTCGATGGCTACGACCAGCTCGGCTTCCGCACTATCAGCGATGATTGTGGGCCCTTCTTTATCGGCAAGTATGAAGCTCAAGACGCCTCGATTGCCTACTGCATGAACCAGGAGCGTCCCGGCCCCACCAAGCCGGGCGGCCCATGGCTCAACTTTGATCAAGGCTGGGTGTGGCTCGACGACGAGTTCGCAGCAATCGTTTGTCACGGATATCCTACCGCCACGTCGTTTGGCGTTTACCATCTTTCACCCGATCGCGCCCGCGCCGCCACCCAGCTTGCCGTATGGATGCTCAACGGCACTACCCATGTCGACGGCACCTACTCCTACACGACCGCTCAGGGCAAAACCAAGAGCGGGCACTTTACCGCCGACGATGAAGTCGTGGCGGCTGCGCGGTGGCTCCACGACAGCGCAAAATCAGGAAGCATCAAAGCCGCTCCGCACCGCGCGCGACGCTATCTAGGAACCGTATCGGGCGGCAGCAGACGTCAAGACATGCTCTATGTACTGCCGGCGGTCTCTGTTTCCTTCCAAAAGCAGTCTGCGAACACTGTTATTACCAGCGGAAACAATACCTATCAGTTTACCGGGGCAACATTCGATGTTTTTGAGAGCGCCAGCGGCGCGCGTGTCGGCACCATCCAGATGGACAGCAACGGTCAAGCGCAGGCAGCACTTCTGCCCAACACGGCATACTACCTAGTTGAGACAACAGCGCCAGCTGGTTATATCCCCCTGCACGATCGCATTGCCTTTACCACGACGGATAACGGCGGATACGTCACCATTGATGAACAACCCGGCACCATTACCTTGCGCATTGTAAAGCTCGACGCCGCAACGAATGCAGGCCCCCAAGTTGGGGCTTCGCTCGCAGGAGCAGAATTCGTGTGCGTATCGCAATCAACCCCTGGATGGACACAAACTCTCAGGACCGATGAAAGCGGTCGAGCTACCCTCACCGATGTCCCCCTGGGAACCTTTACCATCTATGAATCGAAGGCGCCCGAGGGCTATTTGCCCTCCGGTGACAGTTGGTCTTACACCGTTGGAGCCGACCAACTCGGCGATTCAGGCGTGGTCGAGATCGAATCTCGCGTTTCCGATATCCCCATTGCGTTTGACCTTGAGATTTCCAAATTCAAGGACTACGGCAATAGCGATCAATCCGGCCTGGAGCAGCCGGCAGGAGATGTTGTCTTTGAGGTTGTCAGTAACAGCTCTCAGCAGGTTGTTGGCACACTGACTACAAACATCTATGGCTTTGCCTCCACCAAAGACCAGCCCGAAGCATGGTTCGGCACAGGCAAGCGACCAGCCGGTGTCCACGGAGCCGTCCCATACGACCGCGCCGGCTACACGGTTCGTGAGGTTCCGGAAACCGTCCCCGAGGGTTTTAAACGTGCTGGGGAATGGACCGTCGAGGCCAATCAGATTTCCGACGGCGCCGAGCTTCAATATATCGTGGACAACCACGCTCTGTCGACGCATCTCCAGATTGTAAAACGCGATGCCCAAACAGGCGCTTCTGTTCCCCTAGCCGGATTCACCTTCCAACTCCTCGACAGCAATCACAAACCTGTCTCACAAACATGCTGGTATCCAGCACATAACGTAATGGACACTTTTACGACTGACGCGACCGGCACCGTCACACTGCCCGAATCGCTCGTGCCGGGCACCTATTATGTACGCGAAACCTCGGCCAAAGAGCCCTATCTTGTCGGCGGAGAGATCGAGGTAAACATACCCGCCGATATAAACCTAACGCCCGTTGCAATCGTCTCGTATTATGACCACGCCGCGACCGGAAACATCAGGATCGTTAAAACCGATGCCGTGGACGGCAGCAGCCTCGCGGGCGCCATCTTTGAGATCCGTGCCTCGGGTGATATCGTGCGCCCCGACGGTAGCATTGCCGCGCTCGACGGTGAGACTGTCGCTACCGTCACGACGGATGAAACTGGAGAAGCACGCGCGGACGACCTCCCGTTGGGATCTGGCACCGCACGCTACGAGGTCGTCGAGACTCAGGCGCCGACCGGCTTCTTACTCGACCGAACGCACCATATCGTCGACCTTACCTATGCCGACCAGAAAACACCCGTTGTGGAAGCACGGCTTAACGTATCCGACGATTACACCAAGGTTGATATCTCCAAGGTCGATGCAAGCGGAGAGCAGGAAGTGAAAGGCGCACAGCTCACCTTATCTGGTCCCGATAAAACCGAAATAGACTCCTGGACCTCATCCGACAAGCCGCACCGCATCGAACATCTTGCACCCGGCACCTACTCGTTGCGCGAAACGATGTCTCCGCGGACCTATGACCTTGCCGAGGAGATAACGTTTGAAATAAAGGACACGGGAGAAGTCCAATCCGTCTCGATGAAGGATGCGCCCATCGAGATCAAAGGACAGGTCGACAAGCGTCAGGAGCTTGTCCAACCTATCGGGAAGGGTCTGTTGGCTAACGGCGATGGAAAAAACCGCGCCGCGATGCAAACCAATACGGATGGGCTTTTCTCCTATACCATCGATGCTCGAAACGATTCCGCTACTTGGGTTGATGAGTTTACGATTACCGATGATCTTGAGTGCGCCAAAGACGGCACGGCGAGATTCGTCTCAATCGAAACCCCCGTCGCCATCGGCGACCTCAACGGTCTGTGCAACGTGTGGTATCGCACGACGCCGTTGGACTCGACAGACATCGATGAGCCGGCAAACGCGACGCTTGACGATGGGCACGAAAATCCTTGGCTTGAGTCCGACGAAGTAAAAGAGAGCCTTGGTGAGGACTGTCGCCTCGTCGATTACGACGGCTGGCGCCTCTGGAAGGCGGATGTCCCGACCACGGAATCCACCACACTCGAGGCGAAAGAACTCGACCTTGCATCCAATACCGTCGTAACGGGCATTCGCATTGAATACGGTGCAGTAGCCGCCGACTTTACGACTCGAAGCGATGCAGATTCCTGGACCCGCGATGATCTCAAAGATGAGCACGACGACCTTGACGATGCCAAAGCAATCCTTGGCACAGACGCTCGGAGCGCAGTCGTGCACATGCAGGCAACGTCGGCTTATACGCCCCAAACCGCACTCACCAACAGCGCGCGCGTCGATCTTTGCCGCAACGGCGGCGGCGATAAACTTGAGTCACATGACGAGGACAGTGTCATTCAACGCTGTACCCTACCGCGGGACCTACCGTCAACAGGATCAGTTCCCATCACCGCTTGCATCACCGCGCTTCTAACCTCGGGTGCCGCAGCCCTATGGTTCGCTCGCCTTAGGTCGATCCCAAAGAACCGCTAGCACGATGAAAAAAGCGGGCGAGCCAGTCCCCCGGCTCGCCCGCTTTCAATCATTTAAATCGCCGTATCTACTCTGCAGACGAAGATCCACCATCAACGACTGCCTGCTCGGACTCAGGAATCCCATCGGCACCCGTGCTCTGTTCTTGCTCCACCTCTTCGCTGATTGCGGAGGCGGGGGTCGAGCCCTTCGCGCCCACGATATAGGCGGCTCCAAACCCCAACGCAATGGCAATCAAGGTCAAAATCACGTAGACAGGCCAATGGCGCTTAATATACGAAAACACGTTGACTCCTTAGAGCTCCGTCTACGAACGGCGGATAACCTCGGTCACGACCTCGGATACCGTGGCAATGTTCGTCGGGTTGACATTGTGGGGCAGGTCGTCCTCGGTACGAGCGCAAGCCAGACGCGTGCCGTCCACGCCGGCGATGGTGAGGGCTCGGCGGCTCGCCTCGAGCGCGGCGTAGGCATCGGTCTTGGCATAGGGCATCTCGAGCGCGCCACAATCGACATGGAACGACTTGCACACCTTGCTGACCAGGTTCATGATGCGGCGATCGCCCTTGAGCAGCTGCTGTTCGCCCTCAACCGTCACCACCGAAAGCCTACCGGCGCCGACGGATTCAAGATTGATGAAGAATACGCCGCGGAGCTTATCGCGATGCGAAGCCAAGAAGGCCTTCATGCCGGCGCCATCACAATCCGAGGCGCCCGTTGCCACAAACCAGATATCGTGACCGAGCAGCTCATCGTCACCCATAGAGGCGACAGCCGAGAGCATATCTTCGGAAGAAGCGCCGTCGGAAGACGTAGCGCCGCCCTTCCAGCCATCGTCATCGTCCTCGAAATTATCCCACGAACCGATGCCGCGACCGGACTTCTTGGCATCGTAATCGTCTTCGACGCCCAGCCAGTCACTCATGCTGTCCTGTTCGTTTTTCTTTTTACGACCGAACAGGCCGCCCAGGCCGCGCTTGCGAGACTTGGGTGCCGCAGGGGCGGGAGCCGAAATGGTCTCGATCGGCTGTGCGCCCGACGCAACGGGCATAGGAGGCGCAACGGGTGCCGATGTGGGTTCGGGACCCTGGGCGGTAGCAAAGGGGTCGTTGACCTGTGCGGAGGGATCGGGAAGGTCGAACAGCGACGTGCGAGACGCAACGTTTGTCTGCTTCATCGACGGCAGCGACGGATCGGGGACCGAAGCCAGCGGAGACGAGGAGGGTGCAGGCGACGGTGCCGACGCCGGATCGGGAACATTCATCTGCGGACGCGGCGATGCTTGGGAGGAAATCTGGGCCATAAGGGAATCGACCGTTTCGTCCTGGGTGGGAGCGACATTGGCAACCGTGGCACCGGAACCACTCGGGGTCGGCATGGTGAAAATCTGCGTGGAGTAAGGCCTCGACTCATCCGTCTCGGGAGTCTCGGAAACCGCAGGCACCTCCTCCTGCTCGACCTCGGCCGAATCACCTTGATCGGCTGCCGCGTATTGCTCTTCGTCAGAGTTGGCCTCGACGGACTCGTCCTCGGCAGCATCCTGAATTTCGGCAGCATCAATGGGCTCGTCATCGTCTGCCGCGTCGCCCTGCTCATCGGAAACAGGAAGGGGCTCGGCAATCGCGGTGCCTTGCTTTTCAAACGTTATCGTGGAATCGAACTGCGCGGCATCAAACGACATGGTGCTATCGACGTGCTGCTGAGCCTCGAAAGACGTCGTCGCCTCAACAACATCCGTGGACGCCGGTTGCTGGGACTCAAAGGACGTTGTAGCTTCGGCAGCGTCGACGGGCACGGACTGCATAGCCTCGTTCTGCTCGAGCTCTTGCGCCGCGCGCTCACGTGCCGCCTCGGCTGCCTGCTGCTGAGCGATAGCCTCCTGCTCGGCAGCCTCGCGTGCGGCAGCGCGCTTCTCCTCGAAATCGTCGACAAATTTCTTGCCCTTTGCAAGCGCACCCTTAAAGAAGTTGAAAGCACTGGCGCCAATCGAAGAGAACGCGGATGCAATATCGGCATGGGGCGTTGCCGCGGGAATCTCGGCCGAAAAATCAGTATCGCTCTCGTAAGACACGCGCCTCGGCTGTTCAACGTAATCGTCGTCAGGCTCGTCCGCAACGTCTTGCGCCGGCGCGGCGGGGGCCAAAATGTCCAGTCCTGCCGCGGGATCGATCGCGGACACCGCCTCGGGCTCGGCAACGGCAGCGGTAACCGCGGCAGACTCATCATCCACGGTGACGGCGGGCGCAGGTGCAGTCACGACGGGGGCAGGCTCGGGCTCAAACGTCGGCTCCTCGCCCTCCTCGTAATCGAGCGTGCAGGACTCGGGAAGCATCCCGAGCGCACGGATGGAATCCGAACCAAAGCGGATGTTGCCGGCGGCATTGCGATAGAGCTTGGGCTCGGGCTCGGCCGCGACAGGCTCCTCCGCCGGCTCGGCAGCGGAAACCTCGTCATTGAACTCTTCGACCTGGACAGCCTGATTCTGATCCTCGGGAACAATGGCGCCAATCAGCGTCTCGTCGGCAGATGCACCCTCAAAGCCCTCGATCTGCTCGTCGAAATCCTCACCCTGTTCGGGCTCGGCCTGAGCGTCGGGAGCAATCGGCTGACCGAACTCATCCTCGGCGTAGGTAGGCTCTTCATACTCGATGGTGTTGCCGTAGTCGTTTTGCTGTTGGGCCGCGGCATACTCCGCTGCTGCGCGCGCCATCTCCTCGGCACGACGCTTCTGCTCCCCAAAATAGGTATCGAACGGAACATCGTCGGGAAACTCGTTTTCGCCCTGGAAGGGAGCAACGTTGTCCATAACGCCGAGCATAGCGGCGACAGAAGACTTGTTACACACCGCGCCGGACGTATAGGGAAGAATGTAGCGGTTAGAAATGATGTTTGCCGCGTTGGCGAGCGCAACGAGGGAAGCGAGGATCGCGACAATCCACAGCAGAACCTTGAGCGCGCCGGGGAGCGGCAGGATACGCAAGATGGCAACGGCAGCAGGGGCAACCGTGGCAACGGGCAACAGCTTGGCGATGAGCGCACGATACGAAGCATAGGGCTCGCGGGCGAGCAGCTCGGCACGGGGAGAGTCGTAGTGTGCGACAACGACCACCGGGCGGTTGCGCGGAGACGCGAGCGGGCCCGAGGCCTTGTGGTAGGCGATGACATTTTGGCTCACGCCCGTCTTGCCCAGGCGTGAAACCACGGGGTGGCCCGCGCGCTCGAGCACGTAAAGAACGGCGCCGACAATGGCCAGCAAGGTGCCGACCAAGCCGATGCCGCCGCCGATGCCCATCAGCAGGGCGCCGGCAAACGCAAGAATACCGGTAACGGCAAATGCCAACCTGCTGGGCGCCGGGGCATTGAACTCCTGAACCTCGGGATCAAAGCCGTGGTTGCGGAAGATCTGAGCGATATCCTCGGCAGCCAAGCGCTCTTCTTCGCTGCATGCCGGCGTGATGCCGGTGTTCTGCAGCAGGTGGTTAATATAGTTCTGGGTGTTCGCCATGTGCGCTCCACATCCATAATCCGACAAATAGGCCCAATGCATGCACATTAGAACCGTATATAGTCGAAAGTATACCCCGAGCGAGCGCAAACGACCGAATTCGGGCCATCTTAACGCCCCGAGCGGACAAGGATATAGCCTAATCTCCATATCGGACTAAAATCATGGCAGCAAACCACCTTCTCATGCGAGGACTCTATGACGGCAAGCGACGCGACCGCGACAATTAAAAAGGGGAATTCGGAGCCCAGTTTCGATAAAACGGCCCAGCGCATCCTCAATCTTTTCTTTGTGCTCAACAGTTCCCCCGAACCGCTGACGACCGAGCAGATCGTCTTGGATTCTGACCTGGGATATGGCTCGAGCAACATCGACTCGGATAAGCGCAAGTTTCGGCGCGATCGTGACAAACTGCTCGAGCGTGGCATCTTAATCAAGGAGGTTCGCCCCGCCGGCGCGCAGGAGACCGAGGAAAGCTCATGGACAATCGACCGCGAGCACACGTTTGCGGCAGGCGGCCTCATCACCGCAGACGACGCCGATATCCTGCTCAACGCTATCGACCAGACAATAGCGGCCGGCTCATCCACTTTTGCCGCGCCGCTTGCCGATATTCGTTCCAAGATTGCCTACCTCACCGGCAGGACGACGGCGGACGAAGCACCGATCCGCCGCTCTCCCACCGTCGATGCGGTATGGAGCGCCTTTGCCGAGCGATGCGCGCTGCGATTTTTATATCAGAACGGACGCGGTGAGCAGAAAGAGCGTACCGTCTGCGTCTACGGCATGTTCGAGCGCGAGGGCGTTGCGTACTTCTGCGGCCTCGACAATGCCACCGACGACATCAGGACATTCCGCTGCGACCGTATCGTTCGCGCTTGGCGTCCTTCGAAGGCCTACACCATCCCTGCGGACTTCAACCTCAGCGACTACCTGTTCTTTGAATTCGATTTTGCCGACCGCCCGCCCGTTGCGGCTACGTTCTCGTTCGCCCCGCAGACGCAGATCGATATGATCAACGGCCTCACGCGCGGGCGAGGTGAGCTCGCACACACCGATTCGGGATGGACTTGGACCGTTGACGTGCGCGATCTTGAAGCCGCCGCCTCATTTTGCATGGCCCACGCCATGGACGGCATGAGGCCCATGGCCCCCAAATCGCTCAAGCAGGCGTGGAACCACCTCATTGAAAGGACGGTGCACGAGCATGCCCGTGCGTAAACTCACCAGCGAGCAGAGGCTCTCGCGCGCCATCGACATCATGGAGGCCCTCTACGCCGCCGGCGAGAGCGGCATGACACGAACCGAGATTTGCAGTCGCTTTGACATCACGGGGGCGTCGCTCGACGAGATTCTCGAGATCGTCTCGACGCTCGCGGACCGAGAATCGGGTGCGCGTATCATCTGCGAATGCCACGGCGAGCGCGTGGTCCTCACCGGTGACGCTGGGCGTGTGCTACCGCTGCGTCTGAGTGCCGCCGAGGGCGCTGTGCTCAACCACGAACTTGAATCGTTGGGGATCGAGCCCCAGGCGGCGGCTCGAATTCGACACGCTCTTCTACCCGAAGAGCTCGGCTATAACCAGCGCGTCTCTGACACCGTCAGCCACGGGTCGCACTGGCAGCAGCTGAGCTGCGCCATTCAGGACGGCGTTCGCTGCCGTATCTCGTATCGCTCGATGGACGATGCACGGCCACGCGAGCGTCTGGTCGACCCCTTGCGCATTACGGCAAACGGCGACCAAACATACCTGATTGCCTGGGACATCGCGGTCGATGAGCAGCGCACCTATCGCATGGATAAAATCGAGGGACTCGCCTTGATGGAAGACTCCGTCGTGTCTCACGTACCGGACGTTGCATCCCTCCACGATTCCCTTGCCCGGACGCAGCGTAGCGCAAAGCTCTTGATGCCATTCGATATGGCGGAGCATCTGGACTGGGCCGGCATCACCCTAATCGAGCGCAGCGGGACAGACATGGCAACGGCAACCGTACATTACGGCTCCGAGCGTTGGCTGCTGAGCCAGATAATCGCAGCGGGCGGAGCCATCCGCATCTTGGATGACCCCGCTCTGTCAAAGCGTCTGTGCGATATGGCAAAAACCCTCGTCTGTCCGCTTTAGCGCCGCCGCTCGTGGCGTGCACGCCACAGCTGTAGATAGTGCCCGATCTGCGCCGATTCGATGCGCTGGTAGGAGCTCGTGGGCAGCGACGTTAAGAACTTCTTGCCATAGCCCTTCGTCACCAGGCGAGGATCCGCCAAGATCAGCACACCGCTATCGGTCGACGAGCGAATCAAACGCCCCGCGGCCTGCTTAACCTCGAGCACCGCCTCGGGCAGCGAATAGCGCGCCCATGCGCGGTCTTCGCGCAGGTTGCGCTCGCACGAGAGCGGGTCCGTGGGGCTTGAGAACGGCAACTTGGGAATGATGACGCAGCGCAGCGTCTCGCCGCTGGCATCAAACCCCTCCCAGAAGGCCTTGAGCGCAAAAAGCGACGAGGTCGGTTCGTTGATAAACCGGTCGCGCAGGCGACGAGGAGATGAGTTGCGCTGCTGGCAGTTGAGCTCCAGACCCGCACGGGCCATCTTGGGCTCAACGCGGGCGTATAGGTCCTCCATGTCGCGCCGATTGGTGAACAACGTGAGCACCGATCCGCCCATGGCAAGATGGGCGTCGACCAGTACGCGCTCGAGCGCCGTAAGATAGCTCTCACGATCGCGCGGATCGGGGATATCGCCCGCAACGACTACAGCCATGTTCGAATCGAAGTCGTAGCTCGAATCCAAGTGCAGCGATGACGACGTTGAAGCACCGATGCGATCAAGGCCGACCGCATGGTTAAAGTGCTCAAAGCTTTTGGACACCGTCATGGTCGCCGAGGCAAAGATAGCCGTGTGAACCTCGGGTAGCCACTCGGTTGCCAAAGCCTCGCCAATGTCGATGCGCTCTGCGGTCATCGACTCTCCGCCGGCACGAAGTCTGCGATTGACCTGCAGCGAATACACGTAGTGCTCATCGGTGCCATCAATGATGAGTTTGAGGTTCTCGGCCAGCTCGTGCAGGCGGCGCGAGATATCACCCAGGTCGACAACAACCTCGGGCTTGTCGGCGGCGACGGCTTGCACCAGCGCGTCGACGCTCTTGTCAGCTTGTTCCAATGCGTCGATGCCAGTGTAGGCCGACTGTAAGAAATCATGCCAGTCGTCTGATTCGCGCAGCTCGGGGCCAATCCATAGATTGGCATTGTCATAACCCCCACGCGCACGGCGGCCGAGCTCGCGAACGCCATCGAACACGTCGGCGATTGCCATGCTCGCGCGGGCAACCGTCGACGTCGCCTTGGCAGTAAGGCCCAGATAGAGCGTAGAGCCCTCGGAGGTTGCCAAATCACGGGAAACCTGGCTTAGTGCGCCGGTGCTCGAGCCACCCAGGCGCTCGAACAGGACGCGTGATTCGTCCGCCGACACCACGCGCGCCCATTGACGGCGCGCCTCGCGCTCGATGGAATGGGCCTCGTCGATTACCCAATGACGAATCGGAGGCAAAATCCTGCCCTCGGCCGCGACGTTGCGGAACAGCAGGGAATGGTTGGTGACCACCACATCGGCATGCGCCGCACGACGGCGAGCACCGTGGACCAAACATTTATCAGGGAAAAACGGGCAGAGGCGACGAGCACACTCGCGCGAGGCCGTCGTAAAGTCGGGACGGTTGACGCTGCGCCACCGAATGCCGAGCGAGTCGAGGTCGCCATCGGCTGATTGGCAGACGTACGCCATAATGACCGCGACCGCCGTGAGCGTGTCCGCCGGATCGCGCTTGGTGGTAATCTCGACCTGGCCGCGGCTCATGCGCTCAAGCTTGCGCAGGCACGGATAGTGGTCATACCCCTTGAGCGCGCAAAATGACAGACCACCGTCCAGTTGCTCGGCAAGTTTTGGCAGCTCATGGTACATGAGCTGGTCGGCAAGATTGTTCGATTTGGTCGCAATACCAACCGTGATGTTGTTACGGCGTGCTGCCTCGGCAAAAGGCACCAGATAGGCCATCGATTTGCCGACGCCTGTGCCTGCCTCAATTACTCGATGAGTGCCCGTGACCAGCGCATCGCGGACCTCGAGCGCCATCGCGATCTGCTCATCACGCGGCTCGTAGGTGGGATACATGCGATTGACTAGGCCACCTGGCGCATAGTCTGCCTCAATCTCCTCACGACTCGGCATCTTGAGAACCGGCAGTTCATCGGCGTCCACCCGATCGTCGGCGCGATCGGCCTTGAGAACGTCAGCACGAGCGGCGCTGAGAGAGAAGATAGAACCAGGGTTCTGCCCTGCCGAGAATGAGAAGATAGGACGATAGGACCAAGGCACGTCCGGATGCATGTCGGCTAGGCGCGCCATGAGGCCCTGGGGCAAGTCGGTGAGCGCCACGAGCAACACGCGCCATACGCCACACAGGGCGTCGACGTCGGCATTGGCACGGTGTGATACCGAGTCGCAGCCAAACAGATCGGCCATAAAAGACAGCTTGTGCGAGGCCAGGCGCGGAAGCGCGATGCGCGACAGCGCCAACGAATCGATCCAAATATCGCTCACGTTGACGCCGCCTTTGACAGACTCGATAAACGAGCGGTCGAACGTGGCGTTATGTGCGATCACCGGGCAACCACCGACAAAATCGGCGAGAGCGGCGACGGCCTCAACGGCCGACGGGGCATCTGCCACATCGGCATTTGTAATGCTCGTGAGCTCGGTAATCTCGGCGGGAATCAGCTGCTTGGGATGCACGAAGGTATCGAAGCGGTCGACGATCTCGCGGCCCGAAAGACGGGCCGCCGAGATCTCGATCAGCTCATTGTCCTGCACCGAAAGACCCGTGGTCTCGGTATCGAGGACAATCATATCTTCCTCGATAAGACCGAAGGACTGCGTTTTGGCGCGGTCGGCAAGCGTGGCATAGGAGTCGATGACAAACTGCGGCGTTCCTGACGAAACCGCGTCCTCGATTAGCATGCAATGCCCGCTCGACGAAGGCCCATACGGATCAGGCTGTCACAGACCTGCGGGAACGTCATGTCGTCGGTGTGGCGGATCTCATCCGGATACAGCGACGTATCGGTCATGCCGGGAATGGTATTGGTCTCGAGGATAACGGGGCCGTCCTCGCTCACAATAAAGTCGCTGCGCGAGATACCCAGGCAACCGAGGGCCTTGTGAGCGGCACAGGCAAGTTCCTGAGCGCGAGCGTAATTCTCGGGTGAAATCTGCGCCGGAATGCGATGGATATCCGTAGGGTCGACATACTTCACGTCCAGATCGTAGAACTCGCAGTCCTCGGGCTTACGAATCTCGACAATCGGCAGGGCGCGCACGTCATCTTCGCCGTATACGCCGACGGTGATCTCGGTACCCTCGATGCACTTCTCGACCAGCACTTTGTCGCCGTACTCAAACGCCTTGGCGATTGCCGCGGGCAGCTCGGAGGGCTCATGGACCAGGGAAATGCCATAGCTGGAACCGTTGACGGCCGGCTTCACAAAGCAGCGCTCGCCACAAACCTCGACGATATGATCGATATCGACTTCATCGCCCACCTCGAGCGCAAGGCCGGGGGCAATGGGAATGCCCGCCTTGGCGTATAGGAGCTTAGAGACCTCCTTGTCGGCACCGCAGGCGCTGGCAAGTACGCCCGAGGCCGTGTAGGGGATACCCAGGGTCTCCATGGCACCCTGCATGGCGCCATCCTCACCGCCGGCGCCGTGCATGGCGATAAATGCCACATCGAATCCGCCGGTCGCCATGGTTACCATAAAGTCATCAGCGGCCGTGTCAAGCAGCTCCACCGAGGTGTAGCCGGCTTCCTTCAGTGCCACCACAACGTTCTTTCCCGAATCGAGCGAGATCTCGCGCTCGGCGGAATGACCGCCCGCCAAGACCGCTACGTGCATGTTCTCTAGGCTTTTACCCGGCATGGGCAGACTCCTCCTCTATAATTTCTGCAGCTGATACCATATTGTAGCGATACCCTCTACGTTTCCCCAAAATCGAAAGGCTTCCATGAATCCCAGGACTAAATCTCAGGACATTCGCGACTTGAGCCAAAACGATATTCGCGAGCTCGTGGCCGAACTTGGCCAGCCCGCCTTCCGCGCGAAGCAGCTCATCGAATGGGTCTTTGAGAAGAACGTTTGTTCGTTTGACGATATGACCAATCTTCCCAAGGCTTTCCGTGAGCAGCTTAAAGAGGCTTTTGCCTTTGATACGCCGACTGAACTCACCAAGCAGGTTTCCAAAGATGGCTCGCGCAAGTATCTGCTCGTGTACCACGATGGCATTTCCGTCGAGACTGTCGGCATGCCCCGTCGCAACAAGCTTTCCGTCTGCGTTTCCACCCAGGCAGGCTGCGGCATGGGCTGCGCCTTTTGCGCTACCGGTCTCAACGGCCTCAAGCGCTCTCTGACCGCTCAAGAGATCGTCGACCAGGTGCTTCATGTATCCAACGACTTTGGCGAGCGTGCCACAAGCGTTGTCTTCATGGGCCAGGGCGAGCCGTTTGCCAACTACGACGAGGTTCTCAAGGCACTGCGTATCCTCAACGACCCCGATGGCATCGGTATCGGCGCTCGTCACCTCACCGTCTCTACCAGCGGCGTTATTCCCGGTATTCGCAAATTTGCCGATATCCCCGAGCAGTTCACGCTTGCCGTTTCCCTGCATTCCGCCATCCAGTCGACGCGCAATAAACTCATGCCCGGTGTCAAGAAGTACACGCTGCTTCGCCTTCACGAAGCGCTTCAGCTCTACACCGAGAAGACTGGCCGCCGCCCGACCTATGAGTATGCCATGATCGAAGGCGTCAACGATACGAATCCCGAGATGCAGGCACTCTGCGACTTCTGCGAGGGAACGCTGTGCCACGTTAACCTGATTCAACTTAACGACATCGAGGGCAGCCCGCTCAAGCCGTCGCCGATTCATAAGGTTGAGGATCTTCAGCGTCGTCTTGAGTCCCGTGGCATCGAGGCCACGATTCGTAACTCCCGTGGTAACGATATTGACGCCGCTTGCGGACAGCTGAAACAGCGCTTCAAAGTTCAGAAGAACGCATAGGGGAGTCGCACTCCAAAACGTTTCATGTGAAACATCGAACGGCCCCGGTTGCAGGATATGCAACCGGGGCCGTTTCATTTATTGACCTCAATTTTGGACCAGCTGCTACCTTTCCCATTTTTTACGGACAAAATAAGGGGCCCATGTCTCATGAATCAGACAAGGGCCCCTCATAATATGCAAAGTAATTATTAGGTACCTAATAGCCTACATTTTCCCATTGGTTGCTAACCCAACCTTGATTAATCTTAGGATTTTTCGTTACCTGAGCAGTGCGCATGGCAACATCTTCTGTCATAACATCCATTTTCTTCTTGGATGTATCAACGATATCTTGCGCTCCACGAAGCAAACGACCTCGAAGTTCATCGTCTGTCGCGATCTTATAGCCAGCAAAGGCACCAGCCGCGACAGTCGTCACCAATGCAATCGCAGTAATAATCTTATTCCTCATCTTGGCCTCCTTGATCAAACTGAATCATTTCACCAAGAATACGAGAGAGCTCTTCCTCGTCTTTAAACTCAATCTCAATCTTATTCTTTCCACGCGAGCTCTTCACACGCACGTTGGTATTAAATACCTGACGAAGTACACGCGCAGCCTTTTTAAAAGACTGCGGCGTTGCGGGCCGCGGCGTCTTAGGTGTCTCTCCGGCAGAAAACAATGGAGCAAGATTTTCTGTCGCTCTTACGGAAAGGCCCTCCGCAACAACCTTCTCTGCAAGTCGAATTCGAGCATCCTCATAGGGAACTGCAAGAATCGCACGTGCGTGACCAGCAGTAAGTTTACCCTCAAAAATCATCTGCTGAACTACTTCGGGGAGATCGAGAAGGCGCAGCGAGTTTGTAATTGCAGAGCGTGACTTGCTTACGGCCTTCGACAATGCCTCCTGGGTCATACCGCTAGCATCGATGAGCTGGCGATAGCCCTTAGCCTCTTCGACGGGATTCAAATCAGAACGCTGAAGGTTTTCGATAAGAGCAAGAGCCAGCATCTCTTCATCATTAACATCTTTAATGATGACAGGCAGTTCCTCAAGACCAGCAAGCTTTGACGCCTGGTAACGACGCTCACCAGCGATGATCTCATAGCCGTTTCCATGCTTGCGAACCAAGAGCGGCTGCAGAACGCCATGTTCTTGGATTGACTCGCTCAACTCGCGAAGTTCAGTTTCATTAAAGTGAATTCGCGGTTGATTAGGGTTGGGAACGATATCCTCAATAGGTAGTTTTGTTTCAGATGCGGCATTTGAAGCAGATGCAGCAGAACCACCGGTCTCATACTCAGCCTCTGAGACCAAAGCATTGAGTCCGCGTCCCAATCCACCACGTTTCTTTGCACTAGGCACGCTTGATCACCTCTTTTGCAAGGTTCATATACGCTTTTGCACCCTTATTTTGAGGTGCATAGGTAATTACCGGTTCTCCAAAAGACGGAGCTTCAGAGATTTTAACCGTACGGGGAATCAGCGTCTTAAACGCCTTATCACCAAAGTACGATTGAACTTCCTCAACAACCTGATTCGACAAAGAAGTACGTGAGTCATACATGGTCATAAGCACGCCATAGGTGTCTAAGCCCTTATTCAGACGTGATTTGACCATCTTCATTGACTCAAGCAGCTTCGTAACGCCCTCGAGTGCGTAATACTCACACTGGATTGGAATCAAAACGCTATCTGCTGCGGTCAAGGCATTGATAGTAAGCAGGCCGAGCGAAGGAGGACAGTCAATGAAAATAAAATCGAACTCGTCCTGAATCGGCTCAAGCAAATCTTTGAGGCGGGTTTCACGAGCAATTGCGCTTACGAGCTCAATTTCGGCACCTGCAAGCTGAATCGTAGCTGGAATTACGAATACCTTTTTGCAATTTGTATCAAGAACAAGCGATTCTGCCGGCACATCATTCAACAATGCATCATAGATGCAGTGATCAAGGTCTTCTTTTTCAATTCCAAATCCACTGGTGCTGTTTCCCTGCGGATCAAAATCGACAATCAGGGTCTTACGACCCTGCTCACCCAGTGCTGCTGCAAGGTTTACAGCCGTCGTTGACTTACCGACGCCGCCTTTTTGATTGATGATTGCAATGATACGCGTGTCTTTTGCGCTCTTAGAACGCTTAACGTCGCGAAATCCCACGGTCCCTCCTGGTGTGTATTAAAGCTGTCAAACGGAGGATGTTTCACGTGAAACATTCCGATTCGATATCAACCGCCATGTTTCACGTGAAACACTGCAAGTTGTTAGTATCCATTATGTTTCACGTGAAACATCTAGGCAAGCGGATTCTTCTTTGCCATGCCATTTGCACGAGGCAATGAAACGGATGCTGGATGACTCTTTTTAAGAACAATGAACTCCCTGTGGCCCAAGCCCTCAGGCAAATCGATTGCGTCATTCAGAAGCAAAGTGAAGCCACAAATCTTAGCTGCTGACATGCCGGAAGCAAGCTCCTCAAACGAAGGATTACCCTTGGTGATAACAAATAGCCCTCCGTCTTTAATGAACGGAGCCGCATACTCAACAAGAATCGGTAGAGGAGCCAGTGCACGGGCGGTTACGACAGAAAACTGCTTCTTATGGCTTCGAGCATATTCTTCAAGGCGATCATGAACCGCATGAGCATGTTTCAATCCAAGAGTATCAACAAAAGAATTGACAGCATCAACCTTCTTCCCAACAGAGTCAATATAAGTAGCTTTACGATGCGTGGTTATGGTTAAAGGAATACCAGGGAAGCCCGCACCTGTTCCCATATCGAGCAAAGCTCCCTCAGGAGCCTTATTGATATAGGGAAGCAAAACAAGTGAGTCGAGGATATGAAGTACTGCAGCATCTTCTACGTTAAGAATACGGGTAAGATTGGTTGTCTTATTTTTTTCCAGAACCAAATCCAAATGCTGAATACAGTTCCTCAGCTCAACATCAGTTACGCTCAAGGAATACTCTTTGCAATAAGAAGTTAGACGACTCAACATCTTGTCAGCCTGCTGATCAGTAAGTACTAACAACGAAAGCTCCTTTCTGACAAAAATCAGTGTATCGAGAACTTTTGACAAAAAAAGGGGACGTGGAAACCACGTCCCCTTAGCATAGACTCGAGAAGATTATCGAGCAACAATCACAACATGGCGATCGGGATCAGAGCCCTCAGAATGTGTGTCAACGGCATCGTTACCACGAAGTGCAATATGAACCAGTCGACGCTCATAGGCATTCATGGGCGGAAGCGAAACACTCTTATGAGTACGGATGGCACGCTCGGCGGCAGACTGAGCCATAGAGGCAACCTTGTCCTGACGGCGGCTCTTATAACCCTCGACGTCAACGACGACCGGATACCTAAAGCCAAGCTTGCGGCTCACCAGCAAAGAGAACATAACCTGAAGGGCATCAAGGGTACGACCATGACGGCCAATGAGAACAGCAAGATCCGGAGCAGTTACATCCAAAATCAGCTCACCCTCGTCACCCTCATACTCATCGATGGGAGAGTTCGCCGCATCGAAGTGCGAAAGGATGGAACGCAGAATGGAAATAGCAACATCGGCAATGGTGTCGAGCTCCTCATCGGTCAGCTCTTCACCAGCCTTGTAACGCTGTGCAATCTCGGGATAATCGCCCGCGACCTGCGGGGCAACCTCCTCAAGCATATCCTCGACGATCTCTTCAGACATAACGAACTCCAAAAGTTAGGTACCTAAATAAGAATACTATCCCACTACTTCTTCTTGTGCGGGCGCGGCTTCTTCTCGCGACGAGTAACCTCGACCTGCAGCGGAGCATTCTTAAGACGCTCTTCCTCATCGGCCTTAGCCTTGTCGATAACCTTCTGCGTCACGAAGATCTGCTGGATAACCTGCCAGGCAGAAGACACATCGTAGTACAGCAGAACGCCGACGGGCAGGCTCCAGCCCATCCAAAGCATCATGACGGTCATGACGACGGCCATCATACGCATGCTCTGGGCCTGCTGACCAGTCTGATTGCGCGACATATACAGCTGCGGAATCAGGGTCAAGACAGCGAACAGAATCAGGCAAACCAGTGCAGGCAGCGCAACCATAAAGCCATCGGCAAAAGAAGCGCTCGGCGTGGTGGTAAGGTCAGGCAGGATGTTGAAGAACGAGAACGTGCCGTCGCTAAAGTACTGCGGCAGGTTACGCAGCAGCGTAAACAGAGCGAACAGGACAGGCATCTGGATCAACAGCGGCAGACAACCAGCCATGGGGTTGAACTTGTTCTCACTGTAGAACTTCTGCATCTCCTCAGCCTGACGCTGGGGATCGTCGGCATAGCGCTCCTGGATCTCGAGCATCTTAGGCTGCAGCACCTGCATGCGAGCCGTCGACTTGGTCGACTTGAGCATGAGCGGCGTCAGCAGCAGACGGATGATGACCACCAGGATAATGATGGACAGGCCCCAGTCGACCGCAAAGGTCTGGATGAGCTTGAGCAGCTCGAAAAGGATGTTAACGATCCAATCCCACATGTAAGTTTTCCTCCGATAGCGAGTGCCCGCTAAGGCACAGGGTCATAACCGCCGACGTGCAGGGGATTGCAGCGAGCGATGCGCCTCACGGCAAGCCAGCAGCCTCTCAAAACACCGTACTTCTCAATCGCCAGGATGGCGTATTGAGAGCACGTTGGATAATAAATGCAGGCGTCAGGCAATAAGGGCGAAATAACCTGTTGATATATGCGAATAGGAGCGATGGCAACACGTCGCAAAACGTGATTGCTCATCGCTCCTCCCCGGCAACGCCGGCGCGTTTCATAAGCGAACGCAATGCCTTGTCCATCTCCTGCGGCGAGGAAACCCTCGTCTTGGGAGTCGCGAACAAGATGATGTCATAACCCGCAACGGGAAATCCACAGCTGCGGGCGGCCTCGCGCATCACACGCTTAGATCGGTTGCGCACGACAGCACAACCGAGTCGTTTAGCACCAACGAAGGCGACCCTTCCGGAGTCGCCTTCGCCAACCGATTCACATATGGTCATTCGAATCAGAGGGTGATTGAAACGACGCCCCTGACTGAACACATGCTCGAAATCTTGCCGAGACTTAATAGTCTTCATGCGAGATGTGTGTATCGCTGCTAGACAGTGAGACGCTTGCGGCCCTTGGCGCGGCGACGGGCGAGCACGGCACGACCACCCTTGGTGGCCATACGGGCACGGAAGCCATGGGTCTTGGCACGCTTACGCTTATTAGGCTGATACGTACGCTTCATCTTAAGTTCCTCCTGCTGCATTTCGAGTGTCCGCGGGAGCGCGGACGCAGATATAGACACGTGAGCTTGAAGATTGTAGGGAAATCAATGTTCAAATGTCAAGAAATCAAAGGTAAAAGGTTGCGTAGTTCACACGGTTCCGCCATAAGCTCAACCGAAACTTGCGACACATGGCAACTTTTCATGATATTTCATCGAGTTTTCAACAGGTCATGTTGGCAATGTTGAGAACTTTTCTCCCGTTTTCCAAAGTTTTCAACAGGTTTTGAAAAGTTGTCGAAAGATGAGAAACATTGCACGGTGAGCTACTATTTGTTCGAAACCTTTTGAAAGATTGCGAGCGGCATGTCTGACGACTTTTACACCATGGTCGATTCCGGAGACCCGGCACCCGACAACGAGCACATCACTGGCGTGCGCGAAAAGCGTGGCGAGGAAGAGCAGGCCGCTGCGAAAACGCAGACTGCCATGTATGCCGCACGCATCGCGGTCTATGACGACATGCTGTCGACGCCGCGCGTCATCGTCATCGAACCTAAGGACGTGCGCACCTATCTAGAAGAGACAACCAACACCGTCTACCAGTGCATGAAAGAACAGGGCGGGCACATCTCGCTCATGGTTATCCGCGAGATTGTCGAAAACTTTATCCACGCCCACTTTGCAGAGCCCATCATCTCGATCCTAGACGGCGGCGACACCATCCGATTCGCAGACCAGGGACCGGGGATCGACGACAAGGAGCGTGCGTTCGACTTTGGCGTTACCAGCGCAAACAGCAACATGAAGCGATACATCCGCGGAACCGGAGCCGGGTTTCCCATGGTGCAGGAGTACCTGGAAAACGCCGGCGGCGCCGTATCCATCGAGGACAACATGGGCAACGGCACCGTGGTCACGGTAAGCCTGAACCCCAAGCGCGTGCAGGAAATCGAGCGCGCCGGAGGGCGAGGAGCCGCCGTGCGCCCCGAGACGGAGCAGCCGGCGTATCCCCTATCAAGCACGTTTGCTCAGCAGCCCGTGGCGCAGCAGATGCAGCAGCCCGTGGCGCACATGCAGCAGCCTGGAAACTTTCCCATGCAAGACCCCCAGACACCGCTGGGCAACGCAGTACAAAACATGCCGGAGGGCATAGGCTCGGCAGATCTGGACACAGGCGCCGTGCAGCAGACGGCGGCCATGCCAAACGCCGCGCAAATGGGCTACCAACCGTACCCGCAAGGGTATCCTCCCCAATATACGCCGCAGCAGGGATATGCCCAGCCGTATCCGCAGCAGTATCCTCAGCCGTACCAGCAGCCGTATCAGCAGATGCCGCAGGGAAACCTCAACCCCTGGACTCAGCAGATGCTGCCACAGCCTTACCAACAGTGGCCACAAAGTTTTCAACAGCAGATGCCGACCATGCAGAGTTCTCAACAACCAGCAGCTCAAATGGTGTATCCTAATGCGGCGAATCAATACGCACAACCGCAGTCGGACGTGTTTGTAAGCGAACGCGGCAACGCTGCATTAGGGTATCTGGCCCAACATCAAGAGTGCGGCGCAACGGACTTGGCGCGAGCGTTCGGAAACTCCGCACCCACCTGGTCGCGCACGCTCAACGATTTGGCGCAGGTGGGCTTGGTAATCAAACATGGGCAGAAATACCATCTGACCGAAATCGGAAGTGCTCGCGTGCGGGCCCAAGCTTAAGGAACGGGAGAGACAGTGGACGAGGAAGCAAGCATCATCCTGGGGGATGCCATCGCCTTTTGTCAGCGCGACGGCCAAGATGCGCGCCTCATCAACATGCTGGGGCAATCGCGTGCCGTGAGCCTGACCGAGGACACTCTGACGATTGAGGCCCCCTCGCGATTTGCTATCGCTCAGCTCAAAAAGCATCAGCCGACCATCGAGGCGTACCTGGAAGAGATCGCCTTTGCACCGATTGCGCTCAACATCGTGGCACCGCAGGGCGCCGCGGCAGATAACGCCGCGTCTGCGGCACCCGTCGTTCCCCCGGCGGCCGCTACCGCCACAGTGCCGACTCCCGAGCATCAAATCGGCGATGTTTCCCGTGAAACCATGTCCGCCGGCTCGACGTCGGCAGCGCCCATGCCCGCTGCCACACACATGCCTATCGCGCACGACGCAACACCGGGCGAGGATTCGGGCATCGCAATCAAAAACACGCTTTCGGCCGACGATTTCCGCCGCATGATGAACCAGATGAAAGGCGAGGCACCTGCAAAGAGTGCAAAACCAGCCTCCACATCGCCCGTGAGCGTCCCCGCAGCTGCGGCACCGGTCGAGCAGAACACCGATGGCGCGCCGCTCGCGGCCAACTCAAAATTCACCTTCGAAAACTTTGTCTACGGCCCCGAAAACAGCCATGCTTATCGCTCAGCCCTCAAGTTTGCCGCGCTCGCGGACGAACGCGGCACCTGCACATCCCTGTTCATCTATGGCAAATCGGGGCTGGGCAAGACCCATCTGCTGCTCGCCATCAAAAACGAGCTCGCCGAAAAGTCGCCCGAAATCAAGGTGAAGTATGCCAACTCGCAGGCGTACCTCGATGACCTGATGACCGAGTTCGACCGCCAAAAGAAGAGCAACGCCCCCATCATGCAGGCATACCACGGCGTGGACGTGCTCATCATCGACGACATCCAAAACATCATCGGCAAGCGTGCGAGCGTGGACTACTTTTTCCAGCTCATGGACGAGTTTATCCGCAATAACAAAAAAGTCGTCATCGCAGCCGACCGCGCTCCCAAAGATCTGAGCATGGACGAGCGCCTGACCAGCCGCTTTAACGCCGGTATGCTCTGTTTGGTGGCAGAGCCCAGCTACGAGATGAAATACAAGATCTTGCAGCGCTACTACGAGAACACGATAGCCGCCGCACCCGAGGCGGGTGACGACTCGCTGTTGGCGGCCTACGGTGGCGACGGCGGACACCTGACCGACGAGCACTTTAAGCACATGGCAGAGGTATCGGGAACCAACATTCGCGAACTCGAAAGCTTTTGCGAACGCTGCGCGGGCGAGGCGGGAGACCGCGAACGCGAGGGCAGCGAGCTCAGCTTCGACGACATCGACGCCATCGCAAGCCAGTACTTCGATACGTCGGCCAAGAAGATCAACGTGCAGACGGTCCAGTCTGTCATTGAGGAGCAGTACGGCGTGACGCACGAGGAGCTCATCGGCCCGCGCCGCAATGCCAACATAGCCAAAGCCCGTCATATCGCCATCTATCTGGCCATCGAGATGTGCGAGATGACGACCACGGCGGTGGGCGCGGAGTTTGGCAACCGCAATCACTCAACCGTCAGCACGAGCTATAAAAAGGTTCAGAAGATGATTCAGGAAGACCGCACCGTAACCGAGGATCTCAAATCGCTGCGAGATAAAATTACACTGCGCTCGTAGGGAAATAGAGACACCTGTTGAAAACTTGTCGAAACGCCGGGCATAACATGTCTAAAACTCACCCCAAGGCGATGAAAAGTTTTCCGCAGGTTTTGAACGTGGAAAACACGGTCGGTTGCGCACAAGGTGCTGTCGATTCTCTTTTTGGGGTTGACCAGCGCTTTTGGGAGTAATCAACAGTTTCGTCAGTGCTATTACTATTATTAAGATATTTATATCTATAGAAAGGTATTAAAAGATGAAGTTCACCGTCAGCCAAAGCTCGCTCACGCAAGCCATCGGCGTCGTTATGAAAGGCGTCGCCTCGGCATCTACCCTTCCCATCCTGTCGGGCGTGCTCGTTAAGGCGCAGGACGGCATCTTGGAATTCCAAACCTCTAACTACACCATCTCGATTCGTCATCGCATTGCCGCGCATGTTGAAGAAGAGGGCGAGATGGTTATTCCCTGCAAGATGCTCTCCAACATCACCAAGACCTTGCCTGACGCTCCGGTCACCTTTGAGCTCTCGGAGCGTCAGGTGTTGATCGGATGCGAGAAGAGTTCCTTCCGTCTCAACACGCTCGACGCCAACGATTTCCCCGAGTTCCCTGCCTATGCCATCGAGAGCGCGGTGGAGCTTCCGACGGATATCCTGTCCGAGATGGTCGGCCGCGTATGGCGTGTCACTTCGACCGATAAGGCTCGTCCCATCCTGGGCGGCGTGCACATGAAGGTCGAGAACAACACCGTGCGCCTCGTGGCGACCGACTCCTTCCGTCTGGCCGTATGTGACACCCAGGTCGAGACCTCGACGCTCGAGGGCTCCTTTGAGCTCAACGTCCCGGCCGACGCCTTCAACGACGCCCTGAGCATCATGGCCAGCCAGGCGACCATCATGATCGGCGCCACCGACACCCAGGTTGTCTTTGAGGCCGGCAACACCACCTACGTGTCGCGCCGTATCGAAGGCGTGTATCCCAACTACAAGCAGCTCATCCCCGATTCGTGCGTGACGAGCGTCAAGATCGACGTGGCTGCTTTTAATGCCGCCCTCAAGCGCGTGGCGGTCATCGCGAGTGCGAACCCCGCCGTCAAGTTCGAGATCGATGTCGAGAACGGTCAGATGGGCCTGTCCTCCATCTCTAATGATCAGGACCTGGCACAGGAGACGATCGATGTCGAGGCCGAGGGCGAGTCGGGCACCATCGCCTTTAACTACCACTACATCTTTGGCTGCCTCAATGCCCTGTCCAAGGAGAAGGAGATCACGCTGGAACTCAAGAGCTACTCGCAGGCGGGTATCTTTAAGTCCTACGACAAGATCAACTACCTGTACCTGGTCATGCCGGTTCGCATCTAGCGCTGCGTCATGACCATGTTTGCCCGCAACCTTTCTGTCGCGCGCTACCGCAGTTTCGATAGCTACCGTCTTGACCTGGACGAAGGCGTGACGGTGCTTGCGGGGCCCAACGCGGCGGGAAAGACCAACCTTATAGAGGCGCTGCAGCTTTTGACGAGCGGCGCCTCGTTTAGGCATCCCACCGCTGCCGAGCTCGTGCACGACGGCACGGGCTCGTGCAAGCTCGAGTTGAGGCTCGAGGGCGATGGCCGCGTGCTCGATATGGGGCTGGGCGTGGAGGATGGCAAGCGCTCGTTTAGCCGTAACGGCAAGAGATGCGCGGCCGCCGGCGTGCGCGGGGTTTTGCCGAGCGTGCTGTTTTGCCCCGATCATCTGGATATGGTCAAGCGCGGTGCCAGCGTGCGCCGGGCCGCCCTCGACGACTTTGGCGTTCAGCTGAGCGCTCGTTACGCCGACTTGGCGAGCACCTACGGGCGCTGCGTGGCGCAGCGCAACGCCCTGCTCAAGGAGACCTGGTGCTGCCGCGAGATGCTCGGTGCATGGAACGACTCCATCGCCCGCGCCGGGTCCGCCCTGCTCGTGCATCGTTTGGCCCTGCTCGACCGACTGGCGGGCCATGTGCGCGCCGCGTACGGGCAGGTGGCGTCCGGTGAGGATGCAGGCGTGTCCTATGTGTCCACGCTGGGGGATTTGCCTCAAGCCGAAGGGCGCGAGGAACTTAAGGACTGGGCGTACGAGCATATGCTCGCGGCCCTCGATGAGCGTGCCGATGAGGAGATGCGCCGCGGCGTGACGCTCGTGGGTCCGCATCGCGACGAGATTGAGTTTTCCGTCGCGGGCCGATCGGCCCGTTCATTTGCCAGCCAGGGCCAGCAGCGAACGTTGGTGCTGGCCTGGAAGGTGGCAGAAGTGGCCGTGGCGCGCGATATCCTGGGCACCGCGCCGCTGCTGCTGTTGGACGACGTGATGAGCGAGCTCGATGCCGGGCGCCGAGGCGCTTTTCTGCGGCTGATCGGTGATGATATCCAGACAGTCATAACCACCACCAATCTGGGGTATTTTACCGATGACCTGCTTGATCGAGCCAAGGTGGTGAGCATGGGTGAGACGTGCTAATTACGAGCGCGAGAACGGAACGGTTGCCTTTGGCGGCTTTTTGGATGCCGAGCGCCAGCGCATCCTGGCGGCCGCGACGCCCGAGCGCCGCGCGCAAATGGAGGCTGCCGAGGAGTCGCGCGCGGTCTATCGCGCTTGGAATGCGGTGTGCTCGGGCACGCGCGAGGGGCGCCACGTGACGGGCCTGCGCTACCTGCCCGAGTCCAATGAGCTGCTGGTGTATCTCGATTCGCCCTCGTGGACGCAGGAGATGACGCTGCTGCGCGAGATTATCCGGGCGCGCATGGAGCGGGCCGGAGCACATGTGGATGGCCTGGTATTCAAAACGACCGCGCCCGGTCACACGCCGCCAGCCGCCAAGGAGCGTCTGCGCCCGGCCGTGACCGAGCGCCCGCCGGCTCCGCACGCCGATCTCAGCGAGGCTGAACGCGGCGAGATTGAGCGCCAAGTGGCGTCCATCGAAGATCAAAACCTGCGCGAGGCCCTCGAGAACGCCATGAGAGCCAGTGCCGAGTGGGCCAAGGGCGTGCAAAGCAAGAAAGAGCCTTAAATCGCATCTGGTGGCCTTGTAGAGCCAAATACCCTCGCTCCCGAGGGTATTTTTTTACGATAAACTAGTAAGGCTGTACACATTTTCTTAGCTGAAGGAGGACGTGTGGCAAACGAAAACGATTACGATGGCGGCGAGATTAAGATTCTCGAAGGTCTCGAGGCCGTTCGTAAGCGCCCGGGCATGTACATTGGCTCGACGAGCGCCAGCGGCCTGCATCACCTGGTGTGGGAGATCGTTGACAACTCCGTTGACGAGGCCATGGCCGGTTTCTGCACCGAGATTCAGGTGACGGTCCACGCCGACAACTCCATCACGGTCGTCGACAACGGGCGAGGCATCCCCGTCGACGAGCATCCCATCAAAAAGATCCCGACGCTCGAGGTCGTTATGACGATCTTGCACGCTGGCGGTAAATTCGATAACTCGGCCTACAAGGTCTCGGGCGGCCTGCATGGCGTGGGTATCTCCGTCGTCAACGCGCTGTCCAAGCGCGTGGTCGTGCAGGTGCGCCGTGATGGCAGCGTCTACGAGATGGAGTTCTCGCGCGGCAAGACCGTCAAGAAGATGGAGGTCGTGGGCACCTCGGATTCGACGGGTACCACCGTCAGCTTCTGGCCCGACGACGAGATCTTCGAGACCTGCGTCTACGATATCGATACGCTGCACAACCGTCTGCAAGAGACGGCGTTCCTCAATAAGAATCTAAAGATTGTGCTGACCGACGAGCGCGAGGCGACTCCCCACGTGGAGGAGTTCTGCTACGAGGGCGGCATCATCGACTTCGTTAAGTTCCTCAACGACGGCAAAGACGTCCCCGAGGCCTTTAAGGAGCCCATCTATATCGAGGGTAAATCGGATCCGGATGCGCCCGTGACCAAGATGGGCGAGGTCGAGGTGTCCCTGCAGTGGAATGCCGGCTATGGCGAGAACGTCATGTCGTTTGCCAACGACATCTACACCCCCGAGGGCGGCATGCATCTCGAGGGTTTCCGCACCGCTCTCACCCGCGTGATCAACGATTACGCCCGCAAGCAGAACCTGCTCAAGGAGAAGGACGCCAACCTGAGCGGCGACGACGTGCGCGAGGGCCTTTCGGCCGTCATCTCGGTCAAGCTGCCCGACCCGCAGTTTGAGGGCCAGACCAAGGCAAAGCTCGGCAGCTCCTACATGCGCGCGCTCACGCTCAAGATCGTGACCGATGGACTGACCGATTATCTGGAGGAGCACCCCAAGCCCGCCCGCGAGATCGTCAAGAAGGCCCAGCAGGCATGCAAGGCCCGCAACGCCGCCCGCAAGGCGCGTGAGGCGACCCGCCGCAAGAGCCTGCTCGAGACGGCGTCACTGCCCGGCAAGCTTGCTGACTGCTCGGTGCGCGATGCCGAGCTGACCGAGCTCTTTATCGTAGAGGGCGACTCGGCAGGCGGTTCGGCCAAGGACGGCCGTCGCCGAGACATCCAGGCGATTCTGCCCCTGCGCGGCAAGATTCTGAACGTCGAGCGCGTGGGCGACCACCGCGCGTTCTCGAGCGACACCATCCAATCGCTGATCACCGCGATCGGCTGCGGCGTCACGACGAGCGCCGGCGACGGCGGCGACTTCGATATCAACAAGGCGCGCTACCACAAGATCATCATCATGACCGATGCAGACGTTGATGGTGCGCATATCCGCATCCTGCTGCTGACGTTTTTCTACAAGTACATGCGCCCGCTGATCGACGCCGGCTATGTCTATGTTGCCTGCCCGCCCATCTTTGGCATTAAGGTGCGCAACAAGATCCATTACGTGTATCCCAACGGCCGCCAGCCCGAAGACGAGATTTTGCGCGACACCATTCAGAGCCTGGGCCTGAACCCCGACGACAACGACGAGGACGGCAAGGCCAAGGATGGCAAGATCACCAAGAAGCGCAAGGGCTATACCGTTCAGCGCTACAAGGGCCTGGGCGAGATGGACCCCAAGCAGCTTGCCTCGACGACGATGGACCCCAAGACCCGTATCCTGCAGCGCGTGTCGATCGAGGACGCCGTGGTTGCGGACCGCGCCGTGCGCGAACTGATGGGTTCCGAGGTCGGCTATCGCCGCGAGTACATCGAGAAACACGCCCACGACGCACGTTTCTTGGACGCCTAACCTGTTCGGCTTTCCCAGCCACCGCACCTTCGCCCTCAATCGTCGGTCGCGTACCCAAGTACGCTTCCCTCCTCTTTCGAGCGAATCTGCGGCACCTGGAAAAGCCGTCTCCGTGGCAGGATGATTAATGGACCACGCAAACCATGAGGAGGTAACGTGGCAGACGATATCAACAATAACGAGGGTATGGGCGAGGCCGGCGATGCCGGCATGCCCGACGATCTGAAGCGCCTGCTTGCCCGTGCTGAGCAGGGCGAGGACGGCGATCCTGACGCCTATAACCCCGACGCCGAGGATGAAGAGGAAGAGGATGACGACGCCGAGCTCGAGGAGAGCTTCGGTGCGGTCGATCGCGGCGCCTCGGCCGGCGAGGATATCAACGGCGGTCAGCTCCAGATTTCGGAGTTCGGCCGCGAGATGAAGCAGTCGTTCATTGAGTACTCGATGTCGGTCATCACGGCGCGCGCCCTGCCGGACGTGCGCGACGGCCTAAAGCCGGTGCACCGCCGCATCCTGTACGCCATGAACGAGAGCGGCATCTACCCCAACCGCCCACATAAGAAGTCGGCCTGGACGGTCGGCGAAGTTATCGGCAAGTACCATCCGCACGGTGACTTCGCGGTCTACGAGGCCATGGTCCGCCTGGCGCAGTGGTTCTCCATGCGCACACCGCTCATCGATGGCCACGGTAACTTCGGCAACATCGACGGCGACGGCGCCGCCGCCATGCGTTACACCGAGAGCCGCCTGGCAAAGCCCGCCATGGAGCTGCTGCGCGACCTGCAAAAGGATACCGTCGACTGGCAGCCCAACTACGACGAGTCGCTCGCCGAGCCCGTGGCGCTGCCCGCGCGCTTCCCCAACCTGCTGGTCAACGGCAGCCAGGGCATCGCCGTCGGCATGGCCACCAATATCGCCCCGCATAACCTCACCGAGGCGATCGAGGCCACCTGCTACTTGATCGATAATCCCGATGCCACCGTCGACGAGCTTATGCAGATCATGCCCGGTCCGGACTTCCCCACCGGCGCCATCATCATGGGCAGCGCCGGCATTAGGCAGAGCTACGAGACCGGCCGCGGCTCCATTACCGTGCGCGCCAAGGCCCATGTGGAATCCACCAAGACCGGCCGCAGCCGCCTGGTCTTTACCGAGATCCCCTACATGGTCAACAAAGGCACCCTGCAGGAGAAAATCGCCCAGCTCGTGAACGACAAGCGCATCGAGGGCATCTCGGACATGCGCGACGAGTCCAACCAGAAGGGCATCCGTCTGGTCATCGAGCTCAAGAAGGGCGTCATTCCGCAGGTCGTGCTCAACAACCTGTATAAGTACACCTCGCTGCAGACGACCTTTGGCGCCAACAACCTGGCGCTTGTCAACGGCGTTCCCAAATGCCTGAGCCTGCGCGAGATGCTGCAGCACTACATCGACCACCAGGTCGACGTCGTCACCCGCCGAACCCGCTTTGATCTTAAGAAGGCCCAGGCGCGCGCCCATATCCTCGAGGGCTATCTGATGGCTCTCGACCATATCGACGAGGTCATCAGCATTATCCGCTCCTCGCAGACCGACTCCGAGGCAAGCAGCCGCCTGATCGAACGCTTTGGCTTTACGCCCGAGCAGACCACGGCCATCCTCGAGATGAAGCTGCGTCGTCTGACCGGCCTGGAGCGCGATAAGATCCAAGAAGAGCTGGACGGCCTGCGCCGCGCCATTGCCTACTACGAGGACCTGCTGGCGCATGAGGAGAAGATCCTGGGCGTCATCAAGGAGGAGATGCGTGAGATCTCGAAGAAGTTCGGCGACAAACGCCGCACCGAGATCAGCCATGTCGAAAAGGATCTGGATGTCGAGGACCTCATCGCCGACGAGGACATGGTCGTGACCATCACCCACACCGGCTACGTGAAGCGCATCCCGGTGGCTGCCTACCGCGCTCAGAAGCGCGGCGGCAAGGGCGTGTCGGGCGTCAACCTTAAAGAGGACGACGTCATCGACGAGATGTTTATCGCATCCACGCACGAGTACGTGCTGTTCTTCTCGAGCAAGGGCAAGGTCTACCGCCTGAAGGTGCATGAGCTGCCGGTGGGTACGCGCCAGGCGCGCGGTACCGCGATCGTCAACCTGCTGCCCTTTGAGGAAGGCGAGAAGATCGCGAGCGTCATCAGCTGCCGCGAGTTCCCCGCCGACGAGTACCTGATGTTTGCCACCAAGAGCGGCATGGTCAAGAAGACCGTGATGAGCGCTTACGACCGCAGCCGCCGTGATGGCCTGATCGCCATCAACCTGAGAGACGACGACGCGCTGCTCGCCGTGCGCCGTGTACGCGAGGGCGACAAGATCATCCTGGCCACCACCGCGGGCAAGGCGATCATGTTCCCCGAGGACCAGGTGCGCGCCACGGGACGCGACACCAGCGGCGTTCGCGGTATTAGCATGAAGGACGGCGTGAGCGTTCTGGGCATGGAGGTTACCAACGGCAACGGTGACCTGTTTGTCATCACCGAGCGCGGCTACGGCAAGCGCACGCCGGTCGCGGACTACCCGGAGCAGAACCGCGGCGGACAGGGCGTCTACACCATCCAGATGACCGAGCGCAAGGGCAACCTCGCGGCCATGAAGACGGTGGGCCCGCAGCACGAGCTGTTCATCGTGACGGAAGGCGCGACGGTCATTCGCGTCAAGACCGACGAGATCAGCCAGACCGGCCGAGCCACCCAGGGCGTCAAGATGATGACTGTCGACGACAACGACCGCGTATGCGCTGTCGCCCGCATGACGGCAGCCAAGGAAAAGCCCGAAGGTGAAGGCGCCGAGGCCGCAGCCGACACCGAAGAGGCCCCAGTCGACCTAGGCGACGGCAACGACATGCCAGAGGATCTCCTGGACGAGTAAGAGGCCCTAACTGGTAGAAAATATCAGACCCCATATATCGGCGGTCGGCGCACTGCGCGCCGACCGCTTTTTTGACGATCTTGGATCCCGTGCCTGCCGAGTGGGCGAGATGGGTTAGGTTTGTCGCGAGTTCCGCACGCAAAGAAGGCCACTTAATGTGGCCTTCGTCTTGCGCAGGACTGCCCGAGCAGCAAACCTAACCCATCTCGCCCACTCGGCGGGCACACTCCAAAGATTTTCAAAAAAGTTGTTGACGCGCGCGTAACGACTCGTCTAATATATCCCTTGCGCGATGGACCTGTAGCTCAGTTGGTTAGAGCGTCCGGCTGATAACCGGGAGGTCACAAGTTCGAATCTTGTCAGGTCCACCACTTTCTTTCGCAATAAACACCCCAGCGAGAGCCGAGTCGCCGCTGGGGTGTTTATTACTGTCTCCGTGGGGGTTTAGCTCAGCTGGGAGAGCGCGGGCTTTGCAAGCCTGAGGTCAGGGGTTCGATCCCCCTAACCTCCACCATGATGGACCTGTAGCTCAGTTGGTTAGAGCGTCCGGCTGATAACCGGGAGGTCACAAGTTCGAATCTTGTCAGGTCCACCATCAAAACTGTGAAGAGCCTCGAGGCATGTCCTCGGGGCTTTTTTCTTGTGTGTTATAAAACTCATTTTGGTTTTGTGTGCTGTGCGAAAGATTGGGTAGTATAGCTATTCAATGCGGCGAAGGCGCCGCGTGTTAACCGCTACGTACCGGAGGTGTTCCATGGTTCGTGTCGACATAGAGACCATCGTCATGGCCGCCGGTCCCGTGCCATCGCTTATCGTACTTCGCGAGCGCTGCAGCAAATCGGACTCCCCCGCGCCGCTGCGCTCCCTCTCTATCCAAACTGGTTCGTTTGAGGCTGCGGCTATTAGCCGTGGTATTGACAGCGGTCGCGCCGAGCGCCCGATCGCCCATGACCTGCTGCTCGATACGCTTGATGCCCTGGATGCAAAACTTGAGCGTATCGAGATTGTCCGCGCCGAGCCTCCCGTGTTCTACGCGACGGTCGTCGTTTTGGCCGGCGGAGGCGAGCATAGGATCGATGCGCGTCCGAGCGATGCCATCGCCCTCGCCGTGCGCAGCAATGCCCCCATGTTTGTTGAGGACGACATCATGAACCGCCTGGGGACCGTCTCTCCGGTTGCCGAGGAAGTCGATGACGAGCAGGAATTTGAGAAGTTCGACGAGTTCGTCCATACGCTCTCGCCCGATGATTTTTAAATGACGGGTAGCCATGAGACGGAGTGTGCACTGATGGAGCGTGGCGTCTCGGCCGAGGCCGCCGCCATTGCCCGCGAGGCCCAGATTCGCTCGGAGGCATCCGAGGCCGCACGCATCGCCTACGTGACGCAGGCCCGTACGCTTCGCGAGCGCCGTGCCTCCTTTATCAAGATGGTTGCCGTCTCCGCACTTGTCGCGGTAATCTCGTCGCGCCTTCGTGGTACAGTTGGTGCGCTTGGGTTTTCGATTTCGACGGGCTTGGTCATCTGGGGCGTGGTCGATGCCGTGATGCTGACCAACCAGATAAAGGTTCTCGATAAGCGCACGGCCGATATGATGCGCGCCCGTGACGCCGCCGCCAAGATCGCTGCCGAGGCACAAGAGATGTAACGACGCCGGACTCGATGGGAAGGTCTAAAAATGGCACAGGATATGCAGGACGCCGGAAACGTCTCCGCCGAGCTCGACGCCATGGTGTGCGACCTCATCGGGGCCTTTTTGGACGATCTCGCCGCTGGTGAGAACCCCGGCGTTGTCGTTGCGATCGAAGACGCCGCGTCCAACCGCTATCTGGCGGCACTTGACGAGGACGGCGAGGAGGCATGCCTCGAGGCTGCCACCAACTTTATCTCCGAGCACAAGATGGGTCTTAAGGACGAGGGCTTGGGCCGCATCGCCCGTTACGCCATCGGCTACACCGGTTGTGTCGAAATTGACGGCGGCTACCATGACGCCCTGCTCGTGAGCTTCTTTGAGACGACGCTCGAGAGCGGCTTTTCGGCATACGTACTGTACGAGGGTGTGGGCGCCGGCGATGGTTTTATGTGGAGCGACCCTGAACCTGCAGGCGAGGAAACCCCTCTTATCTAAAATCGCTAAAATAAACGAGTTTTCGGTAAAAGGCTCAATATTCCCGCCGAGCGTTGTGTTGCTGGGTGGGTCGCATACGCGTGCCGGTTGTATATAGATAGAAGATAGGGGAACTACATGCGCGTAGACAATCTGAGGAACATCGCCATCATCGCTCACGTCGACCACGGTAAGACGACGATGGTCGACAAGCTCCTGCGTGCCACGGACGCCTTCCGTGCCAACCAGCAGGTCGAGGACCGCGTCCTGGATTCTAACGACCAGGAGCGCGAGCGCGGCATTACGATTCTCGCCAAGAACATCTCTATCGAGTACAAGGACGTTAAGATCAACGTCATCGACACCCCGGGCCACGCCGACTTTGGCGGCGAGGTCGAGCGCGTGCTGCGCATGGCCGACGGCGCCCTGCTGCTGGTCGACGCTTTTGAGGGCCCCATGCCCCAGACCCGCTTCGTGCTGCGTCACGCTATCGACACCGGCCTTAAGATCATGATCGTCATCAACAAGATCGATCGTCCGGGCGCCAACCCCGAGAAGGCCTACAACGACTGTCTGGACCTGATGGCCGACCTGGGCGCCACCGACGACCAGCTTGAGTTCGCCATGGAGCACGTGGTCTACGCCAGCGCCATGAATGGCTTCGCCCGCCTTGACCCCAACGACGGCAACATGGACATGTATCCGCTGCTCGATATGATCATCGACGACATGCCTGCGCCCGAGGTTGACGAGAACGCCCCGCTCGCTATGCAGTGCGTGACCATCGACCACTCCAACTTCGTCGGCCGCATCGGTATCGGTCGTGTGTACTCCGGCACCATCCACCAGGGCGATCAGATCCTGGTTGTCAAGAACGACGGTTCCAGCGCCACCGCTACCGTCAAGCAGCTCTTTACCTTCGACTACCTGGGCCGCACCGAGTGCCAGGAAGTCGGCGCCGGTGACATCGCCGCCGTCGTGGGCATCGAGCGCACCGATATCGGCGATGTCTACACCGACCCCGAGAACCCCGTCGAGCTCGAACCTATCGAGATCGACCCGCCGACCCTGTCCATCGTCTTTGAGGCTTCGACCTCCCCGCTCGTCGGTCGCGACGGCGACATCGTGGGCGCCCGTCAGCTCAAGGAGCGCCTGTTCAACGAGGCCGAGAACAACGTGACCATGAAGATCGAGGAGCTCGAGGACAAGAGCGGCGTCGAGGTCTCGGGTCGCGGCATTCTGCACCTGTCCGTTCTGATGGAGTCTATGCGCCGCGAGGGCTTTGAGTTCCAGGTCGGTCGTCCCCGCGTTCTGTTTAAGAAGGACGAGAACGGCAACAAGATGGAGCCCGTCGAGCAGGCCGTCGTTGAGTGCCCGGACGAGTACTCGGGCAAGGTCGTTGAGGTCTTCGGCACCTCCGGCGGCATCATGACGAGCATGGATACCTCGGGCATCGTGACGCACCTCGAGTTTGAGATCCCGACCCGCGGCATCATGGGTCTTAAGAACCGCATCATGAACGTCACTCACGGCGAGGGCGTGTTCTACCACACCTTCCTGGAGTACGGTCCCTATGCCGGCGAGATCGGCAACCGCCAGAACGGCGCCATGATCTCCATGACCACCGAGAAGGCCGTTGCCTACGCTCTGGGCACGCTGCAGGAGCGCGGCCAGCTGTTTGTTGAGCCGGGCACCGAATGCTACGAGGGCATGATCGTGGGCGAGCGCAGCAAGGCCGGCGACATGGTCGTCAACATCGCCCGTACCAAGAACCTGGGCAACCAGCGCTCCTCGACCTCCGATATCTCCGTCCAGCTGGTGCCGCCTCGCACCTTCTCGCTGGAGGAGGCGCTGGAGTACATCGCCGACGACGAGCTGGTGGAGATCACTCCCAAGAACATTCGCCTGCGCAAGCGTCTGCTCAATGCCACCGACCGCAAGAAGGCCGCCGTCCGCGCCGGTCAGGTCAATAAATAAGCGCTGAGCCTTATAGCGACTAACAAGAAGGGGCACCGACCATCGCGGTCGGTGCCCCTTCTTGTGTACAGGGATCGAGTTGGTCTGCACCCCCACTAAGGTGCCTGTTCCCTTTGTGGGGGCTGACGGCTAGGCGGAGGGAAGGCCCGGAGTGTTGGCGGCCTGCTGCGGCTTGAGGCGGGCGTTGCGCCAGATGATCTGGATGACGTATCCGAGCGTAAAGACGAAGGCTACGCCGCTGACAAAGCTGCCCATAAGGGGAAGTGCCGTGAGTGCGCCCGCGGCGATACCGCCCACGGCGGCCATGGCGTAGCGGTTCTGTTTGTGTCCGACCATGCGTGCGATCGCGGTGCCCGTAAATGCCGCCGAGACCAGAGCGATGCCGATCACGGCGCACATGAGAGCTCCGGCGAGCGACAGACCTGCAATCGAGATGATGAGCAGCAGGACGGCGGGAACGGCGGCCACCGTGCCCAAAAGACCGCTCACCCACAGCGGGATGGGGCGTTGACGAAGCAAACCGGCGGCGCTGGCGGTCGCGCGCGGAAGGACGAGTTCAAGGATGATCGCGACGAAGCAGGTGGAAAGCGCTGCGGCGACGATGCCGCCGATGGTGTCGTTAATCGTGGAGGTATTCTCGTTCTCGGTGCGGTCGATCTTGAGGGCTCCGACCTGAGCGCCCTCGGCCCGCTCGGGATCTTGCGCGATGTGGGCGTTCACCGTGCCGGTGATGCAGGCGTTTTTGCCCAGGATGAGCTTGTCGGCCCAGACCTCGACATCGCCATCGACGGTGCCGTCGATGGTTACCGTACTGCCCGCGAGCGCTGCCGACTTGGCAGAGCCGCGCAGGGCAACCGTCTCGCCCATCGCATAAAAACAGTTGGCGGTGCTACCGGTGTTGAGCACGACATGCTGACCGGCTACCGTCACGCTGCCATCGATTGCGGTTTTGGAGATATCGATGGTGCGCGCCGCCAGGCGAACGGCTCCGCCTACGGTGCAGTCGTGAATCGATAGGCTGTCGCCCGCCGCGATAATATCGCGGCCGATAGAGGCATCGTCCAGGTTAAGGTTTTGGCCGGCCCAGTACAGGTCGCCCTCGGCGCCAGACGGACTTGAATCAGCTTCGGTTGCGAGTACGTTGCCCGCGGTGTCTGTGCCGGCGAACGACGCCGTGGGAAGTACGGTCAGCGCAAGCGCAATCAGTGCGAATAGGAGGGTGATGTGGGCCTGCGCTTTGTGGCGCTTGGTCGACGGTTCTAGGTTGCAAGGCATAGTGAATCCTTCGTTAGATACTCGACATGTATCTAATAGGGTACCCAACGTGCGGGCGCTCTAAAAGAACCTCTCGGTTGCATTTCGAAGGGTCGTGCCACGCTGTCTACTTTTTACGGTGCAAAATGCGCGCGATGTCTTCTTCGGTGGGGCTTTTGATGTCAAAGCGCAGCGAGAGCCAGCGCAGACCCATGGTCACGACAACGCATACGACCAGCGCGGCGACATTGCTGACCAAGCCACTCATGACGAGGCTTACATAGCTTGCCGATCCGGCGATGGCCGCGATGGCATAAAAGTTAGTGCGTTGGAAAATGCCCGGAACCACGCCCATAAAGCCGTCGCGCAGCATGCCGCCGCCCACCGCGGTAAAAAAGCCCATCATGATGCATACGGCAGGTGCAAATCCGTAGACCAGCGCCTTGTCCGCGCCGGTTGCCGCATAGATGCCGACCGAGATGATATCGAGGAGGGGAATGAGCTTGTCAGGCTTGTCGACAATTGCGGGGAAAATATAGATGATGGCCGCCGTGGCGATGGAGAGCGGCAGCGCCATTGGCTGGTTGAGGATGTAGACGTTGCCGACCTGGAGTGTCATATCGCGCAAAAGACCGCCGCCCAGACCGCAGACCACCGCGAGCGCGACCGCGCCCACCAGGTCGAGCTTGTGTTCGCGCGCAACCAGCACACCCGAGATCGATGCGGCGACAACGGCGAACATCTCGAGCCAAAATGGGATAGCGACCATGGCATCCGAGGCATGTGAGGTAACGGTTACAGCGGCGACGACGGGCAAGATGGGGTCCTTTGGGTTACGGGTTTGGACAATGCCCGTACATAGTACATGTTCAGCGCCGATTGCGACCCTATTGCTCGGCAAACGGTCGGGACGGGGTACGGTCATAGGTTTCAAGCATGTACATCAGCGTCCAAAAATGTCGTTTTTGGAGGGTGATGCACATGGTTGGGGAAGCGTGCAGCCGAGAGGGGATCCGATAATAAAAAAGCCCCATTGCTGGGGGTTGAATGCGATGTGGGCGTGGTTGAATAGGAGGGATGTCTAAATTTTGAGCAGAGCTCAAAATTTAACCGGTCGGCTTAAGCCGACCGCGCTGCGCTAAAAACGCGCCGCTGGCGCGTTTTCTTTACGCTTTGCGCCCTGGCGGGTTCGAATCCCTCCTCCTCCGCCGTATTTGCTTGTAAGGGACTCAAAACAAAAAAGCCCCCAATACCGGGAGCTTTCTCAATCTAAATGGCGGAGGAGGAGGGATTCGAACCCTCGTGACCTTATACAGGCCAAACGGTTTTCGAGACCGCCGCATTCAACCACTCTGCCACCCCTCCGCGTGGGGTAAAAACAAAGCAGGCACTAAGGCCTGCTTTGGAATTAACTGGCGGAGAGTCAGGGATTTGAACCCTGGAGACGCTTTTGACGCCTACACGATTTCCAATCGTGCTCCTTCGGCCACTCGGACAACTCTCCGTTAAATGCGAAAGTCAGTATACACGAGGAATCGAAAAGTGCAAACAGAAAACTTGGCATTTTTTAAACCGCTCGCTCCGCGCCCGTATCCGGCATGTGCCGGATACGTACTAAAAAAGCATCCTGACCAGCCAGATCGCGCTCGATGACCTGTTCAAAATAGGTATTCATGAATGACGTGGCAGCGAATTTAAAAATTTTGAGGCAATCGATCGAACCGGTGGTATGCATTTCGCGACCACAACCCTGCAATCGGCGACCTGCGGTTTGACTCAGGTTGTCCTCGCCGCAGCGTATCTTGCTATCGAATTCGTCAAGCTCTTGGTCAGCATTTGGTTGGAATACGCATGAAGAGCCGTGTAAGCATGGACATATGTGGAGGTCATGAGGTTGTAGCTGCATATTCTTGCAGCCTGGGAGGTTGAAAGATATTATTACCAAGTCTTTTCCTGCTTCAGGCGCACCTTCACGACCTGAAGCCACATTTGCCCAGAGGAGGTGACAATATGAAGGCTTATGAACTGCTGTTCTTTGTTGACCCGTCGCTCGACCCCGAGACTCGTCTCGCTGTTATGAAGCGTATCGATACCACGATCGCTGAGGGCGCTGGCAAGGTCGACTCCGTTGACGAGTGGGGCAAGCGCAAGCTCGCCTACGAGATCAACGACCTCACCGATGGTGACTACACTCTCATCAACTTCCACGCAGATCCTACCCAGATCGCCGAGCTTGATCGCGTCCTGCGCATCACCGACGCTGTGGTCCGCCACATGATCGTCCGTCGCGACGACCAGGAGTAAGACTGTCGTTTTGGACTGGGCTTGTGCCCCAAGAGGAAGTAGTGAGTTATGAGCATCAATCGAGTGAACATCACCGGTAACCTCACCCGCGATCCCGAGCTGCGCGCCACCGCCGGCGGAACCCAGGTTCTGTCCTTTGGCGTCGCCGTGAACGATCGTCGCCGCAACGCGCAGACTGGCGAGTGGGAGGACTATCCCAACTTTGTCGACTGCACTATGTTCGGCACCCGCGCCGAGGCCGTGAGCCGTTTCCTGGCAAAGGGAAACAAGGTCGCGATCGAGGGCAAGCTGCGCTACAGCTCTTGGGAGCGCGACGGTCAGCGCAGGAGCAAGCTTGAGGTCATCGTCGATGAGATCGAGTTTATGAGCCCCCGTGGTGGCCAGGGTGGCTACGATCAGGGCGGTTACGCCCCCGCAGCTCCCGCGCCCGCAGCACGTCCTGCCGCACCGGTGGCTACGCCGCCCGCGGTCGACGTCTACGATGAGGACATCCCGTTCTAAGGGTTGTTCACCTATTTTTGAGTGAGAGGCGGCTTCGGCTCGCCGAAGTTGCCAAATGAAAGGTATTTTGACATGGCTAATGATTATTCTGCACGTCAGCCGCGTCGTAAGTACTGCCAGTTCTGCAAGGAGAACACTGAGTTCATCGACTATAAGGACACTCAGCTTCTCCGTAAGTACATGACCGACCGTGGCAAGATCAAGCCCCGTCGCGTCACTGGCGCTTGCACGCAGCATCAGCATGACATCGCCAACGCCATCAAGCGCGCCCGCGAGATGGCTCTCCTGCCGTACACCGTCCCCGTGGTTTCCTCTCGTGGCAACCGCGACCGCGGCTAAGAAGGGAGACGCATCATGAAGGTTATTCTTCTCGATGAGATCAAGGGCAAGGGCGGCGAGGGTGACGTCGTAGAGGTCGCTCAGGGTTACGCTGAGAACTTCCTGTTCCCCAAGAAGCTCGCTGTTGCCGCCACCAAGGGCAACCTCAAGCAGCTTGACGAGCGTCGTAACAACATCGCCAAGCGCGAGGCCGTCCGTCTGGCTACCGCCAACGAGACCAAGGCTGCCTTCGAGGGCAAGCAGGTCACCGTTGACGTCAAGGTCGGCGACGAGGGCATCCTCTTTGGCTCCGTTACCGCCGCTATGATCGCTGACGCCATCAAGGATCAGCTCGGTATGGACATCGACCGCAAGCGCGTCGAGCTCGGTAAGCCCATCAAGGTTGCCGGTGCCCACACCGTCGCTATCTCGCTGTACCGCGAGATCAAGGCCGAGGTTGTCGTTCTCGTCGGCGTTACCGCCGAGGAGCTCGCTACCGAGGCTGAGGTTGAGGAGACCGCTGAGGTCGCCGAGGCCGAGACCGCCGAGGTCGAGACCGAGGCTGCTGCCGAGTAGCATTTGCTGCAACGCAACAATCTTGTTCTAAGAAGGGCGCTCTGGGAGACCAGGGCGCCCTTTTGTTTTCTACGCTCAGCGAGCGCCATGGCAGGCGTTGTGGTGAAGTCCCAAATGCGGGACCGTTCATCCGTTTCGTTCGGTGATGATTGCCAAGGCACGGCTCGATTTATAGCCGCGGCTGATACTATGGATGCTCGCAAGCGATATGAATGAGGATGCTCATGGCATATGACGATAGGGAGACGGGGCTGACGGTCGAGGACCGCGGCTCCAAGTTGGGTCTCCCCCAAAACCAAGATGCAGAGGCCAACGTACTGGCCGCTATGCTGCTATCGCCCGAGGTGGTCGAAGAGGCCCAGGTCGAGCTGCAGCCCGATGACTTCTACCGGCCTATTCATAAGACCATCTATACCGCGATGGTCGATATGTACAACAGCCGCATCCCCATCGACTCCATCTCGTTGATCGATTACCTGCGAAGCATCAACAAGCTCGATGCCGTGGGCGGCGAGGCGTACATTTTGGAGCTGATGGGTCAGACCCTGTCGCTCGTCAACTGGCAGCACCATGCCGCCATCGTTCGTCGCGACTCGATGCTGCGTGAACTGATTGGCGCCACCAACGAGATCAACGCGCTGGCTTACAACGCCCCCACCGACACCAAAGAGGTTGTGGAGCTGGCCGAGAGCAAGCTGCTCAAGGTCACGGCGCGTGAGGTTAAGTCGAGCTACAAGACGCTGACCGAGTTTATGGTCGAGGCCTATAACGAGGCCGAGGAAGTGTGCAAGGCCGGCGGTCAGGCTGCAGGCGTGCCCACGGGCTTCCCTTCGCTCGACCGTATGCTCATGGGCTTCCGCGAGGGCCAGCTCATCATTATCGGCGCCCGCCCCGCCGTTGGTAAGACGTCGTTCGCCCTGAACTTGGCGCTCAACGCCGCCGCCGCGGGCTATACCGTCGGCTTCTTCTCGCTGGAGATGTCGGGCAAGGAAATTGCCCAGCGTCTGATTTGCGCCTATGCCATGATCTCGATCAGCGACTTCCGTACGGGCCGCATTAGTCCCGAGCAGTGGGCCAACATCAATGAGGCCACGCAGACGCTGTCCAAGCTCGATATTCTGATTGACGATACGCCCGGCACCACGGTGACCGAGATTCGCGCTAAGAGCCGCCGCATGCTCCATAACAAGGAGAAGGCCATCATCATCCTGGACTATTTGCAGCTGGTGAGTCCCCCGCCGGGACGTCGTTCCGAGAGCCGCACCGTCGAGGTCTCCGAGATGTCGCGTGGTCTGAAGATTATGGCCAAGGAGCTCAAGATCCCACTGATCGCACTGTCGCAGCTGTCGCGTCAGGTCGAGTCCCGTACCGGCAAGCGCCCGCAGCTGTCCGACCTGCGTGAATCGGGCTCCATCGAGCAAGACGCCGATATCGTCATGTTCTTGGACCGATCCGCCGACGAGGCCGAGGCCTCGCGCGACGACCGACCCGACGAGGGCGTTACGCGTATCGTCGTGGCCAAGAACCGTTCGGGCCCGATCGGCGACGTCGACCTGATGTTCCTGCCGGCATCCACCAAGTTCTATGAGCTTGATGGGGCGCATACCGAGGAGTAGGACAGGCGCCCGTTGCACGGGTATACTGGGAATGTTTTGTGCTTCTGCGCGCTTGCGGTGCGCGGACAGTCCATGAATGTGAGGAGTAAACATGCCGTCAACCGTTTTGGTCGGTGCCCAGTGGGGCGATGAGGGCAAGGGTAAGATCTGCGATCTGGTCGCCGGCGACTTTGATGCCGTCGTGCGCTATTCGGGCGGCAACAACGCCGGCCACACCATCGTCGTCAACGGCAAGAAGTACGGCCTGCACCAGGTGCCCTCCGGCATCATGTATTCCGACCACGTGTCGGTGATCGGTAACGGCTGCGTCGTCAACCCCAAGGTTGTCCTTGAGGAGATCGACATGTTCGAGGCCGACGGCATCACCACCAAGAATCTCAAGATCAGCGGCAACGCGCATATCATCATGCCGTACCACATCGATCTGGATGGCGCCTTTGAGCAAAAGCTCGGCAAGAAGAACATCGGTACCACCAAGCGCGGTATTGGTCCGTGCTACCAGGACAAGATGGCCCGCATCGGCCTGCGTATGCAGGACATGCTGGACGAGGCACTGTTCCGCGATAAGCTGGAGACCGCTCTTGCCCGCGTGAACCCCGAGCTGGAGCTCATCTACAACCTGCCCACCTACACCGTGGACCAGATTTGCGACGAGTACCTGCCTATGGCCGAGCGCCTGCGCCCTTACATCACCGAGACGAGCCTGCTGCTCAACAACATGATCGATGAGGGCAAGGATTTGCTGTTTGAGGGCGCCCAGGCGACGCTGCTCGACATCGATCACGGCACCTATCCGTACGTGACGTCTTCTAATTGCACCGCCGGCGGCGCCATTGCCGGTTCCGGCGTCGGCATGAAGAACGTCGACCGCGTACTGGGCGTCATGAAGGCCTATATTACCCGTGTCGGTTCGGGCCCCATGCCCACCGAGCTTTCCTATGAGTCCGAGGCCGGCCACACGCTGACCGAGGAGGGCTACGAGTACGGCGTGACCACCGGTCGCCGTCGTCGTTGCGGCTGGTTTGACGGCCCCATCGCCAACTATGCCTCGCGCGTCAACGGCCTCACCGATATCGCCGTGACCAAGCTCGACGTGCTTTCGGCCTTCGACACCATTAAGGTGTGCGTTGCCTATGACGTCGACGGCGAGCGTTACACGAGCGTGCCCGAGCACCAGGTGCGCTTTGAGCATGCCAAGCCCATCTACGAGGAGCTCCCTGGCTGGAAGTGCGACATTACCGGCTGCCGCAGCTTTGACGAGCTGCCGCAGGAGGCTCAGGATTACGTGGCATTTATCGAGGATCTGGCACACACCCGCGTGACGTTTATCGGCGTCGGCGCCGGTCGCGAGCAGATCATCAACCGATTCTGGAAGTAATCGGCGTTATTTGGTTATTGCGATATACCCCTTCGCAGCCCGGATGGGCGGCCGAGGGGTATATTTGCTTGTAATGGGCTCGCTTGGTTGGCGGGCCGGTAATCCATAGAGGAGGCACCCTTGAAGGCGGACACTCAAACCATCGACATCCTGTTGTTGGGCAGCGGCGGCCGCGAGCATGCTCTGGCAGCCAAGCTCGCAGCATCACCGCGCGCCGGCAAGCTCTACATCGCGCCGGGTAACGGCGGCACCGCGAGCTGCGGCGAGAACGTGGTTCTCGACGATTGCGATCCTGCGGCTGTGGCGGCGTTTGCCCAGAGCCATGGATGCGAACTCGTGGTGATTGGCCCCGAGGCTCCGCTCGTGGCGGGCGTGGCGGATGCCGTCCGCGCGGCGGGTATCCCGTGCTTTGGACCGGGTGCCGAGGGCGCCCAGATGGAGGGCTCCAAACTGTTCTCCAAGCAGCTCATGGAGCGCGCGAACATCCCGACGGCAGCCTATGGCTCATTTACCGACGAGGCTTCGGCTCTTGCCTATGTGCGCGAGCAGGGCGCTCCGCTGGTCGTGAAGGCCGACGGCCTTGCCGCGGGCAAGGGCGTTATCGTGGCAACCGAGCTTTCGCAGGCCGAGGAGGCTGTGCGTGAGTGCTTTGGCGGCACCTTTGGCGATGCCGGCAATACCGTGGTCATCGAGGAGATGCTGACCGGCCCCGAGTGCTCGCTGCTGGCCTTTACCGACGGCAAGACCGTGCGTCCCATGGCCACCTCGCAGGATCACAAGCGTGCGCTCGAGGGCGACAAGGGCCCCAACACCGGCGGCATGGGCGTCTACAGCCCGGTGCCCATCGTGACCGACGAGGAGCACGCCACCATGGTGAAGGTCATGGAGCAGACCGTGGCCGAGCTTGCTGCCGAGGGCATCGACTACCGCGGCTGCCTGTATGGCGGCTTTATGCTTACCCCCGCCGGCCCCAAGGTACTGGAGTTCAACGCCCGCTTTGGTGATCCCGAGACTCAGGTCGTGCTCCCGCGCCTTAAGAACGACCTAGTCGAGGTCATGCTGGCTTGTGCCAACTGCGAGCTTGATCAGGTTGAGCTCGATTGGCGTGACGAGTGGGCCGTGGCCGTTGTCCTGACGAGCGCGGGCTATCCCGGCAGCTACGAGAAGGGCAAGGTCATTACCGGTATCGAGGATGCCGAGGCCATGGAGAACGTGACGGTGTACCACGCCGGCACCGCTGTGGTGGACGGCAAGCTCGTGACCAACGGCGGTCGTGTACTCGCCGTGACCGCGCTGGGCGATACGTTCGAGAACGCTCGCGATCTTGCCTACGAGGCCTGCGAGAAGATCAACTTTGAGGGTAAGACCCTGCGTCACGACATTGGCCTGCGCGCACTGCGCGGCCGCGATGCCTGGGATGCCTAAAATCCGAGAGGAATGAGACGGATGGACGATAAGAACGAGGAGCTCGTGGACGCGCAGATTGTCGAAGAGGACAGCCGCATGTATGGACACGCCGAGGGCGAGCCTGGTGGCGAGGTCGCTGACGAGCCGGCGCTGGTGCTGGGGGACGAAGACCCACATGACGCCCTGCTGCACGAGAAGATTCTTTCGGAGGAGTGCGCCTGGAAGGGCAAGATCCTCGATGTCCACCGTCTTGAGGTTGAGCTGCCCAACGGTCACCGCAGCGCCCGCGATATCGTTCGCCATCCGGGTGCGGCGGCCGTTGTGGCACTGACCGAGAGCGGCAAGATCGTGCTGGTACGTCAGTATCGCACCGCCATCGACCGCGTGACGGTCGAGATTCCCGCCGGCAAGCTCGATCCGGGCGAGGACCCGCTCGATTGCGCCAAGCGCGAGCTGCATGAGGAGACGGGCTTTAGGGCCGGCCGCATTCGCTTTTTGACGTCGATTGTCACGACCTGCGGTTTTTGCGACGAGATCATTCACATCTACCTGGCCACCAAGCTCGAGTTTGATGCGCCCGACCCCGACGATGACGAGTTTGTCAACGTCGACCTGGTGCCACTGCATGAGCTGATCGACGCCGTACTCGACGGCAAGATCGAGGATGCCAAGACCGTTGTGGGTGCCTTGGCTTGCGATAGCATTGCTCATCGTTTGGGTGGAGCGGAACTTTAACGAGCGGGGATGATCCCGCAGGTTTGTGTAAGTCAGCGAAAGTGCTCCATTTGAGACAAGGTGGCCTAAAAGAGAAGGGAAGCGTATGGATATACGCGACCGACGATTGAAGGCCAGATTGTCCAAATGGAGCACTTGCAGCGTCGAGACGAAACGCGGTTTGGTAAAACCGCGTAAGGTGACTATGTTTAAGAGGTTTCTGTCTTATTACAAGCCCCAGATGGGGCTTTTTGTTGCCGATACGGTTTGTGCTCTGGTGCTTGCCGCCATTGACCTGGCGTTTCCCATTATCCTGCGCAATCTGACCGGAGGCTTGTTTACCCAGGGCCAGGCTGCCATTATGCAGGCGCTCGGTATGATTGCGGTGGGACTGGTGTTGATGTATGCCATCCGCTGCGCCTGCCGCTACTTTGTGAGCTATTGGGGTCATGTGATGGGAGCGCGCATGGAGTCCAAAATGCGCGAGGACCTGTTCGATCAGTACGAACGGTTTAGCTTTGCATACTTCGATCGCAACAGCTCGGGCGACATGATGAGCCGCGTGGTCAACGATCTGTTCGATATCTGCGAGGCGGCGCACCACGTGCCCGAATGGATCATTGTCTGCGGCATCGAGATCATCGGCTCGTTTGTGATTCTGTTTACCATCGCGCCGGTGCTCGCGCTCGCCATAGCTGTGGTGACGGCGCTGTTCGCGGTCATTATGTTTTGGCAGAACATGCGCATGCGCGAGGTCTTTAGCGATAACCGCAAAAAGATTAGCGGCATCAATGCGCAGCTGCAGGATTCGCTGGCGGGCATGCGTGTGGTCAAGAGCTTTGCCAATGAGCAGACCGAACGCTCTAAGTTTCGCGCCTCGAACAATCGCTATCTTTCGTCCAAGGAGAACATGTATCATGCCATGGGTGTCTACACTGCGACGTATGGCCTGCTCTCGGGCGTGCTCTATGTGATCGTGGTGCTGCTCGGCGGTTGGCTCGTTGCCCAGGGTCAGCTGCAGGCAGTCGATATGGCAACCTTTGCGCTCTACATTTCGCTGTTCTGCACGCCGCTCGAGACGCTCGTCAATTCGGCCGAGACGTATCAGAAGGCCATCGCCGGCTTTAAGCGCATGGATGAGGTGCTCTCGACTGTCCCTGATATTCAGGATAAGCCGGGTGCTGCGGATCTGAAGGTGACGGCTGGTGCCGTGGAGTACCGCAGTGTGTGCTTTAGCTATGAGGATGTCGAGCTTGGCGCGGACGATGGGGCACGTCCCGTTATCGACCATATGGATCTGTCCATTAGGCCCGGTCAGACCATCGCTTTGGTTGGTCCCTCGGGCGGCGGCAAATCGACGACTTGTTCGCTGTTGCCGCGCTTTTACGACGTTGCCGCCGGCTCCATTAGCATCGACGGCCAGGATGTGCGCGACGTGACGCAGCATAGCCTGCGCCGTGCCATCGGCCTGGTGCAGCAAGATGTGTACCTGTTCGATGGAACGATCGGCGAGAACATCGCCTACGGCAAGCCAGGCGCCACGGCAGAAGAGATCGCCGAGGCGGCCCGCCGCGCCAATATCGATACCTTTATCAAATCGCTTCCGCAGGGCTATGACACCGTGGTGGGCGAGCGCGGCAGCCGTCTTTCGGGTGGTCAAAAGCAGCGCGTCGCCATTGCGCGCGTGTTTCTCAAGAATCCCAAGATTCTTATTTTGGATGAGGCGACGAGTGCTCTGGATAACGAGAGCGAGGAAGCGGTGCAGGAGTCGCTCGAAGAGCTGGCGCGCGGCCGTACCACGATCATCATCGCCCACCGTCTCTCGACCATTAAACACGCCGATGAGATTGCGACCGTTGAGCATGGTCGCGTTGTGGAACGTGGCACGCACGAGGAGCTTCTCGCCCGTGGCGGCACCTATGCCCGTTACTATCGAATGCAGTTCGAAGGTGCGCGTGCGCACGAGCTCGACTGATTGATATGACAGGAAGATCATGGCTGATAAGAACCCTTTGACTCCGGAAGAAGTGACGGAGTTATTCTCCGAAATCGATGCATCCGGCGTCTTGGATCCTACGCTTGCCAAAAAGCGTACCGAGCGCATGCGCGAGAAAGAGTCTGCCGTCAAGCGCGGTGACAAGGCGACGCTGGCGCGGCTGCGCAGCGAGGATCGCGCGAGCCAGGCAAAACATATCGACCCGCTATCCGAGGACGACCCTTCGGGTTCGCAGGTGAGCCATACCATTACGAAGACTGCCATGGTCGTGGTTATCGGCATCTTGGTGCTGATTGTTGGCATGCAGATTGGCTACGGCGTGATGCGACGCCTGAACACCGCGAACCTCTCCGAGAGCGTTTCGGTGGATACCGTCTCGACCGCGCTCAAAGGTGGACTCGAATGGGGCAATGGCTTTACGCAGTTCCCGCTCGATTTTACCGTCGACGAGGCCGATGAGCGCACGGGCACGGTTGAGGTGACAGTGCTGGATACGTCTTCTGCCAATGAACTCGAGCTGCTGTCCAACGGTCAGATTCAGGCGGCGGCGCTCGCAACCAATGCCCTGCTCAACGACAAGATCGACCGTGTGGTGTATAACGTTCACGCCTATATCGACGAGGACAGCAGGATCCAACACGATTCCTTCTTTGGCATGTTTCCCGCTCAGGGCCACCAGAGCGCCATCCTGACGTTCGTCTGGACCAAGAGCTCGTCCAACGCCACGAGTATCGACTGGAAGATGCGCATCGTAAGCATGGACGACACCATTGCCGAGCGCATTCAAAAACAGGTGAACTCGGTTTCGTCGCTGATTGAGGACCCGGTAGTGAGCCAGACCAAGATCACGGAGGAGCAGGCCGAGCGCGATCTTGAGCATCGTCTGCATGGCCGCGAGATTTTCCGCGGCGGCAAGCCCGATCGCACGCCGTCCGAGCTGCTGGAGCAGGACAAGCAAAAGTAGTCCGCAGCCACATAGAACGATGTCATCCCGCGTGAGCCACAAGCCCACGCGGGATGATTTTTTGATCACCGTCCCAGAAAAATCATTATGCACAGGAAGTCATAATTATCATTTTGTAAACAATTCTATGTAATTAATGCCATGGGCGATGCTTGCAGTTAGAATACCGCGAGGCCTAACTACACACCTTTAAGCCGGTCCTGTGAGACCGGGAAGGAGAACTATGGCGAACAACCATATTGCGGGCGCTGCCTCCCGCACCGTCGCGCCCAGCGAGCTGTGCCAGCGTATGCTGGCTAAAACTAACAAGGGCACCTGCGGTCCCTGCATCCTGTATCTTGAGGATGGGACCATTTTTTATGGCCGTGCATGCGGTGCCGAGGGCACCGCAACCGGCGAGGTCTGCTTCAACACGTCGCTCGAGGGCTACTTTGAGGTCATGACCGACCCGAGCTATGCCGGCCAAATCGTAACCATGACCTATCCGCAGATCGGCAACTACGGCATTGACGAGACCGATGTCCAGTCGGCATTCCCCGGCGATACCGCTCGCCCCGCGAGCGCTCCCGCCATGCGCGGCATGGTCGTCCACGACATGTGCGCCACGCCTTCTAACTGGCGCTCGGCCGTTAGCGTGCCGGAGTACCTGCGTGCACACGGCATCGTCGCTATCGAGGGCGTCGACACCCGCGCTCTCGTGCGCCACCTGCGCGACAACGGTTCCAAGATGGGCATTATCTCGACGGAGATCTTCGACGTCGACGAGCTCGCCGAGCGTCTGTCCGCCGCGCCTACGCTGGTCGGCGAGAATCTGGTCAAGACCGTGAGCTGCCCTGAGCCCCACGCTTTTGCCGCGAGCGACCTGCCCGCTACGCATGACTTTGCGCTTGCCCCTGCCGCTCCTGTCCGCCACAACGTGGTCGCGTACGACTGCGGTGTCAAGCGCGGCATCCTGGAGGGCCTGGTCCGTGCCGGCTGCAACCTCACCGTCGTGCCATGGGATACGCCCGCGCGTCAGGTGATCGATATGAATCCCGATGGCGTCTTTTTGTCCAACGGCCCCGGCGACCCCGATGCCGTGGTGGAGACCTACGAGCAGGTGCAGCAGCTGATCGGCAAGGTGCCAGTCTTTGGTATTTGTCTCGGTCACCAGATGATCAGCTTGGCGTGCGGCGCCCAGATGGAAAAGCTCAAATTCGGTCACCGTGGTGGCAACCAACCGGTTATGAATCTGGTCAGCCGCCGCGTGGAAATTACCGCGCAAAACCATGGCTTCGGCCTGCTGTTCCCCAGCTTGGGCAAGCTTGTCCCCGAGCTTTCGGGCGGCGAGACCGAGCACGCGGCCGATGGCGATCTGCGCGTCTGGGTGCGCCGCGGTATCGCGCCGGTCGTGATGAACGAGCGTTTCGGCCGCATTCGCCTGACGCATGTGAATCTCAATGACGGCACCGCCGAGGGCATTCAGCTGCTCGACGCGCCGTGCTTCTCGGTCCAGTACCATCCCGAGGCCTCGCCTGGCCCCACCGATGCTCACTATCTCTTTACCGCCTTTACGCGACTCATGGACGGCGAGGAGAACTATCTGGACATCGATACCGCCAAGGACCGCCTGCAGGGCTGGAATTTCGCCGAGAACGGTTCCGCCGCGACCGAGACCGAGGAGAACTAACATGCCTAAACGTACCGACATCAAGCGTATCCTCGTCATTGGCTCGGGCCCCATCGTCATTGGCCAGGCCTGCGAGTTCGATTACTCCGGCGCCCAGGCCTGCAAGGTGCTCAAGGAGGATGGCTTTGAGGTCATCCTGGTCAACTCCAACCCGGCGACCATCATGACCGACCCGGGCTTGGCCGACCGCACCTATGTCGAGCCCATCACCGCCGAATTTATCGAGCGTGTGATCAAGAAGGAGCGCCCGGACGCGCTGCTGCCCACGCTGGGCGGCCAGACCGGTCTGAATGCCGCCGTCGAGCTGGCAAAGGACGGCACACTCGACAAGTACGGCGTCGAGATGATCGGCTGTGACCTTGCCGCCATCGAGCGCGGCGAGGACCGTAAGCTCTTTAACGAGGCCATGGCCGAGATCGGCCTGGAGGTCGCGCGCTCGGGCTATGCCTACAGCGTGGCTGACGCCGAGGCCATCGCCGAGCGCGTGGGCTATCCCTGCGTGCTACGTCCGAGCTTTACCTTGGGCGGTGCCGGCGGCGGCATCGCGCATACCCACGAGGAGCTCGTCTCCATCGTGAGCCAGGGCCTTGAACTCTCGCCTGCCCATGAGGTGCTGGTCGAGGAGTCCATCGAGGGTTGGAAAGAATACGAGATGGAGGTCATGCGCGACCACGCCGGCAACGGCATCATCGTGTGCTCCATCGAGAATCTCGATCCCATGGGCGTGCATACCGGTGACTCCATCACCGTGGCGCCGGCACAGACCCTCTCCGACCTTGAGTATCAGCGCATGCGTGTCGCCTCGCTCGCCATCTTGGAGAAGATCGGCGTCGAGACCGGTGGCTCGAACGTGCAGTTTGCCGTGAACCCCCAGACCGGCCACCTGATCGTCATCGAGATGAACCCGCGCGTGAGCCGTTCGTCCGCGCTGGCCTCCAAGGCCACGGGTTTCCCCATCGCCAAGGCCGCAGCTCGCCTGGCCGTGGGCTATACGCTCGACGAGATCGTCAACGACATCACCAAGGCCACGCCCGCCTGCTTTGAGCCCACGATCGACTACTGCGTGGTCAAGGTGCCGCGCTTTGCCTTCGAGAAGTTCAAGGGCACCGACCCCACGCTCACCACGCGCATGAAGGCCGTGGGCGAGATCATGGCGATCGGCCGCACCTTTGAGGAGGCCTTTGGCAAGGCCATGCGCTCGTTGGAAGACGGGCACCAGGGCATTTGCGCCGGCGGCAAGGAGGGTGCCGATAAACTGAGTGACGATGAACTCGCCCAGGCCGTGGGCACCCCGACCGAGCACCGCATCTTCTTTGTGGTCGAGGCCCTGCGCCGCGGCTGGGATGTTGCGCGCATCCACGCCATCTGCGGTATCGATCCGTGGTATCTCAATCGCATCAACGATATGGTGCAGGTCCAGGAGAGCATTCGCGGCCTGCGTGTGGAGGACATTGACGCCGACGCGATGCGCCTGCTCAAGCAGTATGGCACGAGCGATGCCGAGATTGCCGCGCTGACCGGCTCGGACGAGCGTTTTGTTCGCGCTTACCGCAAGGGTTTGGGCGTGGTCCCCAGCATGAAGACGGTCGACACCTGCGCCGCCGAGTTCTCGAGCGCCACGGAATATCACTACAAGACCTACGAGAACATTTACCGCACGAGCCCGGTCGCCAAGAAATGCGTTGCCCCCGACGAGACCACGCCCGCGAACAAGCCCAAGGCGATGATTCTGGGTGCCGGTCCCAACCGTATCGGCCAGGGTATCGAGTTTGACTACTGTTGCGTACATGCGAGCTATGCGCTGGCGGCCCGCGGCTTTGAGACCATCATGGTCAACTGCAATCCCGAGACCGTCTCGACCGACTACGACACGTCCGACCGACTGTACTTTGAGCCGCTCACCTACGAGGACGTCATGGACGTTATCGATGTTGAGCGCCCCGACGGCGTCGTGGTGACGCTCGGCGGCCAGACTCCGCTTAAGCTGGCGCGCATGCTCGAGGAGAGCGGCGTGAACATCATGGGTACCAAGCCCGACGCCATCGATTTTGCCGAGGACCGCGAGCGTTTTGCCGCCCTGCTCGACAAACTGGGCATTATGTACCCGCCGGCGGGCCAGGCCACCTCGTTTGAGGAGGCCGAGGCCGTTGCCGCACACATTGGCTACCCGCTGCTGGTGCGTCCGAGCTATGTGCTGGGCGGCCGCGGCATGATGATCGCCTACGATGCCGAGCATCTGCGCGATTACATGGCCGAGGCTGCGCGCATTAGCCCCGACTACCCGGTGTACCTCGATCGCTTCCTGGAGGGTGCGATCGAGTCCGACGTCGACGCCCTGTGCGACGGCGGGGAGGTCTACATCGGCGGCATCCTGGAGCATATCGAGGAGGCCGGTATTCACTCCGGTGACTCCGCAACCTGTATTCCGCCGTTCAGCTTTAGCGAGAGCCTGCAGGCGAAGCTCCGCGAGACCACGCGCCGTATCGCCATGGCGCTGGGAGTCCGCGGCCTGGTCAACGTGCAGTATGCCATCAAGGGCGAGACCGTCTACGTGATCGAGGCCAACCCGCGCGCGAGCCGTACCGTGCCGTTCATCTCCAAGGCCACCGGCGTGCCGCTGGCCAAGTGCGCGGCGCGTATCATGGCGGGCGATTCCATCGCGAGCCTGGGCCTGCCGAGCGATGAACGTCAGCTGGATTGGTTCTGCATGAAGGAAGCCGTTATGCCCTGGGGTCGTTTCCCGGGAGCCGACGTTATCCTGGGGCCCGAGATGAAGTCGACGGGCGAGGTCATGGGTATCGCCAAGAGCTATCCCGAGGCATACGCCAAGACGCAGCTGGCGATTGACTACAAGCTGCCCGATCCGAGTTGCGGCAAGGTGTTCATTAGCGTGTGCGACCGCGACAAGCGCCATATCCTTTCGGTCGCGCGTATCCTGCGCTACCTGGGCTTTGACATCTGCTCTACCGAGGGTACGGCGCGCGTACTGCGTGGAGGCAACGTGACGTGCGAGGTCGTGGAAAAGATCAGCGGCCCGCACGACGGCGAGCGTCCCAACATCGGCGACCTCATTGCCGATGGCAAGATCGCGGTGATCATCAACACGCCGTACGGCCCGGGCTCGCGCGGCGACGGCTATCTGCTGCGCACCGAGGCAGTGCGACGCGGTGTGACCTGCGTGACCGCGATGTCTGCCGCCAACACGTACGTGAGTGCCATCGAGGCGGTGCGTGAGGACCAGCAGGGTCACGGCAGCGCCAACGACATGGGCATGGACGTCATCGCCCTGCAGGACCTGCCGCAGCACACGGTGTAGTGTGACCTGGTCGGCCGGGGCGGCAGCCGGACACTTTCTCTCGGAAACTGGGCTTCGCGAAGTTTTCCGAGAGAAAGGACCGCCTCCCGCCCCGGCCTGCGGTGACTTGGCCGCACCGTGTGCTGCCGAAGGGGCTTTGTGCGATGACTAGGGCTGAAAAAAAGTGAGTGTGGGCTCTGCCGTTCGAATGAACGACAGAGCCCACGTTAATATTTCAGCCAACGTACGTCATGGCAATATCCGGTAGGTCCCCGGGTGCCCCGCGGCGGGCTGGGTTTATTGTCTGAGCGACTTTGCGAAGCAAGGGGAGCGAAGATAAAAACCCAGCCCGCCGCGGGGCACCCGGGGACCGCAGGGACGGGAGCAGCTATACTACTCTCAGTAGTTAAGGGTCGCGGATCCGCCGCGTCACCGCTCTCAACAGGAGGTCTATGTTTATGGCAGATCAGAAGCCGGTTGTCGGGATCATCATGGGTTCCAAGTCCGATCTGGGCGTTATGGAAGGCTGCACCGCCGAGCTCGAGGCACTGGGTGTGCCCTATGAGCTCGTCATTGCGAGCGCGCACCGCACGCCGGCGAAGGTCCACGAGTGGGCTTCGACTGCCGCCGATCGCGGCATCAAAGTGATTATCGCCGCCGCCGGCAAGGCCGCTCACTTGGGTGGTGTCGTGGCTGCCTTTACGCCGCTGCCGGTTATCGGCGTGCCTATGAAGACGAGTGACCTGGGCGGCATGGATTCGCTGCTATCGATGGTGCAGATGCCTTCGGGCGTGCCCGTGGCCTGCGTTGCCATCAACGGCGCCAAGAACGCCGCCATCTATGCCACGCAGATTCTGGGTGCTTGCGACCCCGAGTACCGCAAGGTTATCGAGAAGATGAAGCAGGAGATGGCTGACGCCTAGGCGTTCCGCCGTTTCACCGCAGTATAAGGAGAGCCATGTCCGATTATCAGGGAAAACGATTCAAGGCTTCTCAGATTCCCGATCCGTCGAAGCCGGGTGCCGCCCGTGCGGCGCAGCAGGGTCGGACATCCTCTCCTCAGCAGCCGCGCGCGCCGCGCCCCGTGACACCGGCGACGCATCGTCGACAGGACGCGCCGGCCGCATATCGTCCTTCGTCTTATAGCTCCGCTAAGAAGCCGCCCCGGTCCTCATCGCATGCCGCGCCGTCGGATTGCACCGAGCCGCCGCGCAAAAAGCGCCGCTCCATTATTCCCATTCTGCTCATCATCATCGGTATCGGCCTGATTGTCGCCGCCGCCGCTATCTTTATTAATGCCCAGATTGGCTATAAGCAGGCGAGCGATTCGTATCAGAAAATCGAGAAGCAATATGTAAGCGATAAGGATGCCAGCGGCGTGCCGATTATCGACTTTGATGCGCTTGCTCAGACGAACCCCGAGATTGTGGGTTGGATTTACGTGCCGGGAACCAATATCAACTATCCCGTGGTGCAGACCAACAACAACTCCAAATACCTCAACACGCTGTTTGACGGTACGGCTAACGCGTCCGGTGCCATTTTCCTGGATAGCGATGACACCGCGCCGGGAATGGTCGACCAGCAGACTACGATCTACGGCCACCATATGAACGATGGGTCGATGTTCAACGTGATTTCGGATACGACTGACCAGGCAACGTTCGATAGCATCGAGTTTGTGTATTACATCACACGGGATGCTACGTATAAGCTGCGACCACTGGCGACCAAGGTGGTCGAGGACACGTATGCCAAGGCGCGCACGACCAATTTTGAGGGCGACGACGGACTCAAGAACTACCTGTCCGAGATGCTCGACGGCGCTTCTGCCGTGGCGAGTGATGCCACCGATCGTGCCGCTTCGGCAACTAAGGTTGTAACGCTTGTGACCTGTCGTTCGCTGTCGCTGAGCAACACACGCGCCGTCATGGTGCTCACGCCGGTCGAGGAATAAGTTGTTCGAGAGTAGCTAAAAAGCCCCGTCCCAAATTAGCTACTCGACGACGGTAAGGGAGAAATGATGCTCGAGAGTGGCAAATTGATGCCTTCGATTGATGCTTGGCTGTGTGAGGCCAAGGCCGATGCTTCGGCGGCAGGCTGCGGGATGTATCTGACGCATAACGGTGTGGTGCGTGCGACGCCCAAGGCCGAGGTGCGCGGAGTCGAGACCGATGGCGTGGCACCAGGCCACAGGGTGGGCGGCATGGTCTTTGACTACGACGCCGAAAAGGTACGGTCTGCTATCGAGGCCACGCGCGCGATGCCGGGTATCGGCTATGTGCGCGTGTGGCTGGCAAGCGGCGAGCTTGCCGTAGGTGACGACATCATGCTCGTGCTTATCGGCGGGGACATTCGCCCGCACGTGGTCGATGCGCTGCAGGCGCTCGTTGGCACCATCAAGAACGAATGCGTGAGTGAGGTCGAGCGCGAGGCATAGAGGATTGCGTCGATAGAAGGATCGTTTATAAAAATGCCCACCGGTACGTGTGATACCGGCGGGCATTTTGCGTTTTGGGCGCGGTGAGCGCTACACGCGCGTCGCATCCTTGGGGCTCATGGTCATGCTCTGGAAACGGTTTTCCATGTACTCGTTATCGAAGTGCTCTCCGTAGAACTGTGCGACGGGAATGTCCGGCTCCGTGCCGTTAACGCGCTGGTACCAGTAGTCGAGCGACTGCAGCGTCATGACGCCGTCGACCAGCATGATAACGGTAAAGATGACGGTGGCCGAGTAGCGGCTCTTCCAGGGGATCTTGTTGATAAGCTTAAGCAGCCTCGGCAGCAGCAGCTTGATCCAGATGAGGCCGCCCAGGCCCCACAGGCAGGCGAAGCCCGTGCAGGTGCGTCCGCCCGTGAGGACCACGAGCGGATCGGGCAAACCGAACAGCGTTATGTGCGAGTAGCTCCACGAGACCACGCCAAACGCGGTCTGCATAAACCAGCCCACGAACACCTCAAAGCTGGCGCCGAGCAGGGCGCTCACCAGGAAAATGATGATGGGGTTCTTTTTGTAGAAGCGGTTAAGCACCATGGTCATGAGCACGGCGCCAAATCCGTAGATGGGGCTGAAGGGGCCAAACAGCATGCCGGCGCGGTTCTGATAGACGCCCGGGTCGTCGACCGTCATGTGCCAGATGTCCTCGGCGATCAGGCCGAGTATGCAGCAGACAAAGAACACCCAGAACAGGTTGAAGTAGTTGAGCTTGATGTAGCCCTCGCCGGTTTCATCGCGGCCGAGCATGCCCTCGGCGGCGGCGTCGCGGTCGAGCATCTCCTGCAGGCGGCGCTGCAGTTCGCGCTCCTGACGAAGCGTGGGGTCGACGGTTGCCGAAAGTGCGACGAGGATGCCGAGCTGGATCGCGGGACGCAGCAGGAAGGGCCCGATGCCCTGGAGCATCACGTCGACCAAAAGCTCGACGACGGTGAATGCAATAAGGATGTAGGACAGGCGGGCGGCGTTGCGGCGCTGGTTTTTGATAAGGTCCAGGCCAAAGATGATTAGGATGACGGCACTTGCCGCAGAGAGCATGATGCCGGCGACGATAAGGCCGACTGCGACGAGCGTGTTGTCGCCGAGCTTGGCGGCGGCGTTGCCGTTGATGAGCGCGGTGATGACCTGCCACATAAAGGCGCCGACCGAGGGGAGCGTGCCCACGCCGGACAGGATGCACAGGACGGCGTACACCTTAATGATGAGGGGGATCTTCTTGACCTCCGTGGCGCTGGGGACGCTGGGGTCGAGTTCGTTTCGATCCATACATAACCTTTCTCGTTTTGCTGTAGGTACAAGGATACGCCGCCGACCTGCCAAAAGACAGGACGAACGTCCCAATTGCAACAATGCAAGCCCCAACGGCGGGCGAGACGCGTCGCAACGGAAGTATGCGGGATCGTCGGCCCCGAGGCGGTTGCCCAATAAAATGTTTGGCTGCAAAACGGATTATAAGCTCGGTGGGCTTTTAAAAAGCGCTGTTCATGCGCGGGAGTGCTTGTCTTGCCGTGCGTATAATAGGGCAGGTAACGCCAAATAACGAGGCTCTGAGGGGATGCCATGTCTCAAGAAACCATCCGCGCGGCCGAGCGCGCCGCGGGACAGGTGAAGACCATGTCGACGTATGATCCGGACTCCGACCAGCTGCATGAGGAATGCGGCATTTTTGGTGTGTGGGCGCCCGATCGCGACGTGGCTCGACTGACGTACTTTGGTCTGCGCGCGCTACAGCATCGCGGCCAGGAATCGGCGGGAATCGCCGTGGGTGATGGCGGCACGGTTATGGTTCGCAAGGACCTGGGACTGCTCGACCGCGTGTTCTCCAACGCCGACCTGTCGACGCTCTCCGGTCAGCTGGCCGTGGGCCACGTGCGCTATGGCACCGCCGGCGCCAAGAGCTGGGAAGCCTCGCAGCCGCATCTTTCTACTATCAACAGCGTCATTATCGCGCTTGCTCACAACGGCACTCTGGTCAACACCGACGAGCTGCGCCGCCAGCTGATTGAGCTCGGCGTGCCGTTCCTCTCCAATTCGGATTCCGAGGTCGCGACCAAGCTCATTGGCTACTTTACCCAGCGTACAGGCCATCTGCGTGAGGGCATTCGCAAGACCATGGAGCTCGTGCGCGGCGGCTACGCGATGACGCTCATCAACGAGCAGGCGCTCTATGCATTCCGCGATCCGCACGGCATTCGCCCGCTCGTGCTGGGCAAGCTGGTGGACGAGGGTCTGGACCAGGCCGATGCCGCATCCGTTTCGCAGCTGCCGTCGCAGGACGGCGCCGCGACGGTCGACGCCACCACCCATGTCACCCGCGCCGGCGGCTGGGTCGTTGCCTCCGAGACCTGCGCACTCGACATCGTGGGTGCCGAGTACGTCCGTGACGTCCGTCCCGGCGAGATCTTGCGCATCAGTGCCGAGGGTCTGGTATCCGAGCAGGGCGTGCCTGCAGCCGAAGAGCCCGCCAACTGCATCTTTGAGCAGGTCTACTTTGCCCGCCCCGACTCCATCATGAACGGCAAGAGCGTCTATGCCTGCCGTTACGACATGGGTCGTCAGCTGGCACACGAGGAGCCCGTCGAGGCCGACCTGGTCATTGGCGTGCCCGACTCCGGCCTGCCGCCCGCGGAGGGGTATTCGCACGAGAGCGGTATTCCCTTTGGCGAGGGCCTCATCAAGAACCGCTACGTGGGCCGTACGTTTATCGAGCCCACGCAGGAGCTGCGCGCCATGGGCGTGCGCATGAAACTCAACCCGCTGCGCGACAACATCGAGGGCAAGCGCCTGGTCGTCATCGACGACTCCATCGTGCGCGGCACCACCATGGTGCAGCTCGTCAAGATGCTGCGCAACGCTGGCGCCAAGGAGATTCATATCCGCATCAACTCGCCCGAGGTCATCTGGCCGTGTTTCTACGGTATCGATACCGACGTGCAGTCGCAGCTTATCAGCGCCAACAAGACGGTCGACGAGATTTGCGAGTATATCGGCGCCGATTCGCTGGCCTTCCTTTCGGTCGAGGGCCTGCTGAAGGTCATGCCCAAGGGCGGTTACTGCGATGCGTGCTTTACCGGCCGCTACCCCGTAGCGATTCCCGAGAGCTTTGGCCGCGACAAGTTCATGGAGGGCTTTAAGCCCCGCAACCTGGATAAGCCGCTGCATTTTGACGACGACGCCGTGGTCGAGAAATACGACGACCGCAGCTGGGAAGAGAAGCACGGCGAGGCCTAAAACCTGCCATGTAGGGACAGGTTCATTTTGGTAGGTTTTACCTGCTGTTTTGTTGATATGACGGCGCGTGCTGTTATGGCGCGCGCCGAAATGAACGCAACTATGAGCACCGTTTGGCGCCCGCGCGGCGCCACGGTAGTGGGAGAGGAAGGCTCAGATGAGCGACAGCAAGCATGTGACGTATGAGGATGCCGGCGTCGATACCGCTGAGGGCGGCCGCGCCGTTGACGCTATTAAGCAGATGGTCAAGGACACCAACCGACCCGAGGTTATCGGCGGCATCGGTGGCTTCGGTGGCCTGTTCTCGGCCGCCGCGCTTAAGGATATGGAAGATCCGATCCTGATCAGCGGCACCGACGGCGTGGGCACCAAGCTCGTGCTCGCCCAGATCATGGACCGTCACGAGACGGTGGGCCAGGACCTGGTCGCCATGTGCGTCAATGACATTTTGGCTTCGGGCGCCGAGCCGCTGTTCTTCCTGGACTACGTTGCCATCGGTCACATCGAGGCCGAGCACATGGCAAAGATCATCAAGGGCGTGGCCGACGGCTGCAAGTTCGCGGGCTGCGCGCTCGTGGGCGGCGAGATGGCCGAGCACCCTGGCGTCATGGCTCCTGCCGACTACGACCTCGCCGGCTTTACCGTGGGTGTTGTCGATCGCCCCAAGATGCTCGACCCCGCGAACGTCCGCCCCGGCGACGTGATTCTGGGCCTGCCTTCCACCGGCGTGCACTCCAACGGCTACTCGCTCGTGCGTAAGGTCATCGGCGTCGACGGCATTAAGCCGGGCACGCCCGAGGCCGCCGCTAAGGCCGAGGAACTGAGCCGTCCGCTCGAGGAACTCGGCGGCGCATCGCTGGCAGACGCCCTGTTGGCCCCCACGCGCATCTACGTCAAGCCGATTCTAGAGCTGCTGCGCGGCGGCGCCAACGTGCACGCCATCGCCCACATCACTGGCGGCGGTATTACCGAGAACCTCAACCGCGCGCTCGCCGACGACGTCGACGCCGTGGTCACCCGCAACGGTGTCGAGATGGGCTGGGACGTTCCGCCCGTCATCACCTACGTGTCGCGCCAGGCCGAGCTTGCGCCCAACGAGGCATGCAAGACCTTCAACATGGGCGTCGGGCTGTGCCTGATCGTCGCCCCCGAGGACGAGGCCGCGGTGACCGAGGCCCTGGTCGCGCTGGGCGAGAAGCCGTTCCGCGTGGGCGAGTGTGTCGAGGGTTCCGGTAAGGTCGTGTACTCCGATGAGCGCTAACGAGCAGATGGCTGCCGCCGAGGGCCTGGACTTTGTGCCCTATACCCGCCCGACTGGCACCGATACGGCTGAGCCGCTCAAGATCGGTGTGCTTATCAGCGGCTCCGGCACCAATCTGCAGGCGCTGATCGACCTGATCGCCGCGGATAAGCTCAATGCCTCGATTGAGCTCGTGGTGTCGAGCCGTCCTTCGGCCAAGGGTCTGCAGCGTGCCGAGCGTGCGGGTATCCAGACGCTTACGCTGTCCAAGGATGTCTATGCCGACCCCATCGCCGCCGACGAGATCATCGCGCACGAGCTGCTCGAGCGCGGCTGCGAGTATGTGGTCATGGCCGGCTACATGCGCATGGTGCATACGCCGCTGCTGGCGGCGTTTCCCAACCGCGTGGTCAACTTGCATCCGGCGCTGCTGCCGAGCTTTACCGGCGCGCATGCGATCGACGATGCCTTTGCGCGCGGCGTCAAGGTAACCGGTGTGACCGTGCATTTTGCCAACGAGATCTACGACAACGGCCCCATCATCGCCCAGCGCGCGCTGGCCGTTGAGGAAGGCTGGGATGTCGATACGCTCGAGGAGCACATCCACGCGATTGAGCACGTGCTGTATCCCGAGGTCGTGCAGATGCTCGCCGACGGCCGCGTCCACGTGTTGGAGAGCGGCAAGGTGGCAATTGATGCGCCGCGCGGCTAGTGGCGCACAGTACAATTTAGCCGAGTAGTCAGGGTGGTCATTGGCGCCAAGGCGCAAGTGGCCATCCTTTGTTTTAGGTAATCACCTGCGACGCTCTTCAATGACTAGTCGTTAAAGAACGTCGCAGGTGACAAGGTGAGAGAGGTGGGCCCATGGCGGATAACGAAGCATTGTTTACGCCTGAGCTGGTATTTTTTGATTGGGAGTGTGCAACGCCGGATGAGGTGTTTGCGCGGCTCGAGGGCGAGCTTGCACCACGTGGCTACATTGCGTCCGGTTGGCTCGACGCCGTTCGCACGCGCGAGGATGCCTATCCCACGGGTCTTGCCATGCCGGCGGCAAACATTGCCATTCCGCATACCGATCCGGGGTTTGTGGCCAAGCCCTATATCGCGGTGGTGAAGCCCGCCGCGCCCGTGACATTTAACGCTATGGCTGGCATGGGCGCTCCGGTGCCGGCGCAGATCGTCATCAATCTGGGCATCGCCGAGCCGGGCGGTCAGGTCGAGGCCCTGCAGACGCTCATGAATATCTTTATGGACGTCGATGCCGCAGCCGATGTGCTCGGCCAGACCACGCCCCAGGGCATGGTCGACGCCATCCGCCGCCACTTCTAAGGTGGGGCTGAGTCGGCACTTGGGGACTGTCCCTAACTGCCAAGTGCCACATCTGTCCCCTTTGCACCAAAATGGTGCAGATTAACCTGTCCCCAATGCACCAAGCGTGCCGCGGGGGCTGCGTTGTGACACAATGGCGTTTGTTCGATTCGTTATGCGAAAGGCCAACTATGGCAAATAAGAAAAAGAACCCCGCACCCGAGCCGACGCCCGAGCAGCAGGCTCGCGCTGCCTCCAGCTCTCGTAAGAAGCAGCGCAAGACGTACGTGTCTAAGACCGTCAAGATCGTTCTGGTGGTCATCGGCGTGCTGGCAATGCTGCTTTCCGTCTCGGCGATGGCATGCTCCGGCCTTATGTCGCAGGCCGAGGACACCTCGGGCTACAAGCTGACCGGCGGTGTTGCTGCTACTATCAACGGCACCAACCTCACCGAGGACACCGTGACCAAGCAGATCATGAGCATGCGCACGTCCTACGGCTACACCAAGGATGAGGATTGGGCGCAGTATCTGGTTGACAACGACCTCACGCCCAAGAAGTACCGCAAGCAACTCATCGACTCCTACACGCAGCAGATTCTGCTTCAACAGGCACAGAAGGAGAACGGCGTGACGGTGTCGGACGAGGAGGTCGAGAAGGCATGGAAGGACGCGTGCAAGAGCGCGGGCGGTGCCAAGACCTTTAAGAAGACCCTTAAGACCTACGGCTATACCGAGGACACCTACAAGGACTCGCTCAAGGAGAGCCTGGCACAGCAAAAGCTCAAGGACGCCGTGGCGCCCACCAGTAAGCCCAAGGACAGTGAGATCATTGATTACATCAACGAGAGCCTGTCTAACTACAACGATGCCCGCCGCTCGTCGAACATCCTGATCAAGGTTGATTCCGACGCATCTGACGAGGACAAGGCCGCCGCCAAGGCCAAGGCGCAGGAGTGCCTGGACAAAATCAACTCCGGCGAGCTGAGCTTTGAGGACGCCGTGAAGCAGTATTCCGACGACACCGGCTCAAAGGAGAAGAAGGGCGATGTGGGCTGGGATAAGCTCACCACCTTCGTCGACAGCTACCAGACGGCGCTCGAGGGGCTCAACAAGGGCGATGTGAGCGACGTGATCGAGTCGACGTACGGTTACCACGTCATCAAGTGCACCGACTACTTCCATGTCGATAGCCAGGTCGATGACATCAAGCAGGTACCCAAGGACATCAAGAAGTATGTCTCTAACGTGGTGAAGACGCAGGCGGCCAGCACCGCGTACAGCGAGTGGCTAGAGCAGTACAAGAAGGATGCCGACATCACCGTTAATCCCATGCCCAAAGACGTGCCATACAACGTCAGCCTGAAGGGCGTCACCAAGAGTTCGACCGACGATTCGTCGACGACTGAGTAATCATGGGACGGTGCTCGCGCGAGTGCCGCCCACACTATTGAGGAGGATTTGCAGATGACCAACGAAGAGCTGCAGAAGGAAATGATTGCGGCCATGAAGGCCAAGGACAAGGTTCGCCTGTCTATCATTCGCCAGGTCAAGGCCGAGGTGAAGAATATCGAGGTTAACGAGCGCCGCGATGTGACCGAGGAAGACGTCAACAGCATGATCAAGCGTCTGATTAAGCAGACGAGCGAGACGCTGGAGATGTCCATCAAGGCCGGCACCGACCAGGAGCGTACCGACAACCTGACCGAGCAGGTCAAGATTCTGGAAAGCCTGCTGCCCGCGCAGGTTTCGGGCGAGGAGCTCGAGGCCCTGATCGAGCAGGTCATCGCCGAGCTGGGCGCCACGTCCAAGAAGCAGATGGGCCAGGTTATGGGTGCACTCGGCAAGGCCACCGGCGGCAACTTCGATAAGCCGGCCGCGGCAAAGATCGTCGGCGCAAAGCTGGCTTAAGGGCTGGCCGACACATAGCCGATGCTGAGGGGCGTGACCATTGCGGTCGCGCCCTTTTTTCAAGACTTTAGTCCGCTGGCCGCGCAGCGGCCAGCTTTAAACCACCCGCTACGCGGGTGGAGACAAACGGCTTTACAAAGCCACCCCTCCGACCGATATTGACGATTGTTCAGGCCGTCAAGAATTCGATTCGAAGGGGTGGTCGCCATGGCCCAGAAGGCCTACAGCCTTTCCCACACGAAGTGGATGTGCAAGTACCACATCGTGTTCACGCCGAAGTATAGGCGCAAAGTGATCTACAACCAAATCAGGAGCGACATAGGGGAGATCCTCAGGAAGCTGTGCGAGTACAAGGGGATCGAGATAATCGAGGGGCACCTGATGCCCGACCACGTGCACGTGCTGCTGGCGATCCCGCCGAAGTACAGCGTCGCGAGCGTCATGGGCTACCTGAAGGGGAAGAGCTCGCTGATGATATTCGACAGGCACGCCAACCTCAAGTACAAGTTCGGCAACAGGAAGTTCTGGGCGGAGGGCTACTACGTGTCCACCGTCGGCCTGAACGAGGCGACGATCGCCAAGTACATCAGGGAGCAGGAGTCCCACGACATCGCGCTGGACAAGCTGAGCGTGAAGGAGTACGAGGACCCCTTCAAGAGGGGGTGATGCTGCCGGTTCGACCGGCGCGCCACGGGTCAAGATGCACTAGGCCTGGACGAAGTCCGGGCCCGCGCCTTTAGACGCGAGCCCGGGGCCCGTGGGTTATACCCTAAGAGCAAACCACCCTTTTTAAGGGTGGTTCTGATTGTTGGCCGATGAAGGGCGCCTCCCCTGGCTGGTCATTGGGTGCTCATTGGGGACAGACTTAAATGAGTGCCCAATGAGCAGGCACTCATTTAAGTCTGTCCCCAATGAGTGGGTTAAAGGTTGCGGGTTCTTTACGGGAATGTAGTGTGGGCTGCGGAAACGCGGTTCTTTCCGTACAATAGTTCAACTCGTGTAAACGCAGGGAAGGGACATTCATGGCAGACATGATCGAGATCAAGCATCTCAACAAGTACTTTGGCGACCTGCATGTGCTCAAAGATATCAATCTCACCGTCAAGCGCGGCGAGAAGCTCGTAATGATCGGGCCTTCCGGCTCGGGTAAGTCGACGCTCATCCGTTGCGTCGATTATCTGGAGGAGCCCACGTCGGGCGAGGTCGTCATCGACGGTACGCCGCTCACCAAAAAGAATCACCTGGAGATGGCTCGCAAGTACAGCTCCATGGTGTTTCAGCAGTTCAACCTGTATCCCAACATGACGGTGCTGGGCAACCTGACGCTCGCACCCATCAAGCTGCAAAAGAAGAGCAAGGAGGAGGCGACCGAGATCGCCATTGCCGCGCTCAAGCGCGTCGGCATGGCGCATAAGGCCGGCGAGTATCCGCAGAATCTCTCGGGCGGTCAGCAGCAGCGCATCGCCATCGCCCGTGCCCTGTGCACCAAGCAGCCCATCATCCTGTTTGACGAGCCGACCTCGGCGCTCGACCCCGAGATGGTCCAGGAAGTCTTGGACGTTATGATTGAGCTCGCGCAGGAGGACATCACCATGATCTGCGTGACGCACGAGATGGGCTTTGCGCGCCAGGTGGCCGACCGCGTCATCTTTATGGAGGACGGCCGCATCCTGGAGGAGGGCACGCCCGAGCACTTCTTCGATAACCCCGAGAACCCGCGCTGCCGCGAGTTCCTGTCCAAGATTCTGCACTAGGTGCGGTGATGGACATGACGGATATGACGAGGGCGGCCGTGTCGCGCCGTCACTTTTTGCAGCTGGCGGGCGCCGGCATGCTTGCGCTGACGGGGACCGCGCTTGCCGGTTGCGGCAACTCCACCAGCAGCGAGGGCTCCGACAAGGGGTCCAAGCTTGCGGCCATCAAGTCGCGTGGCCATCTGAATGCCGGCGTTAAGAAGGACGTTCCCGGCTATGGCTATTACGACACCGCCAAGGGCCGCTTTGAGGGCATGGAAGTTGATTTGTGCTACCAGATCGCTGCTGCCGTCTTTGGCGTGAGTTACAAGGAGGCCCGCGCCCAGGAGCTTGTCGAGTTTACCGATGTAACGCCCAAGACGCGCGGCCCGCTGATCGATAACGGCCAGCTTGACGTGGTCGCGGCGACCTACACCATCACCGACGAGCGCAAGAAGAGCTGGGATTTCTCGACGCCGTACCGCACCGACTACGTGGGACTCATGGTCAAGAAGCGTTCGGGCTTTACCTCGATTGAGGACCTGGACGGCAAGGTCATCGGCGTGAGCCAGGGTGCTACCACGCAGGGCCTGATCGAGCAGATGATCAAGGACAACGGCTTTAGCTGCAAGCCCGAGTTTAGGGCCTTTAGCGGCTACCCCATCATCAAGAGTTCGCTCGACGCCGGCAATATCGATGTCTTTGCCATGGACCGCTCCACGCTGGCCGGTTACATGAACGAGACCGTTGAGCTGCTGCAGCCCGAGGTCAAGTTTGGCGAGCAGGGCTACGGCGTGGCGACCAAGAAGGGCTGCGACCTTTCGGCCGTGGTCGATCAGGTGATTTGCGATCGCCTGGCCGACGGTTGGCTCGACCAAGAGGTCAAGACCTGGGGTCTTGTATAGGCGCATCGTCCAAGGAAGGAATCGAATGCTCGAAGGATTATTTGACGCCGACCGTTGGTCGACGACATTTCAAAACATGGGGCCCTTCTGGGAGGGCTTTGGCGTGACGCTGCAGGTGGTCGTTGCCGGTCTGCTGCTGTCGCTGGTGCTGGGCACGCTGCTGGGCGTGTTCTCTACCACTCGTTCGCGCGTGCTGCGCGCCATAAGCCGCGTGTACGTGGAGTTTTACCAGAACACCCCGTTGCCCGTACAGGTGCTCTTTATGTACATGGCCGGTCCGCAGTTTTTGCAGGCCATAACCGGTGCCGACCAGCCGGTGCGCATCGCACCGTTCGTGCTGGGCTTCTTGGGCGTGGGCCTGTATCACGCGGCCTACATCTCGGAGGTCATCCGCACCGGTATCGAGGCGGTTCCGCGCGGTCAGATGGAGGCGGCCCAGAGCCAGGGCTTCACCCGTGCGCAGGCGTACTGGTACATCGTGCTGCCCCAGACATTCAAGATCATTCTGCCGCCGCTGTGTAACCAGGCGCTCAACCTGGTCAAGAACACGTCGGTGCTGGCGCTTGTGGCCGGCGGCGACCTTATGTACCGTTCCGACAACTTTGTGAGTCTGTACGGCTACCTGCAGGGATACATCGTCTGCTGCCTTATGTACTTCATCATCTGCTTTCCGCTCGCCATGCTGGTGCAGTGGCTCGAGCGCCGCTCCAAGGAGCGTCCGCGCGGCGTGAGCCTGGCCGAGCTGGGGCTCGACAACGTAGAGGAGGCCTAGCGCATGGAAATCTTCAACGCGACCAACCTGCTCTACATTTGGGGCGGCTTTGTTAAGACGATTGAGATCTCGGCGCTGTCGATCTTTTTCTCGCTCATCTTCGGCACGGTGCTGGCGCTCGTTAAAAGCTATGCGCCCCGCCCGTTCCGTATTTTGGTGAGCGCCTATATCGAGCTGTTCCGCTGCACGCCGAACCTGCTGTGGATCCTTTTTATCTACTTTACGGTGCAGGGTTTGGACATTGTGATTTCGACCATCGCCTTTACGCTGTTTACCAGCGCTGTTATGGCCGAGATTGTGCGCGGCGGCCTCAACTCGATTCCGCGCGGCCAGTTTGAGGCAGCGCAGAGCCAGGGCTTTGGCTTCTTTGCCACCATGCGCTACATCATTCTGCCGCAGACGTTTAAGACAATCATTCCGGCGCTGTTTAGCCAGTGCACGACCGTCATCAAGGACAGCTCGTATCTTTCGGGCATTAACGTGGCCGAGCTCATGTACACGGCAAACGTCGTGATGGCCCACGCAATCGACCTGTCGCAGGTGCTTATGCTCTACGGCCTGGTGTTTGCGATGTACTTTGTGCTCAACTTTGGTATCTCGCTGCTGGTGAGAGCATATCAGAGGCGAATGGTGGCAGCGTAGAATGTGGCAAAGGGACAGCCCCTTTGTCACATAGAGAAAGGAATCGCGATGAGCGATCTGGAGAACAAGAAGAGTCCTGTGGTCATTACCATCGCGCGCGACTTTGGTGCCGAGGGCCACGAGATCGGACGCATCCTCGCCAACGAGTTGGGGATTCCACTGTACGACAACGAGCTGCTGGTGCGCGCGTCGCTGCGTGCGGGCGAGTCACTCGATAAGATGGCCGCCTATGACGAGCGTCTGGCTGTGGAGAACATGGCGTTTCTGCCCGACCGCTACGACGCGCGCTCGTACTCGGACAAGTTGTTCCAAAAGATGAGCCAGGTGATTTTGGATCTGGGCGAGACCGAGAGCTGCATTATCGAAGGCCGTCTGTCCGATTATCTGCTGCGCAACAACCCCAACCACATTGCCGTGCTGGTGACCGCTCCCTTTGAGGATCGCGTCGAGATCGTGCGCAAGAAGCGCGGCCTTAACAAAAAGAAGGGCGCCAAGCTGGTCAAGCAGCAGCAGAAGGCGCGCGAGGCGTTCTACAAGCGCTACAGTGCCGGAAAGTGGAAGATGACGAGCGGTAAGGATATCGTAGTCAACCGCGCCAAGCTGGGCCGCGAGGGCTGTAAAGACGTCATTGCCGCTGCCTACCGCTACAAAGTGGCCCAGCTCGAATCTTAACCGACCAAAACCACCACAAAGGGGACAGGCGCCTTTGTGGTGGTCGGTCGACCGGCATAGAAAAAGCCCCCGCCGGGCGTGTGCTCGACGGGGGCTTTGCCGTTTGATGGCTAGTGCTGCAGGTGATTACTCGCCCAGCAAGCTCTTGGTGATCGAAGCGGCGGCCTTCTTGCCGGCGCCCATCGCCAGAATGACCGTAGCGGCACCGGTGACGATGTCGCCGCCGGCCCAGATGCGGGGATCGGTGGTCTGGCCGGTCTCCTCGTCGGCAACGATGTAGCCCCACTTGTTGAGCTCCATCTTGCCGCCGATCTTCTTTGCGAAGGGGTTGGCGTTGGTGCCGATAGCCGAGATCGCGACGTCGCAGGGAATCTCCTCGATGGCACCCTCGATGGGCACCGGGCGGCGACGGCCGGACTCGTCAGGCTCACCGAGCTCCATCTTCTGGACCTTGACGGCGCACACGGAGCCGTCTTCGCCAGCGACAAACTCGAGCGGGGAGACGAGCGGCAGAACCTCGACGCCCTCGGCCTTAGCGTGGTGCAGCTCGGCGCGACGGCAGGGCATCTCGTCCTCGGTACGACGGTAAGCGATGATGGCGTGCTCGGCGCCCAGACGCTTGGCGGTACGGACGGCGTCCATAGCCACGTTGCCGCCACCAAAGACGACGACGTTCTTGCCGTGCTTGGTGGGGGTGTCGTACTTGGGGAACTTGTTGGCCTTCATCAGGTTCACGCGGGTGAGGTACTCGTTCGCGAAGAAGACGTTGGGCAGGTTCTCGCCGGGGACGTTGAGGAACTTGGGCAGGCCGGCGCCGGTCGCCACGTAGATGGCGTCGAAGCCCTGCTCGAACAGTTCCTCGGCCGTGGCCATGTTGCCCACGACGGAGTTGTACTCAAACTTGACGCCCATGTCCTCCAGGCCGTCAATCTCGCGCTTGACGACTGCCTTGGGCAGACGGAACTCGGGGATGCCGTAGACCAGCACGCCGCCGCCGGTAAAGAAGGCCTCAAAGACGGTAACGTCAAAGCCGTTACGGGCGAGCTCGCCGGCGCAGGTGATGCCGGACGGGCCGGAGCCGACGACGGCGACCTTCTTGCCGTTCTTGGGAGCCATCTTGGGCGTGGAGGCGAGCTCGGGGCGGTCACCCAGGAAGCGCTCGAGCTGGCCGATGGCCACGGGCTCGGACTTCTTACCACGGATGCACTTGCCCTCGCACTGGTTCTCCTGCGGGCAGACGCGGCCGCAGATAGCGGGAAGCATGGAGTCCTCGCGGATGGTATCGAGAGCGCCGCCGAAGTCCTTCGCGCGGATCTGCTCGATAAAGCGGGGAATGTTGATGTTGACGGGGCAGCCCTCAACACAGAACGGCTTCTTGCAGTTGAGGCAGCGCTCGGCCTCGGCCAGCGCCATCTCCTCGGTGAAGCCCTTGTCGACGGGGCGGAAGTCGCAGGCGCGCTCGGCAGCCGGCTCCTCGTTATCGGGGGTGCGGGGCGACTTCATATCGGCAACGAAACGACCGTTAACTAGTGGCATGCGCAGCTCTTTTCCTCATAGGCCTTGAGGGACTCGCCCTCTTCGGAACGGTAAGCGGCCTGGCGGGCACGAAGGTCATCCCAGTCGACCAGGGTGGCATCGAAGTCGGGGCCGTCGACGCAAGCGAACTTGGTCACGCCGCCCACCTCGACGCGGCAGCAGCCGCACATACCGGTGCCGTCAACCATGATGGGGTTGAGCGACGCGGTGATGGGGGTGTCGTACTTCTGGGCGGTGAGGGTCGAGAACTTCATCATCGGAACGGGGCCGACGCAGAAGACCTGGCTCACGGCCTTGTCCTGCAGCAGGCGCTCCAGCGGAGCGGTGACAACGCCCTGCTCGCCGTAGGAGCCGTCGTCAGTGGTGATGTGGATGTGGTCCTCGTCGAGGAGCTCGCGGAACTGGTCCTCCATGAGCAGGAGGTCCTTGGTACGGGCGCCCATGATGGCGTGCACCTCGTGGCCGGTCTCGACCAGGTGCTTGGCGACCGGGAAGGCAATTGCCAGGCCGACGCCGCCGCCAATGACGGCGCAGGGGCCCTCGGCCATCTCGGTGGGAACGCCCAGCGGGCCCACGACGTCGCGCAGCGACTCGCCGGCCTCGTAGGTGGAAAGCATCTCGGTGGTCTTGCCGATCACCATGAAGATGAACTCGACCCAGCCCTCGTCACCGTTCCAGCCGGCCAGGGTAAACGGGACGCGCTCGCCCGTCTCGTTGGCGCGAACCATGAGGAACTGTCCAGCGTGCGCATGCTTGGCGATTGCGGGCGCCTCGATGCGGAACTTGAACACCTTCTCCGAGAACTGCGTCTTCTCCAGGATCTTATACATAGAACCCCTCTCTTGTTAGGGCCGCCGAACCGTGCCTCCACGGAAATGGACGGTAGCCCGAGTAAAACCGTACGCGCACAGGCGTTGTGCAGACATACGGTGCAAATTATACCCTCATGGACATGTCACTTACGTGTGTCTTCGGCGGTTGGGAGCAGGGTTTATCCACTTCGACCCGCCAAAGGGGGAGAGGTTTATTTTGGCAGGTTTTATCAGGCAAAACGGCAAAGGGGGCCGGCCTCGCGCTTCGGTGAGGCCGGCCCCCTTTGGAGCGTTGCATATGTATAGCGGCACAGGGTTTATTGCGACGCAGCCGCCGCGGCGTTTCCGCAGATGAAACCTGCCAAAATAAACATCCCTAAATGGTAGGTTTTAGTGCTTGCCGTTGGCGGAAGCGGCGCCGTTTACGTGATCGCGGGCGTAGATTACGCCGTGGACGATGGCCAGACCGGCGGCATCTGCGGCGCGGGCGCAGGTGTCCTGGAAATCCTCGGCCTCGCGGGCGCGCAGCTGCTTAAGCACGTAGTCGGCAACGGCCATCTTGCCGGGAGGGTTGCCGATGCCGGTGCGGATGCGGCTGAAGTCGCGGCTGCCCATCTTGTCGATGATGGAGCGCAGGCCGTTGTGACCGGCGTGGCCGCCGCCTACCTTGACGCGCACGTCACCGGCGGGAATGTCGAGCTCGTCGTGAATCACGAGCAGCTCCTCGGCCTTGATCTTGTACTCGCGGCAGAGCTTGGAGATGGGCCCGCCCGAGGTATTCATGTACGACTGCGGCTTGACCAGTACAATCTGGCGCTTGCCGCCCTCTTCCTCGGGATCGTTGATGTTGATGAGCGCGACCTCGGCGCCGGCCTGGTTTTTCCAGTACGTGACGCCGGCCTGACGGGCCAGCTCGTCGATTGCTTTGAAACCAGCGTTGTGACGGGTCTCGGCATACTCATCGCCAGGGTTGCCAAGTCCGGCAACCATGCGAATCTTAAGCGGCTGTGCAGCTGCCATGTTCATCCTTTCGTTGATTTGTCGCCTGCTATGGTGAGCGACCCTGTTGCCGCTGTCAAATGGAGGGCAATTGAGGTTGTTTGGGGGCGTTTGGACGGCCGTCGAAATCCGAGGTGGACAGTTAGTTCAGATACGTATAAATTCTGAGGACTCGAATTGCTCAATTCAATGCCGATACGTTGTTTTGGAGCTTTAGTTAGTCCATATGGCGCTGTTTTGAAGTCTATCCTGCTTTCAAATAGGGCGAATGGTATAGAGATAGCTACAAAACAGCCTAATTCAATGTGTCCATTTATACGTATTTGAACTAACTGTCCAGCCCTGTTCGACGGCGCACGGGTGATTCGCCGGTTAGACCGGCGCAAGGCCGATTCCGGCCCGCAGAGCGTTGAGCCAAGCGGCCTGACGCTTGCGATAGCCCTTGATGCGATATCGGAATCGGACTCCCGCGAGTCGATGCATCGTTTGGGCGAAGGCTTCGAGTGCAACAAGGTCTTTCATTTGGTCGCGATTGATAACCAGGACGTGGATGTCCATTGCCTTGAGTCCATTATTTCGATTGCCATCGTGGATGCGAGCGTTTTGAAGCTCATGCCCAATTCCGTTGTATTCGTTGTCGACTCCGGCGGCCGGGCAATATAGGTCGCAGATGGCGTAAGGGATGCCGGAAGACATGTTGACCGCAAGAGTGTCGAAATCGACACGGTAGTTGAGCAGCAGGCCTCCCATGGGCAAGCTGCAACACCCGAATCCGCCAAAGCGCATGGGTGCGCCCAGGACGGCGAACATCAATGATTCCGCTGGGGATGCGGATCCAGCTCGGGCGAGTTTGACAGCCGTACGAAACGAGGCGTAGGAACTGCTTTTGGCAAACCGTGCGACTGCCTCGAGCTCTTCGATGGTTGTGGCGGGTTCGCATTTGTAGTGCGCCTGTTCGTAGCGGGTTTCGTTCTGCTGTTCGGCCGCCGACTGGTCGCCCCGGCAATCGAGGCCGTCCATCGCTTCGCAGCCATCGCCCTTAGGCCAGATGTCGTCATAGGCGATGGGGTAGGTTGCCTCGGGCGGAAGGGAGTAGGTTCCGAGCAGCTCCATAAGGAGCATCAAGGTTTTGGCGACCGATTCATTTTTAGAACAAAGCATGGCTGTCATGGCAGGAGACGTTGCGTAGATGTCGGCCTCGACGTGCATAATTGCACCTTCAGGAAGCGGAGCGGAGAGAATATGCTGAAGAAGTCGCTTGTCGGGGCGTCTGTTGTCTTCGTTTGAAACGAGAAGATCGAGTAGTTCGGAATCATCTTCATTCCAGGCGTCGAGTATCGAAAGTGCGCCAAAGTCTATCGCGTCATTATTGGGAATGCAGCTAGCCAAGGCCTGTGCTTGCTGTTCACTATCAACGGAGTCCCAGGGTAGGGCAGAGTACGCCCGTCGTGCGCGACGAATTGCGCGGAGGGCGGAGAAATGTGAAATCACGGTCGTCATAGCTATAACGTACTAAGTTGGCGGCAGAATGCGACCGCCATACCGTTCTTTTCGCTCAGCGGGGCGCTGTGCGCCATGAACGGCTGGGTGTTATGAAATCGGTGGAATCGGTTGAGGGGATTGCAGGAAATTGAGCTCTGCCGCGAAGGTTGACGATAGCTACTGGACAGTTAGTTCAGATACGTATAAGGCGACGGGCATTCGAGGCGTTTCTAAGGGCCTTCGAGGGTGATTTGAGGGTAAATATGCGGCGGTTGTACTCGAAAACGATGAGCTTTGGGCGGCATGGCATCCGCCGGGGAGCTCAGAAGGCTCCGAACGGCCCTTTGGGGCTTTAAAAAATACGTATCTGAACCAATTGTCCAGGGAAGGTTGGCGAGGGATAGAAAAAGGGCCGGAAGCGAGCTTCCGACCCTTTAAAAGCATCAAAGATGATGCGATGCGCGTTGGACTACAGCGCGAAGTCGCCGCCGACGAGCGTGGAGACGGGCTCCTCGTGGTAAACGGCGGAGATGGCCTGAGCGAACTCCTCGGCGACCGAGATGGTCTTGATCTTGCCGCCGACCTCGACGGGAATGGCGTCGGTGACGAGGCACTCGACGATCGGGGCGTCGTTCAGACGCTCGATGGCCGGACCGGAGAAGATGCCGTGGGTGGCGCAGACGTAGATGTCGCCAGCGCCCATAGCCTTGAGCTCCTTGACGTTGGCGCACAGGGTGCCAGCGGTGTCGATCATGTCGTCGTTGATGATGCAGGTCTTGCCCTTGATGTCACCGATGATGCCCATGACCTCGGCGGCGTTGTGGCGCGGACGGCCCTTGTGGGCGATGGCCAGGTCGCAGCCGAGCATGTCGGACAGCTTCTTGGCGGCCTTGGCGCGGCCCACGTCGGGGGAGACGACAACCAGGTTGTCGGTGTCGAAGTTCATGGCGTTGTAGTACTGGCCAAACAGCGGCAGTGCGGACAGGTGGTTGACCGGGATATCAAAGAAGCCCTGGATCTGACCCTGGTGCAGGTCGAGGGTGATGATGCGGTCGACGCCGGCGCGCTCGAGCAGGTTGGCGACGAGGCGGGCGGTGATGGGCTCGCGCGGGCCGGCCTTGCGGTCCTGGCGGGCATAGCCGTAGTGGGTGATGACGGCGGTGATGGAGCGGGCGGATGCGCGCTTGGCAGCGTCGGTGGCGATGAGCAGCTCCATGAGCATGTCGTTGACGTTGCCGCCGGCCACGGACTGAATCAGGAAGACGTCGGCGCCGCGGACGGTCTCGTCGTAGCGGGCGTAAATCTCACCGTTGGCGAACTGCTTTAGCGTAAGGCCCGAAAGCTCGACCCCAAGGTACTCAGCGATCTTCTGAGCGAGGGGACGGTTGGAGGAACCGGAATACACGCGGATGGACTTGCGCATATTCTCCGACTTCTCGGGATCATTAATCGGCATTACCCTTCTCCTTTATACATCGAATGCCATATAGATGCCTTTTTGCATTGTAACCGTGCGGCGGGGTTAATCGGGTCTTGATAACGTCTTTACCGTCAACGGACACGAACCGACCACTCATCCGGTCGCGCAGGTCACGATAGAAAAAGGAGCCGTCCCCATGGAACAGCTCCTTTTGTGCTTGGTGAAACGTTATGCCTCGTCGTCCTCGTGCAGACGACGGCGATAATCGGCGGCCCAGCCCTCAATATTTACCTGACGGGCGCGGCCCAGACCGAGTGCGTCGGCCGGGACCGGCTCGGTGATGACGGAGCCGGCGGCCACGAGCGCACCGTCGCCAATCTGGGCGGGCGCGACCATCATGGTGTCAGAACCGATGAAGGCATCCTTGCCGATGACGGTCTTGTGCTTGTGGACGCCGTCGTAGTTGCAGGTGATAGAGCCCGCGCCTACGTTGACGCCGGAGCCCATGGTGGTGTCGCCGATGTAGGACAGGTGGGGCACCTTGGAACCCTCGCCGATCGTGGACTTCTTGATTTCCACGTGCGTACCGGCCTTGGAGCCGTCGAGCATGTGGGTGCCCGGGCGCAGGTAGGCGCGCGGGCCGCAGTCGACGCCGTTCTCGATGACGGCCTCGATGGCGATGGTCTCATCGATGATGCAGCCGCTGCCGACGGTGGTGTCGGTGAGGCGGCTGTTGGGGCCGAGCTGGCACTCCTCGCCCACGGTGACGTGACCGATCAGATGCGTCTGCGGCCACACGACGGTGTCGCGGCCGATGGTGGCGTCGGGACCGATCCAGGCCTGCGTGGGGTCGATGAACGTGACGCCTTCTGCCATCCAGTGCTCGTTGATGCGGTCGCGCGCGATGGCGGTGAGCTGCGCGAGCTGGATGCGGCTGTTGACGCCCAGGCCGTCGCGGTAGTCGTCGCAGTGGAAGATGGAGACTGCCTGGCCGTGACCCTTGAGGATTTCGAGCATGTCGGGCAGGTAGTACTCGGACTGCGCGTTGTCGTTGCCGATCTCGTTAATGTGGGCGGCAAGCTGCGCGCCGTCGAAGGCGTAGCAGCCGGCGTTGCACTCCAGCAGCGTGGCGGCCTGCTCGGGCGTGCAGTCCTTCTGCTCGATGATGCGCTCGATCTGACCATCGGCGCCCAGCTTGATGCGGCCGTAGCCAAAAGGATCGGGCGGGGTCATGGTCATGACGGTGCAGGCGAGCTCGCCGGTGGCGACGGTCTGCGCGAACTTGGCGACGGTGTCGGCGGTGATGAGCGGCAGGTCACCGTTGAGCACGACGACGGGGCCTTGCGCGATGCCGCAGGCCTCGAGCGCGACCTTGACGGCATGGCCGGTGCCCAGGCGCTCGGTCTGCTCGACGCACTCGACTTTGGTGGCGCTGTTGGCGTAGGCGCCATCGATGAGGGCGCGCATCTCGTCGGCGTGGCTGCCGATGACGACCACGACGCGGCTGCAGCCGGCCTTGATGGTGGCGTCGACGATCCACTGAACCATGGGCTTGCCTAGAATCTTGTGCGAAACCTTGCAGTGGTTCGACTTCATGCGGGTGCCCTCGCCGGCGGCGAGGATAATTGCGGTTGCGTCCATGTGATCTCCTGTTACGTTATAGAGACGTGTGTTTGGAAACGATACACGGCGCAATATGATACCGCAGGCATATGATGAGCGCGTAACGATTGGTTTGCGGCGGTTGAGGCTTGCGCCGCCGGCGTGGCGTTTGCACTGCTTGCGTGCGGCGTTGGCGGTGCTGCGGAGCTGTTGTTTGAGCGAGGGGACGGGGTGCCCGTGGACAACATACGAGAGGAGTTTGGCGGCGAGCCCGTCGCGGCATTCTCGATGTCGCATCCGGCTGTGCCGGCACTCTATATAGTGCTGACGCTGGGGCTCACTATGTTCTCGATGCAGCCGGTACTGATTGCGCTGTCGCTTGCGGGCGGGCTGGCGTATGGATTTGCGACGCGTGGGGCTGCCCGCACGCTGGGCGCGCTCCGCTGGCAGCTGCCGGTGATTTTGATCGTCGCGGTGCTCAATCCGCTGTTTAGCGCCTCGGGCTCGACGGAGCTGTTCCGTATTGGCATGCGCGCGGTGTATCTGGAGAGCATGGTATACGGCCTGTGCATGGGCGGGCTGTTTGTGGCGAGCGTGCTGTGGTTTGAGGCGGCGGCGTCGATGCTCGAATACGACAAGGTGCTCGCGCTGCTGGGCAATGCCGCACCGGTGATTGCGCTCATGATCTCGATGTGCATGAGGCTTATCCCGCAGTTTTTGCGCCGCGGTCGTACGGTGTTGGCGGTGCAGGATGCGATTGATGTGCCGGGCCGCGCGCCGGCCGACCCCGTGCGCTCGCGCTTGCGGGCGTCGAGCGTGTTGATGGGCTGGGGCATGGAAGATTCGCTGGAGCGTGCGGACGCGATGCGCTCGCGCGGGTGGGGTGCCGCGACGCGTCGTACGACGTATGCGCGGTATCGACTGGGGTGCAGCGACGTTGCCGCGCTGGTCGGGCTCGCGCTGCTTGGTGCTGCCGCGGTGGCGGTGGCGTGGACCGCGACGACGCAGTATTCGTTTTACCCGCAGCTTTCGGTGCCGGCGCCGTGGCCTGGCTATATTGTGTACGCTGCCTGGATGGTGCTGCCTTGCGCGTTGCATGCGATTGATGAGAAGAGGTTTGGCTGATGGCTCGGTTTGATAGGAGCTCGGCGGCGGGTGTGGCATATGGCTCGGCCGCGCCGGCGATTGAGGTGCGAGGCCTTAGTTTTGCCTATCCCGGGGCCGAGGCACCGGTGCTCGAGGGGCTCGACTGGTCTGTTCCCCAAGGTGCATTTGCGCTGCTTGTTGGCGGTACCGGATCGGGTAAGTCGACGCTGCTGTCGCTGCTCAAGCCCGAGATCGCTCCGGCGGGCGAGCGCACTGGCGATGCGCGCGTGCTGGGCGAGAACGTTGCCGACATGGACGTGCGCGCGTCTGCGGAGTGCGTGGGCTACGTGTTCCAGGATCCCGAGAACCAGATCGTGTGCGAGACCGTGTGGCACGAGATGGCGTTTGGCCTAGAGAATCTGGGGGTGTCGCGCGACGAGATGCGCCGCCGTGTTGCCGAAACCAGCTATTTCTTTGGTCTGGAGGACTGGCTTCATCGCGATACCGATACGCTTTCGGGTGGCCGCAAGCAGCTGCTGTCGCTTGCCGCCGTCCTGGCGCTGCGTCCGCGTGTGCTGCTACTCGACGAGCCCACGTCTCAGCTCGATCCCGTTGCCGAGAAGAATTTTCTGCACGCGCTGTTTCGTGTGAATCGCGAGCTGGGCTGCACGGTTGTTGTGGCTACGCATCAACCGCGCCCAATGCTCGAGTATGCGACGTGCGCGTATCGGATTGAGGACGGTCGCGTGCGCGAGGTGGCGGATATGGCTTCTTTGGGACGCCGAGAATCGCTGTTTTCCGATGACATGTTGGGGTGGGGTGCCATCCGATGTGCAAAAAACGGAGTATTCAGCAGGCGTGAGGACAATTTGGGCTCTCTGGAGCCGCCCGGGGACGTATCGAGTGCGAAAAAAAGTTCGGAATTGGACAAATCGTCCGAATTTGTGGCGCAAACGTCGCTCGAGAACGGCTCGGAAGCCTTCCCGCGCACGGATGGGAGCAGAATACTCCAAAAAATGCACGGCGGGTCGGCTACCACCCTGGCAGGGAGCTGGTTTCGCTACGATCGCGCGGGCGGTTGGGTGCTGCGCGGGCTCGACGTGGCGTTTTCGGCCGGTGCGGTGCATGCGATCGTGGGCGGCAACGGATGCGGTAAGTCGACGATGCTCTCGGTGCTGGCGAAGACCGCCAAGCTGCAGCGCGGCCGCATGGTGCGCGGGGCGGCCTCGGCAGCGCTGCTGCCCCAGAATCCCAAGGCGTTGTTGGTTGCCGAGACGGTGCGCGACGAGCTGATGGAATGGGCTTCGGCCTGCGGGTACGACGAGGCTATGGCGCGGGAGCGCGCGGCGAGTCTGGGGCTCGCGGACTTGGGGGAGCGCCACCCCTATGACCTTTCGGGCGGGCAGCGTCAACTGCTTGCATTGGCAAAACTGCTGCTAATCGGCCCCGAACTGCTATTGCTCGATGAGCCCACCAAGGGTCTAGACCTGGCAAGTCGCCGCATCATCGCCCGCGCCCTGCGTGACCATGCGAAGGTTGGTGGCACCGTCATCATGGCCACGCACGATCTGGATTTTGCCGAGCAGGTTGCCGATGACGTTGCCATGATGTTTGACGGTGAGATTGCCTGCATGGAGCCGCCGGCCGACTTCTTTGCCGACAACGTGTTTTATAGGGCGTGATGGGATGACGGATTATCGCGTCGCGCGCCTGCTCGCAAAACTGGAGATCCCGCTGCTGCTGGCGGTGCCAGCCGTGATGGCTGCGGCGTTGCTGGCGGGCGTTGAACAGGCGGCACTTGCCATGCTTGTCGTGGTGGCGCTGGTGCTCGCGCTGTTCTTTGCGGGCTACGAGGCGTCGCGCCCGGGCTTACGCCAGATTATGCCAACGCTGGTTCTGGCGGCGTTGGCTGCGGCGGGGCGCATTCTGTTTGGCCCCATTCCCGACTTTAAACCGGTGAGCGCCATCGCCATTATCGCGGGGGCGACGCTTGGCCGCCGCAATGGTTTTATGGTTGGCGCGCTGGCGGCGCTGACCAGCAATTTCTTTTTTGGACAGGGCATGTGGACGCCGTGGCAGATGTATGCCTGGGGGCTCGTGGGATACGTTGGCGGTGCGCTGGCGTATGCGGGTGCTTTTGATCGCGCCGATGGCACCGTGCGTATGCCGGCGCTGCTGACCTACGGCTTTGCTTCGGGTTTGCTGTACGGCGTTGTGATCAACGCCTACGACATTATCGGTTTTGTTCAACCGCTCACGTGGGCGGGTGCCATGGCGCGTCTTGCCACCGCCGTACCGTTCGATATCACGCACGGCCTTGCGACCTGCGTGTTTTTGGTCGCCCTGTACAAGCCTTGGTGTCGCCGCATCAACCGAGTCGTCGTGAAATACGGGCTGTAGGGTTGGTTACGCCGGGGCGGGAATCAATACTGCCGAAGCGCCATTTCAAAACTATGCCGGTTTACGGGGCCAGATCGGCACAAGCAGACCATGCCGGCTATTTTTGAAATAGAGCAAGCCGTTTACCTGCGGTTTTATTATTTCGGAATTGCGTATGGTTGGGGGTTCGCGATTCAGCCCCGTAAACCGGCATAGTTTTGAAATAGCCGGCTGATACGACGGGCATCGTGGCCCTCAGAGAGCCAAATTGATCCGTTTTCTTTCGCCTCCAGACGTTCCCAGGGAATCAGCTGAACCCGCCCGCCACGGAATCGGCCTATCTACTACGTTTGGCCCGACACCCCCAAACACAACCGCGTTTTATGAAAAACCGCAGGCTTTCTACCTGCGGTTTTCTTTTTGCGTTGTTCGCTGTGGTTGAGGGTAGTGGCTTAAACGTAGTAGATGGGCCAGTTTCGTGACAAGCGGGCCGCGTGGATGCCCTCGCGAGGTGAAAATGATCCCTTTTCCTCCGTCCCCAGGAGATCAGTTGGGGCTAGAGCTCTAGCGTGAGGGTGACGGGGCAGTGGTCGCTGCCAAAGATGTCGCCGCGGATGCCGGTGTCGCGTACGTTGTCGGCGATTGCGTCGCTTACCAGGAAGTAGTCGATGCGCCAGCCTGCGTTGTTCTTGCGGGCATTAAAGCGATAGCTCCACCAGCTGTAGACGCCCTCGACGTCGGGGTTTGCCGCGCGCCAGGTATCGGTAAAACCGGCGTCGAGCAGCTCGGTAAACTTGCCGCGCTCCTCTTCCGAAAAGCCCGCGTTGCCGCGGTTGGACTTGGGGTTCTTAAGGTCGATCTCCTCGTGCGCCACGTTAAAGTCGCCGCAGGTCACGACGGGTTTGCCGGTCTCGCGCTCGAGCGCGTTCAAAAAGCCGCGGTAAGCATCGTCCCAGGCCATGCGCACGTCGATGCGGGCGAGTTCATTTTGGGCGTTGGGCGTATAGACGTCGACAAACCAAAACTTGTCGAACTCGAGCGCGCAGACGCGGCCCTCGGTTACGGCTTGGGCGACGAGTGCGGCCGCCTCACCCTCGCCGGCGTAGGGTAGCAGCGCGTCGGCGTGCAGCGTGCGCAGCGGTTCCTGGCGGCTAAAGACCGCAGTGCCCGAATAGCCTTTACGCTCGGCGTAGCTCCAGGTTTGGTGATAGCCGGGCAGGTCAATATCGACCTGGCCTTCTTGCAGCTTGGTCTCTTGCAGCGCCAGGATATCGACGTCGAGTTCTTGCGCGATCTGGATAAAGCTCGGGTCCTTTTTGAGCACGGCGCGCAGGCCGTTGACGTTCCACGAGGCGAAAGTGTAAGTCTGAGGCATGGTGTCCTTTCGACGGGGTTGGCAGGCTTAAGATTAGCGCAACAGGGGCGGGGTGGGCTCCGTGGGCGACGGCGCAATCGCAGCCGCCCCGACCAACATGGACGGAGGACAAACATGACGCAAGCGATAACAGATCCCAAGCAGGCCTCCACCGCGCTGGCGGAGCTGTTCAATACCCACGGGCGTGTGGTGTTCTTTGGCGGCGCTGGTGTTTCCACGGCAAGCGGCATTCCCGATTTTCGCAGCGTGGACGGCCTGTATCACCAGCAGTTTGCCTACCCGCCCGAGACCATGCTCTCGCACAGCTTTTACGAGACGCATCCGGCGGAGTTCTTCGACTTCTACCGCACCAAGATGATTGCGCTTGGCGCTAAGCCCAACCGCTGCCACACCAAGCTGGCGGAGCTGGAGCGTGCCGGCAAGCTAAATGCCGTGGTGACGCAAAATATCGACGGCCTGCATCAGATGGCCGGCTCACAGCGCGTGTTCGAGCTGCACGGATCGGTCCATCGCAACATTTGCCAGTCGTGCGGCGCGGTCTGTAGCGCCGAGTGGATTTGCTCGCGCGAGCACGAGGACGCCGCGGGCGTGCCCGTGTGCCCCGCGTGCGGTGGTCGCATCAAGCCCGATGTGGTGCTATACGAAGAGCCGCTCGACGAGCATGTGTTGACCGGTGCCGTTGCCGCCATCGCCGCGGCCGATGCCCTCATTGTGGGCGGGACCTCACTCGTGGTGTATCCGGCGGCAGGCCTTACGCGATACTTTACCGGCGATACGCTGGCCATATGCAACCTTGCTCCCACCGATCAGGATGCAAATGCCGACCTGCTGATTTCTTGCGACATCGCGGCCGCGTTTGCGTTCTAGCCCGCGTGCGCGGATACAATAGAAAGACTGAGTGCAAAGCGACCCCGCCGCCAGCGCCCGAGCGCGGCGGCGTGGGCATTTTAGGAGGATGTTCATGGCGAACGACAGCAAGACATGGCGGTGCGGAAAGTACGAGCTCAGCTTTGACCGTCCGCGCATCATGGGCGTCCTCAACGTGACGCCCGATTCGTTTAGCGATGGCGGGGAGCATTTCGACCCGGATGCCGCGATCGAGTATGGCCTGGCGATGCTCGACGCCGGCGCCGACATCATCGACGTGGGCGGTGAGTCCACACGTCCCGGCTTTACCCCGGTCAATCCCGATGAGGAAGCGCGCCGCGTGCTGCCCGTGGTGCGCGCGCTGGCCAAAGAGGGGGCCATCGTCTCGATTGATACGCGTCATGTGGCGGTTGCCAAGGCGGCCGTGCGCTGCGGCGCCTCGATCGTCAACGACGTGACCGGCTTCACTGACCCCAAGATGGTCGAGTTTGTTAAGACGAGCACCTGCGGCGTCATCGTGATGCATGCCGGCGAGGTCGCCGCGCCCGCACGCACGCACGCAACGGTGCAGCTCGATACCTCGGCTGCGGCGTTTGTTGCCGAGAAGGCGCGCGAGGCGGCTGCCGAGGCCGCGCGTGAGGCTGAGAAGCCGGCTCGCCGCCGTCGCGGCAAGTTGCTGGGTGAGCCTAAGCCGGAGGCCAAGCTTCCGGGTGGCGTGGTGCAGCCTTCGTTGCCGTTTGGCGAACCTGAGCCCGCGACCGAGCCTGCAAGCGAGCAGGAGACGCCGGCCGCCGAGCAGGCTGCTGCCGCCGAGACCGTCGCGCCCGCGCCCGAGGCCACCGAGGCCGCATCGGAGCCCAATGACCGCCTGGCCGCCATGATGCGCCGCAGCGCCCGCCGCGAGGAAGCCTACGTGCCCACCTCGCAGCTCCGCCGCTTCACCCTGCCCGATTCGGCGCCCATCATGCGCCGTGTCATGGGCTTTCTGTCCGACCAGGCCCGCGCGCTCATCCACGCCGGCGTGTCGCGCGACCGCATCTGCATCGATCCCGGTCCGGGCTTTGGCAAGACGGCCAACGAGGACATCGTCATCCAGCGCGAGACTGCCAAGATGGCGTCACTGGGCTATCCGCTCATGTGCGCCGTATCGCGCAAGCGCTTTGTGGGCGCCGTCTCGGGCGTGACCGAGGCCGCCGAGCGCGATGCCGCTACGTTTGGCGTGTGCCTGGGCGCCATCCAGGCCGGTGCCAACATCGTGCGCGTGCACGACGCCGCGGGCTTTGCGCAGTTCCTGAATGGCTACTGGGCGGTTGCCAAGCCGCAGCCGCGCCGCGCGTTTGTGGCCGTGGGCTCCAACCTGGGGCATCGCTGCGACAACATCCGCGCCGCACGCGACATGATCGCCGAGATTCCACTTACCTGCGTGTCCAACTCCTCCAAGATCTACGAGAGCGAGCCGGCCTACGAGACGCGCCAGGACGCGTTTGCCAACGCCGTCATCGAGATCAAGACCGAGTTGGCGCCGCTGGTGCTGCTCGACGAGCTCATGAAGATCGAGGCCGAGCTGGGTCGCGACCGCTCCAAAAAGGCCAAGGCCAACGGTCCGCGCACCATCGACTTGGACCTGCTGTGGATGGACGGCGAGACCCACGGCGGCAAAAAGCTGCGCCTGCCGCATCCGCTGATCGGCGAGCGTGACTTTGTGCTGGTGCCGCTCGAGGATCTGATGCACGATCCGGCGCGGTTCTTCCGCTACAACGGCGTCGAGGTCAAGGAGCCCGAGGATCGCGTGGGCCATATCGTGGGCGAATTGGGGCGTATGTAGATGATCGAGATGAATGCTGTTGCCGCTGGCACCGAGCTCGACGCGGCGCGTGACGCGGGCCGCGAGGGCGTGTCCGCGGGCTGGTGCGCGTGGAGCGTGGGCGATGGTTCGCTGACGTTTTCGCTGGTTGTGCGCCCCGATGTGAACATGCACGCCTTCCACGGCCTGCCGTTTGTGGCCGCGATGGGCATGATGGACGCGCTCGTGGGCACGGCTTCGACGCCGGGGTTGGGCCTTGCCGGTAAAGTGGGTATCCAGTGGCCGAGCGATATCGTGTGCGGTGCGCCTGCGTTTGAGACGTCGCTCGCGCGCGTCGCCGTCAACGGCGGTGCCGGTGCTGCGGGCATGTTTGCCGCGGTGACGGTTGATATTGAACGTGCGGCGCTGGGCGAGCTTGGCGTGGATATGGCCGACGAGGTGCTGGTCGAGGCATTGGCCACCGCCGTGCTGACCCGCGTGGACACCTGGGCGGTTGCCGCCAACACACCACAGGGCGCTGCCGGCCCGCTGGCTCCGGTGCTGGGCGAGTACTTTGACATGGTGCCACTGCTGGGTCGTCAGGTCGCGGCGGTGTCGCCCAGCGGCTTGCCGCTTGCGGTCGGTGTGTTTGCGGGCCTGGACATCTGGGGTCGCGCGACCATCAAGACCGATGCCGGCGAGCAGGAGTTTCCGCCCGAGGCCGCACGGATTCGCGGACTGTAACGCGAGGCGCCCGCGCTCAAAGATAGCGATGACAACAAGACCCTCCTCGGCTGTGCCGGGGAGGGTCTTGTTGTCTGGGGAATGGGTTGTCAGCATCCTATTCCTCAAAACCGAAAAATTTTCGTTTTTGAGGAATAGGACCGATGCGTTGCCTAGTTCGCCGCTCGCGCTCGACTTAAACCCCGCCTTACCCCAGCTTCTGCATGCGGCGGTAGATTTCGCAGATGCCTTTGATGGTGAGCTGTCCGTCGACCACGTCGAAGGCATCGGTCGAATCGGCGACGATGCCGGCGAGACCGCCCGTGGCGATAACGGTGGCGTCCTCGCGGCCCAGCTCGCGCTTCATGCGCGTGACCAGGCCCTCGGCCATGGCGGCGGCGCCCATCACGGCGCCGACCTTGATGCACTCTTCGGTGTCGCGACCGATGGCGTGCTCGGGCGCCTCGAGCGGCACGCTGGCGAGCTTGGCGGCTCGGGCGGCAAGCGCGTCCATGGAGATGCGGATGCCCGGCGCGATCGCCCCACCAATGTAATAACCGTCCTCATCGATGACGTCGATATTGGTCGCGGTGCCAAAGTCCACCACGATTGCCGGCGCGCCGTAGAAAGTCTCAGCTGCGACGGCGTTGGCGATGCGATCGGCACCTACGGCCTGGGGGCGCGCCGCGCGCAGCTTGGTCACGGCGGCCGTCTGCGGCCCGATGACGATGGCGTCCGCCGCGATGCGGTCGGCCACGGCGTGCCACTCGCGCGAGAGCTGCGGCACCACGCCAGCAAAGGCAATCGCGTCGACCGCGTCGAGCGAAAGGTCGTACATCTTAAAGAAGCCCATCAGGCGCACGTGGATCTCGTCGGCGGTATAGGAGCGGTCGGTGGGCATGCGCCACGACTGCACCAGCTCGTCTCCGTCAAACAGACCCATGGCCGTCTGCGTGTTTCCCATATCGATAGCGAGCAGCATGTCTACTCCCGGTGTCGGCATAAAAGGACGCGCACCATTGTATACGTGCCATCGACGGCGCTCGGCTGTGATTCGTTTACGGTGATAAGGGCTGAGAGGTTTAAATATGAAGGAATTATGCTCTACGAGATTTTCCTTGCCGTTTACCGAACTCCCGCGTAATATTCTTTCTTGCGCACATGAGGCGCCCAGACATTGCGGGGTGGAGCAGTCTGGTAGCTCGCCGGGCTCATAACCCGGAGGTCGTAGGTTCAAATCCTGCCCCCGCGACCAAGAACTTGCAGCTCGTCGGCTTAGCCGGCGAGCTTTTTTGTTAATCCGGGACCGTGTTTTCGGTCCAATTCTCGGCCTCTCAAACAAAATCTCGATCTGTAACATCTAGACCCGATTTGGGCGGCTAGGTGTTACAGATTGAGATTTTGTTGTTGCTCTCCTTTATGAGCGAATCTTGACTCTTTTTATTATGTGAGGCGGACGGGCTATCGATAATCACGGGCCGGATGGATTGACTTGTCGATTGATAGACTCCAATTGGAAGGAGCTGCGACGACCCTTAACGATCCTTAACTAGAAACAGTGACGTCTTAAAAACAATAAAGGGGCCGCTATGTAGGGGCCGTCTATACGATGCCTTTGACTTACACTTCTTTATGGAGTCATGTAAGGAGGCGGCAATGCAGCAACCCATCGCGACAAACGATGTGATTCTATTTTCCACTCTCAGGGAGAATCAGTACTTCGATCGAAAGAGCGCCCGCAAGGATGACAAGGAGATTGCGAAGCATTATTAGTGCATTCGCCAACTCGGCGGGAGGCAAGCTCGTTATCGGTATCGAGGATAATGGTGAGGTAACGGGCTTCAAGCGTAACGGCGCGCGCGACATTGAGAAATTCGAGCGCGCTGCGCTCACGACTTGCACGCCAACCCCTATTGTCCGCAAAGATCGAATCCCCGTGGTCAATTCTTCGGGCGAGGAGGACTTCGTTCTCGTTTTGGACATCGATGCCTCGACCAACCACTCTGTTGCTCGCGTGAGCGACGGCGAGGTTTTCTTGCGGCAGGACGACAAGAGCGTGAGGCTCAGCCGCGAACAGGTATTTGCCCTCGAGTACGATAAGGGGCAGAGAATCTTCGAGGACGAGCTTGTTGAGGATTCCTCCCTAGATGACGTGGACCATGAAGTGCTTGATCGCTACAAAGGGATTCTTGGAACCGAAGTTTCCGACGAGCAGGTCCTTAGAAGTCGTCGTTTTATGCGTGACGGAAAGCTGACCGTTGCTGGAGCCTTGCTATTCGCGCTGGATCCGTCCGCGATGATGCCACAGGCGCGAGTCCGTGTCCTGCGCTACGACGGCGTCAAAATGGAGACGGGCGAGCGTCTCAACATCACGAAAGAACGAAGCTTCTGTGGGCCGCTGCCTAAGGTGATCCAAGACGCCTACGAACTCATCTCGAGCATGCTCCGCGAATTTCAGTTCCTGGGGCCCGACGGGAAATTCCAGACCGTGCCTGAGTATCCTGAGTTCGCCTGGTTCGAGGGCTTGGTCAACGCGGTGACACATCGCGACTACTCGTTCCGCGGCGACTACATCCGGGTCTCGATGTTCGACGACCGTTTGGAAATCATCAGTCCAGGCGCGCTTCCCAATATCGTGACGCTCGACAACATGAGGACCACTCGTTACTCGCGCAACCCACGCATCGCGCGCACGCTGGTTGAATTTGGTTGGGTTCGGGAGCTAAACGAGGGCGTCAAGCGCATTTATACCGAGATGCAAAACTCTCTGCTCAATGATCCGGTCTACACGGAACCTGATGGGGCAAGGGTTCAGCTAACGCTTGAGAACAATATCGTTGCCAGAACCGTAAGGAGAAGCGAGGCTCTCGAGGACAAGGTATCACCGGAGGTGATCGCCTCATTGGGGGAGTATGAGCTCGCCGCCGTCAGGTTGGCCTTTGCGAACGGAAGGGTGACAGCAAGGGAGCTTGCAGCGCACATCGGGAGAAATCGCCGCACAGCAAGCCGGGTGCTTGGTAAGTTAATTGAGGAAGACGGGCTGCTCGAATGGCACGGCTCATCCCATAACGACCCAAAACAGTTCTACACGATAAGGTAAGGTGGTCGATCTATTTCGCACCTCTGTCGCAGTAATGTCGCACCTCTGTCGCAGTAATGTCGCACCTCTGTCGCAGTGGCTTCGATGACGCGTGGATATAGTCCCTCGGCAAATCTCAAACAAAATCTCAATCTGTAACGGGTAGGGGTCAAAAGCGGGCCTAGATGTTACGGATTGAGATTGTTGAGGATGGGCTGAGGGGAATGTCTTGATCTGTAACACGTGGGGCCGTTTTTGGTCGATAGATGTTACAGAACGAGATTTTTCGGCAGCCGGGCTCCGTTTATCTGAATCTGTGACACGAGGGACGGATTTTGCCGGGTAGCTGTTACAGATTTAGATGTTCTAGCGGGCCGGGTTGGTTTGTCTCGATCTGTAACAGGTGGAGGCCAAAAGTGGGCCTAGCTGTTACAGATTGAGACAAACCGACGGGCCGTCCGCTCCATCCACCTGCCGCCACCTGATATTCGCCGATTTTCGTTGTGCCGCTGTACCTCCATGCCATATCCTTTAGACAACTACGCGGCATCATCGCCGCCGCGCCTACAAGAGAGGAATGTCCATGACCGCACCTGCATCCAAGCTGCTCCAGCCCATTACGGTTGGCCCCCTTGAGCTCAAAAACCGCATTATGTTCCCGCCGCTCACCACCGGCTACGAGGAGCGCGACGGTTCCATTGGCGAGCGCAGCCTGGCTTTTTACGAGCGCCTGGCCCGTGGCGGCGTGAGCTACATCGTCATCGGCGACGTCGCTCCCGTTATGACCGCAAGCCCCACGCCCAAGCTGGCAACCGACGCCCAGATCCCCACGTTTAAGGCGCTGGCCGATGCCGTCCACAAGCACGGTGCCAAGGTTGCGCTGCAGCTGTTCCACCCCGAGTACGATGTGCCCGGTGTCGGCCGCATGGTCATGGGCTCCATGGCCGCTGCCAAGGCCGCGCAGGAGGCCAAGGCCGCCGGCGACGAGGAGACCTTTGCCGCCAAGATGGCCGAGTCCAACGAGATCCGCAAGCAGGCATACGCCAAGTTGCACCACGACATGCAACACTTTGTGAACGAGGCGAGCGTAGAGCAGCTCACCCAGATTAAGGAGGCCATCGCTGCCTCGGCCGCTCGCGCGCAGCAGGCTGGCATCGACGCCATCGAGGTCCACGGCGACCGTCTGGTGGGTTCGCTGTGCTCCGCGATCCTCAACCAGCGCACGGACGAGTACGGTGGCTCGTTCGAGAACCGCGTCCGCTACGCGCTCGAGGTCGTCGCCGCCATTAAGGAAGCCGCACCGCAGCTGATGGTGGAGTACAAGCTCCCCGTGATCATGGAGAACCCCGACGGCACGCCGCGCGGCAAGGGCGGCCTGCTGCCCGACGAGGCCTGCGAGTTTGCCAAGCTGCTCGAGGGTGCGGGCATCGACATGATCCAGGTCGCGCAGGCCAACCATACCGGCAACATGGGCGACACTATTCCGCCCATGGGCGCCATGCCCTACAACTGGACGCTGCCCGTGGCCGAGCGCGTCAAGGCCCTGGTCTCCGTGCCGGTGGCAACCGTCGGCCGCGTGGTCTCGGTCGAGGCCGGCGAGAAGATCCTGGAAGACGGCGCGGCCGACATCATCGCCTATGGCCGCTCGCTCATGTGCGACCCCGACATTGCGCTGAAGGCCGCCACGGGTGAGCCCATCCGCGAGTGCCTCAACTGCAACAAGGGCTGCGTCGACGCGATTCAAAACCGCCAGTACATCTCGTGCGTGCTCAATGCCGAGAACGGCGACGAGGCTACTATCGCCATTAAGCCGGGCGAGGGCGACAAAAAGATTGCCGTGGTGGGCGGCGGTATCGCCGGCCTGGAGGCCGCGCGCGTGGCGGCCAAGCGCGGCTACGACGTGACCGTCTACGAGGCGAGCGATCACCTGGGCGGCCAGATTGTGCTGGCGGCTGCGCCCCCGCGCAAGGACGAGATCATGCGTTCGGTCGAGTATTACGAGAAGATTCTGCCCGGCCTGGGCGTGAAGGTTGAGCTCAACCACGCCGCTACGGCCGAGGACCTCAACGCCGCCGACGCCGCGATTGTGGCCGTGGGCGCACACGACGTGGTCATCCCCGTCCCCGGCGCTGACTCGGAGAAGGTCGTCTCGAGCTGGGACGTGCTGGCCGGCAAGGCGGAGCTTACGGGCCGCGTCGCCGTTATCGGCGGCGGCCTGGTGGGCACCGAGACTGCCGAGTACCTGCTGCAGCACGGCTGCGAGGTGGCGATCGTGGAGATGCTCGACAAGATTGCCGCGGGCGAGTCCGAGACCATTCTGCCGCTGATCATGAGCGACTTCGCAGAGCACAACGTGGAGCAGCACGTGAAGACCCGCCTGACCGCCATTACCGACGAGGGCGTGGAGGCCATTCGCACCACCGAGGACGGCGCCGAGGAGCCGGTGAAGATCGCCTGCGATTACGTGGTGATGGCCGTGGGCTCCAAGGCCAACGCGTTTGACCTGGACGGCGTGACGGTGCCCGTGACCTGCGTGGGCGACTGCTCGGGCGAGCGCACCGCCGACATTGCAAGCGCCATTCGCACGGCGTATCACGCGGCCAACGAGCTCTAAGCAAGAAAGCTATCGCGTATTGAGTGGGCGGGGAGTGCCGTATCGGTGCTCCCCGCCTTTTTGCCAATAGAGTGTCCCTGATCAGCGGGTTCAGAAAATCCGAATCTTGAGCACCCGAAAATCCGAATCCTTAGAACATGAAAATCCGAACTATATGAACACGAAAATCCGAATCGCAACCACCCGAAAATCCGAATTTGCTACAGTGGAATAGAAGAATCAGAAAGCAGGACCTGGAAATCTGCGGGGGCGGCTCATGGCAGGCGAGAGGCTACATCGGGACGGATACATCCCACGTATCGTGGATGCGCAAATCGAGCGCTACCTTCGTGTCTTTGGCGCGGTCGAGATTGCGGGCACCAAGTGGTGCGGCAAGACGTGGGCCGCGCTTGAGCACGGGGCGTCCGCCTCGTATGTCGACGAGAATCTCGACCTCGCGCGTGCCGACCCGGCGATGATGTTGCTGGGAGACCGTCCGCATATCATCGACGAGTGGCAGCGCGTTCCCCAGATTTGGGACTACGTTAGACACGAGGTTGACCGCACCCGGGGTACGCGCGGCGCCTATATCCTCACGGGTTCCGCCACGCCTGCGTTTGGCTCAAAGGGGGAGGCGCCCGCGCATAGTGGAGCCGGCCGCATCGGCCGCGTCCGCATGCACCCCATGACGCTCGCCGAGACAGGTGAGTCCAACGGCAAGGTGAGCCTGGCGGGCTTGTTTGAGCATCGTTTTGAGCCCTGCCGGTGCAATGGCGATACACCGGGGCTTGTCGAAGCCGCCTGCCGCGGCGGCTGGCCCGAGGCGATCGATATGGTTTCGGCTGACGCCCAGCTCATCGCCCGCGAATATCTCAACACTACGTTTTCGAGCGGCTTCCCGGCGGTCGGTCTCGACCCCGATATTGCTCGTCGAGTCTCCGCATCGATCGCGCGCAATCTGGGACAGGCAACCACGTATAAAACGATTCTTATGGATATGTTCGGTGCCGAGGAGGAGCCCGCAGCGTTTGCCGATGAGACCAAGGTGCGCAGGTACTTGGATGCTCTCAAAGGCATGTTCATTCTCGAGGAGGTCCCCGGTTGGGTTCCCGCCGCGCGCGACAAACGGCGCTTTGCCGTCAAGCCCAAGCGCTATCTGGCAGATCCGAGCCTTGCTTGCGCCTTGCTAGGTATGTCCTTGCAGGCGCTGCTTGCCGACTGGCAGACATTTGGTCTGGTGTTTGAGAATTTGGTCATACGCGACCTTTCGGTCTACGCACGTTCGCTCGACCTGCTGGATAGCACGCCCGTGCGCTATTATCGCGACGATTCGGGCCTTGAGTGCGATGCTATCGTGCAGCTAGCCGACGGACGGTGGGCCGCCTTTGAGATTAAGGTAAGTGAAGATAAAGCGAGCGCCGGCGTTGAGAGCCTCAAGCGCGTTCGCAAGAAGGTCTGTGGAAATCCTCGTTCACGCACACGCGAACCGGAGTTTATGGCCGTGATTGTGGGGGTGGGTGAGTACGCCCGCGAGGTCGAGGACAGTATCTACGTGATACCCGTGCGCGCGCTGGGGCGTTAAGGGGCGCCACGCCGTGTGTTCTCCGCCCGGCGCTACGGATTGGTGCAAGGGGGGGGTTAGGTTTGTGTGCACCATGTTGGTGCGAAGTAACCTGACCCCCTTGCACCAAGGATTTGACTTTTAAGACATCATTAAGGCTTGCGTTGTGGAGCAAACCGCAGGTCAATGCTATTCTTTTACCTTATCGTATGGTGTTGTATTCTGCCTGAATTCTATGCCTACGAGCAACGGATTGATCGCGACCAAGCGGAAAGGACGGCACGCCCGCTAGCAGGGCAAACGTAAACGATGAGTGGCATGGACCGATATAGCGAGCTCCAGCAGCACAAGACGGCGGCCGAGTACCGCCAAGCTGCCGACGAGCACGTGCGGACCCTCAAGGATTTCTGGAAGGATTTCCTGGTGAGCGGTCTGTTTGTGCTGGCCGCCATCGTTGCCATCTTTGCATGCCTGGCCTGGTTTGCCGCGAACAATCGAGTGAGCGCCACGGGGAGTACGATTGGGGCGAAGGGCCCGCGGTTTGTGCTCTCGGGAACGCAGGGCGGCACGGCGGGTAAGTACGACGCCCAGGACAACTACGCGTCGGACAGTACAAGCCTTGCCGTGAACAATCTTTTCAACCTCAATAACATGAGTGCCGATGGCAGTCTCTCTCCGGGATCGGCGGGCCAGCTTCAGCTCAACGTCAAGCCGCTCTGCAACGACCTGCACGATATTACGGTGGAGATGACCTGGGAGATTTCTGTCCAGACGAGTGCTGTCGGCACGGGCTCAGCTGCGGATGCATCGAAAAACGAAGAGATTATTAACTCGCTTAAAGATTTGGTGCGCGGTCATATCCTGGTTTTTCAGGGCAAAGACACCTCTGGCTTTTACTCCAATCCGCTGGTCCCCACGACAACCACGGTGACCCAGGACGGAGCCAGCGTTACCGTCATCACGCAGAGCTTTACCATTCCGGCGTCGGACTTTTGCCCTGCGGACTCAAATAGCACGACCAAAACCGTACCCAAAACCCTCTACTGGATTTGGTCGGAGCAGTTTAAGAGCTACGTTCGCACGGGCAACGCCGGCTATGGTGGCAACCTTTTTGCGAGCACGGACCCCGCCGCGGGATACGCAGCCCTCGTCGGCGACATCAACAATAACCACGCGCGCTATTTCCGCGCCGATAGCACGAGCGTGCCAGGTCAGGTGCCTAGCGCGGTTCCGCCTGTCGGAGCCGGCATGTCCTCTGCGGATGTGGAAACCTGCGCCAGCTACTACAACAACGCCGACGAGATTATCGGCAAGAACGTCAAGTACATTCGCGTGCGCTTCACCGCCAAGGAGGCGGATAAATAAATGGACGAGCAGCTTAATGCCCGCGAGCAGGGCGATATCAAACACAACGAAGGAGCGGCAAACCCCGGCGGCAACGGGTTCGGCTCGCACGGCGAAGCGCGTCCGGCTGGCCGCATCGAGCGCATCAAGGCTTGGGTGAGCGACCACCGTCGCGAATCCCTGGCCATCGTGGGTCTGGTGGCCGTGCTTCTCGTGTTGCTGGGATTGACGCTCGGATGGTTCGTCGATGCCAATCGCGGCTCCACCGTCGGCAAGATCAAGGAGCCGGCAGAGCTCAAGGTGCTGGGCCCCAACGCTACGGCAACAGAGCAGATCGACCTGAGCTACAACCCCGAATACGGCGATACCAAGACTGGCAGCACGGTGACGCTCAAGCGCCCGTTTTGCGTGCAGACGGGCGGCGACGGGTTTGAGCTGCAGCTTGCGAATACGACCAACATTACGGGTCTCACTATCGAGCTGTATAAAGCTGAGGATACGGGCCTAGGTGGTGCTCCCGACGTGAGAGGCACTGCGGGCGGCAAGCCCTATAGCTGGAAAATGTATGAAACGGATCTGCTGAAGAGCTTCACGCCCATCGAAGACCCGGGCGAGGGCGCAAGCGACCCTACATTCAAGGACTATCAAAACGTCCAGCGCAACGCGCGCCCGCTCTACCGATACAAGAAATTCGGCAAAAGCGAACTCAACGCCAAGACGCTCGACGGCTCGACTGGCAACGACACGCTCAACTTTATCATCAAGCTTTCGTGGGACGAGAGCGCCAAAGAGACCGATGTGATCTATGTGATCGCGCGCAACACGAGCGGTATGTAGGAGAGGGGGCGCACATGGAGAAGCAAGGGAGGCAGCAGGATGCCGAGCGCGAGCAGCTGGCAAAAAGCAAAAGCCTAGTCAAGAATAAGCTGGTTGTGGCGGCAATCGCACTTGTTTGCGCCGTGGCGCTCGTGACGGGTGGTTACTTTACCTATTCCGCCTACACCGCCAACGGATTTCTAAAGTCCGTCGCCGCAACGGGCACCGCTCAGAGCCTGTTTGCGAGCGATTTGCTCACGGGCTATATGAGTGCGCCTAGCAACGACGACCTCGACCGTGCCCAGCGCTCCGTTACGGTGTATCCCAGCAGCGGACAGTGCAGCTTCACCTTTAGCATCTATAACTATTTGCTGAGCAACAGCAACTTCTGCAACGACAAAAACGTGACGTACACCTTGACGGTCGAGGGGCATGGGCTCGATGGCGCCACGTGGAGCTATTCGCCCCGGCCCAGCGGCAGCGTCACGCTTCCGGAGAATCAACCTACCAAGAAAGACTACACCGTGACCTTCCCCGAGGGTAAGTTGGGACAAGCATACTTTGTGATTAAGGCCACGGTCGTATCGGAGCAGAGCCCCGGCACCGAGCTAGCCTGTCTGGCGGCGAAAGTCGTGCCGTCAAAGAAGGCCGAGGTCAAGACCGCTGCGGTTGAGGGCGCGCTGGTCGATGAGGCTGGTAAGTTTACTGATTACGCTGCGTATAACTACCGCGTAACGGTCACGGGCGCACCGGCGAACGTCACGCTCAAGTGGGGGGAGAACGTGGAGATTGACCCGTTCTTCGAGACCAACCATGGTGTGACGGCGGATAAAACAAATCACACGGTTACGTTCACCATGGAGCCGGGTTCGTTGGTCGTCAACTTCTACCGAGCTGACGGCAAAACGCCCGATGGCTGGGATGGCCTGGGCATTAGCGTGAGCGGAACTACCCTGACGGGCACGACGGAGACTCGATAACTCTGGAAGCAGAGTTTTTAGGATAAGAGGTACGGAACCGATGAGAACGGCAAAGCGCATATTCGCAGAGTTCATGATGGTGGTCATGGTGCTCCAAGCATGCTCGCCCACGGTGGCTGCTGTGGCGGCAGGCTGGCAGAACATCTCGAATGAGACTGCTGCCGCATCTGCGAAGGCGTTGGATACTGCCGAGAGCGGCGAGACCAACGGCGATGCCGCGAATGGGTCTGGGGCGAGTGATGCTGGTGCCGCGGGTGACAGTGCCCAGGATAGCTCTGTGAAGGGCGACACCGCAACGGGTGATGCCGTCGATAGTGCCACGGGTTCCGATTCCACGGGCGATCAGGCGGAAGGCGACGATGCGGCAGGGGATGCCGCCGCTGACGATGCCGAGCAAGATGCCGATGCCGCGGTTTCGGAAGACGCTGAGGCCCAGGCCGATGCGTCGATTACAAATCTTGATGAGCTTGTCGAGCTGCTCGAGGCGAACGGAGCGGAAAGCATCGTGCTCAAAGACGACAGGAGCGGAATCCGAAGCCTCGATGTCAAGTCGTCGGAGGTGTTCACCGTCCTGTCCAACGCCGACGCTTCGCTTTACTATGATGCGCAGATCAAGAGCATCATCACGGGCGATGCGAAGCTCACCGAGACGGCCAAGAACGGGGCAAAGAACGATATGTCTTTCCAGGGCTTTGGCAGCGATGAGCATCCGTTTGAAGGCAGAATCTATAGGTCTCTGAATGGCGTTGATAGCCCTGTTGAGCTTACGGCTAACCGGACGGTTTTTAATAACCTCAAGCTGACTGACCAAAACAATACAGTCAAGATAAAGTGGGTAGGCGCAACTACCTATAGCGCGCCGATGATCGCTTCGAAGGTCAGCGGTGCGGAAAACAGCGAAGAGAGCAAGGCGCTCATCGCGTCGGTTGACATCGCGGATCCCGTGAACGCTGATGTGAAGGACACGACTTCCGCCTTGACGGCACCTCTCCTGGGTACGACGACGGGCAACCTTACCGCGAACGTTACCTATAGCCTCACCCCCACCTGTTCCCGAAAGAATCTCAACGCGAATGCGACGGGCAACATTGGCTTGATTGCCAACACGGTCGAGAACGGGACCTTGACGCTTGAGTCCGTCACGTTCCCCAACGATCTGGCCTCAGGCGGAACCGTCGAAACGAGCTCCGGCAACGCTGGCCTGCTCGTAGGCGAAGTCAAGGACGGTGCGACCCTGAGCATCGGAACCCTGACCAACGTTCCCACCGCCACCGTCCAGTCCACGAACGGCTCCGCCGGTGGCGTTGTAGGACTCGTTGGCTTGAGCACAGGTGCCATGGTCAACGTCACGAAAGTTCTCGACCTACAAGCGCTCACCGTCAAGGGCACCACCGCCAGCGGTGGTTTTATTGGCAAAGCGACAGTGCTCGCGCTGGGCGCGGATAATAAGCAGATTAGGTGTCCTCTTAATATTGGCGATGAGAACAGCGCTTGTTCTGGTGGCGTTATCGGCGACGTGAGCTTTGCGCAGGGATTTACCGTTAAGCCCAATATGTTCGACCTGGGCAACCTTGTGACACTTGGTGCGTCGCAGCGCGCCGGCGCTCTTTTTGGCATGGCCGATATCTCTAATGGAGACATCGTGGTGCAAGGCGGGACGTATAAGAGCAAACTCGCCTTACCAGAAGATGTTAGTGTCAACGGCAGCTACGGCGGCCTTGTCGGCAAGGTGTTCGCGACGAAAACGGACGACGACGGCGCTTTGCGCGCCTTTGTGGTCCAAAAGGATGCGGATAAGAAAACGTGCTCAATTGAGTTTGAACTTGCGGGCAAGCTGTCCGATACGGGCGGTGTTGTTGGCTATGTTGGCGATAACGCGGATTCCAATTCGCAGCCTGTCAATTCGCAGCCTGTCGCCGTTGTGCTCGACGGCGTAACGGTTACGTGCAAGGGAGTTGCTTCGGCACGAACGGACGCCGGAAAGTTCGGTGGCGCCGTGGGTGTTATCGACACGCGCAGCGTGCTCGACGTGCGCGATTTTGCGCTTACAAGCGATAATGCCATTGGCGGTGCAGCAAACAATCGCGCGGCTGGTATTGCGGGCTCCGCACGGAATGCCGTAATCAAGTTCAGCGGCATCACAAACCTGTCGGGCGCAAGCTTTGCCGAGAACGCCACGACGGGTCAGCTTGTCTACGAGAACAACAACGCACTGATTTTCGCTGCCGGCGATGGCTCTAACGGTAACGTAACCGATGAAGACGCTACGGGTTGGACCTATAGGCGCAGCAACAAGGCCTCGAAGACGGATGATATCGCGACCTATGGCGAAGTTATTCGCTTGGGCGATAAATTTATTACGCTTGATCCCAGCACTCACAAGCTGACCTTGCCGGCATCGTTGGCGCTGACTAACGGTGCCTACGCCCTAACCACAGCTGAGGATTTCGCCAAACTTGCGATTACCTGGCAAACCAACGGCTACTACTCAATGGTCGAAGGCGTTGCCGAAAACAACCTGAACGGCTTGCAGTCCTCGACCATTACGGTGAACAACACAATTGACCTCAAGGGTACAGGCCTGACGGGCTTCACGCAGGACCGCGCAGACGACTCGCAAGTTTTCTCGGGAACGTTGAACGGCGGCGGCACAAATGGCAACGGCACAATCAACCTTGCCGTCGGCGAGCCGTACGGCAAGCGTGGTGAAGCTGTGCTTGACGGCAATGACACGAGCAACGGCAACGGCAAAATCTACCGCCACGGCCGCTTAGGCTTGTTCGCGGCCGTCAACGGCGCAACCATCTCCAACGTCACAATCGCTGGCTCCATGAAGTTCGATAACGGTTCGGCTATCGATGCCGGGTCGCTGGCGGGTGCCATCGTCGGCAACCTGTCATTGTCTAGCGTAACGTGCAAAACGAATATCGCGTGCGATGATACGTTTGCCAATGACGTGAACATTGGTGGTATTGCGGGCAGCGTGTCGGCGGCTGCCACGGTTACGTTTAAGGGTAACAGCAAGGCGCAAACGACTATCACTGCAGCCGGATCGCTTAACGGCAATAGCCGTATTGGCGGTGCCATCGGCTATGTGAGCGATTGCGCTTCGATATTCAATGTTACGGGCCTCGAAGTCGCCGGATCAATCGAAACCGGCGATTGCGCCGGCGGCAAGATTGCCCAAGTCGGTGGTCTTATCGGCTGCATCGCACAGAGTACCTACAATGCAGGGACAATAGCCAACTCAGCTGATAAGTACGTGAACATTTCGGGCCTTTCGTTCAATTCGTTCAAGATGAACGTCGGTAGGAACGGTGATGCGCTCAACGGTGCCGGTGGCCTTTTGGGCTACAGCTGGGGCAACGCCATCGTCACCATTGGCGATGCTGCTGCAAACACCAGCGGCAGCACTTACGCCCTCAAAACGACCAACAACACGACTGTGGCTGCAAGCGACTCTACCGAGGTCGGCGGCCTCGTATACGCGGCCAGTGGTCACTGGATCATTAACAACTATGCCATCGATCTCTCGGGCACAACCATTAATGCAGGCGCCGCTCAGACGCTCGGCGTTCTAGTTTGTCGTGGCTGCAAGGTGGATAATAAGACGACATATGGCGTCGAGAACTACATAGGTCTGTACTTGGAGGACAGGGCTTGTTGGGAGACCGCCTATAGGGTGCCCAGCGGCGAGGGGGCCATCGTTGCACCGGGCGTAACGTCTTTCGATGAATGGGTTGGCAGCGGTGTAAAACCAAGCAAAGGCAGCAAACTCATGGACGCCGGCTGCAACGCGGTCGTTTCGCTGCACACACGGAATGACAAGCTGGACATGGACGGCGATGCCACAAATGGCAACAGCTACCAGAACCGCTCGACTTTCGGCCAAAGTCACAAAACGAACGGCAATACCCGCTACTTCTACAACCTCGACAAAGCCTATGATAGGTGTGAAGGCGGCTTTAGCGGCGGCCAAATCAATACGGCGGACAAGCTGCTCTTATGGTCTGCTTTCTGCTATGCTCCCGCCGGTATTCGTTCGACAATCGTTCCCAATGGTACGACAGGGCTTGATGGTTCCATAACCATAACCGGCACAATCGATTTGGCCGGCTACAGCTACTATCCCACTCAACCGATCGGAGAGGTGACGGTTAATAATGCGGCCATCACCTTCTACTACTCCAAGATCAAGGCCGAGCAGAATGGCAACAAGCTAAATTCCGATGCTACCCAGCACGAGAACATGCACTGCGGTCTTTTTCGAACGGTGGCAAACGGCGATCTCACAGTAAGCAACGTCACTTTGGGTGGTACCGTTGGACCCGTTATCAATGACGGAAAGAGCTCTACTGACGCTATTGGCGCGGGCGGAAGCTCATCGGGCGCGCTCGTGTGCCGCTACGTGTGTGGGTCCAGCGACGGCAGTGGCACCAAGATTAGAAAGATCTCAATTGATGATCTTACGCTCAACAATCTGATTGTCGACGGCGCCAACAGCGCCACGGACGCCAACGCCTATATGCCTCTGCTCATCAACGAGATGCAGAAGTACGTGAGCCTGAACGCGAAGAATATCAAGACTACTGGGTACACGAGTGGCACCAAGGCGGCTACGTCGCTGTTCGGAAAGCTTGGTGTAGGCAGTGAGGCCGATCAGGTGACGGCAAAGTTTGAGCGAATCAGCTTGCCCAGCCAAAAGAACAATACGATCTTCACCCATGCGAGCCTGCTGGAGAGTTTTGGCTACGGAAGCACGAGCACGGGTTCTGCGGACTACACCTTTACTAAGGCCGATGCCGATGCCGCAATGGTGACGTACGGAAGCGAAATCGATGCAAAGGGTAAGGAATACTCTGGCAAGCAGCTTTGGTACTACGACGAAGCGACGTATGACACTCCTAATGGCTTGGTGAAGGCTGGGGATAAGCCGGCGAATGTCGATGCCCCCGTGTTCGGTGACTACCTTCCTTATGTTTACAAGGGAAAAGCCACCGAGGATGGCGTCCAGTATCACGAAATTAAAGTCAACCAGCGCATTCCAAAGCTGGTAGAGGGATGCGGCACATATGGCGATCCGTATGCCGTTAAGGACGCGGCGGAAATGAACGCCATCGCCAACTATATCAACAACCAAACCGCGCTCGACGGCTGGGAGGTCACCATTGTCGTCGACCAGAGTACGCTCTGCAATCGCCGTAGAAACAACTCAAATGACAATGAGATTACGTACGTCTATAAGCAGGCGAACGACGCCGGGGAGAAGTGGGAGAAGAGGACCGGCGATAACGCCACTGATCATTCGGCCACGCTTTCCGACGATATGATGCACCGCTATATCCAAAGTGCGTACTACAGTATTGAACCTACCGAGGGCAATACGATTACTCTCGACGGCGCATCGTTTGGCGGTTTTGGAAATAGGGCCAACCCGTTTAGGGGCGTCATCGTTGGCAACTTTGGCAGTGATAATAAAAACGCAACCATCAAGATAGAGAATAACAAGGGTTCGCTTCGCGGTCTTATTTCCTATAGCTACGGCAGCGTTGTGCGCAGCCTCAACATCAACTATGTGAATGCGCAGGCGACTATTACTTATTCTGCCAAGGATTCCGACGGCGTTCCGACGGCGTTTTTCGGTGGCGTTATCGGCTGTATTCTTGGCGGCGATAACATTATTGATGGCGTGGTCGTAAACAATCCAAATAACGGCTCGACGACGTACCGTTTTACCGTTACCGGTAGCTCGCATCTTGTTCCCATCGGCGGTTACGTCGGCGCCATTGCGGGCGGCGGTGTGATCTTCCGCAACACGGGCGACTCGTGGCGTGGCGGCACAAAGGAAAAGTTCAAACCCGTTGCGGAGGGTGGCGCAAACTACGGCCTGTACGACAACCCCTACGTCGGTCGTGTGATTGACGGCTATGCCTTTAGCGAAGGTTGTGCCCGTACCGTTGATAACGGAGACGCTAACTACAAGATCAACGAGCTCACAAAAAAAGGAACCTCCTGTGTCACCACCACAGGCACCGACAACAAGTACCTCGGCACTAACGCCGAGGCTCCTGTGACCATGGTGGAAAACGCCCAGGGCCTTTTGGTGCTCTCGGCCATCATCAGCTCGGGTGCGGGTGCTGGCGCGGCACATACCAACTACTCCAATAATGGCGTGTTCCGCGGTTCCAAGGCTTACTGGGGCAGCGATTCGCAAGACCCGGCGATATGCGGCTACCTGTTTGGCAACAAGGAATATGGCAAGGTACGGAATGCTAGCTACGCAAATGTGGGCAAGCCTGAGAGTGCTGCCGGCGATTTCGAAATCGCCAAAAACGACGACCAGAAGGCCCCCGGCAAGCAGGGGTGGCACGGCCCGCTTGACCATGATGACAATGTAAATTCGCCCTACCTGGTGGCGTCCTATGCTGCCGACTACCAAACGGGCTATGTGTGCGCGTCGAAATCGATTGGCATGAGCCTGGAGTTCAAGCAGGGCGACACCTACGATATGACCGACTACGGCACGGGGTACGTGGGCCTAAACGGCCGCTACTATTCCAATGCTTGCAACTCGAACGAGGCGGCCACCGACCGCGACCGCATCACGCCGCACGTGGCCACGATCGACGGCAACGGGGCCACCATTACGGTGGGTACCAAAGGCGCCGCCTACGGCGTCGTCGAATATGCCGATGACGACTATAAGGTCTCGGGCGTGGGCGGCCTATTCAGTACTGTGATGTTCACCTCAAGCTATGTCGCCCCCAGCGTCACCGCGAACGACGGCGCGCAGGTCAAAGACCTCACCTTTAGCAACTGCAACGTAGCGCTCACCTATATCGACACCAACGGCGAAGCCAAACCAGGAGAGGCGCCGAACGACCTTACCGGTGCCGGCCTTTTGGCGGGTGCAACGGCCAACTACGACGACGGCACGTGCGGCATCTACTGCAACGTGCAGATGAAGAACTGCACCGTGTCGGGCGCAAAGAGCGTAGGAGGGCTTCTTGGCAGCTCGGGCCGCGCCAGACGAACTACGCGCGAAGACAGAACCTATATGGTCGAGTTCAGTGACGGGTGGGGCCCCGCGTATCTCTATGACTGCTCATACACTGGCCTTAACGTCACGGGCGAGAAGAATGTCGGTGGCTATGTGGGTACGGTCGCCTCGGCGTGCGGTGTGTGGACAACCGCAGGCACAGGGGTAAGCGAGAAGACTGTTGCCGCGAACTCGACCATAACCGCCACGGGGACAACGCCCTACGTGGGCGGTGTGCTCGGCTATGCCAAATCAAGCGATATCTCGGTCAACACTAACGTCGGCACCACCGAAGCGGTCTCGTCGAGCAGCACGGCAGTTATCTCTGGGGTAAATGTGCTTGCTACCGGGGAGAACACCGATACGTGCATGGGCGCCGGCGGTGTGCTCGGAAGCGCCTATAGCGGAGTTATTTCTATGAGCAACGTGCGCATTGATGGCGGAGACGGCAGCAAGAATGCCCTCATCGGCGATGAGACCGGAAAGAACACGACCATCCGCAATGCGGGCGGCTTGATTGGCGAGGTTACGACCAGCATCTATAGATCCAACGTGTACTGGTTCGAGGGCTGCAGCGTCGAGAACATCGACGTTGCCGGCACCAACCAATGCTCAGGTGGGCTGATTGGCTACTTCTACAGCAACGATGGTATAACTTGCAACAATATCGCGATTGAGAGTGCTACGATCAAGGGCAGCTGGAGCGGTGGTCTGCTCGGTGCGATTCACAACGGTTCCGACGTCATCAACGTCACCAACACAAGGGTATCCAACACCACGTTTAGCGGAAGATCAAACGGCGGCATTGCGGGTGACGGGCGCGGCCAGTTCCATCTGGTAAACGTGCTCATGGACAGCAATAGCTACAATGCGGGCAAAACCCAGGGCGTACTCTTGGGCGAGGTTGACACGGGGGATGGTAAGTACAGCCTTTCCGCAGCGGGCGTGGAAGTAAAGCCCGGTAGTGGCAAGACCACGAGCGACCTGCCGCCGATGGTTTACACGACCAATACGGCCGCCGTAAACAGGAAAACTTATATTGCCTTCGGTGACTACAACGGCACGGCTGCCGCGCCCAACGAGAACAAAACTCTCTACGGCGCAGGCGATACTGCTACCACGGCAACGAGTCCGTACGTGACCACGAGGCCCGTGAGCACGCTGGCGGTGCGTGCCTTCGACGGCGACACCACCGACCGCTATCTGTTTGGCGACGGTGCCGCCATCGACGCTGCGGCGGCAATCCAGAGCGAGGTCATCCAAAGCAAGGCGGGTACCAGTTTTCCCGGCCGCTACACCTACACCAATATCGGCGGCATTAATGACAACGGCGCCTATCAAAATAAGTCGAGCTATAACGCCAAATCCGTGGCGAGCATGTTCAATGTGAATAACGATGCAAGCGACAGCAAGGTCGCAACGGATTTCCCCGTTTTGGTGATCTCTGGCGCCGACAACACGACGGTCAAGAGCTATCTAAACATCATCACGAACGGCGGCTTCTCCGACGCTTGCAGATTGAATAACGAGAATGGCACCAATCCGCACGTGACGGCCAAAGCAGAGGTTTTCCAACTCAAGGATGGTGTGTTCGTTAAGGACGATGACGCGTCGAACAATCCCACGCTTCGCGTGGTGAACAACGGCAAGAACAACATGTCGTTTAGCCCAAGCTCCGATTGGGACAACGGCAAGGGCCGCTTCACGCTCCTGACTGTTACCTTTACCGAGGCGGGTCAGAGCTACAACGTTCAGGTGCCGATCATCGTTAAACGCAAGCTCGAGATCGATTTCACTGCAACGTATGATTACGGCACCAAATTTAAAGAAAAAGACTACGCTAACCTTGGAAAAGATGCACACGTGCTTACGAGCTTTGGCGAGCCGATGACGGGTCTGCTTACCTGGACATACAATTCTGCCAATGGGAAGGAAGTCGACTTTGGCTGGGACAGCTATATGGCTGCTGGCGGCTCGATGAAGGGGCTCGGCAAGAGCATCCTCTTCAATGGTGCCGACGGAAGGTTTCCCCAGGGCACCCAGCTTACGCTCATCGATGCGAATGTTGACGGCAAGGCCGGTGGCAGAGAGTATCACTATACGGTGGGCGAAGGCGGAGCAACGAGCGTTTCCCTGAGCGGAAACGACGGCTTTAAGGATTCTGCGGGCAATCCATATCAGGAGCGATGGCTGAGCGAGATTTTGGATGTGTCGGCCACGCAGGATGGCACCGGCACATGGGTTGCGTGTGAAAACGAGGCAGAGGCGACCGCTAAGGCGAAGATCGGAGACAAGTGGACGCTGTTTAAGGTTGCGGGCGCTAACGTTCCCAGCAACAAGCGCTATACGCTAAAGGTACCTAAGGAAAAGGATACCGGCAGAGAGAAGCGTGCATCGGAGAGCGTCTACCTAGTTGTCAACGTGCCTAAGTCGGGCGACGGCGGGACGCAAGCTAGTATCAATGGTTTTACGGCTTCGTCTATTGACTCGAATTCTTCGGGTGCCCGCATATCTTGGAATTTGCATCACGTCTTGCGCACCGGTGGCGAAGATAATCAAAACAGTACGGCATCGACATACAGCATCTTGTCCAATTATGAGCAGAGTGTAGTCGACAATAAAAATGCGGCGCGCATTCCGGTTTCGAAGTCGGAGGACGGTGCCGCCTACGTGCTTTCTCTTGACGTCAAAGATACGGTTACGTTTAGCCCGAGCCAATACTATACAGAGAGTGACCATCTGTTCTATCAGCTCGATACATCGCTGTGTCGCTATGGCGCCAACAACAACCTAATGGGAGTAAGTAGTTTCCCGAGCGGAACCTCGGCAATTGCGAAGTTTTATGTTGCCATCGGCGGTCAGAACTACAGGTGGAATGGCGGCGATTGGGAGCCGTGTGACGCTTCGACGCCTGCGTTCACGCAGACCGTGACGGATACAGGCGATGATTCGCTGAAGCTCAAGCTCGATTATGACCTCGCCGGAATCCGCAAGATCGCAACGGACGGATCCTTTACCGTGCGTACGGTGGTGGAAGAGATTCGCCTTACGCCGGACGGCTGCAACAAGGTTATCTCCCTGTCCAAGCAGTCTGGCGAGGACGCCTGTACCAAGATGTCCTATACCGCCAAGCTTTCGACGCGTAAGGAAGGCCTTAATACCTCGAGCCTGACGCAGACGAAGCCCGGTAACGTCGGGTACTATCGCATGGACACGGGTGATACGACCATTACGCTTTCTGCGCCAGATAAGTCGCAGCTTGGTATTAACGTGGACGACCTACGTCCGATCGCGAATGGCACGATTGGTCTGGGTGCCACGTATGAACTGGGTGGACTTAGCAACGCCGCCGAGGCAATTGCAAATGCCGACTCTGTTGTGTACACGCTCGAGCTGCAGCGCCGCGGAACCGACGGCACGTATGAGAATGTAACGGATGATATCTCCAACTACGTAACAGTGACGGAGAGTAAGCTTGCCGCGGTCGCTCCCTCCGGTAGCACGATCACCTTCACTGACTCGAAGGAGAATGGCAAGTTCCGAACACAGAACGGCGACACCACGTTTAACCTGCCCTTTACCGTTAAGGTCAACACGCAGGCTGAACAGCGTGATCAGTTCTACGCGAACTATCGTCTGGTGATGACGGCGAGCCTAGTCACGGGCAGCACGGCGAGTGCAACGCCTCAATCGCCCGACTATGTGACCTACACGCTCACGAGGGTGAACCTCAACGGCATCGATCACTAGTTCCGAAGCCAACTAGCTTCGCAAAGGGGGCGGCAACCACCCGGTTGCCGCCCCCTTTCTTGCTCGCGCGGCCTGCCGTTGCTTCGGCTTCCCACCAAACTTTCCAACTTTCCACTTAACTTACCATCTAAGGTGGAAAGCTGGAAAGAAAGCTGGAATGTTGAGTGGAAAGCTGGAAAGTAAGGTGGAAAGCTGTCGCGCCATTGCGGGCGGGTAGAGGGGTCAATAATTGCGTAGGCCATACCAAGCGAAACAAAAAGATATCAATCTGGTTGGTAAAACACCATCAATGAGCTGCGGGCTAACTAGCTGCGTAAATTAAACGTAAAGAAATGTCGCAAATTAATGGCAAATGCCCAGATGCCGCCGTTGCTATTTTCGATTAACTGCTACGCGCGAACAGCAAAATGCTACTATCTAACATGCACGTAAGAAAGCAGATTAACGGTTAAGGCTAAGAAGTGGCAGGTATGTCGGAAGCAACAAGGACTCGCACGCATGCGCCCGAGGTTAGGCAGCGCGCCGTCGAGGTCCTCCAAGAGGGGGTCGGTCATCGCGCCCTCGCCGCGGAGCTCGGCATTCCCCAGGCCACGGCTCGTCAGTGGGCCCGCGCATATGCCGTGGGCGGTGCCGACGCCGTTCTCAACGCCGGTTCGCATCATCACACCTATTCGTACGAAGTTAAGCTCGCCGTGGTCAAGGACCGCTTGGAAAACGGCTTAACGGTTCGCGAGGCCATGATCAAACACAAGATTCCTAGCGAGTCTTCGGTCAAGGCTTGGTGCCGTCAGTACCGCGAGAGCGGTGAGTCCGCACTGGTCGATAAGCCGCGCGGTCGCAAGCCGCGCGTTAAAAAGGCGGAATAGCAAACGGGATGGTGCACCCACAGGGGCGCATTTTTCTTGCCGCCCCTCTGCTCCAATGCGGGCGTGCCCTTACCCCGTACGCCTAAAACTCCCCAGTTGACCGAAAACCTGCCGCCGCTACTCCTCAATTGAGCTATAACGTTAAACAATTGCAGCGTTTTTGCATGGGGGAGTGATGGTATGACGCTACTGTATTTCCTTACCCTGTTTCCGCTGGTACCGGCGCTGGGCATGCTGCTCGCGCGCGGTGACCGCGCCCGCGATGCGGTGGGGCTCATAGGCTCCGGCATTATTATGGCGGTGACAGTTGTAGTCGCCGTCATGTTTTTTGGCACGGGTCCGCAGAGCTTTGAGGTTGCCCCCGGCACCTCGCATGTGCTCTCGATCGTCAGCTCCGCCATCGACGTCATCCTGTGCGCTGTCATCCTGTACAACGCGTACAAATATAGGAACGCGCTCACCACGGTGCTCGGCATAGTCCAGCTGGTGGGCTCGCTCGCCTTTGCAGCCATGACGCTGCCCGCGGCCGAAGCCGTCACGGCAACGCCACTCTACCTGGACTACATGAGCGTGATCATGGTCCTCGCCGTCGGCATTGTCGGCAGCCTTATCTGCGTGTACGCCCTGGGCTACATGAAGGACTTCCAGGCCCACGACGAGCACGAGGCAGCGCTGCGCGGGCAGGCGGCGCCCGACCGCCGCCCGCAGTTCCTGGCGCTTATGTTCCTGTTCCTCTCGGCCATGTTCGTCATCGTGACGAGCGACAACCTTGAGTGGCTGTTCTGTGGCTGGGAAATCACCACCGTGTGCTCGTTCCTTATGATTGGCTACACGCGCACGCCCGAGGCCATCAAGAACGCCTTTACCCAAATCATCCTCAACATGCTGGGCGGCATCGCGTTTTTGGCCGGACTTATGTATCTGCACGTTAACGGCATGCCGCTGACCATCTCGGGCATGATCGAGCTTTCCGGCACCGGAACCGCGCAGTCCGCGCTGCTGGTGATGCCGGTCATCCTGTTGTCGCTCGCCGCGCTCACCAAGGCCGCACAGATGCCGTTCCACACTTGGCTGTTGGGTGCCATGGTTGCACCCACTCCCACGAGCGCCCTGCTGCACTCGTCAACCATGGTCAAAGCCGGCGTGTTCCTGATGGTCAAGCTGAGCCCACTCTATGCCATCTACCCCGTGACCGGCTTTATGGTCACGAGTGTGGGTGCCATCACGTTTTTGCTCGCTGCACTCATGGCCATCTCGCAGAGCAACGCCAAACGCGTGCTCGCGTACTCCACCATTTCCAACTTGGGCCTCATCAGTGCCTGCTTGGGTGTCGGCGCGCCCGAGGCCGTATGGGCGGCCATCTTCCTGATCTTGTTCCACACGGTGGCCAAGTCGCTGCTGTTCCTGTGCGTGGGCACGGCCGAGCATCATATCGGCAGCCGCAATATCGAGGACATGGACGGCATGTTCAGCCGCATGCCGCACCTGACGCGTCTGATGATGCTGGGCATTATGGGCATGTTTGTGGCGCCGTTTGGCATGCTCGTGTCCAAGTGGGGCGCCCTGGTGGCGTTTGCGCAGACCGGCAACGTGCTCATGATCATGGTGCTTGCCTTTGGCTCGGCCGCGACGTTTTACTTCTGGGGCAAGTGGCTTGCCAAGCTTTCGGGCGTCGACCCCACGGCTCAAAACGTTGAGGTCAATGTCCATAAGACCGAATGGATGGCCCTCAACACCATCGCCGCGCTGCTGATTCTGTGCTGCGTGGCGTTTCCGGTTATCTCGAGCGGTCTGGTGTCGCCTTACTTGGCCATGGTGTTTGGCCGCGTGCCGTACGTTATTGGCAAGGACGCCATGTATCTGATGGTGGTTATCGTGGCTTTTATCGCCGTGGTGCTGCTGACGTCATTCCGCGTGAGCAACAAACCGCACGTCAACGTGTACCTTTCGGGCGTGGGAACCGACAAATATCGCCATTTCCGCGGCTCGATGGGACACGAGGTGAAGGCCGAAAAGCGCAATTGGTACTCGGAGGACGCCCTTGGCGAGAAGCGTATTGGCCCCGCGGGTAGCGTCGTATGCTGCAGCATTATCTTGTTTGCGCTGCTGTGTTGCGCATGGATTGGGCCCGAGCGGCTTGCCATGAGCGCGCCCTCGGTGCTGCGCGGCAAGTATTTCGAAGGTTCGGGCGTCGTGGGCATCTTTATAGGCACCGTGGTGTTTGCCCTGCTGGCGCCTTTGGTTGGTGGCCTGATTGACGGCGTTGACCGCAAACTTTCGGCCCGTATGCAGGGCCGCGTGGGCCCGCGCCTGCTCCAGCCTTTCTACGACGTTGCCAAGCTGCTGCGCAAAGCCCCTGCCAGCGTAAACACCATGGACGATACCTATATGGCGTGCGCGCTCATCTTTACCGTCGTGGGCGGCGGCATCTTTGTGTCGGGCTCTAACACGCTGCTGTGTGCGTTTATGGTTACCCTCGCCGCGATCTTTGTGGTGTTGGCGTCCGCCTCGACGCAAAGCCCGTTTGCCCAGGTCGGCGCCGACCGCGAGCTGCTGCAGGTCATGAGTTACGAGCCCGCCGTTCTGCTGATGAGCGTGGGCCTGTATCTTGCCACCGATAGCTTCGATTCCATCGCCGTGACCGGGCAGTCGGCGCCCATCATCGTGTACAGTGCGCCCATTTTCCTGGCGCTGCTTGCGGTGCTCACCATCAAGCTACGCAAGTCGCCGTTTGACCTTTCGTACTCGCATCACGTGCATCAGGAGATTGTCCAGGGCGTCGCCACCGAGATGAGCGGCGGCACGCTGGCCAAGATGACCCTTATGCACTGGTGCGAGACCGTGCTGTTTTTGATGTGGGTGGGCATGTTCTTTGTTTGGGACAACCCGGTGAGCTGGGTCGTAGCCCTGGTCGTGATGGCCGCGACGTATTTTGTCGAGGTGCTGATCGACAACACCTTCGCACGCAGCACCTGGCGCAGCTGCTTTAAGCTCGGCTGGGGCGTGGCGCTGGTGTTTGGCCTGCTCAACCTTATGCCCATCCTCGTCGACGTGTTTATTTAGGAGGCGGCATCCATGGATCATAAAATGTCGCGCTCGCCGTGGGTTATTCATTACGACGGCTCGAGCTGCAACGGATGCGATATCGAGGTGCTTGCTTCGCTCACGCCACTGTTCGATGCGGAGCGCTTTGGCGTGGTCAACACCGGCAACCCCAAGCATGCGGATATCTTTTTGGTGACGGGGTCGGTCAATGCCCAGAACCTGCCCGTCGTGCGCCAGATCTACAACCAGATGCTCGAGCCCAAGTGCGTGGTGGCATGCGGCATTTGCGCGTGCTCGGGCGGCGTATTCCGCGATGCCTACAACGTGATCGGCGGCGTGGACCGCGCGATTCCCGTGGATGTGTACGCGCCCGGGTGCGCCATTCGTCCCGAAACGGTGATCGATGCCATCGTGGAGGCGTGCGGTATCCTGGACCAGAAGGAGGCCGTGATGCGCGCCGGCGGCGATCCGCTCACCGTGGGCGGCGCCGCCACCTGGGACGGTGGCGTTGAGCTGGGCGAGGACGGGTTTGTGGCTGCGGGGGCCGGGACTGACGGTGCCGGTGACGCGCCTGCCGCTGGCGACGCACCTGCTGGGACGCCCGCCGCACCCGCCGCTGCAAAGGAGGCCGAGTAATGCAAAAGGCTATCTATACCACCGTCGGGATCGACGAGCTCCTGTCGCATGTCCAGGCGCTCAAGGGCGTCGGCGCGCGCTTTGTGCAAATGCACGCCGAGCGCAATGTCGACGACGGCACGTATCGTCTGGTCTATACGTTTATCAACGTTCATGCTGCTCAGGAGCATATTGCGCAGGACGGCAGCTATGCGATTGAGAACCTGGTAGTCGAGGGAATCGACCGGTACCAGGAGATTCCGTCCATCAGCTCGTATTATCCGGCGGTATTCCCGTTTGAAAATGAGGTCCACGACCTATTCGGTCTTGCCATCACCGATATGCAGGTCGACTTTAAGGGCTTTTTCTACCAGGTCTCGACTGCCGAGCCCATGAGCGTTATCACGCCCGAGGTGAAGGCTGCGCGAGAGAAAGCCATGAAGGTCCGTGCCGCTGCCGAGGCCAAGGCGCGCAAGGCTGCGGCCGAGAAGGCCGCCGCTGCTGCGGCTGCTGCAGGGGAGGGCGCTGCCAGCGCCGGCGATGCCGCGGGCGCCGCTGCTCAGCCCGCTGCGGCTGCCGGCTCCGATGCTCAGCACGATGAAGCTGCCGCCAGGGCCGCGCTCAAGGCTGCCGAGATGGAGGCAAAGCTCGCCGCCATGGATCCCGAGAAAGCGGCCAAGGTCCGCGCGGCGCTTGCCGCCAAGGTCGTCCGCGACAAGCAGAAAAAGGAGGCGTAAGGTCCATGGCACATCGCTCCGTTATTCCGTTTGGCCCGCAGCACCCGGTGCTGCCCGAGCCGCTTCATCTGGACCTGGTGATCGAGGACGACCGCGTTCTCGAGGCAATTCCGCAGATCGGCTTTGTGCACCGCGGACTCGAGAAGCTCACCGAAAAGCGCGACATGCATCAGTTTGGCTACATCGCCGAGCGCATCTGCGGCATCTGCGCCGTGGGCCACAGTTACGGCTATGCCAGCGCCTGCGAGCGCATGCTCGGCATCGAGGTGCCCGGGCGCGTGCAGTATATCCGCACCATTTTGCACGAGCTTTCGCGCATTCACTCGCACCTGCTGTGGCTGGGCCTGCTCGCCGATGCCTTTGGCTTTGAGGCGCTGTTCTATCGTTCGTGGACCCTGCGCGAGCAGATTCTCAAGATCTTTGAGAGCACGTGCGGCGGCCGCGTGATTCTGTCGATCAATGAGATCGGCGGCCTTAAGCACGATATCGAGGACTCCGAGCTGGCGGGTATTGTCCAGACGCTCGATGCCATGCGTCCCGACTACGAGGCCCTGGTGCATACTTTTTTGGACGACGACAGCTGCGGCGAGCGCCTGCACGGCGTGGGCGTGATCAGCAAGAAGGACGCGCTGGATCTGTCGATGGTCGGCCCGTTCGGGCGCGCCTCGGGCGTGGACTATGACGTGCGCATGTTTGGCGACGGCGCCTATGCGGATCTGGCTGCGTTTGAGCCAATTGTCGCTACCGATGGCGACTGCTATGCCCGCTGCCAGGTGCGTTGCGCCGAGGTCACGCAGGCTATGGACATCATCAAGGAGCTTGTGGGCAAGATTCCGCACGACGGTATCGGTGGGCGTACCAAGCTCACGCCGGCCGACGGCGCGCGCGGCGAGGTTGTGATTGAGCAGCCGCGCGGCGAGGCGTACTACTATGTACGCGGCAACGGCACCAAGAACCTGGACCGTTTTCGCGTGCGAACGCCGACGTCGCAAAACCTGGCGGGTCTGACGCATGCGCTGCAGGGCGTGCTCCTTGCCAACGTGCCCATGATTATCCTGACCATCGACCCCTGCATTAGCTGCACGGAAAGGTAGGCGCGGCATGAGTTTGCTGACATTTGCCAAGACGGCCTTGGGCTCTATGGTCAAGCAGCCGGTCACGGTGTGCTATCCGCAGGAGGGGCTGACGGCGCCCGAGCGCTTGCGCGGGCACATCGTCAACGACATGGACGTGTGCATTTGCTGCGGCATGTGTGCGCGCCGCTGCCCGGCGAGTGCGCTTGCGGTCGATCGCAAAGGCGGAATGTGGTCGATTGATCCGTATGCCTGCGTGGTGTGCGGCGAGTGCATCGAAAGCTGCCCCAAGCACTGCCTGACTATGGACACCGCCCGTACTCCGGTTGCGGCGGACAAGACTCCCACGGTAGAAACCAAGCCGGAGTAGCGCTGGAATGGGGCTGGTATAGCGCTGGAATAGGGGCCGGTGGGGCAAAATTGCCCCACCGGCCCCGCGCGTGAACGCGTGTGCGGGCCGCCACGCGACCCGTCCAGCCCGAAAATGACCCGTCTGCCACGAAATGGGCCCATCTACTACGTTTAAGCCGCTACCCTCAACCATGGCAAGTAATGAGAAATAAAAACCGCAGGTAGAACGCCTGCGATTTTTCATGAAAAGCGGGTATGGTCGGGGATATTGAGTCAAACGTAGTAGATGGGCCGATTTCGTGGCGGGCGTTGTCAGCCGGTTTCCGCGGGTGGAGGAAAAAGGATCATTTTGGTCCCGCGAGGCTTGCGGAGGCACTCGTGCAGGGCCGCCCGAACAAAACTATGCCGGTTTACTACGATGAATTCGACATTCCCGACCATGACTGCATTTTTCTAAATATTGCAAGCGTTCTACCTGCGGTTTTGTAAGCGCGCAATTTGCCGTGGTCGAAGGTGGGCGATTCATCGTAGTAAACCGACATAGTTTTGAAATGGCATTAACTCGGTAGCAGCCATTTTGCTATGCCGGGGCGGTTGGCCGTTGGGTAATTACCCTCGCAGGTAGGCGATGGCGATCTGCGTGCGGTTGCGCAGGCCCATTTTGGCCAGGATCGAGCTGATGTGATTGCGCACGGTGCCTTCGCCCATATAGGCGGTGGCAGCGATCTCCTTGTTGTCGAGGCCGCGGGCGATGAGCTCGGCGACTTCGAACTCGCGGTCGGTCAGGCTGACAAAGGCCGCGGGCCGGCGGAGGGTGCCCGACTCGACGCCCGTTCCGTCAAAATCGATGTCCTCGATTGCCCTGCCCTCGAGTACGCGCTTACCGTCCATAACCTGCGCCAACGCCGGTGGAATGGCGGCGACATCGGTTTTGATCAGATAGCCGCGGGCACCCAGTTTGAGCGCCGACACAATGTACTCGTCATCCGAGAATGTCGTCAGAAACACCACGCGCGCCGCAGGGTCGCGCTCAAGGATCTCGCGTGCCGCCGAAAGGCCGTCGCGCCCCGGCATCTGAATGTCGAGCAGTGCGATATCGGGCGTGTGTTCGGCATGGAGCGAAACCGCGTCGTTGCCGTTGGCGCCGGTGCCCACTACCTCGATCTGCGGCTGGGCGCCCAGGATAATCTTGAGCGAATCGACCACCAAGCGGTCGTCGTCGACAACAATGAGCCTCATCGGTCCTCATCTCCTTGCTGTTTGGGAACGGTGGCAAACACGCGCCAGCCGCCGGCGCCGGCACGCGGGCCGGCGGTGAAGGTGCCGCCAAGCGCCTCGATGCGCTCGTGCATAGAGGCGAGCCCCATGCCCTCCGCGGCGCCGTGGCCGCTTGCTTGAACCCCGCCCGCGCCATCGTCGGTAACGATGAGCTGGTAAAACGACGGATGCTCCATGCACCGTACGGCGACAGCATGGGCGCAAGCGTGGCGCATGGTGTTGGAGAGCGCCTCGCGCAGGACCGCCGCAAAGCAGTTGGCGACGTTTGCGGGCGCATGTTCGGCCAAAACCTCAAGTTCAATCTGCGGGCCGCCGTTTGAGCGCGCGCCTTCAACAATACGCTCGAGCTGCACGGAGAGGTCGGCGGCGTTGTCGTTGAGCGCGTGGACGCTGGCGCGCACAAGCTGGAGCGCCTCGTCAACCGTGCGTTTAACGTCGGCGAAATCGGCGGCAACCCTGGGCTCGTCGGCGTGGACTATGCGCAGGGCCTCGGTCTGCAGCGAGGCACGTGTAAGTTGGTGGCCGACACTATCGTGGATCTCGCGCGCGATGCGGGCACGCTCGGCGAGCGTCGCGAGTTCGACCTCGTAGTCCTGGCGATCGGCAAGATCGCGGTTGCGCGCTTCGAGCGCGAGGGCTCGTTCTTGCAGCTCATCGCGGGTACGGCGCATGCGCTGCTGCTCGCGCTCCAGCTGGGCTGTGCGCAGTGACAACAAGGTGGCGGCAACCGAAAGGATGGCGGTCAGCAGGAGCGTTCGGGCGGTGAGCGCGTCGGTGCGAAGGTCCGCGACGAGCGCAAAGACAAAGGTGGCGCCAATGCCCAGCGCGGCCCAGGCGTGCTCACGGCGCACCCGCCGCGCGATGTCATAGAGGGCGAGAGGCGCAAACGGCACAAACGGCGGCACGAAAACGGCCGCGATGATGTAAGCGCAGCTCGCGGCCTCGCTTACACGGCGCGTGCGTTCCTTCTGCGCGAGCTCGGCCAGCGAGGTGGCAATAACGCCAAGGCAAAACGCTGCGACCAGGCGAGCGTCCACAGCAAGACCCGTGGCGGCTGCGATGCAGCACGCCAGTACGATCGATTTGTCGAAAAGCCTGTTCATACGGGTATTGTACGCGAAGCCGCGCGTGGTGGAGGGACCGCCTGCGCAACCATGACATTCCTCCCGCGTGACAAAGCGGGGGCGTCGGCAGGCCGCACGGCCAAGCCCCGCACTCGTGACAAAGCTCACTGGCGCGCGCCGGCGGCTCCTGCGATGATGCAATCGTACCGGGCCGCAATCAACAGGAGGGCCGCCTCATGACGGATATCGTCCATGTCGAAAACCTCGTCAAGCGCTACGACGATCTTATCGCGCTTGACCACTTTAACCTGAGCATCGCCCGCGGCGAGATCTTTGGCCTGCTGGGCCCCAACGGCTCGGGCAAGACCACGTCCATCAACTGCGTTTTGCAGCTGCTCACCTACGACAAAGGCACCATCGAGCTGTTCGGCGAGCCCATGACTCCCACCCGCTACGACCTCAAGCGCCGCATCGGCGTGGTTCCGCAGCAAGTCGCGGTGTTCGACGAGCTCACGGTGCGCGAGAACATCGACTATTTCTGCAGCCTTTACGTCAACGACTGCAAGCGCCGCCGTGCGCTGGTGGACGAGGCGATCGACTTTGTCGGCCTGGGCGACTTTACCAAGTTCCGCCCCGGCAAGCTCTCGGGCGGCCTGGCGCGTCGCCTCAACATTGCCTGCGGCATCGCGCACAAGCCCGAGCTCATCTTCTTCGACGAGCCCACGGTGGCGGTCGACCCGCAGAGCCGCAACGCCATCCTGGAGGGCATCTGCCGCCTGCGCGACGAGGGCGCCACGGTGGTGTATACCAGCCATTACATGGAGGAAGTCGAGCAAGTCTGCAGCCGCATCATGATCATGGACGGCGGCCGCGTGCTGGCACAGGGCACCAATGACGAGCTCAAGCGCATGATTCAGATGGGCGAGCGTGTGACCGTCGAGGTCGGCGCCGTCGAGCCCGCCACGGTCGAGCGGCTGCGCGCCCTCGAGCACGTGCTTTCGGTTGAGCTGTCCGGTGGCGAGCTCGCCTGCACCTGCGAAGCGAGCCCGCACAACCTGGTCGACATCCTCGACACGCTGCGTGCCGCCGACGTGGCGCTCGGCCGCGTGTGGAGCGAGCCGCCGACCCTCAACGACGTGTTCCTCGAGATTACCGGCCGTGAGCTGCGCGACTAGGGGGCGGCCATGTTCAACACCATCATCACCACGCTCAAGACGCTGCTGCGCCGGCCGAGTACGTGGGTCTGGGGCGCGATCTTTCCCATTGCGCTTTCAACGATGTTCATGTTTATGTTTGCGAATCTGAGCTCCGACGGCACGGTCGACCCGGTGCCGGTGGCCGTCGTAGCGGATGAAGCCTGGGACGCCTCGACCTTTAAGGAAGTGACGGCTTCGCTTGCCAAGGAAGGCGACGATCAGCTGCTCGATGTGAGCGAGTACGAAGACTTGGTCGCCGCGCGCAAAGCACTCAAGGCCGGCGAGGTTGCGGGCATCTACACGGTCGATGCCGCGGGTACGCCCAAGCTCACGCTGCTTTCGAGCTATGACGGCTCGCGTGCCTCGTCGGTGCTCACCGACCGCAGCATCCTTGAGACGGTGGCAAGCTCGTATACACAAAATGCCGAGCTCATGTCCCAGATTGCCCAAGATGACCCGGCGGCGCTCGCCGACCCGGAGGCGGTTGCGCGCGCCCTGTCGCTCGAGGGCGGCACCCGCCGCGTAAGCCTGACGCGCACCACGCCCGACGGCACGACCATTTACTACTACGCGCTCTTTGGCCTGGTCGCGATGATGTCTGCCGAGTTTGCCGCCTTGAGCGTCGTCGACCTGCAGCCCAATTTGTCGGGCCTTGGCGCGCGCCGCTGCGTGGGTGGCCTTTCCAAGACGGCGTCGCTGGCCGGCATCTTTGTCGGCTCGTGGCTGGTTTCCTTTGCCTCGATGGCGGTCGCGATTGGCTACGTGCGCCTAGTCGTTGGCGTCGACTTTGGCGGGCGCGAGGGGCTGTGCCTGCTGGGCGGTGCTGCATCCGCGCTTGCCGCCACGGGCCTGGGGCTCTTTGTGGGTACGCTTCCCGTTAAAGGTGGCAAGGCGTCCAAGTCGGGCATCCTCACGGGCTTTGCCACCACGTGCGCCTTGTTCGCCGGCCTCTACGGTGAGCCGGCGATGGCGCTTGCCGACGACGTCGCCCGCGCCTGCCCGGCCGAGTGCTGGCTCAACCCCGTCAAGCTCATCTGCGACATGTTCAATCGCCTGTATTTCTTTGAGGACCTGGGGCCCTTCACCGTCCGCATCGGCGCGCTCGTCCTGATGGCCCTGGTGTTTGTCGCCGCCGCTACGCTGATCTTTGGAAGGAGCCGCTATGAGCACCTTTAAGACCGCGCTTCGCATGGCGCTGGCGCACCCGTTCTACCTGCTCATCTATACGGTGTTCATCTCGCTCATGGGCGTATTCATCGCGGCCTCGGTGAGCTGGAACTCGTCGCAGCTTACCGAGTACGAGCCCTACGACACCAACGTGATCGTGGTCGACCGCGACAATAGCGACCTTTCGCGGGCGCTTACCAAGCACCTGGGCTCACGCTTTGACCTGGTCACGGGCGTTGGTGACGATACGTACGACCTTGCGGATGCGCTCGCCAAGAGCAACAGCGCCAAGGGCAGCGCCGACTGCGTGTTCTTTATCCCGGAGGGGTTTGAGGACGACCTCGTTGTGGCCGCCCGTGCGGGGGAGGCCCTGCCCAAGCTCGATGTGACCTACGGCGCCGGCACCATGGCGGCAGCGCTCTCGTCTGCCGAGGCCTCGCGCTGGAACTCGCTCGCGGGTGCTGCGGCGGCACTTGAGCCGGCTGCTTCCGACGGCGATGTCGCCAAGGCCGCCGAGCATGCCGCCGCCAAGCGCGCGGCGGTCCAGATTGAGCAGGTCAAGGTCGACTCGACTGCCGCTGCCACACTCGAGTCGTACTTCAACTTTGGCGCGTACGCGATTATCTCGTCGGTCATCGTGTCGGTAGGGCTGGTGTTCTCGGGTATGAGCGAGCCCGAGCGCGTGCGCCGCATGGAGGCCGGCCCGGTCTCCGAGCGCCAACGTTCGCTTGCCGTGTTCGCGGCTGCCGCGGTGCTCACCGTCTGCATCTGGCTCGTGTCGAGCATGATGGGCGTCGTGGGCTTTGCCGGCGCGGTTGCCGAGGTCGGCGTGGGCCGTGTGTGCCTGGCGCTGGCAGCGACGTTTGCCCTGGCGTGCACGCCGCTGGCCGTTGGCTTTGCGCTGTCGAGCCTGGGTGCGCGCGAGGAGCTGCTCAACGGTGTGGGCAACCTGCTCGGCATGCTCATGACGTTTTTGGGCGGCGCTTGGATGCCGTTGTCGCTCATGGGTTCGGCCGTGCAGACCGTGGCGCATTTTGTGCCGACGTTTTGGGTGAACGATGCGATCAGCAAGGCGCTTGCCTCGGATTTGACGTCCGCCGTGCTGGGCGATATCGCCTGCGATCTGGGTGTCACGGTGCTCTTTGCCGCTGCCATCGCCGCCGTAGGCCTGGCTCTTGCACACAACAAATCCCGCGCCTAACCACAACCCGTCACTTGGGGACGTTCTTAAACGACTCGTTATCGGGGACAGTCTTTGTCGATTCGCCGGCTCGTCGGCCGGGCTGGCAAGGACTGTCCCAATATGCCGGCCTTTGGGACCACTCATTGGGGACAGACTTAAATGAGCGATTTCACTCATTTAAGTCTGTCCCCAATGAGTAGGTTGGAAAATAGTTCGCGCACGTCGCTTAAAAATAGTTCACCTGGGTTTACTATTAGCCTGGAAAAGTGGCAGAAGGCTAACAACGGGGGATAGCATGGCGACAAAGCAAGCGTATGTCCAGGTCAAAGGGCTCAAGAAACACTATGGCGACGGTGATGCGCGCCTGACGGTACTCGATGGCATCGACACGTCCATCAACCGCGGCGAGATCTGCGTCATGCTGGGGCCCTCGGGCTCGGGCAAGTCGACCTTTCTCAACCTGATCGGCGGCCTGGAGGATGCCGACGGCGGCTCCATCATGGTGGACGGCTGCGATCTCACGGCGCTCAAGCCCGCCGATCTGGGCGAGTACCGACGCCGCGAGCTGGGCTTTGTCTTCCAGTTCTACAACCTGGTGCCCGACCTTACCATCAAGGAAAACATCGAGGTCACGGCGCACCTGTCCAAAAACCCGCTCAACATTGACGACCTGCTGCGCTCGCTGGGCCTCTACGAACACCGCAACAAGTTCCCGCGCCAGGTCTCGGGCGGCCAGCAGCAGCGCTGCGCCATCGGCCGTGCACTCGTCAAAAATCCGGGCCTGCTGCTGTGCGACGAGCCCACCGGCGCGCTCGACTACAAGACATCCAAGGAAATTCTGCAGCTCATGGAGGACGTCAACCGCACCTACGGCTGCACCATCATCACTGTCACCCACAATGCCGCCATCGCGCGCATGGCCAATCGCGTGCTGCGCCTGCGCGATGGGCGCATCGTCGAGGACGAGCTCAACGAGTCGCCCATCGCGGCCGCCGATCTCGATTGGTAGGCGACGCCATGACACCTCTCGCAAAACGTCTCCCGCGCGACCTGCGCCGCAATATCGGCAAGTACCTGGGCATCTTTTTGCTTATGTGCGGAAGCATCGCCCTCACGTCGGGCTTTTTGCTCGCGGCGCATTCCATCGGTTGCCTTGTCGACGACATGCGCGATGCGTACACGATTGAGGACGGCCGCGTGACCACCTCCTTTGAGGCCACCGACGAGCAGCTCAAGGCTGCCGGAGACGCGGCTGAGGACGTCGGCGGCGTTACGTTCTACAAGAACTTCTCTATCGACGCCATCATCAAAAAGGCGGCTGGCGACGACGGCACCAAGCGCACCCTGCGCACCTATGCGCACCGCACCAAGGTCGATATCGCGTCCTACTGTGAGGGCAGGCAGCCCAGGGGGGACGATGAGGTGGCAATCGACCGTGTCTTCGCCACCAACAACGACCTCGCCGTGGGCGATAAGGTCGAGCTCGAGGGCCGCACCTACACCATCTGCGGCATCATGACCCAGCCCGATAGTCAGGCGTTGTTCCTCGACAATTCGGACTTTACGGTGAATACCATCACGTACGGCGTGGCCGAGGTCACCGATGCCGGCTTTGCCGCGCTCGAGGATGCCGGTGGCGCGCCTGCCTACACCTACTCCTTCACCTTTACCGATCGCGACCTCCCCACCGCGGATCGCATCGATGCGGAGCAGGATATGGTCGAGGCGCTGGCCGATGCCGATGCGCGCGTGGACGACCTGATCGATGCCGATTCCAATCAGGGCATTGGCTATGCGCGCGACGACGTGGACGGCGACTCCATGATGTGGATGACGTTGCTCAACATAATCATCGTGATCATGGCGTTCGTCTTTGTGGTTCTTACCGACGCCACCATCGAGGAGGAGGGCGCCATCATCGGCACGCTGCTCGCCAGCGGCTATCGCCGCCGCGAGATCGTGCTGCACTACCTGGCACTTCCCGCCATCGTGGGCGTGGTCGCGGCACTTTTGGGCACTGCGCTCGGCGTTGCGTTCTTTACCGAGCCCATGCGCGGTCTCTACTACGGCTCGTACAGCCTGCCGCCCTTCCAGGTGTACTGGAGCTGGGAGATCTTCGTGAAGTGTGCCGTGGTTCCCGCCGCTGCGCTCATTCTCATCACGCTGGTGGGCCTGCTTCGCAAGATGGGTAAGACGCCGTTGCAGTTCCTTCGTCACGAGGCGAGCGGCAAATCGGGCACCAAGCGTGGCCTGCAGCTGCCGGAGCGCATGGGCTTTGTTTCCCGCTTCCGCCTGCGTATCTTCCTGCGCAACCTGGGCAACTTTGCCACGCTCTTCGTGGGCATTGCGTTTGCGTCGCTGCTACTGCTCTTTGGCCTGGCGATTCTGCCCACGATGACGCACTACGCCGACAACCTCGAGACGAGCCTGGTCGCCGAGCACCAGTACACACTCAAGGCTCCGCTAGAGCTCGAGGGCACTGCCGAGGAGCGCGAGCAGTGGTCGGCGCTCGAGCGCTTGCAGTCGGTGGATGGTGCGCTGCTTTCCGCCGCTCAGGATGCCGATGACGAGCTTGACGACGCGGCCGATGCGGCACAGGCGGCGACCGATGCCGCGACCGCATCTCCGTCTGCCGAGAGCCTGACCGCAGCGCAGGATGCGCTTGCCAAGGTCCAGGACAAGAAGGATGCGCTCTATGCGCGCCTCGACGACCTGGCCGATGCCCTTGGCTGCGACCGCGACGAGGCTATCGACCTGATCGATAGGGCCTCTAAAATCGACACCGACAACGACGACATTCACCCGGTCAACACGACCGACAACGGCGCGGACGCAATCGCGCAGGCAGAGAAATATGCCGTTTACCAGCTGCAGTACGACCGTGGCGACGGAAATGGGCAGGAGACGATTTCCGTCTACGGCATCTCGCCCGATTCGCGCTACTGGAAAGGGCTGGACATCGGCGACGGACACGTTGTCTTTGGCGGCGGCCTGCTCGACAAGTTTGGCTGGAGCGAAGGCCAGAAGGTCACGCTCCACGACAAGTATGAGGGCGAGAATTATTCCTTTGAATACGCGGGCAAGGACTGCGTTTGGGGCTCTAAGTCGGACATGAATATCTATATGAGCATCGATGACTTTAACGAGCTGTTCGGCAACGACGCCGCCTACTTTAACGGCTATGTGAGCGACGAGAAGCTCGACCTCGATGCTCGTTACTTTGCCGGCGACACCACGCCCGACGACATGCGCGCCGTGGGTGACCAGTTCATCGGCATGATGAGCAAAATGATCGGAATGATGATCGGGCTCGCGGTGTTTATCTTCCTGCTGTTTATGTACCTGTTGACCAAGGCTGTGATCGACCACAGCGCCCGTTCGATCAGCTACATGAAAGTCTTTGGCTATCGCGATAGCGAGATCTCGCATCTGTACATCCGCTCGATCACGCTGTGCGTGGCGGCGTCGCTCGTGCTGAGCCTGCCGGTCATCATTGGCTCGCTCACGGCCATCTTCCGCTCGATGTTGCTTGCCTACAACGGCAATATCGAGATCTACGTGCCGGCTTGGTCCATGGCGGCGTGCGTGGGCATCGGCTTTGCAACGTACCTGGTCGTGGCGCTGCTGCACATGCGCTCCATCAAGCGCGTCAGCCTGGTCGAAGCCCTCAAGGTGCAGGAGTAGTCATCGGGGACAGTCTTTGCCGATTCGCCGGCCGGGCGGCAAGCACTCATTTGAGTCTGTCCCCAATGAGTGGTTTCAGTCATTTAAGTCTGTCCCCAATGAGTGCCTAACGACTCGGTGTTGCGCTTGACTTCGACCCTACTTTAACGGGTACCATCCTCTATGTCTGTAACGCCATATAGACCGAGGGGATATATCTATGACCGCAACTGCACCCGCAGCACCCGCTAAGGTGTACTTCACCAACCTGCGCACGCATGCTCGCGAGAGCCAGCTCGACAAACTCAAGCGCCTCATCCGTCGCGCCGGTATTGAGCAGATCGACTTCGAGAACAAGTTCGTCGCCATTAAGATTCACTTTGGCGAGCTGGGCAACCTGAGCTTTTTGCGCCCCAACTACGCTCGCGCCGTCGCGGATGTCGTGAAGGAGCTGGGCGGCAAGCCCTTCCTCACCGACTGCAACACGCTCTACGTCGGTAGCCGCAAAAACGCGCTCGAGCACATCGATACCGCCTATCAGAACGGCTTTACCCCGTATGCCACGGGTTGCCAGATCATCATCGCCGACGGCCTCAAGGGTACCGACGAGGCACTCGTTCCGGTCGAGGGCGGTGAGTACGTGCGCGAGGCAAAGATCGGCCAGGCACTCATGGATGCCGACATCGTGATTAGCCTCACCCACTTTAAGGGCCATGAGCAGGCCGGCTTTGGCGGCGCCATGAAGAACCTGGGTATGGGTGGCGGCAGCCGTGCCGGCAAGATGGAGCAGCATGCCGCCGGCAAGCCGAGCGTCGATACCACCAACTGCGTAGGTTGCCGTGCCTGCGAGAAGATTTGCGCGCACGGCGCCATCACGTTTGACGGTACGCGTGAGCGCGAGCTTGCCAACGGCAGCACCCGCACGGTTCACGTGGCTGCCATTGACCACGATCGCTGCGTGGGCTGCGGACGCTGCATTGCGGCGTGCAACCAGGACTGCATCAAGCCCGACTATGATGCCGCGGCCGACGTACTCAACTACAAGATTGCTGAGTACACGAAGGCCGTTGTTCAGGACCGCCCGAGCTTCCATATTTCGCTCGCCATGGATATCAGCCCCAACTGCGATTGCCATCCCGAGAATGACACGCCTATCGTCAACGATATCGGCATGTTCGCGAGCTTCGACCCGGTCGCCATCGACCAGGCCTGTGCCGATGCCGTCATGGCATCCGAGCCGCTGCCCAACACCGAGCTTACCGACAGCGCCGCCAAGATGGAGCACAACCACGAGCATCTGGAGGGCGAGCAGGCGCGCGATCCCTTCTGCATCACGCATCCCGACACCGACTGGCGCGCGTGCATCGCTCATGCCGAGAAGATCGGCCTGGGCACGAGCGAGTACGAGCTCATCGAGGTCAAATAGCACCTAGTTATTGGACAAAACAAGCGCCTCTGTGGCGTAAGTCGAGCAAAATCCGCCCGCGAGCACAGCGCTCGCGGGCGGATTTCCGGAAGTATGCGGCAAATTTCGAGACCGCCGAGCACGCGACGTTTTTTGGCAACAAAACCCCTGATAAATTGTTGATAAAACTGCGGTCTGGTCGGCAGTTCCAGATTTTGCCGCATACTTCCGAAAATAGGGGGTCAGATAAAGCCCCGGACGTTGCTTTTTGCCTAAAAATACTCGTCGAGGAAGTCGTCGACCGAATTCCAGTAGAGCTCGGGGTCAACTTGCGCACTCTTGGCGTGGGTGGCGCCATGGATGGTGAGCTTTTGCTTGACCTTGCTGGCGCACGCGTCGTAGTTTTGGTCGAGCATGTCGTACGGCACAAAGGTGTCCTGGTCGCCGTGGATAAACAGCATGGGCACCGTTGCGTGTTTGAGTTGCTCCACGCTGCTCGCCTTGTGAAAGTCGTAGCCCGCGCGCACGTTGCATACCAAGTTTGCTACATCGAGCAAGGGAAAGCTGGGCAGGCCGAACACGTCCTTGAGCTGCAGAGAAAACTCGTCCCAAACACTCGTATAACCGCAGTCCTCGATAATGCATTTCACGTTTGCGGGTAGAGATTCCCCCGCGACGTTCATGGCAGTTGCTGCACCCATCGACTCGCCAAAGATCAGGATGCGCGCCTCGGGGTCAGCCTGAACGATCCGCCCAATCCATGCAACGACATCGAGCCGCTCGGGCCAGCCCATGCCGATATAGTCGCCGCCGGAGCGCTCGTGGGCGCGGGCGGCAGGCGCGAGCACGTTCATGCCGCGGTCGTGGAAGCGCTTGGCGTATCGGGCCATGCCGATGGGCTCGTTGGTATATCCATGCAGGCAGACGGCGTAATCGTGGGTGTTCTCCGAGGCGGCAAAATACCAAACGGCGAGCTCGGTTCCGTCATCTGCGGTGAGGCTGCTGCTCTCGCGGTTCTCTTTAAACCACGCCCGCGCCTCGGTTTCCTCGGCATCCGGCTGCTCACCTTCTTTGTCGTCCTTGCCGTCCTGCATCATCTTCATGGTGTATGGCGCGCGGGGATTCAGCGCGAAGTCAAACAGAAAGTTGCCGGCAAACCCCAGCAGCGCGACAACGACTACCAACGTAACAATGCCGGCTATCTTGAACTTTCGATGGGGGTGTGCGCTTTGAGGCATTTACGGTTCTCCTTAAAGATGTTAATACATCAACATTTAAAACAAGCGCATTATGGACGTTCGCCGTTGATGCGTCAACAGGCAAAGAATGGGTAAACAAAAGATCGCGTATGGTGCAAATTTCGCACGTACCCAGACGCTTTGATATAGTGTTGAGAACTCTTTACGTTGGAGGATGTAACCGGCATGTCCGATTCGAGCGACAGTTCTAAGCCGCGACCCAAGACCGCGGCCGTTCCACACTACACGGTGGGCGAGGAGATCATGAACTCCGTCACCCATGGTGTCGGCTGCCTGCTGGGTATCGCGGGCCTGGTGCTCCTGATCGTATTCGCTGCCCTGCGCGGCGGAGGCCCGGCCCACATGGCCGCGGCGATTGTCTATGGCGTCAGCATTATCCTCGAATACCTGGCCTCCACGCTCTACCACGCGATTCAGCCTGCGCGTGCCAAGCGCGTATTTCGCATCATCGACCACAGCTGCATCTACCTGCTTATAGCCGGCAGCTATACGCCGTTTTGCCTCATCACGCTCGCAAACGACGGCGGCCCTGCGCTGTTCTTTGCCGTATGGGCCATCGCCATTATCGGCATCGCCCTCGAGTGCTTTATGCGCGAGCGTCAACCACACTGGGTAAGTGGCCTGGTCTACCTGCTGATGGGCTGGCTCGTTGTCTTTAAGCTGCCCGAACTTGTGGCGCTGCTCAACCCCGTGGCACTTGCCCTGCTCGCCGTCGGCGGCGTGTGCTACACCGCGGGCGTGCCGTTCTATATCGCCAAAAACGTGCGCTATCTGCACAGCGTGTTTCACCTGTGGGTGCTCGCCGGCAGCATCTTCCAGTTCATGGCGGTGATCCTCTTCGTAATCTAGCGACCATGTCTGCGCGCCCGCGTCCTCGTTTGGGCGCCGGTGCAATTGCCGTATCCGCCATCAACGTTTTACCCTGACGTCCCGAATCTTGGAGGTTCGAGAAACTCCCGATGGAAATAACCATCTCCCTTATCACCACTCTCGTTTTGACCCTCATCAACGGCTACTTCTCTATGTCCGAGATGGCGCTCACCACGGCAAAGCGCGCCGTGCTGGAGCACGATGCCGAGGAGGGCGATAAGCGCGCCGAGCGCGCCATTAAGCTGGCCGCCGATTCCGACCAGCTGCTCGCCACCATCCAGGTCGCCATCACGCTCGTGGGCTTTGCCTCGTCCGCCGTCGCCTCGACGAGCCTGTCCGACCCGCTTGCCACGTGGCTCATGAGCTTTGGCATCGCGCCGCTCTCTGCGATTGCGCGCGGCCTGGCGCCGGTCATCATCACCGTCGCCGTCGCCTTTGTGTCCATCGTGATCGGCGAGCTTGTGCCCAAGCGCATTGGTCTGGCCAATGCCGAAGGCGTATCCAAGCAGGTCGTGGGGCCGCTTTCGGTGTTCCAAAAGATCGCCCGTCCGCTTGTGTGGTTGACCGGCGCTTGCTCCGATGGCCTGGCTCGCATCCTGCGCATCAAGAGCGCCGACGACCGCCAAAACGTCTCGGAGGAAGAGATTAAGTACATGGTCTCGGAGCAGGACGACCTGCTCGACGAGGAAAAGCGTATGATCCACGAGATCTTCGACCTGGGCGACACCGTTGCCCGCGAGGTCATGGTGCCGCGCGTGGACACCACCATGTGCGAGGACGACGAGACGGTCGCCGACGTGCTGTCCACCATGCGCCAGACCGGCTTTAGCCGCATCCCCGTCTATCACGAGGATCCCGACAACGTCGCCGGCATCGCGCACATCAAGGACCTGATCCAGCCTTCGCTCGACGGCAAGGGCGACCAACCCATCGCCGACTTTTTGCGCGACGCCACCTTTGTGCCCGACACCAAGGACATCCTGCCGCTGCTGTCCGAGATGCAGACCTCGCACGACCAGATCGTAGTGGTCGTGGACGAGTACGGCGGCACGGCCGGCATCATCACCATCGAGGACATCGTCGAGGAGATCGTGGGCGAGATCGAGGACGAGTTCGACCCCGACAACAAGTACCTCACGCGCCTTTCGCGCCGCGAGTGGCTTGTCGATGGGCGTTTTTCGTGCGATGACGCGATTGAGCTTGGTTGGCCGCTCGAGGAAAGCGATGATTATGAGACCATCGCCGGCTGGATTTTGGAGCTTTGCGACTCGGTGCCCGACATCGGAGAGGTGTTTGAGGTTGCGGGGTACAAGTTTAAGGTGCAGTCGATGCGTGGCCAGCGCATCTCGCTCATTCGCGTGATCGCTCCGGCCGAAACCGATAAGAAGGATTCCGGGTCCTCGGCAGATAAACCGACGGCGTCGGGTGCGGACTCTGTGGACCCGCACGATGGCGACGAGTAGGGCAAGGAAGAGTAGGGGAGAGTTATGGCAGGCCTGTTCAACATCCTTAAGGTCACCGTCAGCGAGGACAAGATCTGCGCGCATGTGCTGGTGAACCCCGGCATGCCGCTCATGACCTCGGAGGACATCGAGGCCACGGCGCGCGTGTACTACCTGGTGCCCGCGATTGCCAAGCACCTGTGCCTGGGCGATTCCGGTCGCGAGTTCCAGGACTGCATGGGCCAGACCGAGCTTTGCCATCTGCTGGAACACGTGACGGTCGAGCTCATGAACGAGACCGGTCTCGCTGGCAGCATTTCGTGCGGCCGCACTCGCGTGAGCGAGCACGATGAGCGTGTCTTTGAGGTTGAGCTTTCGTGTCCCGACGACGCGCTGGCCATCGGCGCGCTGTCTTCGGCGACCTTTATGATGGATTGGGCCTATCTGCATGCCGACCAGCCCGCTCCTGATGTGGACGGTACGGTCGCGGGCCTGCGCAACCTGGTACTGGGCATGCGTGCCGAGGCCGAGGGCAAGGACCCGCACGAGGCCGTCGCCGCCGCGAACGCCGGGGACGAGGCTGGGGACACGGCCGAGGGTGAGGCTCCTGTCGAGGCTGCCGACGAGGCGTCTGCCGAGGCTGCCTCCGAGCCCGAGCCCGAGCCCGAGCCCGAGCCCGAGTCCGAGCCCGCGGAGCCCCAGGGCGTCCCGAGCTTTGACGACGAGCCGCAGGAGGCAATCGACACCGAGGGCGCGACCGCTGAGAGCCACGAGGCCTCCGCTGCCGTCTACGGTGGCGCGGCGACGGCTCCGGTTGCCCCCGCGCATGAGGGAACGCTGCCGCTCGTTGACGGCGCCGGCGAAGACCCGGCCGCCACGGTGGCCATGCCGGCCGTGCCGCAGGAGTAGGCTCACTCGCTTATCACCATCATGTACCTGCGCCTTTACCGTACGCAGATGAGCAAGACGGCAAGCGCTGTGCTGCGGGTATAATGGACAGCATTCAAACGGTGGGCGCCGAGGTGCCCGCAGGAGAGGAATGAACATGGGTAAGACTTTCAACTTTATCTCGGGTGCGCTCTTCGGTGCCGCCGCCGGTGCCATCATCGGCGTTGCCCTAGCTCCGCGCTCGGGCGCCGAGACCCGCGCCATGGCTGCCGATATCGCCAACGACGCCTGGGATAACATGCGCGACACCTACGAGCACGGTGCCGAGGAGGCCCGCGCCGCGGTCAACGATTTTGGCCCGATGGTCGACGCCAAGACCGATGACCTGCGTGCCAAGGTTGACCTTGCCCGCGAGCGCATGGACCAGCTGCGCGAGCAGCTCAACGACGCCATCTCGGGCGGCAACGTGACGCCCGCCGCCGATGTCGTGGTCGAGAACGCCGTCGAGGCCGACACCGAGGCCGCGGAGCCTTCGACCGAGGCATAATGCGCGCCGGGGATTTTGTCGGCGCTAAGATCTATCGCAAGCCTACCGAGGATAAGCGCACCAAAAAAGACGGCACGCCGCGCAGCCCTAAAAAGCTCGGCAAGATTCACTTTCCGGTCTTTACCCCGGGCGGTACGCGCGTGGTGGGCTTTATGGTTCGCCAGTCCGATATCGCGGGTATGATCGAGCGCCCTGACCGATTTGTGGCGCTCGATGCCATTGGCGTCTACGAGGGCGCCATCGCAGTTGACGACGTCAAGGGCACCTACGATGCCGCTGCGGCCAAGCGCCTCGACATCAACCTGGACGATTGCATTATCTGGGTTGGCATGGATGTGCGCACGGAGTCGGGCGATGTCGTGGGCTATTGCTCGGATGTGGAGTTCAAGCCGCGCTCGGGTATTGTGCAGACGTTCTACGTGACCGCCGGCACCGCTTCGAGTGTGCTGGTGGGCGACACGCAGATGCCGCCCACGATGTTGCGCGGCTATGCGAACGGCGCGATGATCGTTTCGGACGAGGTCAAGTCGCTCGGGTATTCGGGCGGTGCCGCTGCAAAGGCTGCCGAGGCAAGCGTCGTGGTGGGCGATAAGGTCAAGAAGGGCGCCAAGGTGCTCGATGACAAGGGTTCGGTCGCCGTGGACAAGGGCAGCCGCGCGCTGGGCAGGCAGCTCGGCAAGACGCGCGGTATGTTCAAGGCCTTTAAGGACGAATACCAAAAGGCGAGCGGGGGCTCGTCGAAAGCTAGCAAATAGCGACGTTCCAAATGATGGGAGGCAAGCCGGAGACCTGTTGCTCCGGCTTGCTGCGTTTATGGGGGAGGGCACATGCGCCAAAACGGATCTAACTTAAACGGGCGCTCGGGTGCGCGTCCGACGGCGCGCCGCGACCTGGGGCAGCTGCCCAGCGGTCAGCGCAAGCGTCACCGTAAGCCCGGCGCGATGTATCTCAACCATAGCCGCGGCTTTAGCGACCGCAGCGCTCGCATCGGCAACGGCCGCACGCCCCGTCGTCCGTCTCGCCTGCCCTATGCGCTCATCGCCGTGGCTTGCGCGCTCGTGTTGTTTATCGCCGCCGTTGTGGGCTACGTCAACCGCAGCGTGGATGTCGTCCTCAACGGTCAGGAGACTGCGGTGCGCGTCGGCTCTACGCTGCAAAACCTCATCGACGACCAAGAGCTGACCGATACCTACGACGCTGGGGACCTGCTGGCCGTTGACGACAGCGTGCTGACCCGCCATGGCGGCGAAAAGCTGTCGGTGAAGGTCGACGGTAAGCGCGTGAAGCAAGGCAAATGGGATAGCCGCGAACTTGAGGGCGGCGAGAAGGTGACGGTCAAGGATGGCCGTAACACCTACGAAAAGCACGAGGTCCAGGCCACGACTATCGAGCCAAAGCTTAAGGTCGAGGGCACGGGCGCCATTGAGTATGTCAAAACCTGGGGCGTTCAGGGCCGCTCCGAGGTATGGGTCGGCGAGCAGTCGGGCAAGACGCAGGACCGCGGCGAGGTCGTGCCCGCCACCGACTGCGTAGTCGAGTGCGCAAGCGTGGCGCCCAAGGGCAACGAAAAGTACGTGGCGCTGACATTTGACGAGGGCCCGAGCGGCGCGACCAAGCAGATCCTGCAGGTGCTCAAGGAAAAGGGCGTCACCGCGACGTTCTTCCTGTCGGGCGATGCGGCTGAGGCTTCGCCCGCCACGGCCAAGGCGATTGTCGATGCCGGCTGCGAGGTCGGCTCCAACAGTTACCGCGACGAATCGCTCAAGGGCCAGGATCGCGATGCGGTGCGCGAGCAGGTTTCGAAGGGCACCGAGGCAATCAAGTCCGCGACCGGAACGTCGACGATGCTTTTGCGTGCTCCCTACGCAGCCTTTGACGAGCAAAACTGGATTGATGCGATGGACCTGGTGTCTGCTGTTGTCTCGTGGAATATCGATTCGGGCGACTGGCTGCTCAACGGTGCCGACGAGCAGGTCTCGACGGTGCTCGATTCGGTGACGCCAGGCAACATTGTGCTGCTGACCGATAACGATGAATGTGCCGAGCAGACGCTCGAGGCGCTGCCGCAGATTATTGACGGGCTTATTGCCGACGGCTACAAAATCGTGACGTTGAACGATCTGGTCAAGACGGATACATCGCTGAGCAAAAAGCTCACCTCGCTGACGAAGGTCACCATGCCCAAAAACGCCGTGTTCCCCCAGCTCGCCGAAGATGACGACACCACAGACTAGTCATGTAAGAACGTCCCCAATGACTATGTCACGGATGGGTCAGCGTTTGGTATGCCTGCGATGTTTGGAGCATAAATTTGGCGCCACGGCGCGACGCTGATGCTATAGTTACTGCGGATAACAAGGGTCAAGAGAAAGGTTGCAGGTGAAATCCAAACCTCGACCATACAGTCGATGACCCCATGCAGGTGCTTCTTGCGCATGCACGGGGTGTGAGCGCCGAGCGGCGTGCCGCCCGCGCATGCGTATACATATATCTAATAGTCCACGGATGGCGTGCCCGTATGCTCGCAGTCCGAAGGGATAATGATGGGGAGCACCAGTGAATTATCTGAGTGAGATGCTCAAACTGCCGGTCTTGGACGTCGATGGCGAAAAGCTCGGCGTTGTGAATGATTTTGGCATTGCTACCGGCGAAGTATTTCCGCACGTGACGTCGCTCGCGTTCCGCGGGCCCGGCAAGACGCCGTTTATGATCAGCTGGCGCAAATGGGTTGACCGTATCGACGAGACGGGCGTACACCTTAAGTCGCCGGCAACCGAAATCCGTTTTTCGTACCTGCAGCCGACCGAACTCTTGCTCGCGCGCGACGTGCTCAACAAGCAGATTGTCGACACGCAGGGCATGAAGGTCGTGCGCGTAAACGACATCAAGTTTTCCATGTCGGGCGAAAATCAGCTGCGCTTGCTGGGTGCCGAAGTTGGTGCCCGCGGTCTGCTGCGCGCGATCAGCCCCGCACTCGAGCATGTCGTCGAGAGCTTTATGAAGCACCTGGGCAAACCGCTCGGCGAGGATATCATCGCCTGGTCCTATATGGACCTGCTCGATCGTTCGACTAAAAACATCCAGCTGTCGGTGTCGCACAAGACGCTTGGCGAGCTGCACCCTGCTGACATTGCCGACATTATCGAGCAGCTCGACCCGCGCCTGCGTGCGCAGGTGTTCGCGCAGCTCGATACCGCCCAGGCCGCCGAGGCCATCTCGGAGTTCGATGACGACGAGCTTATGACCGAGATGCTCGAGGGTCTGTCCGATACGGACGCATCGTCGATGCTGGCCATGATGGATCCGGACGACGCCGCCGACCTGATCGACGAGCTCGATTACGAGAAGGCCGAGAAACTGTTGCGCCTGATGGGCGTTCAGGAGGAGAAGGCGATTCGTAACCTGCTGGGGTATGAGGACAACACCGCCGGCCGTATCATGACCTCGGAGTTTGTCTCCCTGCCTGCCACGGCGACGGTCGGTGACGCCATCGAGGCGATCCGCAAGCTCGACGAGGACTTCGAGAGCGTCTACTACGTCTATACCGAGGACCCGAGCGGCATGCTCACCGGCGTCCTTTCACTGCGCACGCTCATCGTGGCCGACCGCGACGCCACGCTGGGCCAGCTGGCCTATCGCGACCTGGTGTATGTGTCGCCCGACGACGACCAGGAAGACGTAACGGACGAGATGACCAAGTACGACCTGGTCGCCATCCCCGTTTGCGACGAGAACCGTCACATTTTGGGTATCGTGACCTTTGATGACGCCATGGACGTTATCGCCGAGGAGCACCAGGAGGATCTGCAGATTGCAGGCGTCGGTTCGGGCGACAGCGCGTCCGACGACTCGACGAATGTGCTCAGCTGGTTTGTGCATCGCCAGTACTGGGTTGTCGTGTGGGGCATTGCCTCGTGCATCATGGCAACAGTGCTGGGGACGGTGCTTGGCTCCGCGCATCTGGTGGTGTTCCCCATGTGCGCCATGCCGCTCGTGCTGCTGGCTGCCTCGCGTATGGTGTCGTTCGTCAAGAACTACTTCCTGGAATACGACGGTCATGACGATGAGCCCAAGCCGTATCTGGGGTTCTTTTTCCAGAGCACGGGCATGGGCCTGATCCTGTCGCTCGTGACCTACCTGTGCGCCCAGCTGGTGCGCACCGCCGCGTTCCCCGATGCGCCCATGTTTGAGGAGCAACTCTTTACCGGCTGCTTTAACATTGCCGCCATCATTTGCCTGGTTGGCAACATGAGTGCCGTGATTTACCTGATGGTGCTGTTCTGGCGTGATGAGCATGACCTCAACACGTCGGGCACCGCCATGAACGTTATTGCCGTCATGATCTCGTGTGTGGCGTATTGCATCGCCGCGGTGCTGCTCGCCATGTCAGTCATGGGCTAGGTGGTCGCGTGCAAAATACCAAGCAAAAGTCGGGCACCAAGCAAAAGCTGACCATCGCGGCCATCTTTGGTGCTATGGGTCCCGGTCTGCTGGCGGCGCTTTCGGGCAATGACGCCGGCGGCATTGCAACGTATTCCAGCGCGGGCGCCAGCTATGGCTATAAGATGCTCTGGATGCTTCCCGTCATGACTGTGCTGCTCATCGTGACGCAGGAGACTGCGGCGCGCTGCGGCTGCGTCACGGGCAAGGGCCTGGCATCGCTCATTCGCGAGCGCTTTGGCGTGCGCAAGAGTGTACTTGCTATGGCGGCGCTGTTGATCGCCAACACGGCTGTGACCATTTCGGAGTTTGCGGGCATCGCCAGCGGCCTTGCTCTTTTTGGCGTGCCGGCGAGCATCTCGGTGCCGTTGGTGGCGCTGCTGGTGTGGATGCTTACCATGTCGGGTAGTTTCCAGCGCATCGAGAAGATTCTGCTGCTGGTGAGCTGCGTGTTCGTGACCTATATCGTCGCCGCGTTTATGGCTGGCCCCAACTGGGGTGAGGTCGCGGTCGACCTGGTCGTGCCTAACATTCAAAATGATCCCAGCTACGTGTCGCTCGTGGTCGCAACGATCGGTACCACCATCGCGCCATGGATGATTTTCTTGGCGCAGAACAACGTGGTCGATAAGAACGCGGGCGAGGACGATATCGTGCTGCAGCGCATCGATACCGTGAGCGGCTCGCTTGCCGCCGATGTCATTGCCGGCTTTATTATCATCACGACCGGTACGGTGTTGTTCCCGGCGGGTATTCAGATTAGCGATGCTGCCGATGCTGCCCGCGCGCTGGAGCCTATTGCGGGTCAGTGGTCTACGGTACTGTTTGCCTCGGGCCTGGTCGCGGCGAGCTTCTTGGCTGCCTGCGTGCTGCCGGGCGTTACGTCGAGCGCTATCTGCGAGGCATTTGGCTGGGAGCGCGGTGCCGATCGCAGCTGGGACGAGGCCCCGGTCTATCGCGGCATCATTACGGCCATCATTGGCATCTCTGCCGTGCTGGTGCTCATGCCCGGCGTCGATCTGTTCCAGATCATGATGACCTCGCAGGTCATCAATGGCGTGCTACTGCCCGTGGTTCTGGTGTTCCAGGTGGTTATCGCTGCCGACCGTCACATTATGGGCGCCAACCGCAATGGTCGCGTGTGGAATGTGCTCACTTGGGCGACTATCGCCGTGATTACGGTGTTGACGGTCGTCATGTTTGTGCTGCAAGCGATGGGCTACAGCGCTTAGCGCCCACTTTTGCTTCCGAACAGGCCGTAGCGATGGACTGCGGCCTGTTTTTTGCCCGCTATAGGGCGTTAGTTATATGGCAGTGGACAAAAATGCCAAATATGAGTACTGTTGCCTTGCCGATAGCATTTACGACCAAGAAAATAATGAACATAGTTAAGAATCTGCTCATTAAAAGCGGGTCTCCAAGTCCTAAGTCGGCTATTCTGGTCAACTGGAAGGGTCGCGCGCTACCGCAGGGGCACCATTTTGGGTGGTTTTGCCTGCTACTAAAATGGTAACAGTACTCATATTTGCCACTTTTTGTCCATGACCTCTTGGAGTCGGCTCGAAAAGAGTGATTTTGGGTTGTTTGCTGCGGGTGTGGGCTTGGAAACAACGCTCGGGGTGGCGAGGTACTCAGAATTCGGTCGCAAGGAGGGCGTTCCTCGGCTGTGTCAGGAGTGTCCCTGGGCGCCGGCACATAAGGAACGTCCCTAACTGCCGGAGGGGTGCCTGCCGTGGCGGGCACCCCTCCGGATGTGGGAAGTTTGCGCTGCAGGTTACTTGTCGGTGCCTAGCTTGTGCGGTTTGAAGGCGAGGGCGTTAACGAGCGCGTCGGTGGCAGACTTGACGGCTGCCGGCTGCGGATCGTTGACGTGATCCTCGGGGTGTACGGGCAGGTCCTTCTTGACGGCATCGTGGATCAAGTTGAGGTACTCAGTCACGCCAGTGGTCGACAGGTGCGTGCCATCGCCATCGAACAGGTCGTTGCGATTGGCACTGTATCCGTACCAGTCGATAACGCGCACGTTCTTGTAGCGCGTAGCAGCGTTGGCGATGGCCTGGTTGGTAGAGCCAACCCACGGCTGCGGGCTGCGCGTGTTCACAAACACCACAATACGCTTATCTCCTGCATCGGTCATGATGGCGTCGATCTGGTCGTCGGTTACCAAGCCGTTGGTGCCCAGTGCAAAGACCACGATCTTGCCGGCAAGGTTCTGTTGGAGATAGCCCTCAAATGTCGCGCGGCCCGCATCAAACTGGCGGCCCTTTTCGGCATCGATATGGCTGTGCGGGAACACGCCGTCAAAGGTGTCTACGGCACGCAGCGACACGGAGTCGCCGATCATAAGCAGATCGTAGGAGCCATCGGGGAAGCCGTCGTTGTCCTTGTCGGTGTCGTCGGCTGCCTGTTGGTCGGCGGGCGCGGTGTTTTTGGCTTCCTTGTTGAGGACTTCGGCGCCCTCGCCGCTCAGCGCAGACGTCTCGGGCACAAAGATCAGGCCGCCCAGTGCAACGACCAACACGACAGCGCAGGCTGCGCAGACAGGGACGTGCGCGCGCACCCAGTTGGCGGGCGTGGTGGTGCCGTCGCGGAACTCGGATACGGTGCGCCCAAAGGCGCCCTTTCTAAACGGCGTCTCGATAAAGCGATATGAACATTCGGCTACGGCGACCACCAACAACACCTGCAAAATGTACTGCCACCACGGCGTATCGTTGATGTTGGCGACCGGGTTCATGAGCAGCAGTAGCGGATAGTGCCACAGGTAGATGCTGTACGAGCGCTTGCCAACCCACACGAGCGGCTCGGCGGACAGTGCGCGGGCAACCATTCCCTGGGGCTGCACGCAGGCCGCGATGACCATGAGCGTGAGGATGGAGCATAGCAGCGTGCCGCCGCGATACTGGAACGCGGTGTAGCCGTTGGTGAGCGCGACCATGGCGGCAAGGCCAACCAGACCCACGACGCCCAACACATCGATGGATGCGGGCGAGGACCAAAAGCGCACGAGGGCGCTCGGCTGTGCCGGGACGGTCTCGGCTGCGTTGTCGGCCTTCTCGCTAGGCTTGCCCTCGGCGTTCTTGCCGTGCTTGGCGGCGCCAGCCAGGCGATTGAGCCCCAAACGATGAGCGAGACGCACCGGCGCCAGGTCGCGATCGGGGATAAAGGCCATCCAGGCACCCAGCAGCAGCGAGAACACGCGGGTGTCGGTGCCGTAGTACACGCGGCTGGGGTCGGCGGCAGGGTTGTAAAGCACCATCATGGCGAGGGCAGATACCGCGGCAAGGCCCAGAACCACGCGGCGCGTGTTGGGTTTGCTCACATGCATGGATACCATGGCAAACAGCAGTGGCGGCCAAATCAGGTAGAACTGTTCCTCGATGGCAAGCGACCAAAAGTGCGTAAGCGGCGAGGGGTCGCCCAGAGCATTGAAGTACGAGACGTTTTGGGCAATCTGCCACCAGTTGTTGAAGAACAGCAGCGACGGCAGGATGTCGGGGCGCATCTTGGTGAGCATCACGTGGTTAAAGATGGTGCACAGCGCGCAGGTCACGAACACTACCGTTACCACGGCGGGGACTAGGCGACGGATGCGGCGAATCCAGAAGCTCTTAAGGTCGATGCGGCCGGTCTTAGCGACTTCGTTGAGCAGCAAGCGCGTGATCAGATAGCCCGAAAGCACAAAGAAGATCGTGACGCCAAGCAGGCCGCCCTGAGCCCACGTGAGGTTGAGGTGATAGAGCACCACTGCGACGACGGCAAGCGTGCGCAGGCCGTCAAGGGCAGGGATGTAGCGGGACTTGGGGCGAGCGGGCGTCTGCTCCGCGGCGGGAGTGTTGGCGCGGCCCGCGTTGTTGGCAGAAGCGCGATGGAGGCTCGCGGTGCGTCGCGGCTCGTTGGCACGGCGTTCGCCCTTCACGCGTTCGTGCGGCGCCGGCTCGTTGCCCGTGCGGCGTCGACCGCGCGAGCCCGATTGCGAGAATTGTTCCATAAAACATCATCCAATGACGAGAATAATCAGCACGTATTCATTGTAGCTGCCTGCCCCTGTGAATGCTTGCTGCTGGCGTAAGCTCAAGCGCGCGTCCACATCAAAGTGGACTAAAGTTATAGGGGGTGCGAGAGTGCACAATCGTTGGTCGACGGTGGGCGCAAAGCCTGAAGACGAGGAGGTTTCCATGGCGGATCACAGCATCGTTGCGGTGTTCGGCAGCATGAACATGGACCTTTCGGTGGCGTGCGAGCGCATGCCGCGTGCGGGCGAGACAGTCGGTGGCAGCGGTTTTATCACCAACGCTGGTGGCAAGGGCGCTAACCAGGCCGTCGCTGCTGCGCGCATGGGTACGCGCACGTGCATGATTGGCGCTGTTGGGCGCGATACCTTTGGCGATGCGCTTGTGGCAGGGCTCCAGGATGCCGGCGTGGGCGTTGAGTTTGTGGCGCGTCGCGATGACGTGGAGACCGGTACCGCGACTATCATTCGCTGCGAGAGCGACAACCGCATCGTGCTGTCGCCGGGCGCCAACCATGCGCTTGCGGGCGAGGACGTTGCCCGCGCACTGAGGCGCTTGGTGGCCGACGAGCTCGACGGCGATGCCAGCGAGATTGCCCCGGCTGTCGGAAGCGTCTTTATTGCCCAGGGCGAATGTGACCTTGCGGCGACGGCCGAGGCGCTTGCTTGTGCTCACGAGCTGGGGTTCTATACGATCTTTAACCCGGCGCCCGCCTGCGACCTGCCGGCAGGAGCGTGGCCTGCGGTCGACCTGGTCTGCCCCAACGAGACCGAGTGCCAGGTTCTGACGGGCATTCTGCCCATGGATGATGCGAGTTGCGTCGCCGCGCTCAATGCGCTGCTCGACAAGGGCGCCGGCGCCGCGGTCATCACGCTGGGCGGTGCCGGCTCGGTTACGCTCGGCGATGGCGGTGAGCTGCTGCGCATGCCGGCACTTTCAAGTACGGTAGTCGATACCACGGCCGCCGGCGATACGTTTATCGGCGCGTTGGCGGCGGCTCGTCTGGAGGGCCTGCCGCTCTTTGAGTGCATGGCGGCGGGCGCTCGCGCCTCGGCGGTGACGGTATCGCGCCTGGGCGCTCAGCAATCGATTCCCACGCGCGCCGAAGTTGAACATTGGTTTGGTTAAACGATAAAGACGGAGAAGCGGAGTAGAACAATGGCAATCAAGAAGCTGATCCTTGATCTGGATATGGGTGTTGACGATGCGATGGCGCTGGCCTATGCCATCGCGAGCCCCGAGGTGGAGCTCGTGGGCATCACCACGTGCTTTGGCAACGTGCGCGTCGAGCAGTCGGCGCACAATTGCCTGGCGGTGCTCGATCTGCTGGGTCGCCCCGAGGTTCCGGTGTACCTGGGTGCCGACCGTCCTCTGCAGGCGACTGAGCCCTATACGCCGCCGGCGTCCACCGCGCTCATTCACGGCAAGAACGGCATCGGCGGCGCGAGCGTGCCCGCGTCGCCCTACGAGCCGGTGGGAGCGACCTCGGCCGACGGCAACGCGGCGGTCGATTATCTGATCGATGCCGCGCGTACCTATGGTCCCGATCTGGTCTACGTAGCGACTGGCCCGCTCTCCAACCTGGCGCTCGCCCTGGAGCGCGATGCGGCGGCGATGATGTCCATCGGCCGCGTGGTCGTGATGGGCGGCGCCCTTACCGTGCCCGGCAACGTGAGCGCGGGCGCCGAGGCCAACATGGCGAGCGACCCTGAGGCAGCCGACGCGGTGCTGCGCTCAGGTCGCAAGCTCACCATGGTGGGCCTGGACGTGACGCATCGCGTGGTGCTCACGCGCCGCGACATTGCCGGCTGGACGGGTTCGGGAACCATGGCCGGCTGCGCATTTGCGAGCATGGTCGAGCACTACATTGGCTCGTACGAGATGAACGCGCCCTACCTGGGCGGCTGCGCGCTGCACGATCCGCTGGCGGTTGCCGTGGCGATTGATCCAACGCTCGTGGGTGCGCTCGGCTGTAACCTGCGTGTTGATCTGCTGGGCGAGTATCGCGGCCGCACCATCTGCGATGAGCGCCGCCTGTCCGATCCGGACAAGAGCGCGCTTGTGGCACTGACCGTGGATGCTCCGCGCTTCCTGTCCGAGTTCAAGACGCGTATGGCCCGTGTCCTTGGCTAAGTTGTCTTTTTGGGACGGGGCTTTTTTGACTGGTATGATTAGTGCGACCATTCGAGCCAGCTAAAAGAGCCCCGTCCCAATTTGACTATCGAGAGGATCTGCCATGGAGCGCATCGCCAGCTTTTCCGTTGATCATCTGCTGCTTGAGCCCGGCGTGTATGTGAGCCGCATCGACCGCGATCCGGCGACCGGTGCCGCCGTCACCACGTTTGACCTGCGCCTGACCACGCCCAACAAGGAGCCGGTCATGAACACGGCCGAGTGCCACACCATCGAGCACCTGGGCGCGACGTTCCTTCGCAATCATGCCGAGTGGTCGAGCCGCATTGTCTACTTTGGCCCCATGGGCTGCCGCACGGGCTTTTACCTCGTCGTTTTTGGTGAGCTGACGAGTGAGGAGGTCCTGCCACTCGTGCGTGGGCTGTTCGAGTTTGTCGCCAGCTTTGAGGGCGATGTCCCCGGTGCCGCTCCCGAGGAGTGCGGTAACTACCTGGACCAGAACCTCCCCATGGCAAACTGGCTCGCACGCCGTTATCTCGACCGCGACCTAGCCAATATCGACGAAAAGCACCTGCACTATCAGCAGGCATAGGGGCTTTATCGCCCAAAGCGCGCGCATTGGGCGCCTTCGCTTATGCGGGGGCGCCTTTTTGTTGATCGGTCGGGACGAGCGTTCAAAATCGCTCATGTTTGTTCTAGAATGTTCGTATAGTCACATTTACGAACAGGAGTGAACATGCATATCTACTCTGTCAACGATTCCGAATTCAAATCTTATGGCAACGTTTGGGATGACGTTCCGTCCGAGCTCACGTCGCCCGTGCTCGAGGCGCTCTCTGCCACGCCCATTCCCGAGGGCAGCAAATACGTAGCAAGTGCGCCGGAGCTCGAGGGCGTCAAGGATGCCGATAAACTGGGCTTTCTCATGTTTGGCGGCCGTCCCTTCCAGCTCGGTTGGTGCAACGGCCACAACACGCGTCTCAACTGCCTGGAGTACCACCGTGCGAGCGAGTTCAACCTGGGGGCGCGCGACTTTATCCTGCTCGTGGCGCATCGCTGGGAGATCGAGGACGGCAAGCTCGACACCGCATGCGTCAAGGCGTTCCGCGTGCCGGCGGGCAAGGTTGTCGAGGTTTTCAACACCACGCTCCACTATACGCCCTGCATGGTCGACGACGGCGGCTTCCAGGTGATGGTGGCGCTGCCGGCGGGCACCAACGGCCCGCGCCCCGAGGCTGCAGCCGACATGCCTGCCGCCGGTGACAGCTACTGCTACTGGAAGGCCGACAAGTGGGTTCTCTGCCACGCCGACAGCCCCAAGGCAGCCGAAGGCGGCTACGTAGGCCTCGTCGGCAAAAATCTCGACATCGCCTGCGATTAGAATCTTCCGTCTCAATCTGTTACATCTATCGGGCTAAATCGTCTCTACCTGTTACAGATTTAGACAAACTGCGGGGGGCTGCCCGAAAATCTCGATCTGTAACACCAAGCCCGGTTTTGGCGGCCTACCTGTTACAGATCGAGACAAACGGGCCCAAACCATCACAAAGGTGCCTGTCCCCTTTGTGGCGGCTTGGGCGGGCAGGTATCAAAAAGTGTCAGACGGGGGCGGCTGCCGAGCGCCTGCGCGCGAAAAGAAGTGTCGACCTGCGCCGTTGCCGTTGAGTAGCGCGCTACTTACGGGGATACTGAAGCCACGACAAACTTCGACTGCCCGATTCACCTTATCAAGGAGTACGGCGGCTGGCGCAACCGCAAGCTCATCGACTTCTACAAGAACCTCGCGACCACGATCTTCACCCGCTACAAGGGTCTGGTGAAGTACTGGCTCACCTTCAACGAGATCAATATGATCTTGCACCTGCCGTTTATGGGTGCCGGTCTGGTCTTTGAGGAGGGCGAGAACAAGGAGGCCGTCGAGTACCTGGCCGCCCACAACGAGCTCGTCGCCAGCGCTTGGGCAACCAAGATCGCCCACGAGATCGACCCCGAGGTCAAGATCGGCTGCATGCTCGCCGCGGGTAGCTACTACCCCTACAGCTGTCGTCCGGGCGATGTGCGCCAGGCGCAGCTCGACAATCAGGACAATTACTTCTTCGTCGACGTTCAGAGCCGCGGCTACTACCCGGCCTATGCCGTCAAGAAGCTCGAGCGTTTGGGCATCGATGTGGGCATGACGGATGAAGACCGCGAGATCCTGGCCGCCAACACCGTCGACTTCATCAGCTTTAGCTATTACAGCACCCGTTGCTCCGCCGGTGCCGATAACCCCGATGTCGAGCGCACCCAGGGCAACGCCTTCGCCGGCGCCAAGAATCCCTACCTGCAGGAGAGCCAGTGGGGCTGGGCCATCGATCCGCTGGGCTTCCGCATCACCCTCAACGACCTGTACGACCGTTATCAGAAGCCGCTGTTTGTGGTCGAGAACGGTCTGGGCGCCAAGGATGTTGTCGAGGAGGATGGCTCCATCAACGACGACTACCGTATCGACTACCTGCGCCAGCATATCGCCGCGATGCGCGATGCGGTGACCGAGGACGGCGTTGACCTGCTGGGCTACACCACCTGGGGCCCGATCGACCTGGTGTCTGCCGGCACGGGCGAGATGTCCAAGCGCTACGGCTTTATCTATGTCGACCGCGATGATGCGGGCAACGGAACCCTCAAGCGTTCCAAAAAGAAGAGCTTCGACTGGTACAAACACGTCATCGAGACGAACGGCGAGGACCTGGCCTAAGGCTTCTCAACAACCATAGCCTCCTAACCAAAACGCCCGGCGAGCAGTTAATGCCCGCCGGGCGCTTTGTTAAGAAGTGAAAGCACTCATTGGGGACGTACTTAAATGAGTACCCGCAGAATGAGAGTGGATAATCTCCCGTTTTTAGCCTGTTTGTGGGCTCAAAGTGGGAGATTATCCACTCTCGTCATTGGTAGTCATTGGGGACGCTCTTAAACGACTAGTCGCTGGCGACGTCCCTCGCCGTCGGCGGATTTTGGGACATGTGGCCCGCTTTTTGGGCCCGCCTGTCGGTACACTAAAAGCACTATGGGTACCCGCGAGCGACATATCGGCCACGCGGCCGCCCGATCCGCACCCGTGGCGGATCCCAGGGGCGGCAGGCTCTTCGCCATGCCGCGATTCCTTGTTGGTATAACACATCAGGTGTACCGTCACCGCGTCTTTGCTATCGCCGGCGCCATCACCGTGCTGTTCCTCATGCTTTTGGCAGTCTTGCCGGCGCTGTTTGCCTCCGACCCCAAGCTTTCCAACGCCGTGCCCGCCTATAGCGAGGTGTCCGAAGAGGTCGTGGATGCGCTCGTCCACTCGAGCTCTCTCCCGCTGCTTGTCGCCGCAATTGCGTTTTCAATCTGGGGTGTGTTGGCGTACCTACGCTGCTTGGACTACGTCTTGCGCCGCCGCCTTGTTGCCATCGCCGCCATTTGTACCCTGTGGATGATTGAGGTCATCCTCAAATACAAGTCGTTCACACCGGTCTACGCCACGATCCTGTGGTACCTGTACTACGTGCCCATGACGCTCATTCCGCTGCTCTACCAGTTGTGTGGTCTGCGCCTTGCGGGTCTGGAGCAACACCGCCTGGGTCGCCGCTACTGCGCTGCGCTTTGGATTGTGGCTATCCTGCTTATCGGATTTGTGCTCACCAACGATTTTCACCAGCAGGTCTTCCACTTTGACCGTACAAGCGACACCTGGAGCAACGATTACACGTACGGCTGGGGTTATTTCGCTGTCTTAGTGTGGACGGCCTTTAACTTTGTGGCCTTTTTTATCCTGGTGGGCCGGTCCTCGTCCTTTCGCATCCAGCGTTTCTCGGGCACGGCGGCGCTCGTACTGCTGGGTGGCGCATTCTTTGCCGTCTCGTATGCGTTGCGCGTGCCCTGGGCATGGAGGCTCAACTTTTCGCTCGTCTATTGCGTCCTGTGCGTGGTGGCGATGGAAATCTGTCTCGATTGCGGTGTCATTCCGTCGTATCACGACATCGCCGGCATCTTCGACACCTTGCCGCTCGACCTCAAAGTTCTAACGCGCGACCTGCAGGAAGTCTATGCCACGCCGGCGTCAAAGCCAATGCCGGTAGGCGTGCGCGAGGAGTTGCGGACCCAGGAGCACGGCCACGCCCATGCCTTCGCTGTGGCGTCCGATCCCGATGTGGTGTACCGTGCCTTTCCACTGCTGGGCGGATCGGCCCTGCTTGCCCAAGACGTGTCGGATCTCAACGAGCTTAACCGTGAACTGGCACATCGTCGCATGGAACTGCAGCGTCAAAACGAGCTGCTTGCCGCCGACTACGACCTTAAGACACATTTGGCAGACCAAGAGGCCGAGACCTTACTGGTCCAAGACGTGGACCAAGCGCTTGCCCGTGCGCTCGAAGGGATGTACGACCTGCTGAGCTCGCTGCCGCCGTTGACCGATGAGGCATCTTCGCACGAGCGTTACCGCATGCTGCAGCGCGCCAAGATGCTCGTCGCCTATTGCAAACGCAAGGGGTCGCTCACGTTGGCACAGCACGGGGAGAGCGGTTTTGACCGCGACCGCATTCAGCTCATCGCCAACGAGCTTGCAAGTGACCTGCGCACCATCGATGTCGATTGCGCCTCGATTATCGCCATACGGCGCCCGATGCACGCCAGTACGGTAAGCGCCCTGTACGACTGCGTGTATGACTTTGCGCTTTTTGCCTACACCACCGACCATCCGGCGCTTATGTATCACTTGGGCGACCATGACCGGTGCAGTGTCGAGCTGCGCGCCACGCTTTTTTCCAACGATGATGAAGATCTTTCGCAGACGCCCGCTGCGCAAGAGCTCGAAAGCGCTCTGCAAGGGCGCAACGTGGCATACCGCCTTGAGGGCGAGCCCGGCCAGCTGCGCATGATCGTCTTGATGCCGAGGGCGGGTGAGTGACGATGCAGATTTCGTTCATCCTTCCCCAAATCGTTGCGCTCGATGTTGTCTTTGCCCTGGCTGCGTGTCTGCAGATGATCCACGTCCCGCTCATCGCATCGCGCCGCTCGTCCTATAACCGTAAGGTGATTTGCGCCTACGAGACGAGCCTTGTGCTTCACCTGATGATTTCGGCGCTCATCTTATTCGCGTCGTCTGGCTCGTATCTGGTGGCGCCGCTTGACGTTTGCGCCAGGGCAATGGGCGGAGTGCTGTGGCTCAATGCCGCGATCTTTGTCTATGGCGTGGTCCTTATGGTGCGCTATCGTCGCCCTGTCATGCTGGCCGAGCTGCTGCTTGTTGGCGCCGTGACACCGCCGGTGGTTTTTGCCATGGGCTCGGTGTGGGCCGTTGTCCTTATCGCAGAGGGAGCGTTCTTCCTGTTCCGTTCCGTCGCGGCGCTCTTGATGGACGTCCGTAACCGCCAAGAGGATATCACCGCGTTCTCGACGATTGAAACCATCAACGTGATTCCCGTGGGCATCCTGTATCTGGACTCGAGGGGCCGTCCACTGCTCATGAACCGCTGCATGCGCAAAAACCTGGTGGAGCTTCATATGCCCACCGACCTAGGCGATATGAGCGGTACATGGAACGACCTGCGCAAGCTCAGCATGCAAATGCCCGAAGGCGGTAAGAACCGCGTGCGGATCAGCCTGGACCGCTTTGGTGAGGCGCGTGCGGTGGTCGAGGTTTCTCCCGCCGAGATTCGCCTGTTTGTGTGCGATGACGTTATGGTCTCGGGCCGTTCGTTCGAGCGCATAATCGGTCTGGACGTGACAGAGTATGCGCATGCGCATGACCGCCTGGCGCAGGCCAACCACCTGCTTGAGCTTGCGGGCCAAGAGCTCCAGGCCCAGATCGAAGAAGTCAAAAAAGTTGCCGACAATGCGGCCTATCTGCGCATGCGCGCCCGCGTTCACGATGTGATCGGCCAGCGCCTGTCCATCCTCCATCGCTATTTGGAGGAGGGGCGCTTGGACGACGAGTCGCTCGAGCAGATCGACCCGCTGCTGCGCTCAATCGCTGCCGATCTGCGCAGCGGGGGCGACACCGAACCGGCAGAGCAACTGGGCGATATCGTCCATGCTTTTGGCCTGGTGAGCGTGCAGATCGATGTTGAGGGTGTGCTGCCTGAGGACGCGCGTGTCGCCGCTGCCTTTTTGCAGATTATCCGCGAGGCCTCGACCAACGCCACCAAGCATGCGCAGGCGCATCGGGTCCATGTGCGCTTGTGGCAGGAGAGGACGGATGCTGACGCCGTCGCGCACATGACGATTTCTAACGACGGGTCCCCGGCCCCCGTATCGTATCGCGAGGGAACGGGTATCCCAGGTATGAGGCATGTCGCGCAAGATCTGGGTGGCAGCCTAGAGGTCCACGCCACCCCGCCCTTTACGCTTACGGTATCCATTCCGCTTAACGCCAGCGACACGTCCCAAAGGAGAAACTCATGATCCGCGTGTTAATTGTCGAAGATCAGGCCATCCTGCGCGAGAGCCTGGCGCGCTCCGTTAGCGACCAGCCCGATATGACCGTCGTTGCCGCGATCGCCGATGCCTCCGAGGCCTTGGGTGTCGCGCTCAAGGAGCGCCCGGACATGATACTGATGGACGTGTGCACCGAACACGATTCAAACGGCATCGTGGCGGCGGCACGCATCAAAGAGCAGCTGCCCGAGTGTCGCATCATTATCATGACAGGCATGCCCGAGATCACCTTTGTCGATCAGGCCCGCGAGGCGGGCGTCGATAGCTTTGTGTACAAGAACGTCGGTATCGACGAGCTGTTCGCCGTGATGCGCTCCACGCTGGCGGGTTACTGCACGTTTCCCAAGCCGCCCGAGAGCATCTTCTCGGGCACGGCGGCCCTCGACGATGTCGAGCTGTCGATCTTGCGCCTTGCCTGCGAGGGTAAAAGCCGCCGCGAGATTGCGGCCGAGCTGTTTATGAGCGAGGGCACCATCAAGCGCCGCATCTCGGAGATCCTGAGCAAGACCGGCTACGACAACATCATGCGCCTGGCCGTGCATGCGGTGACCGAGGGCAGCATCGTTCCCAACATGGAGCGCCCGTAATCGACGCGCTCACCCGTGTTCCGGCGCCGCAAAGATAGGCCGCCCACCGTTTCGCATCTAAAAACGGCGGGCGGCCTGCTTGTATGGGCAGTGCTGTCGGCATAAAGCGGCGGGGCCGCAGGATCATCTCCTGCGGCCCCGTCTGGTGTGCGCGGATGTGTCCGCCAATCCGCGGCTGATGTTACGTGCCGTTACGCGATGGTTGCGCTGTAGGAGGCAACGTCCTCGTAGGAATCGGTCAGGTAGGCGTCGATGCCGATGGTCGTATTGACCAGGTCGTCAAGGCTATCGAGCGTGCCGTTCGAGAACGTGAATTCCTCAGTGGCGTTGGTGCCGGGCATCAGGTGAGCCGAGAACCAGGGTTCCTTCATGGTGCCGTTGACGTTGGTCTTGCCGCTGGGGGCGTAGAAGGTCAGGTCCTTGTCGCTCTTGTTGGTGATGTTGACGACAAAACCGATGTCGCCCCACTCGTCCTTGAACTTCTCGGTGATGGTGATGGTGCACAGGTCATCATCGGCAACGGTGACGGCGGGGGAGATTTCAATCTTCTGGACGTCGTCGTCTTCGACGGCCTCGTCGATCTCTTCTTCCTTCTCGGCCGCCTCGCGATCCTTCTTCACCGTGCCGGACAGGTCCTTGTCGGACTTGGTAAAGACAAGATTGCCGTCATCCTCTTCGAGGATGAGCTTGCCGTCCTTGAGCTTCATGTCATGTGACTCGTCTTCGGCGGTGATGGTTACGGTGGTGGCGTCTTTTGCCTCCCATTTAAGGTCGACGACTTCAAGGAACAGGTCGAGGGCACCTGTACCGTCCTCATCGAGAATCAGGACGCAGTGCACACCCCAATCCTCGAGCATCTTCATGTACTCATCGGTCAGTTCTTCGCCCTCCAGGGTTCCACCCGAGAGTTCCCAGCTGCCGACGAAGTTGGCCTTGGGGTCTTTGCCGCCGCCGCTGCAGCCCGTCAGGGCAAAGGCGAGCGCAAGGACGCATGTCAGAAATGCGAGTACGGACTTTTTGAACGTTGTCTTCATGGTGTCCTCCTTTATCGAACGAAACCCATAGAAGCAAATGCGGGGGTGGCGGATCCCCCGCCAATTACCAGATAGAGGGGCTAGGGCCTGGGCGTTCCGCAGTTGCTGCAGAACTTGCCGCCGTTTTCGCTGCCGCAGTTGGGGCAGAACCACTTGGCCGGTGCCGGGGCGGGTGCGGGACTGCCACACTCGGAGCAGAACTTGCCGGTGTTGGTGGCGCCGCAGCTGCAGGTCCATGTGCCGGCCGCGGGGGCAGCGGCAGGAGCCGGTGCGGGAGCGGGTGCCGGAGCCGGCTGCGGGGCGGCCTGCTGCTGTGCCTGGCCGGCGGCGAACAGCTGGCTGGCGTTCATGCCGCCCATGCCACCTGCCATGCCCATGCCCATAAAGCCTGCCATCGCGCCGTTGGGGTTGGCGGCTGCCGCGCGCATTGCGTCGCTCTGGGCGCTGGCAATGTTGGCTGCCGCCATAGTGGGATCGCGCATGACGGCGGCTTTCTGCAGGTCCTTGATCATCTGCTCGTCTTCTTGCGAGGCTGCGATGGAGTTGACGCCAAAGCTCACGATCTCGACACCACGCAGGTCGCGCCAGTCGGCAGAGAGGACCTCGTTGAGCGCGCGGGCGAGCTCGGTGGTGTGACCGGGGATGGCGCTGTAGCGAATGCCCATCTCCGAGATCTTGGCAAAGGCGGGCTGCAGGGCGGTGAGCAGCTCGGACTTAAGCTGGCTGTCGATCTTGTCGCGCGTGTAGCTATCGGTCACGTTGCCGCACACGTTGGTGTAGAACAGCAGCGGGTTGGTGATGCGGTACGAGTACTCGCCGTTGCAGCGCACGGAGATGTCAACGTCCAGGCCAATGTTGTTATCGACCACGCGGAAGGGCACGGGCGAGGCGGTGCCGTACTTGTTGCCGATGATCTCCTTGGTGTTGATGAAGTAGACGCGCTGGTCCTTGCCCGCGTCGCCGCCAAAGGTAAAGCGGCTGCCGATATTGGCGAAGGTCTCCTTGATGGAATCGCCTAGGTTGCCGCTAAAGACGCTCGGCTCGCTGCCGGTATCGAAGACGAACTCACCGGGCTCCAGTGCGACTTCGATGATCTTGCCGTTTTGCACCACGAGCATGCCCTGGCCGTCGTTGACGGCGATGACGGAGCCGTTGGAGATGACGTTGTCCTCGCCGCGCGTGTTGGAGCTGCGGCCACCGGTGCGTTTGCTGCCCTTGCAGGCCAAGACGTCAGCAGGCATCGATTCGCAGTAGATAAATTCCTTCCACTGGTCGGCCATGACGCCGCCGGCAGCTCCCAATCCAGCTTTCAAGAGTCCCATGGTGATCTTCCTTTCTCGTCAAAGGCCGGGTGGTATTGGTTGGATTGCTTAGTCGTCCTTGTCGTCTTTCATGACAACGGTGGTCTCGGTGTGGCTGAAGGTGTCGTGCTTCTCGGTCAGGTCGAGCTCGCCGCAGTACTCGTCGGCGTGGGTGGCCTCGTTGGCCGTCTTGAGCTGGCCTACCAGTAGCACGTCTCCGATAATCACGATGATCAGCGGCGCGATGATGTTGATGAGGATGCCCTCGATATCAAAGGCGAGGTAATCCGGATCGAAGGCGTTCTCGCCCATAAAGAGAATCTGGGAGAGGACAAATCCGATCACAAAGAACAGCACCGAGGCGATGGCGAGCTTGGGCTTGGAACAGGGGAGCTCGCCGACCAAGCGGCCGGTCTGGCCGTTCATGGCAAACAGGTAGCTCTTGCCGTTCCACGAGGTGGAGAGCATCCAGACGGGGAACAGGGCGTAGTCGCTGTCTTCCCAGGTGTAGTCGAGCTGCTTGCTTTCGACCGTGGCATCGTCGTATTCGTCGATGACAGTCTCGCGCAGGGCCGAGATCGTGCTTTCTTCCATACGGCGCTCGGCGCGCGCCTTGCAGGTCTCGCAGTCCTCGTCGTAACGGTTGGCGATGTAGCCGGGCATATATGCGACCGAGAACGGACGCAGCGCGTCGTAGTCAAACGGCTCGATGGCGTCCATGTGGCCGTCGGGCATCTTGGACGATCCGTCGACGGGCACGCGCTTAAACGAGATATTGCCCTTGCGGTAGGCATCGTAGTGGTCGGTGGTCGTGACGGTGCGGTCGGATTCCTCGGTCACGGTCTCGTTGGTCGCGTCAAAGTACACTTCGCCGTCAACGCGGGCACCGTAGAGCCAAAACGGCACGTAGACACCTTGGACCTCGTTGATGTGGTTGCCGGTGACAAAGCTCTTGGGCAGCAAGATTTTGCCCTTGTAGTGTTCCTTGAGTGCGGCCGTGACGTCGTCGCGCCCGAGCTTAAACGGAATCACCAGGTCGGGCGAGAAGTCGCCAGAGAGCTGGCCGGACGCCACGGCGGAGTTACCGCAGTACGGGCAGGTGGTGACGGCGACGGTGCCGTCGGACACGAGCTCGGCGCCGCACGACGAGCAGATGTAGCCGGCGTTTTGGGCGAGCTTCTGCACGGCATCGTCGGCAGCAGGTTTGGGAGCTGCGGCTGCGGCATCGGCTTTGGCATCTGCCTTGTCCTGGCGCTCGCGATAGAGGGCCTCGACTTCTTCGACTTCAAAGCGTGAGTCACAGTAGTCGCAGACAAGCTTTTGCTCGGCGCTGGCAAAATGCAGGGGACCACCGCAGGCAGGGCACTGATAGTTAACGCTCTCGAAGGCCATGATCGGTCCTTTCCGTGCCGGAGGCTATGCGCCGATGGCGCCGCCGCAGTATTCGCAGCGCCCACTGGCATCGGGAATGGTGGTGGCTCCGCAGAAGGGGCAGGTCACCGCGGTCTTGGGGGCCTTGGCGGCCACGACGCTGTCGCGCGTCTCCTGGCGCAGCTGCACCAGCGCGTCGCGGACCTCGGTTGCCTGGCGCTTGGCCTCGCGGTATTCGATGGAGCCGCGCTGATCGATGGTGGAGTCGTTTACGCGCAGGTTGATCTCGGTAAAGTACGGCGTGTTGACGTGAATGGTCAGATTAAAGTCGTAATCCAGGTCGTAGCGCGGCGGGTTGTAGCTCTCGCGCTCGCCGTCCTCGGTCTCGCGATAGATCTCGGTGCGATGCTCGTCGATATCCATATCGCAGCCGAGTACCTGCGAGAACTCGATGATGTCGGGATTGGCGTCGCGCCAGCGGCTCTGCGAGGTGATGATTAGCAGGCCCGCGTCCTCATCGAGCATGATGTTGGTGCGCCCGGCAGAAAGCGTGCGCGTGGGGTTGAACGACGCCAGGCGCTCGGCGTTGGCCTCGCGGTAGGCGAGTTGCTCACGGATATCGTCCGCGGTGCTGGAGCGATAGCCGTGAAAGTAGGGGGAGAGCTTGCCGGCGCACTCTTTGCACAGGTAGCCTTCATTGATTTTTGTCTTACCTAGAAGTCCCAGCTCGGTACCGCAAATCGCGCACTCTTTCTTCTCGAACATCTTGTCAAAGAAGCCCATGGCTGCCTCCCATCAACTGGTAGCGTGTGTCACTTTTGATGATGGGGGAGTGTGCGATCTTTCACGATACCCAGACGGCTCAACGAGTCTCCACAACTGGGACACATGGCCCATTTTTCATCCGGCACATAGGGACACCCTTGCCGCGGGTAGTCATTGGGCACTCATTGGGGACGTACTTAAATGAGTGGTGCTTAAATGAGTGGTGGAGGCCGCGGAGCCCACGTCCGATGAACGCCTCGATGCCTTCGTCGTCACCTTTGGGCTTACAAGGCGCGAGCGCGATATGCTTGAGGTCTTGGTCGTTTCGGACCAGAGCGTCCAGGACATCGCCACAACGCTTTTCCTCTCGCGCTCCACGCTCTACCGCCACATTTCCTTGATCAACAAAAAGACCGACACCGCTTCGCGTGTGGCCCTTATCAACTTCTTCTGGTCCTGGACACCCAAGGACTAGCTAATCCCCCAATAAGTTGCGGTGGAATAGTCCCTAAATTAAAGTCACGGGGCTTTAAGCGGGAACTATTTCACCGCAACTGCTGAGGGGATAGACTGCGACAGCGGCAGAGGCGGCGGCATCGGTGGCGGCAGAGGCAACGGCAACTGGCAGGGTGTTTTCCGTCTGCTTGCTACAGCAGCTCGCCGTGGCGGGCAATGTAGTGGCGCTTGGCCAGCTGAGTGAGTGCGATGTAGGCGGCGACGATGCCGATGAGCAGCGCGAAGAAGCTCGTCGGCAGCGGCGTGAGGCCCAGTGCATCGGCGATGGGGCTTGCCGGCAGCCAGGTGACGAGCGCCAGGCCCAGCACGGTGAGGACGCACAGCGCGGGCGCGGCGTGGTCGCGCGGGCTTGGCAGACGCGGGGAGCGCAGCATGTGGATCACGAGCGTCTGCGACCACATGGACTCGACAAACCAGCCGCTCTGGAAGAGCGCAGCAAAGGTCGCCATACCCGCGACGTCGCCCGCGGCGGCAAGCTCGGACCAGCTTGCGCCCTCGGCGGCGGGGCACACCACAAAGAAGAGCGCGGCGAAGGTCACGATGTCAAACAGCGAGCTTACGGGGCCCAGCTCGAGCATAAAGCCCTTGATGGACGCAGCGTCCCAAGCGCGCGGGCGGGCAGTCCAGGCGTTGTCGACGGTGTCCCACGGCAGTGCGATGCACACGATCTCGTAGACCAGCGACAGCAGCACCAGCTGCAGAGCGCTCATGGGCAAAAACGGCAAGAACAGGCTCGCGGCGGTTACGGACAGCACGTTGCCAAAGTTGGAGCTCACTGTGGTCTTGAGGTACTTAAGCAAGTTGCCGTAGGTGCGGCGGCCTTCGATGATGCCGCGCTCGAGCACGCCCAGGTCCTTCTGAAGCAAGATGATATCGGCGGATTCCTTGGCAATGTCGACGGCCGAATCGACCGAGATGCCGCAATCGCTCGCACGCATGGCGGCGGCGTCGTTGATGCCATCGCCCATAAAGCCCACGGTGTGGCCGAGCAGCTCGCGCATGACGCGCACCAGGCGCGCCTTCTGCAGCGGCGAGAGCTTGGCGAACAGATGGGTTTTCTCAGCGCGCTCGGCAAGTTCGGCGTCATCGAGTGCATCGATCTCGGAGCCGAGCAAGACGTTGCTCGCGTCGATGCCGATCTGTTCGCAGACGGTGGCGGCGACGCGGTCGTTGTCGCCGGTCAGGACCTTGACCGCCACGCCCTTGGCCTCGAGGGTGGCGACGGCGCCCGCGGCACTTGCTTTGGGCGGATCGAGGAAGGCCAAAAAACCCATCAGCACCATGTCGCACTCGTCGGCGATGCCAAACTCGCCCACGCAGCGCGGATTGGTCTTCTGCGCCACGGCAATCACGCGCAGGCCCTCGGCGTTGAGTCCGGCGACCTGCTTACGAATCTGGGCGAGCTTATCTTCGGTGAGAGGCTGGGCGATGCCATCGACCTCGACAAAGGAACAGATCTCGAGCATTTCCTCGGCAGCGCCCTTGGTGACCATCTGGGTTTTGCCTTGGGCATCGGCGACAACTACGCTCAGGCGACGGCGTGAGAAATCAAAGGGCACCTCGTCGACCTTGGTATAGCGGTCGCGCAGGCTCTGGCCCAGCATGGAATCGGGCGCTGTGGCCGAGGGCGTCACGTCGGCACGGTCGATGACGGCCAGGTCGATAAGGTTTTTGAGGCCGGTCTGGAAGAAGCTGTTCAAAAACGCATGGCGCAGCACGCGTGCATCCTCGTTGCCGTCGGTGTTGAGGTAGCGCTCGAGCACGATGCGGTCCTCGGTGAGGGTGCCGGTCTTGTCACAGCACAGGACGTCCATCGCGCCGAGGTTTTGGATCGCCGGCAGTTCCTTGACGATAACCTGACGACGGGCGAGGTCCTTGGCGCCCTGCGACAGGCTCGTGGTCACGATGACGGGAAGCATCTGCGGCGTGATGCCAACGGCTACGCTCGTGGCGAACAGCAGCGCGTCGATGACGTTGCCCTTGGTGGCGACGTTGATGGCAAAGACGGCCGGCGCCATAACGAGCATGAGGCGTACGAGCAGCATGGAGACGCTCGAGACGCCGCGGTCAAACGCGCTCTTCTCGCCGCGCCCGTTGAGCATCTTGGCGATGCCGCCCAGGTAAGTGTCCGAGCCGGTGGCAACGACGAGCGCCATGGCGGTGCCGTTTTGCACGGAGGTGCCGGTAAAGACGATGTTCTTGCAGGCAGAGAGTGACAGCGCGGAGCCGTCGGCACCCTCGACGACGGTGATGGCAGCGGTCTTCTCGACGGCCTCGCTCTCGCCGGTGAGTGCGGACTCGATCACAAACAGATCGCGTGCGGTGATGATGCGGGCGTCGGCCGGCACCATATCGCCGGCAGAGAGGCGGATCACATCGCCGGGGACGAGCTCGTCGAAGGGAATCTCGATGCGCTCGCCGTCGCGCAGGGCACAGCAGGTGTTGGAGACCAGGTCCTTGAGGGCCTCGGCCGCATTGCCGCTGCGGGCTTCCTGGATAAACTTCATGCCGCCCGATACCAGCAGCATGATGCCGATGACGATGACCGTGGAGGGGTCGCGCTGCGGTTCGGGCACGGCGAGCACGTCGATGTAGAGCGAGACCAGCGCGAGAGCGGCGAGGATGCCGGCGAAGGGGTCGACAAAGGCGTCGGCGATACGGCGGGCGAGTGTCTTGGTCGGCGCCTCGATGGTGTTGGGGCCGGAGGCGTCCAGGCGCTCGGTTGCCCGCTCGGCGGTGAGGCCGTTTGCCGTGGCGTCAAGCAGTACGAGAGTGTCCTCAGCACAATGGGTGGCGGCGAATATGGTGTTCTTGGACAGGCCGGCGTGGGCGGCAGGGCGCGCCGTGCGGCGGCGCTTGGAGATGGCTTCGAGTACCGTAGCGGTTTTGAGCATCAGCATAGGGTCCTCCTTGTTGAAGGGAGTTAGCGTACGTGTCGTATTTGCTTCAAAAAACCTAGATGTCGCTCACGTCAAGCTCGCGAACCGCCACAAAGGGGACAGGCACCTTTGTGGCGGTTTTGACGATCGGTTCGTGACGCTTATGCGAATACGGAATCCTCGTGGCGTGCCGAGGGCGACATGCAGGTTTTTCGACTATGACTGCCTTCCATGGCACACCTCCTTAAGGCCGGGCGCGGCGCGCTTTGGGTATCTCGTACCCGTTTTAATCCGCCCGTATTTTTGATGAGGGGGTTTGCCGTGTCAACCCCTTTGTTTGGAAAACCATTGCCCCTGACAAAGCCTTTGCAGAATGCCGTGGCCTCAAAGCGCGCCCGCATCGACGCTTCGCCTGCGCTAAACTGGAGGGCACGTACGCGATTACGAGAGGAGCCCGCATGGAGGCTTACAAGCAAGAGTTCATCAAGTTTATGGTCGAGTCCGACGTCCTTAAGTTCGGCAGCTTTACGCTCAAGAGCGGCCGTCAGTCCCCGTTCTTTATGAACGCCGGCGCTTACGTGACGGGCTACCAGCTCAAGAAGCTGGGCGAGTATTACGCCCAGGCTATCCACGATAACTTTGGCGACGACTTTGATGTGCTGTTTGGGCCGGCCTACAAGGGTATTCCGCTGGCCGTCGTGACCGCAATTGCCTACCACGAGCTGTACGGCAAGGAGGTCAAGTACTGCTGCGACCGTAAGGAGGCCAAGGACCACGGCGCCGATAAGGGCAACCTGCTGGGCTATGAGCCCCAGGACGGCGACCGCGTGGTCATGGTCGAGGACGTCACCACCAGCGGCAAGTCCATCGACGAGACCTATCCCAAGGTCAAGGCTGCTGCCGATGTCGAGATCAAGGGCCTGATCGTGTCCCTCAACCGCATGGAGGTCGGCAAGGGTGGCGTGACCACCGCGCAGAAGGAGATCGAGGCCAAGTACGGCTTCCCCGTCGCGAGCATCGTCTCCATGGCCGAGGTCGTCGAGACTCTCTACAACCACGAGATCGACGGCAAGGTCGTCATCGATGACGAGCTCAAGGCCGCCATCGATGCCTACTACGAGCAGTACGGAGCTCGGGAGTAGGTAGTTGCGCGGTTTTACCAAACCGCGTAACCAGTTGACGCTGCGCGCCGCCCAGGGCGACAATTTGTCATTCAAAAGGCGAGGCATGACCAGAAGGTCAATGTCTCGTCTTTTTCACGCCAACTTGTTCGCCCTGGACGTCGCTCGCTGTCCGTCCTCTACTTGCGGCGTTGTCTTGCTCCGGATGCGGTGGTCATTGGGGACGTTCTTAAATGACTGCTCGAGATGAGCGTCCAAAAATCCGCGCTCGTTCGATTGACGCATGTCTACGCAGCGTAGGTTGTCGAGCCTGGCCTTCAAATGGATACTGACTGTCGAACCGGTTCACTCCATTTCTTCAATTTGATTGGACAGCCCATGAACCAGACACGGCAAAC